>SCPZ01000071.1 GCA_004299305.1 Methylobacter sp.
CATTTTGACAATGCCGGAAGGCGACACACGCTACTCTGCGCGTTTGGGATGGATCAAAAAAGAATTTACCAAGGCATACCTTGCTGCTGGCGGCAAAGAACAAGCGCGTAGCAATTCACGGATTAGGCAAAGGCGGCGCGGAGTTTGACAACGCCGATATTGGGAACATGCCCTGCGAGACGAAAACGATTATGCCCGACATTTCGATTATATCCACTACAACCCGGTTAAACATGGATACGTGGAATCGGTGCAGGACTGGCCTTATTCCACTTTTCACCGCTGGGTTAAACAGGGGGTTTACCCTGCTGATGCAAGCTGATTTAAAATCCCACCCAATTCTCAATCCTAAGTCCTGCAACACGAGCAAATTCTTTGGTGTTATTGGTCACTAAAATCAAACCTTCACTTCGCGCATGTCCGGCAATATGCAGATCATTAACGCCGATGCTGTTGCCCTGTTTTTCCAGGGTTCCGCGAATGTCGCCATAATGCGCGGCGGCTTTGGCGGTGTAATCCAATACTTCTAAACGTGAGACAAAATCTTCAACCTGAGCCAGATTATGTACGGGTTGTGCGCTTTTTTCGACGCCATGCAGCAACTCGGCCAGTGTTATCGCGGAAATGCACATCTGCCCCACATGTTGATTAAAAATCGCCAAAACTTCGATGGGGCGGCGTTTAAGCACATAAATAACGATGTTGGTATCGAGCATGACTTTAAGCATTACAAGGCTTCTCGATCCGTTTCGGTTTGTTCGGCGCGTTCTGCCAGAAAATCGTCGCTGACTTTTTCCCCGCTTAAAAAGAAACTGTCCCAGGTATGTTCAACCGGGCAAAGTATGCGCTCCTCGCCATTGACGCGAATAGCGACTTTTTTTACCGAATCCTTAAAACGGACTTCCGCAGGCAAGCGCACGGCTTGGGTTTTGTTATTGTTAAAAATCGAACCTTGTAACATGATAGACCTCAGTAGTATTTGTATATATTTTTAGTATATACCTGGTGTTTACAGTCAACAAGCCCCAACACTTTCAGGCGCTCAATTGTGGAATCATCTAATTTGACAGCTTTGCTGGTCATGGCTGGCTTCCTGAGTATTAAAAGATAATACCTAAGCCTATCCCTTTCAAACTATTCCTTCAACAAGGCGCTGTCATTAAGTTGATACTTGTTCCGATACACTTCACGCCAGTTGCCGATTTTCACAATCAGTATGCGCAAAGCGCCGTCTTCTATGCTAATGATGCGGTAGTTGCCCACTCGATATTTCCAAAAGTCGTCAAGACGCGAGCCTTTAACACTTCCCAATGCTACGCGGGTCATCAAGAACGGCTAGGGAAGTTAGGGTCAGTTCTAACAATCCAACAAATGCACATCAGTACAGTGTCATTGCAACAAACCATCAAATAAAGACACAAAAATAGATACACGCCGTGTATCTGATATGGTATGGTTGATGTAGATTGAAATAAAGAGGAATTTTTATGTCTTACAGCCAAACATCAACCGATACACAAACTCAGGCGGTTAACTTGCGCGTTCGCCGCGATATTCGCGCCTTGATTGATAGGGCGGCAAAGGCGCAGGGCAAGACGCGCTCTGACTTTATGATTGACGCCGCTCGACGTGCAGCGGAAGAATCTTTGCTTGACCAAACACTGGTGCGGCTTGATCAAGAAACTTACGAGCATTTCCTTGAGGTTCTCGACAGCCCGCCTAGTGGTGAAGGGTTTGAGCGGCTGATGGCTGCCGCAAAACCTTGGAATGGATAATGCTGTCTTCCCCCGTTCTGTTAGCTACGGATCATCAGTTTGATGATTTTGCCTGTGGTGTCGATAGCCTTGATGATTGGCTGAAGAGGCGGGCGCACCCTAATCAGGTCAGCGGAGCGTCTCGCACTTATGTGGTGTCGGAAGGGAAAAAGGTTGTTGGTTATTACTGTCTGGCTTCAGGCGCACTGGAGTTGAACGATGCTCCCGCATCAGTCAGTCGCAATATGCCCGATCCTGTTCCTGTCGCCATTCTTGGTCGTCTTGCTGTTGATAAATCCTGTCAGGGCAGAGGGCTTGGGGTTGCCTTGCTTCAAGATGCCGTCGGTCGCACGGCGCAAGCAGGCGGCATTCTTGGTATACGCGGGCTCCTTGTCCATGCGCTTTCGATTGAAGCAAAGGCTTTTTATGAACATCACGGGTTTGTCGCATCGCCGACACAACCCATGACTTTGATCCTGTCGCTAAAGGGACTTGTGTAATTATTGATGGCTCTTAGAGGGGCTTGTTCAGCCGTTGTCCAGTCCGATTTGATTTAAACCAAATGCACTTCCAGTTTTTTACCCACCGCAGCGGCGTATTTGCGTAAGGTGTCGATAGATGGCGAATGTTTGCCTGAGACCAAGGCGCTTTCCAGGCGCGCCACTGCCGAGGGTTTTGTGCCCATGCGTTTAGCGACTTGCGCTTGGGTTAATCCGGCTTCGCGTCTGGCGCTGAGTATTTCGTCGAGTATGGCGTATGTTGTGATGTTGGCGTCATAATCCGCTTTTACCGCTGGATTGCTTAATAATTGTTCGCGAAATGCGGCATCGTGTGGAACGGGTTGGTAAGTATCGTTAGCCATGGTTAACCTCTTTGGCTAGCAACTTAAGCCGGGACAGATAACATCCCTTTGAGGGATGTTATCTGTAAAATCGTCCCGCCTTAAATTGGAAGCCAAAATCAGGGAGGGGGTTATAAACAGCTCTTTGCCGCTGCAACCCTGATCAATTCATCCACTTCATTGCTTGTTGCTGCAAAATCTTCAGTTGATACGGAGTATTCGGCAACCCCAACAGCGGCTTCAACAACTACGCCCGGCGCTTTAACACGTTCTGAAATTTCATTTTTAATCTGCGCCGCGATTTGCTCGGCTTTTTTCAATGGTGAACCCGGCATTGCAATAAGAAAATCCTGGTCGCTCATTCTTGCCGCAATATCAACGCCCGCCCTGATGTCTTCTTTAACGCAATCGGCCACGCCGCGTAATATGGCGTCCATTTCATGCTCAGGTAAATTATTATTCCTGGTTTTAAAACCTCTTAAACTGATAAAAAGAATAGAAAAAGGAAAACCGTTGAGTTTGGAGTTCTCGACTTTTTCCTTTAATCGCCCCAGCATGGTGTCTTTGGTCATTAACTGGGTTAGCGGGTCTAGGGGGATATGTTCCCTGTCCCAGGTTTCCTGGGCTTCCAGCCGCAGTACGTTGATAATGCCTAATGAGCAGGCCAGTAATAATCCAAGTATCCAGGTGAAATACCACATAGTAATCTCCTAATAAGCCGTGTGATCGTTTTGTTGAATGTGTTCCAGCGTGACTTTGCCGCGCAATACACGGAACACCCAAGCGGTGTAAGTGACAACGATGGGTAAAAAAATCACCGTCACCCAGAACATGATGTTTAAGGTGGTAAGGCTGGAACTGGCGTCCCATACGGTCAGGGAGCTGTTCAAGGCCGAGCTTGACGGCATCAGGAACGGAAACATCGACACGCCCGCCGTTAAAATAACCGAAGTTAATACTAATGAGCTGCTTATAAACGCCAAGCCGGTGCGGTCAATTTTTGACAGTACGATGGTTGCCGCTCCGGCAATAAAAGCCAGGGCGGGAATAATCCATAACACCGGACAATGCGCATAGTTATCCAGCCACAATCCCGGTTCTTTGATGACTGTTTTTTCCAGTGGGTTGGATGGCGCGTTATGGAGGATTTCACTGCTGATATGGTAACCGTCAATATTGGCAACCCAGATGCCTGCCACAGCAAAAATGACTAAGGTTACGATTGCCGCAACAGTAACCACTTTTTTACAGCGCAGGTTAATGTCGCCCTCGGTTTTTAGCTGTAAATAGACTGCGCCATGCATAACCAGCATCGATAAGCTAACTACTCCCGCCGCCAATGCAAAAGGGTTTAATAAGGCCCAGAATGAACCGGTATAAAAAATACGCATATCGTTATCGAAGTGGAACGGCACGCCTTGCAGTAAGTTGCCGAAAGCGACGCCGAAAATCAAGGCTGGCACCAAGCCGCCGACAAACAAGGCAATATCCCAGTTGTTGCGCCATGTTTGGCTGGGCAGTTTGCTGCGGTAATCAAAGCCTATCGGCCTTAAAAATAACGCAAACAAGGTCAGTAACAAGGCGAAATAAAATCCTGAAAAGGCTACGGAATACGCGATAGGCCAAGCCGCAAACAATGCGCCGCCGCCGGTTACCAGCCAAATCTGGTTGCCTTCCCAGGTTGCGCCTATGGAATTGATAATGACGCGGCGTTCGGTGTCGTTTTTGCCTAAAAAGGGTAAAAGAATGGCTACGCCGAGGTCAAAACCGTCGGTAATCGCAAAGCCGATCAATAACGCGCCTAATAAAGCCCACCAGATCAAGCGCAGGGTTTCATAATCGAAAATCATAGTGATGCTCCTGTGGCGATTTCAAAATGGTAGCGGCCTTTATGCAGGCTGCTGGGGCCTAACTTGATGAATTTAAGCATCAAGAATAGTTCGATGATCAAAAATACCGTATATAAACCGATGTAGCCTGCCAAACTCAGGTATATATCCAGTTCGGTTAGGGACGAGGTGCTTAAGAATGTCGGCAGAATCTCCGCGATAGTCCAGGGTTGGCGACCGAACTCGGCGACAAACCAGCCCATTTCGCAGGCAATCCAGGGCAAGGGCATGATGTAAAGACTGGAACGCAACAACCAGTTTTGCCTGCATTTACGAATCGAGCTGGCGATAACTGCGAAAATAAATATCCCCAGCATGATAAAGCCGCAAGCCACCATAATTCGGAAGGTCCAAAACAAGGGCACGACCCTGGGTATAGAATATTGCGCCGCCAGTTCTATTTGCTCATCGGTCGCATCGACCACTTTTTCGGTATAGCGTTTGAGCAACAGGCCGTAACCTAAGTCATTCTTGTAGCTGGTGAACTCGTCACGGATCATGGGATCCCTGTTGCCGCTTGTTCTTAATATTTGCAACAGTTCGTAAGCCTTCATGCCGTTACGAATACGCGAGCGGTTTTTTTCCAGAATCTCCGATAAACCGGAAATCGGCGTATCGATGGAACGGGTGCCGATCAAGCCCAATACCCAGGGGATTTTGATCGCGTAATGCGTTTTCATGGCTTCCTGGTCGGGGATGCCGATCAGGGTAAATGCGGCGGGCGGTTCTACGGTGTGCCATTCGGCTTCGATAGCGGCCAGTTTGGTTTTTTGCACTTCGCCGTCGGTATAGCCGCTTTCATCGCCCAACACAATCACCGAAAGGATTGCTGCCAAGCCAAAGCCTGCGGCGATGGTATAAGAGCGTTGCGCAAAAGCCGCATCGCGACCTTTCAGCATGTAATAAGCGCTGATGCCCAGCACGAAAACAGAGGCTGTGGTGTAACCTGCGGCAACGGTATGGACGAATTTAACCTGGGCTGCCGGGTTAAATAACAATGCGCCGAAGCTGGAGATTTCCATGCGCATGGTTTCGTAATTAAACTCCGCGCCGACCGGGTTTTGCATCCAACCGTTGGCGACCAGAATCCATAATGCGGACAGGTTGGTTCCCAATGCAACCAGCCAGGTCACTAACAAATGTTGTCCTTTGCCCAGCTTATCCCAGCCAAAGAAAAACAGGCCGACAAAGGTGGATTCCAGGAAAAACGCCATCAAGCCCTCGATGGCAAGCGGCGCGCCGAAAATGTCGCCGACATAGTGCGAGAAATACGACCAGTTCATGCCGAATTGAAATTCCATGGTCAAACCGGTGGTAACGCCCAGTGCGAAATTGATGCCGAATAATTTCCCCCAGAATTGGGTCATATCCTTGTAAATTTCCTTGCCGGTCATGACATAGGTCGATTCCATTATCGCCAGTAAAAACGATAAACCTAATGTTAATGGGACAAATAGAAAATGGTATAGAGAAGTTGCTGCAAATTGCCAGCGTGATAAATCAACTACGGCCTCTGAAATCATTTGTTCTCCTTGGGTTGCAGTCCTGTAGACCAGGACTTGAGAAAATGGCACTGGATACAGCGTATGCCTGTTGTGATTAAAACAAATTACCTGCAAAGAAACAACTCGCGTCTGAGTTCGATTTTTAACCTAACAATTAATCTTGTGTGTTAGGAACGAACCGTGCTATTGTTTATTAACGTTTTCTAATATACTAAATTTGTCTGATCGGGTACGGATGTGATTTTTTTACTGCTCAGTAGATTTACTAATTAACTTTAATGAGATTTTCAATTAACCTTGGTCGATTGGAAAAAACACAAGGCACGCAATAAACTATTAATCAGGAGAATATCATGGCTCGAATTGTAATTTTAGGTGCTGGCATTGGCGGCGTACCAATGGCTTATGAAATGAAGGAAACGGTAGGAAAAAATCATGATGTTATCGTGATTTCAGATAGTCCTACTTTTCATTTTGTTCCGTCAAATCCCTGGGTTCCACCCAGATGGCGGACACCGGAAGAGTTAAAGGTTGAATTAGCTCCTGTTTTTAAAAAGAAAGGCATAGAATTCATTCAAAAAGCCGCAGCAAAAGTTGACCCGGTTAATAATCAGGTTCATCTGGATGATGGTTCAGCCGTTGCTTACGATTTCCTGGTTATTGCTACAGGGCCACGCCTGGCTTTCGATGAAGTTCCCGGTTTAGGCCCGGACGGTTATACCTCCTCGGTATGTCATGTCGATCATGCGGCGGTTGCGGCTCAGGATTGGGATAAATTTATGGAAAATCCCGGCCCGATTGTGATCGGAGCGGTTCAGGGCGCATCCTGTTACGGTCCTGCCTATGAATATTTAATGATTCTTGAAACCGAGTTGCGCAGAAGAAAAATTCGCGACCAAGTGCCGATGACGTTCGTTACTGCGGAACCTTACATCGGGCATTTAGGCCTGGGCGGAGTAGGGGATACCAAAGGCCTGTTGGAAAGCGCCTTGCGCGATAAGACTATTAAATGGATAACCAATGCCAAGGTCGACAAAATCGAAGCAGGTATGATGTTTGTGACCGAAGTCGATGATGAAGGCAATGACAAGAAAAAACATGAGCTGCCTTTCAAGCATTCAATGATGTTACCTGCCTTTACCGGCGTTGACGCGGTGCGTAATGTCGGCGTTGAAGGCTTGGTTAACCCGCGTGGCTTTGTTTTGGTGGATGAACATCAGCGTAATAAAGCCTTTAAAAATATCTATTCCGTCGGCGTTTGTATCGCCATTCCTCCCATTGAAAAGACTCCGCTGCCGGTTGGCGCGCCGAAAACCGGCTATATGATCGAGTCTATGGTGACTGCCACAGCGCATAACATTGCCGATGAATTAGCGGGCAAGGAGCCGACGCATAAAGCTACCTGGAATGCCTTATGTTTGGCCGATTTTGGCGATTCCGGCGTGGCTTTTCTGGCCAAGCCGCAAATTCCGCCGCGTAATACAACCTGGTCTGCACAAGGTAAATGGGTGCATTTGGCTAAGATCGGTTTTGAGAAATATTTCATGCGTAAAATCAGAAATGGCATCAGCGAGCCTTTTTATGAAAGAGCCATGCTCAAATTAATAGGCGTAGTCCGTTTGAAGGGAAAGTAAGATGACTATTGATCGCGTGGTTTTTGCCGTAGCAGGCAGCTTTATTTTGATTAGCTTGTTATTGGCTCATTATCATTCTGAATTGTGGCTGTGGTTCACCGCTTTTGTCGGCGCAAACTTGTTGCAATCGGCATTTACCGGGTTTTGCCCGATGGCCATCATACTTAAAAAATTGGGTGTTAAGTCGGGTAGTGCATTCTGATTAATTCATTCAGATAGAACACGGATGACACAGATTAGACGGATTTAAGCGGATTTTTTATACATCTTTATCAGTGATTATCAGTCAAATCCGTGTCATCTGTGTTCTATTACACCTCGTTCCCACGTGCTACGTGGGAACGAGGAATTCTTTAACAGGTACACAAGTACGTGAAGATTATGCTTAAAGCAATACGATACAAATTAGCATTGGGCCTGTTATCGATACTGTTACTATCGAGCGGTTCATCTGTAGCGGAGCAGGTACATCAAAAATCTGCCGATAAAGCCGCAGCGGAAAAACCAATCGGCCAATCCTTTACACTGGATCAGGCTATTGATTACGCATTATCCAATAATCCCGACCTGCAAATCGCCGCAGAACGCATCGGACAGGCCGAAGCTCAATTAGGCGTAGCATTGTCGGCGTTTTATCCGCAACTGACTGCTAAAGTCGGCTACGATCATTCCAACAATCCCGCGCAGGTCTTTTCGATGATTGTGGCGCAAAGGGATTTCAATGCCAATTCTATCAATAACATTAACAATCCCGGTTATCGGCAAAACTTTCGTCCCGAAATCATAGGCAAACTGTCTTTGTTTCGTGGCGGTCAGGATTATCAAAACAGCAAAGCGGCGGAGTTGGGTATAGATGCTGCGGAGTTCGAACGCTCAACGGTGCGCAATGCCTTGATCGAAGCCGTAACCGCCTCCTATTACGCCTATTTGGCCGCGCAGGAAGCGGATAAAGTCGCCCAGGATTCCATTGCCGCAATCACCAGCGAGCTAAAGCAAACGAAACTGCGCTACGAAGCCGGAACCGTACTTAAGTCCGATGTTTTATCGCTGGAAGTGAAATTGGCTGAAGCGCAGGAAGCTGAAATCAGGGCAGCCAACGGCATTGAGCTGGCTAAAACCGGCATCGCTACCTTACTCGGCTTGGCCACGGATCAAGCGTTTACTGTCGCGTCGGCAGCTTCGAAGCTGCCCGAACCCAAGTTGAGCGTAGCGTTTAACGACTTGCTTGAACTTGCGATGACGCAACGCCCTGAAGTTAAAGCGGCCGCCAGTCAGGTGGAAATCGCTCAGGCCAAGTTAAAAAGCGAACAGGGCGCTTATTTGCCTAAAGCCGACGCTTACGTGAGTTACGGTCAAAACAGCCAATCTCCCGGATTTTCCAGTGCTAAAGACAATGTCACCGCCGGAGTCAGCGTCGAAATGGATTTGTTTTCCGGCCTGGAAACCAAAAACCGCGTCAGCGCTGCTGAACGAAAAGCCGCCGAAGCGCGTGAAACGGAGCGCAAAACAAAATTGGCTATCGAACAGGAAGTTAAAATCGCTTTTCTGAAGATGGAAGAAGCCTTGGCCCGTATGCGCGTTACCGAAGCATCGGTTGCCGCTGCCGATGAAGCGTTAAGACTGGTTAATGAACAACGGCGCGCGGAAACAGTGACGGTCACCCGTTATATCGAAGCTGAAGTTGCTAAAAATAAAGCTCATTCGAACACGATTGCAGCGCATTACGATGCCTTGGGCGCCGAAGCAGCATTGAAAAAAGCGGTCGGCGACTGGAAATAAAACCTAAACAGCGATTGGTCCACGAAAAGCACGAAAGACACGAAAAATACTAAATGAATCGGTATTTATTCGGTGTGACGAACAGTCCCTTCTCCCTCAGGGATGCCTACATGGATGTAGGTAGTAGAGCAACGCAGGAGCAGTTGCCGAGAAGGTTAGGATGAGGGGATCAAAAAAAGCATTTTTCCTTGCTTTAGATTCCCCCCTCACCCAACCCTCTCGGCAATGCAGGAGCAATTGCCGAGAGGGCTTTTACGCTTTGCGCTGAATATTTATATGAATCATTTGTTATATTTCGCAACTATTCTTCCTTGAATATTTTTGTGCTTTTCGTGTCTTTCCTGGACAAATGTTTTTTTAAGACAAAGGAAACCTTATGTCACAAACCGAACCCAAAAATATCAATAAAATCGTCACTATTTCCACTGCCGTTTTAGCCTTAATCCTGTTATTGCTTTATATGCAAGGCAGTTTTGTCAGCAAAGTGCCGCCCGGAACAAGTTCGCAAGTCGTCGATTTAAAAATGCCGATAAGCATGTTTGTTGTTGAAAAAAAACAGGTTGACGATATTCTCAGCTGGCCCGGCACGGTAAAGTCGAGAACCGTGGCCAATATTGCCCCAAAAATGACGGCCCGGATTATCGAGATCAAGGTTAATTCCGGGGATAAGGTTAAAAAAGGCGACTTAATCGCCCGTTTGGATGAGCGCGATATTAAGGCCCAGGAAAATGCAGCCCTGGCCGCGCTTGCCGGTGCAAACGCCCAGGCAAACCGAGCCCAGGCAGACGAACAACGCACCCGCAGTTTATACAGTAAGGAAGCTGCAACCCGAGAAAACTTCGATGCGGTAATCGCCGACGCGAAAGAGGCGAAAGCAGGCGTAAGCCAGGCAACAAGCACGATCACGGAAATCAGGAGCCATTTGGCCGATACCCTGTTAGTCGCTCCTTTTGACGGCATTATTGTTAAACGTCTTAAAGAGCCCGGTGACATGGGCCTGCCCGGCGTTCCGGTGGCGACCTTGCAAACGCCGCAAGGTTTAAGGCTTGAAGCCGACGTACCGACTAGCTGCGCCGGACGATACGGTATCGGCATGGATGTCATGGTGCGCATCGATACCTTGGGTCTCACAACCAACGCGCAAATTGACGAGATCAGCCCCGAAGTCGACCCGCAAACCCGCACCCAGCTGATTAAGATTGCATTGCCTGCTATCGAAGGCCTGCAACCGGGCTATTTCGGCTGGTTGGAGCAAGCTTGCGATCAGCACGAAGCCTTATTGATCCCTGCCGATGCAGTGCAGCATATCGGGCAATTGGAAGTCGTCAAGGTTTGGTCGGAGGATAGGGAGCTTATGCGGCATATCAGAACCGGTAAAACCTTCGGTGACCAAGTTGAGGTCATTTCCGGCCTGCATGTCGGCGAAACCGTCATGACTCATCTTCAGCAGGTGCAATGATGGACGACCTGCAAAACCAAGGCCCTAAACGCGGCTTGACAACCAAGATTGTCGAAATCTTTACCACCTCCCAGCTGTCGATACTGTTCCTGGTTATTTCACTGCTGGCCGGAGTTGCGGCGCTAATCCTCACGCCGCGTGAGGAAGATCCGCAAATTGTCGTGCCGGTTATGGATGTGCTGATTGAATATCCGGGCGCTTCCAGCGAAGAAGTCGAAAAACTGGTCGCCACTCCGTTGGAGGTTTTACTCAAACAGGTTGAAGGCGTGGAATATGTGTATTCCGTGTCCAAACCCGGTGCGGCGCTGGTTACCGTGCGTTATTTCGTCGGCCAGGATTTTGAAGACAGCTTGGTCAAGACCTGGGACCGGCTGATGTCCAACCAGAACCTGATTCCTCCCGGCGTAACGCACTGGAAAGTGTCGCCGGTTGAAATCGATAACGTGCCTATCGTTTTAATGACGCTTTCCGCACAGAATGATGATTACGATTCGATGGCCTTGCGCCGTATCGCCGACGAGCTGATTATTTCGTTGAGAAGCGTCGGCGATGTCGGTAAAAGCTGGGTGGTCGGTGGCGAGCAGCGGCGGGTATCGATTTATGCCAATCCTGCGTCACTGGCGGCCCATGGTGTAACCTTGCTTGAAATCACCCAGGCACTGGCTAATGCCAACGTTAATCTGCAAGTCGGCAACATCGAACGCGGCAATCGTGAAATCCTGCTGGAAGCCGGGCCGCATTTCGAGTCGTCGAACGAAGTGGGAGCGACCGTCATTAAAAGCGTTGCCGGACGTCCGGTTTACCTGCGCGATGTGGCGCGCATTGAAGACGGCCCGGCGGATGTCGATCATTACACCCGCATCGGTTTCGGCCCTGCGGTTGATGAGATGCCGACGATAGGCAAAGCCTCCGGCAACCAGCCGCAAGTCGGGCAAGAGCGGCAGATGGTCACTATTGCCGTCGCCAAACGCAAGGGCAGCAATGCGGTCAATGTCGCCGAAGCCGTTATCGCCACGGCGGAGAAGCTGCACGGCACGTTGATCCCCGAAGATATTTTATTGAGTATCAGCCGCGATTACGGAGAAACGGCCAACCATAAAGTCAACGAATTGGTTAAGCATTTGAGTTTTGCGATTGTGATTATCGTGGTGTTGCTGGCCTTTTCGTTGGGGCTCAAAGAGTCGTTTATCGTGTCTATCGCGGTGCCGATGACCTTGGCGCTGACCTTGTTGCTGGATTATATCTCCGGCTATACGATCAACCGCGTCACCCTGTTTGCGTTGATTTTGTCGTTGGGCCTGCTGGTCGACGACCCGATCGTCGATGTCGAGAACATCCACAGACACTATAAGTTACGCAAAGAATCGCCGCTGCAAGCGCTGTTGACGGCGGTCGATGAAGTCAGGCCGCCGACCATTCTGGCGACTTTTACGGTGATAGTGTCATTTTTGCCGATGTTTTTTATCACCGGCATGATGGGGCCGTACATGGCGCCGATGGCTTTTAACGTGCCGATAGCGATGATTGTTTCGTTGATTGTCGCGTTTACCGTTACGCCTTGGGCGAGTTTCAAGCTGCTGCAAAGCGAATATCACAGCCACAGCGACGAAGCGCCGTTGGAGCTTAAACAGACTTTCATCTACCGAATTTATCGCGCAGCGCTCGGACCTTTGCTTGCGACTTCGGGGCGGGCCAAGTTATTTTTACTGATTGTGCTGGTGGCTTTCGTGGCCTCGACCCTGCTGGCCGTTACCCGCGCCGTGCCGCTCAAATTATTGCCGTTCGACAATAAAAACGAGCTGCAAATCATGATCGATATGCCGCGCGGTTCGACGCTTGAACAAACCGATGAAGTCGCGCGCGCTTTGGGCAGCTATCTTGCCACCGTCAACGAAGTCACCGATTATCAAACCTACACCGGCCTTGCCGCACCGATGGATTTTAACGGCATGGTTCGCCATTATTATTTACGTAGCGGCGGTTATGTCGGTGAAGTCAGGATCAATTTATTGCCTAAAGACCGGCGCGAGCAGCAATCGCACGAAATCGCCTTGCGTATGCGGCCTGAAATAGAACGGCTAGGCAAAAAATACGGCGCGAATCTTAAAATTACCGAAATTCCACCAGGGCCGCCGGTGCTGTCCGATTTGGTCGCCGAAGTCTACGGTCCGCCTGAAGCCGGTATTGACGATTTGGTCGCCGTCTCCAAGCGAGTCAGGGCCGACATGGAAAAAACCGAAGGCGTGGTCGATGTCGATGACTTTTCCGAGGCGCAACATGACAAGGTGCATTTTCAGTTAAACCGTGAAAAAGCGGCCTTGTCCGGGGTTAGCGTCGAGCAAGTTGCCCAAACCCTGCGCATCGCAGCCGCAGGCCAAAACGTGGGCATCGTTCATATAGACAGCGAACGCCAGCCTCTGGAAATTACTTTGCAACTGCCGCGTGCGCTCCGCTCGTCTGTTGCCGATTTATTGGCGTTGCGGGTTAAAACCGGGCAGGGCGACCTGATTCCGTTAAGCGAAATAGGCAGCGCCAATATAGAAAGCGAAGATCAGCCTATTTTTCACAAGAACCTGCAACGAGTGAATTATGTGATTGCCGGAATGGCCGGACGTAGCCCGGTGGAAGCGGTTTTCGACTTGAATGACACTATGTCTGAACGCCCCTTGCCGGAAGGCTATAGAGCCGAATTAGCTGGGGAGGGCGAATGGAAAATCACTGTCGATGTGTTTCGTGATCTTGGCTTAGCCTTTGCGGCCGCGTTAGTGATGATCTACGTGCTGCTGGTCGGGCAAACCGGGTCGCTGAGCGTGCCGTTGGTGATGATGATCGCCATCCCGTTGACCGTGATAGGCATCATGCCGGGCTTTTGGGTGCTTAACCTGTTTGCTACGCCCATTGCCGGTTACCCGAACCCGATTTATTTCACCGCCACCGCGATGATAGGCATGATTGCGTTGGCGGGTATTGTCGTGCGCAACTCGATTATCCTGATCGATTTTATCGAACGCATTCGCGCCCGTGCCGATGTTACGCTGGCGGAAGCCCTGATTGAAGCCGGTGCGATACGCTTGAGGCCGATATTCTTGACCGCCGGAGCGGCCATGTTCGGCGCCTTTGTGATTATCCTGGACCCGATATTTTCTGGCTTGGCATGGAGCTTTATTTTTGGGATTTTTGCCTCGACCTTGTTTTCATTGTTAGTGATTCCGGTGGTTTATTTTTTGATTAACAAGGATGCTACAAAATAGAACACGGATGACACGGATTAGGCTGATAAACACGGATAAATTTAACTGATAAAATGGAACATCTTCATAAAGACATAGGCATCGCCCAATTGGGTGCTACGATTTTTTTACTTTAATGTAAAGCAATGGCTTGGCTTCGGCTGTTTTAAAAATCCGTTTAAATCCGTCTAATCAGTGTCATCCGTGTGCTATTTAATTACAGAAGGAAACCGGTAAATTCACTTTCCCCGCCTCTCAATCATGCCGAACAAAGCCATTCCGGCCAGCATCGACACAACGAATACCAATGCCTTGGGTTGTCCTGCGGCAGCACTTACCACCGCAGGCCCAGGGCAAAATCCTGACAGCCCCCAGCCGATGCCAAAAACCAGGCTGCCAATGAGTAAACCTTTATCCAGCTCGGTTGCAGAGGATAATTGCATAGGTTCTCCCAGCAAACTGCGCTGGCGTTTTTTAGCGACAGTAAAGGCCCCGGCCCCAACCAGGATGGCGCCGCCCATGACGAATGCGAGAGACGGGTCCCAAGTGCCGGCCAAATCCAGAAAACCTATGACCTTCGATGGATCGGTCATGCCGGAGATGATCAGGCCCAGGCCAAACAACAGGCCAACGAGAAACGCATTAAGATTCAACATGTTTATAGCCCTATCAAATGGTGGGTCAGGTAGACGGTGATAAAACCCGCCGTCATGAAAGTCAGCGTGGCCGCTATAGACCGAATCGAGCCGCGAGAAATGCCGCAGACGCCATGGCCGCTGGTGCATCCAGACGCATAGCTGGTGCCCAAGCCTACCAGCAGTCCGGCAATGACCAATTGCCCTGTTCCCGCTTCGATAGTCACGGTGGGCATATCGAAGGCAAATCGATAAACAAAAGGCGATGCCGCCAAGCCGAGCAGGAACAGCACGCGCCAGAGCTTGTCTCCTTTGTCGGCCTGAATCAGGCCAGCCAAAATTCCGCTGATACCGGCAATCCGGCCATTTAATAACACAAACATGGCAGCGGCTATGCCGATCAATAAGCCGCCACAGAGACCGGCAATATAGGCGCTGTGGGTAAAATCAGATGGATTCATGTTTTTCTCTAATAATGTGGACGCTGTATTGTAAAACATTTATCGCATCGAAAAGGCTTAACAACCGTCGGGATTAAGATGCCCCAGAAACAAAATCAGCACTTCATTCAGCGTATACCCTTGAAAGCCGAAAAAACAGGCGCAATGTTAATAGCTGCTTTTTATTATGCTGCTGACAAATGTTATTTATTTTTGACCAGTTCGCGTAAAATCAAACGTTCAGAATTTGATTAACAATACCGGGAAACACCATGAAAAAAATTCTTTTCTTAACTGTTTTATTGTCGGCAGCAACAGCTTTTGCTGATGATGCCAAAAATGAATGGCAGAACACTACTCTTTCTGATGCCACAATTAAGAAAATCCAGGATGCAGGGTATCAATATAAAAAGTGTGTTTCAGCTGAAATGCAAAAAACCGCTCACCAGGAGCAGGAGAGTCGCCGGGCGACTGAAGAGATTATGAAGCAATGCGAGCCGGTTTTATCCCAGATGCGAGAAATTTATTTGGCTGAAAAAGTGCCGGGTACCATTGCCGACCGCCATTTAAAACAGATGCGCATGCAAACTACTCGTAATGTGCTGCAAGGGATGATGTTTGCCGAAGCGGCCCGTAAATCCGGTCAACAACAATAACTAAAAGAGCCTTATGTAATGAATACCTATGCAATCGATTTATCTTTAAAACCCACCACATTCGATTTATGGCACGTTTGTCTGGCGGGCACTGTTGCCGTCTTGTCGCTGATTTTGATCGTGTTATTGCTGTCGATGTTGATCGCAGTGCTTCGTTGCAAGAAAAAACCGGCAATTCAGCCTGCAGTCGCAACACCTGAGCCGGTAGTAAAAATCGTCGAAAAAATTGTCGAAGTTGAAAAACTTGTTCATGCGCCGGCGCCTGAACCGGTCGTGTTAAAAGAGGCTACCCCGGATGCCGCTTTGCAATTACTGGGTCTGCTGCAAAAAGAAGCGCGCTTTATCGATTTTATTAAAGAGGATATTGCCGCTTTCAGCGATGCGGATATTGGCGTTGCCGCCCGTGTCGTACATGAAGGCTGTAATAAAGCGATTAATGAACATTTTACCTTGGCCACCGTTCGTAGCGAGCAGGAAGGCAGTAAAATTACCTTGCAGCAGGGTTTTGACGCTGCTGCAGTGCGCTTAACCGGCAATATCGTCGGTACTGCGCCTTTTACCGGCACGCTGGTTCATAAGGGCTGGCAAGTTACCGGCATCAAGTTGCCCAAACTGACGGCAGGACATAATGCCGCTATTGTTGCACCGGCTGAGGTTGAGTTATGAAAGATTTATTTAGTCCGCAACCGCAACCCGTTGCAGAAGAGGCGGTTGTGGAGGAAGCGGAAAATCAACCGGATGAGCGCGTTGAAGTTGAGCAAGCGCAAAACGGAACACGGTTTTCTGTCGGCATTGATTTGGGTACGACGCATTGCGTGTTGTCTTATGCCGACCTGGAGCATATCGACGATGAGCAATTCTCGCCGGAAGTTATGGCAATACCGCAATTGACTTCTCCGGGTTCGGTCGAAGAAAAAAACCAGTTGCCGTCATTTTTATATCAGGCTCATCAAGCCGAGCTTGCGGAAGGTTCTACCGCGTTACCCTGGGTTGCAGAACCTAATTATCTGGTCGGCGAAATTGCCCGTAACCTGGGCAGCAAAACGCCGATACGCCTGGTAGCCAGCGCTAAAAGCTGGTTATGCCATAGCGGCGTGGATTGCAAAGCTGCTATTTTGCCTGCCGACGCGCCTGATGAAGTCGAACGCGTTTCCCCATTCCAGGCAACTACGGCTTATTTGCAACACCTGTGCGATGCGTGGCAAAGCCTGCATCCGGGATCTCCACTGGATCGGCAGGATGTCGTTATTACCGTGCCGGCCTCGTTCGATCCGGCGGCACGGGAGTTGACGGTTGAGGCGGCGCGTGCCGTAGGGCTCGGTCAGGCAATTCTGTTGGAAGAACCGCAGGCCGCGTTATACAGCTGGATAGAAAAAAGCCACGGCGATTGGCGCAAACATGCCGAGGTCGGCGACATTATTTTGGTAATAGATGTAGGCGGCGGCACCACCGACTTGTCATTGATAGCGGTTACCCAGCAGGAGGGGAACCTTGAGCTGACCCGTGTAGCGGTTGGCGATCATATCCTGCTGGGCGGCGACAATATGGATTTGGCTTTGGCCTATACTGTTAAAGCCAAGCTGGAAACGGAAGGCAAACGCTTGGAGCCTTGGCAGATTCAGGCCTTGACCCACAGTTGCCGCGACGCCAAGGAAAAAATCTTCAATAATGCCGAGCTTGATAGCATCCCGCTGGTGGTTGCAAGCCGAGGGTCTTCGCTGATTGGCGGCACACTGCGCAGCGAATTAACCAGGGAAGAAGTCAATCGTGTCTTGGTTGAAGGTTTTCTGCCTAAGGTTGCCGTCAGTGACAGGCCGGTAAGCCGTTCCCGCACCGGCTTAAGAACCGCCGGTTTGCCTTATGCCCAGGATGCAGGCATTACCCGTCATTTGGCCGCGTTCTTGGCTAAACAACAAGGCGCCACGAATGAGCTTAAGGACATCAACTTGCCGGAACACGCGAGTTTTCTTCACCCTACTGCGGTGTTGTTTAACGGCGGCGTGTTAAAAGCCGATGCATTGGCTGAGCGATTAATGGCCGTGTTAAATTCATGGTTGAGCGCGGAACAAGCGCCCGAAGCGAGATTACTGACCGGCGCCGACCTTGATCTGGCGGTCGCCCGAGGTGCTGCTTATTATGGCTACGTTCGCAAAGGTAAGGGTGTGCGCATTAAAGGCGGCACCGCAGCCTCTTATTATGTCGGCATAGAAAGCGCGATGCCTGCCGTACCGGGCATGGCCCCGGAAATTCAGGCTTTGTGTATTGCCCCGTTCGGTATGGAAGAAGGCACTAGCCAAGAATTGCCGGATGACGAATTCGGCCTGGTGATCGGGGAGCCGGTACGGTTTCGCTTTTTTGCCTCCAATACCCGGCGCGAGGATAAGGTTGGAACCCGCCTGGATTACTGGACTAATGAAGAGCTAGACGAACTGGATGAGATTGAAGTCACCTTGCCGGAAGAAGGTCGCAGACCCGGCGAAGTCGTGCCGGTGCATCTTTGTGCGGCCGTGACTGAAGTCGGTACGCTGGAATTGCAAGCTGTATCCCAAAAAGACAACGGACGCTGGAAAATTGAGTTTGATGTCAGGGCAGGGGAGTAGTTTTTCCGTCCGAAAATAGAACACGGATGGCGCGGATTAGGACGGAGTGAAACGGATTTTTATAAAGCCGATGCTCATCGGTATGCCTACTTATAGTGAGCTATCGGTAATATTTCCATGAAAAAGCTCCATTTTATCCGTGGTTATCAGTCAAATCCGTGTCGCCTGGAGGCGCCTACTTTTGGCATCCGTGTTCCATCATAGGATCAGTATCTCTTAGCTTAGCCACATAAAAAATGAATCAAAAAAAACGTTTAATCATCGCCATGACCGGTGCAACTGGCGCAGTTTATGGTGTGAGGATGCTGCAGGTTTTGCAGGCTCAGGAACAATGGGAAACACATTTGGTAATTTCATCCGCCGGCGTGGTGAATTTAAAGCATGAAATGGATATGAAGCGCGCCCAACTGGCCGAGCTGGCCGATGTGACCCACGGCATCGATGACATTGCGGCCAGTATTTCCAGCGGCGGTTTTAAAACTGAAGGGATGATTATCGCGCCGTGCTCGATGAAAACCTTGTCGGCGGTGGCGCACGGCTTTGGCGACAACCTGATTTCAAGGTCGGCTGACGTAGTGTTAAAAGAGCGTCGGCGCTTGGTGATTATGCCTCGCGAAACGCCGTTAAACTTGGTGCATATCCGCAACATGGCCAGCGTGACTGAAATGGGCGGCATTATTTTTCCGCCGATGCCTGCTTTTTACAGCAAATCGGATTCGCTGGCGGCCATGGTCGATGAAACAGTCGGTCGGGTCCTTGATATGTTCGGGGTCAATGTCGATGGCTTGTACACGCCTTGGGAGGGATTGTAAAAGCTAAGGGGGTAAGTTATAAAATTCTGAACTTGGTCTGACAGTTTCAAAATATTTGCTTGGATTGAACCTGACACTGACGGTCTCAGTTCGGCCATAAGCGGTAGGTTTCGGGCAATGAAATAAACAACTTGTTTTCATCGGCGTTTAGACTCGGGTACGAGAACATTGATGAATCCTGAACCTCGGACTCATGGCTTCCAATCACTCAATTCTGCCGCAGGCATCGGCCTGGCTATGCCATAACCTTGGCCGATCTCGCAGCCCATATTGTGCAATGCCTGATATTGTTCTTCGGTCTCAATGCCTTCGGCCACCACCTTAAGATCGAATGCCCTCGCTAAAGCGATAATACCCTGAACAATCGTTTTGTTGCCATTGTCTTCCAACATGTCTCGTACGAAGGATTGATCTATCTTGATCACATCAATCGGCAGTTTGCTAAGATAGGACAACGAGGAATAGCCGGTGCCGAAATCATCCAGTGCGAATCCAACCCCGAACCGACGACATTCCTCAATAATATTTCTGACTTTGGTGATATCGTTAAGTGCTACGGTTTCAAGCACCTCTATCTGCAGTGCCCCTAGTGGAATGTCCGGGTAATCATTCAATTGGCGACGTAGATTTTCGGCAAAGTCGGAGGACTCCAGATGGGTGGTGGAAATGTTGATGCTGACTTCGATCTCCAGTCCGGCATCGCGCCATCGCTTGATCTGGGCTAATACGGAGGCAATCACCCAATTGCCGATTTCGATGCCGAGTTTCGTGGTTTCGATGGGGTGCAGGAATTCAATCGGGGAAAGCAGACCGCGCTGGGGATGTCGCCAGCGAATTAAAGCCTCTGCGCCAACCAGTTGTTTCGTCGATAAGTTGATTTTGGGCTGGTAATGCATTTCCAACTGATTATATTCCAGTCCGTGACGTATGCTGTTCAGAAATTCGTGATGGCTTCGTACGCGTTGTTCCTGGTCGGCGTCATAAATGCAAAAGCGGTTCTTGCCGGATTGTTTTGCTGTGTACATGGCTTGGTCGGCATGCCGTAACAGGGTGTCTGCATCTTCGCCATACATCGGATAAATACTGACGCCAATACTGACGCCTACCGTGTTAGACAGGCCTTTAATCATGATGGGCTGCGCTATTACCGCGAGCAGTCGTTCCAGCGTCGATTCACATTTTTCGCCTGGCTTCAGGCTCAACAGCACGACGAATTCGTCGCCCCCCAAACGAGCGACTGTATCATCGCCGCGTATGGTGTTTGCAATCCGCCTCGCCACATCGATTAGCACCTGATCGCCGGCTTCGTGCCCCGAATTGTCGTTGATGACCTTAAAGCCATCAAGGTCGAGATAGCAGACCGCTACCATACCTTGCTCGCGGGTTGCATGCGCGAAAGCTTGTTTCATGCGATCGGCAAGCAATGTTCTGTTGGGTAGGCCCGTCAATGCATCGTAATGGGCGATACGACTCAATTCCGCCTCATGTTCCTTTAAATAACTGATGTCGGAAAATACTCCGACATGGCGCATGATCTCGCCGTTATCGGCAACGATAACGGTGATCGACAGCAATTCCGCATAAACCTCGCCGGATTTTCGCCGGTTCCATACCTCGCCGCGCCAAGCTTTGTTATTTCGGAGGGATTGCCACATTTCCGCGTAAAATAACTTATCTTGATGGCCCGAACTCAGTAGCCTGGGGTTCTTGCCCAGTACCTCTTCGCGACTATAACCCGTAATCCGGGTGAAGGCCGGATTGATATCCACGATGGCGTTGTTGGCATCGGTAATCAAGATGCCCTCTTGGCTGGTGTCGAATACGCTGGCCGTGATGCGCAGGTTTTCTTCGGCCAGTTTAATTTCAGTGATGTCGCGGCCGACGGCAAGTACACCGGCAGGGGCTCCATCCATCCCCATTTCCGCAACCATGCGGATAGAATGAATTTGGTGTCGTTCCTCGTCCGGTGGGATTTTTTGTTCGAAACAGAGGCTTTCCCCGGTAGCGCCAACATGCAGGACTGCTTTGTTATACTCATCATAGCGATCACCCTTTATTGTCCCAGGCAACTTTCCAATAAAATTCGCTGCCGATAACCCAAGTGTGCGCTCCAAGGCCGGATTCATATAAAGACAGCGCCCCTCGCAATCGTAGCGGGCAATATTGTCCGGCGAATTTTCCGCCAAGGTCCGAAACTCCCGCTCCCGTAGCGCAAGATTTTCCGCCGCTTGTTTGCTTTCCGTGATGTCTTCGATAATTGACCAGATATATTGTCGGCCATCACGCCCCGTCACCACTACGCCGTTCAGGCGCAGTGGAACCAGGCTTCCATCCTTATGTATATACTCTTTTTCATAGGGGCCATAACGCCCGGTGCTTGCGAGAGACTCCAGTTGCAGTCTCTCGTCGGCTTCGTATTTTCTCGGCGTCAGAGCCCAGTAGTCGAGCGATCTTAACTCATCTTCGCTATAACCGCAGATGCGGCGGAATGATTCGTTGAATTCAAGATATCGTCCATTCATGTCCGTCAATGCGATGCCGAGCGGCGCAAGTGTGTAGAGGCTGCGTAACTTATCCTCGCTTTCTCGTAGGGCGAGTTCCGCTCTCTTACGTTCGGTAATGTCGTGCCAGACGCCAACCAACAACCGCTTGCCGGGCATCGTCAGCAGACGGGCGTTGATCTCGACATCCAGTATCTCGCCGTTCTTGCAACGGTGACGGTTCTCGAAAGCGGCGCCATCCGTTTCCTTCAGTTGATTTATGCTGGCTGCCAGCATTTCTTCATTTAAATCAACCTGAGTATCAATCAGCCGGAGCTTAAGATATTCCTCATGCGTATAGCCCAACATGCGGCAGGCCGCGGGATTGGCCTCGACAAAACGCAAAGTCTCCGGGTCTATCAGTTCGATGCCGGTAGGCGTTTGCTCGAAAATGGCGCGAAACAACTCTTCACGCTCCGCCAATTGCCGTTCCATGCTCTTACGTTCGGATATGTCCCGAATGAAAGCACTGAATTCATAGCCTTTCGCCGTATGGATCGGCGAAATGGACAATTCGACGGGGAATTCTCGTCCGTCGCGATGGAGCGCGGAAATCTCGAATCGGGTGTTGAGCAGCGCCCCCTCGCCGGTGGACAGGAAATGCTTCATACCGCGAACATGGGCTTCCCGATAACGGGGTGGCACTATTAGTTCGTGCATCAACCGCCCAATGGTTTCCTCCTTGTTCCATCCGAAAATCATCTCCGCATGCCTGTTCCATCTGGTGATGACTCCCTTCGAGTCTATCAATACGATTGCATCCAGCGCGTTCTCGAGCACAGAGCTCAATAATTCCTTCTGTTCCAGAAGTTTGTCTTCGCTTTCAATCAAGGCCTGTTCGGCCAGTTTGCGTCCGGTTATATCGCGAGCGATCCCCAATACACCGATCAACTTCCCCTGGCTGTCACGCATCGGCGTCTTGAAAGTTTCCAGCAATTCACGGTGTCCGTCGTCGGCGTAGTTGACCCATTCTTCATTGACGCTAGGTCCATCTATTTCCATGCTCTTTCGGTCATGTTCGCGGAATGAATCGGCGAGGTCCGCGCTGACGAAGTCGTAGTCGGTCTTGCCGACAATGTCGTTTGCCTTGGTGCCGAAAAATCGTTCGAAACGAGAATTGCAGGCCAGATAAACGCCGTTCACATCCTTGAGCCAAACCATGTCCGGGATGGTATTCACCAGGGTATGCAGGAACACGGCATCCAGCATTTGCTTTTCATCGGTCATGTTCAGCGCCCATGTCTGAGTCAGATCGTGTTCATTGATCACACCAGCCACTGTGCCCGCGCTGTCGACCACTACCAAATGCCGAATTTTGGCTGCCAGCATCCGTTCTGCCGCTTCGTTGATGGTGCTATTGTGGGTAATGGTCTGCACGTTAGAGGTCATGACCTCTCTGACCGGAACGAAGGTTTGTTGGAGGTTGCGGGAATATAAGCGCACAATGTCCCGCTCGGTAACGACGCCTATTGGCCGCTCGGCTTCTAGCACTACCACACAAGTAGTTTGGTGCGCTTGCATCTGATTCAATGCTTCCTGCAAGCTGGCTTCAGGAGGCAGGCTAAACCTGAACCGGGTCATGACCGAAGCCACTTGGCGGCGGCCCGCTAGGGCTGCAAGCTTGATATGCTGAGAAAAATCCGTTTCGCTAACGACGCCGAGAATTCCTTCGTCTTCGTTTGCTATGACTAGATGCCGAACGCCTTCGCGCAGGCAAACCTGATAAGCGTCCAGACAAGTGATAGACGCCGGTACAGTAATGACCGGGCAGGACATGATCTCACCAAGCGCTGTTTCAGGCGGACGTTTGGACTGCATGGCCTGCAACATATCCCGTTCCGTGACAATGCCTAGCAGTTTCCCTTCGCGATCCGAGACCACAATGGATGAAATCCGATTTTCGGCCATGCTGCAAGCGGCCTCGCTAACGTTGGCGGCGGGATTAAAGCGGATGACATTGCGGGAAGCAATTTCGATCAAGAGTGTACTTAGATTAATGTTGCTTTGAAAACTACTGCGATATTTCATGCGGATCATGTTTCTGAGGAAGAGACTAGAAACCTGTCAGACTTGACTTTGTGATAACAACCAAAAAAAGGATGAAGTCCACGCTTCGAAAACGTAAAACCCGTGTTGCTGAGAGCCCACGCTGCAATTATACCATTCACCATGAGCGAGGCCCAGCTTACATTCGGTAATGAGTCAGAGTGGTACAGACACGTCACAATGGTCGGCTTTCGGGCACCGTATTTGCCAGGTCGTATGTCGCTTATGGGTCAATCTGAGACAGTCAATGTCTGATACAGTTGAGATTAATTTTGGCAATTACCTGATCAAGTCCAGAGTTTTACAAGTATTCACCACGAAGACTCGAAGGGCACGAAGTTTATATTTTTTCTTCGTGTCCTTTGTGTCTTCGTGGTAAAAAAAATCAGATATGCAAGATATATTTCTTTGCCAGATATTGGCTTAAGACAACAGCCGCGAGTTTTTGCTGTTACGAAAAATCAGCGGTTTCTCATTGTCAGCCAGGGCACTGGCTTTTGCCGAGTCTATCGCTTCCTGAATAATATGATGATTAGGCGATTTGCTGCATACCGGGTCGGCAGCGTACATGTCGCCGCTTAACAAATATGCTTGGCAACGGCAGCCGCCGAAATCTTTTTCTTTTTCATCGCAGCTGCTGCACGGCTCTTTCATCCATTCGAAACCACGGAAGAAATTGAAGGTAAGCGACTCGTACCAGATTTGTTCAATGCTGTAGTCTTTGACATTGGGGCAATCCATGCCCGGCAGGTCGCGGGCGGAATGGCAGGGCAGGGCGGCGCCGTCTGGTGCGATGGTCAGGAAGGTGGTGCCCCAGCCGTTCATGCAGGCTTTGGGCCGGTCTTCATAAAAATCCGGCACCACATAATAGATCTTCATCTTGCCCGCGACTTTTTCCTTGAAAGCCTGGGCGATTTGTTCGGCTTGTTCGAATTGTTCTTTGGTCGGCAGCAATAAGTCGCGGTTGGCATGTGCCCAGCCGTAATATTGGGTGTTTGCCAGTTCCAAGTAATCTGCGCCCAGCTCTTCGGCCATTGCCAGTATTTCCGGCATCTGGTGGATGTTTTCGCGGTGTATGACTACGCACAAGACCATCGGGTAGCCGTGTTTTTTAACCAGATGGGCGACTTCTTTCTTAAGCTGGAACGATTCGGTTCCGGCCAGATGGTCGTTCAGTTCCTGGCTGCTGGCTTGGATGCTAACTTGAATATGGTCAAGCCCAGCCTCTTTAAGTTGTACGATTTTTTCTTCGGTCAGCCCATAGCCAGAGGTAATCAAATTGGAATAATAGCCTAGGTCTCTGGCGTGTTTAACCAGTTCCGCTAGATCTTTGCGGGTTAACGGTTCGCCGCCGGAAAAACCCAGTTGCACTGCGCCCATTTTGCGGGCTTGCGTCAGTACGCGCTTCCAGTCCTCGGTGCTCAGTTCGGACTGGTATTTCGCATAATCAATCGGGTTGGCGCAATAAGGACACTGTAGCGGGCAGGCATAAGTCAGCTCCGCCAGCAGCCAGCGCGGCGGGGTGATGCCTGTCCTGAGCGTGGTCGTAGGATTAGTTTTGTTGGATCCAGCCATTTTTTAAAGCGACCTCTAAGAAAGCGGTAATGTCGTTGGTAAGTCCTGTCGTTGCGAATTTCTGCTCCAGATCACTGACGATCTGGGCGAGATTGCGGGTGCCGTCGCAACATTTCAGGATTTCTGCGGAACTTTGGTTGAGTTCCACCATGCCTTCGGGATAGAGGATAACATCCTTTTGCTGGGCTTCTTCCCATTGCAGGCGGTGCATGGGGGAGAATTTGATGGGGTGGTCTGGGTGTATGGTCATTTTGAGTGTTTGGTTTTAGTGTAGAGTTTTATAAAGACAGTGCGGCAAAGTCTTCAACTGCAACCTGCATAATGCGCTGAGGTTGTCTTTTCTGGTGGGTTATCGCGCAGTAATCGTTTTCGATTTTTTGTAATACGGTGGCGTCAAAGTATTGCTCGCCGCAAAATGTGCATTCCAGACAAGGCACATTGTCAACCACTAACATTTGTTGATCTTTTTGGTAAATATAGCGTGTGGTTTTACTGTTAAGGTGTTTGTGTCCACAGAATACGCAATGTTCGGACATTATGAATTGCCTCGTTCAAAAGGGTTTTTAAACTTAGGAGGTGTAGGAATATAGACGGTAATAATTACCAGTGTCTTTCCCATACAACCGCATACTATATGAATAGGAATACCGTTATCGGTAAATCCAGCGAGTAAACAGCTTACACCTCGCCCAGTGTCTTTGTAGTGTTCGAGAATACGCCCATTAAGTAAAGCTTGCGCTACTTGAGCTAAAGTTAAGTTGTCATTTTGCCGTTCTTGGTCACCATGTCGCGAATAACGATAAGTTTCATCACGCACGGATTGTTTTATCCAGTCTATAGCTATCATGGAGTGACTTTTATACGCGGATAAGGTTTTTGCATCGGACAATTGGTGTTAGCAAAATGTTAATATACACTACTGCAAAAGTGCGGATTGTTAGCACGAATTCATCTTATGAGTTATTGAATGCATACAAGTCTAACTCAGCTTTAAGAGCCCTTGTAAGTTCAGTCACCTCGGCCGATAACGATTTATAATCTTCGGTTATTTGTTCTTGGCTTTTATTTGCTAAAAAGAAAAGTTTGTCCGCAGTTTTTCTAATTAAACAAAAAAGCATCGAATTAATATCAATCTGATTGGATTGTGTCCAACGCCCTAAACTACCACTTGAAAGCCCTAATAATTCCTCATGCCAGTCTATTGAATTTACGATTGAAAGAATTTCCCTCTGGGCAGATATTCTATTATTGAATTCACTCATAATTAGTCAACCTTTGATAAGCGATTTAGCCATTTATAAATTTTAGGCGCATATTGAATAACTTCGTTTATTTCACTTTCATTAACCATTGATCCATATCCACGGGTAGATAAAATTCTAGCTCGCTCAAGAGTGTTAAAAACTCTATCATTAATTTCAAGTTTTTCATCGATTAATAATGGTGACTTGCGAGAAAATATAGGTTTTCCGTTACCAAGAGAATAACAAGTAGCAAAGTTGCGTGTGGCTAAGAACATGCATGATAAATTAAAAATTTTACTGGTTTTAGTATTCACTAATGCCTCATAAGACTGCTCAAATAACTCTCTAAATTTAGCGCAATCTTCAGCTGTTTTCATATAAGGGGACGGTGTGCCTAAGCTCTTTATAAAATCATTGTTGTCCGAAGAGAAAATTATTTTTGATTCCAGATGAAGATGCCAAGAAAATGGGTTTCCCTCTTGCCAAAGTTCTGTAATTCGCGGGTATTTATATATGGAAAATTTTTCTTTACTGATACTTAAATTATCGTTTTCTATACAAGCCAGAAGATCAATGTCTGATCCTTGATCAACTTCACCCCTGCATATAGAACCAAAAGCATAAATATGCATAACTTAGCGTCTGCTAAACCTTTTTACTAAGATCGCTGTAAAAAAAGCAAAAAGAGTCAGTCTTATCGCAGAAATTAATGCAACACAAATATTGGGGTACTCATTAGGTGTTTTAAAACCAAAGAAAACAGCTGAAGATGTTTCAAGTGATTTTATATAATCATGTATATTATAAAAGTCATGGAAAACCAATGTGTCGTATAGAGCAATGCAAACTATCACCAATATAATTGTTCTTAACAGCTTTAGGACGCTTTCGCCATTACCCCAAGTGAGATCTAAGATCCAGAATTCTAACCATCGAAGAAACTGCAAAGATCGTTTAGAAAAGCCGCCATATTTTTTTGAATAATACGTTTCTTTTGAACTCCATGATTTTTTTAAATAGGCAGATGTCGCATTAAGCTCTAACGATATTGCTTTATTTACGGCCTTGGCATCACCAATCTGTTGAAAATTCATTCGCAAGGTTCTAGCAAAACTTCTTTTTAAATTTTCTTCTAAAGGAGCCTCTTTATCTAAAATATCATCTTCAATCTGAGTTCTCTCAAAAATTGCGTATTGGAAGTTACAACGTTCGAATGCACATAGATGGAAATTGCTGCCAATAAATTTACAACCAATAAATGAGCATGTATTAAATACGCAATTATTAAAGTAACAACTATCAAAAAAACAGTGATCAAATGTAACTTTTTTAAATGCTATCTTTTTTGCATTCAAGCGAATAAAAATTTTTTTAAATTGTTGGTCTTCAATATCGCTGCTGACATAAAAATCAGACATAACTGCTCTATTGCCCAATTTGAAAGATTCATCTTCAGGTGTTTTTATATTTTCTGATGCATCATTATTTTCCATAGAGGCTTTCCAATCGTTTTTTACGTAAAGCAATATCTAAATCAATCTTAATGTGATGGAATTTAATCGAACTGGACTTGCTTTGATTTTTTATCGTTGTTGCTAATTGTGAATCCTTTTAGATATTGATGCGTTGGCTTTATCTATTCGATAGTTATAGTTTTACATTAACACCATAACTCGAGTTTTCTATTTTTCCTATCTTGTTATAATAATCGATGATTCCATTTTTCCATACAATCCACACTTCCTCGGCGCCTGCCTGAAAATACAGCTGAACCTTATTGGACATTTCTTCTTTCGAATTGGACGGCGAGACCACTTCAATGCAAATTTCAGGGGCATGCGTATAAGGCGTTTCATAACCGTATTGCTTGATAAATGCCTTGGAACACCAAGCAACATCGGCGACTTTTACATCTTCAGTGGTTTGGACTGAACATTCGATTATCACTTCACCTTCTTTGAGTTTTCGTTCAAGTAATGTACCGATAAGTGACAGCAAACGACCTCGTTTATTGGAAGCCGGAGTCATTTCAATCTTCCCGTAACGGTTCAACTCGATTTTAAACGGCAGGTTTTCAAAATACGGATTATCAACCACTTCTGCCCATTGCATCGCCTGACTCCAGTTTGGTTGCCTTACGCTTTGATATTAAAATAAGGCGGCATTTCGTGAATATAAGCCATGTACATCGCATCCGCCATGGTCCATAACACATCCAGCTTGAATTGCAGGATTTGAATCATGCGCTCTTGTTGCTCGCGGGTAAGGTACCAATCCAATGTAATCGCAAGGCCATGCTCGACATCGCGGCGCGCTTCGGTCAGGCGTTTGCGGAAATAAATATAGCCTTCCTGTTCCACCCAAGGATAGTGTTCCGGCCAGTTGTCCAAACGTTGCTGGTGAATCTTGGGCGCGAACAGCTCGGTTAATGAGGAGCTTGCCGCCTCGTGCCACTCGGCTCTACGGGCAAAATTAACATAGGCATCGACGGCAAAGCGCACGCCCGGCAAAACGAATTTTAATGAGGTTATATCTTCGCGCGTCAGGCCGACTGCAATGCCCAGTTGTATCCAGGCTTCAATGCCGCCCGGATCGCCGGGGTGGCCGTCATGATCCATAATCCGCTGTATCCATTTGGCGCGGGTCTCGCGATCCGGGCAGTTGGCCAGGATGTTGGCGTCTTTAATCGGAATGCAGACTTGGTAATAAAAACGGTTGGCGACCCAGCCCTGCAATTGCGCTTTGGTCAGTTTACCTTCGTTCATCAGGGTATGGTAAGGGTGATGAATGTGGTAGTGGCTTTCCATGCCGCGTAGTTCCGCTTCAAATTGTTCTTTAGTCCAGGCTTGATTATCGCTGCTCATGGTGCATCCTTTATAAGTCGATTTCCAAACCGTCGTAGGAGACTTCAATGCCGGCGGCATCGAGTATTTTACGCTGCTCGGAATCGTCGTCTAAGATCGGGTTGGTGTTGTTGATATGGATCAAAATCTTGCGGGCTTTGGCGACGCCGCTTAAAACTTCTATCATGCCGCCTTCGCCGGATTGAGGTAAATGGCCGATTTCTCTGGCTTTTTTATGGCTGATATGTTGCGTACACATTTCGTCATCGGTCCAAAAGGTGCCGTCTACCATGATGCAATCGACGGCTTGCATGGCCGCCATGACATGCGGTTCTATTTCACCCAAGCCGGGGGAATAAAATACTTTTTTCCCGGTGGAAATCTGTTCGATGATCACGCCGATATTGTCGCCGTCATGCGGATCATGCCGATGTGGAGAATAAGGCGGTGCCTTGCTTTTTAAGGCTTGGGTGTAAAAGCGCAAGTCGTCAATGCCGGGAATGGTAAAGCTGCTGCCGTCGAAAGGAATCGGATGGTGATTAACCGTGCAATAATCCGCCAGCATATTGAATAATGGGAAACCGGTAGTCAGGTCTTGCTTAACCATTTCCGTGCAGTAAACGTCCAGCGGTTTGCCTTCCCTGAGCATCAGCAATCCCGTGGTATGGTCAATCTGGCTGTCGATCAGCATGATGGCTTTAATGCCGGTATCGCGAACGCCTTCTTTAGGATGGATAGCGGGGAATGCTTCCAGTTGGGCGCGAATGTCGGGCGAGGTATTAAACAGCAGCCAGTTAAGGTTGTCGGTGCTGACTGCAATAGATGACTGGGTGCGGGCTTTGCCGTTCATTTCCTTGTGCCGCAAGCGATGGCAATTATGGCAGTTGCAGTTCCATTGAGGAAAACCGCCGCCTGCACCTGAACCGAGAACTCTGATCTTCATAATTTGGAAGGCATCCTAAAAGAGAATAAGGGCTGAATGATACGGTAATAAAAGACATCAGGCAAAAAAAAGGGGCTCATCAAGAGCCCCTTTTTTATCCAAATCGAATTAACGATTGTAGATGTACATTGTTACTTCAAAACCGAAACGCAGGTCAGTGTAGCTTGGTGTTTCCCATTTCATCGTAAACCTCCAGAAGTGTTTAAATTATTATGCCAGCTTGATCAAGTAAGCTGTTTTGAAGTATACGATGAACTATTTTTTTACGCAACTTTTGACATCGTCAAGGTTACGAATCAAGAGCCGACAATCCTTGTTTTTAATATAGTTCTTGCGTTGTTTAACGGCAAGATCCGGGCAAAACAAAACAATGATAAGCGGTTAAATTACAAGATGTTTAGGCCGGATGCGAAAGATGTTTTTTTTGATCGGAAGAGAGTATTATCTTGTTTCACCTTAAAAACAATAATACACATATATAAATATGAGGAGGGGTCATGGGTGGAGTTACTGAGCTGTTTGTGGTTATGATACTTATTGCGGCGTTTGCGTTTGCACCGTTAGGCTATTTTATTTACCGTTTTACCAGAGCAAGCGACAAACCATTTGGTGAAATTGAACCGCATGGCGATAGTCCGTCGGCGGTGAACGATTTTGCCGAAAAGGTTATCAAATTTGTTCAAGGGTTGATTGCCAAAAAGTAACAATATGTTGGTTGATGAATTTTCCAGGTGGTGTTATTCACCTGGAAAATTTTCCGACTAAGACGTTTATAAACCGCCGCAGCTAGGGCAGTTAGGGTTTTTTCGCAGTTTCATCGTATTCCATTCCATCGTTAATCCATCCAGTAGCAATAACCGCCCGGTTAAAGCTTCCCCGATATTCATAATCAGCTTCATCGCCTCCAATGCTTGAATACTGCCGACTATGCCTGTAATCGGCGCTATAACGCCGTTGGTGGCGCAATTTTGCAATTCTTCGCCGTCGCTGTTGTACAGGCAGTTGTAGCAGGGGCTGTTATTTTGGCCGGGGGTAAACACGCTTACCTGGCCTTCAAAGCGAATCGCGGCTCCTGAAACCAGGGGCGTTTGTTGTTTGACGCAGGCCTTATTGATTGCAAAGCGTGTCGAGAAGTTATCGCTACAGTCCAAAACCAGGTCAGCCTGCATCACCTCTAATTCGAGTTGCTCCCCCTCCAGTCTTTGCTTAACGGCTTTTATATTAATTTCGGGATTTAGTTGATTAAGCGTTTGGCGGGTTGAAATTACTTTATCAGTCCCAATATCGGGTGTGTGATGAGTAATTTGCCTTTGCAAATTGGATAAGTCCACGACGTCATTATCATAAATAGTGATATTGCCGACACCGGCCGCAGCAAGATACATGGCTGCGGGAGAACCAAGTCCTCCGGCGCCGACAATCAGCACTTTGGCAGCGAGAAGTTTTTGTTGTCCCTCAATATCGATTTGAGGAAGCATGATCTGACGGCTGTAACGCAGCAGTTGGTTGTCATTCATAGATTATGTTGGGGCTGTAAGGTGAGAGCAAATGATGCCAAAGAACTTGACACTCTGCAAAAGCTCATTATCATTAGCACTCATTACTAGCGAGTGCTAATAACAAAGTTTACCCTTTAATTTTAATGTTAGGAGATATTGATGAAAATACGTCCGTTACACGACAGAGTGATAGTCAAACGCGTTGAAGAAGAAACTACTACGCCCGGCGGCATCGTATTGCCGGGTTCTGCGGCGGAAAAACCAAGCCAAGGCGTGGTTTTGGCGGTAGGTAATGGTAAGCAACTGGACAACGGTACAGTTCGCGCTTTGGAAGTTAAAGTCGGCGATAAAGTGCTGTTTGGCAAATATGCAGGCAACGAAGTTAAAGTTGACGGCGACGAACTGATCGTTATGCGTGAAGAAGACATCATGGGCATTTTAGGCTAAGCCTTTACACCTCAATCACATTCACATACAAATTAGATAGGAACAAAAATGGCAGCAAAAGACGTATTATTCGGTGATGACGCTCGTGTCCGTATGGCGCGCGGCGTAAATATTTTAGCAAACGCAGTCAAGGTGACTTTAGGTCCTAAAGGCCGTAATGCGATTCTGGACAAAAGCTTCGGCGCTCCAACCATCACTAAAGACGGTGTATCGGTTGCAAAAGAAATCGAATTAAAAGACAAATTCGAAAACATGGGCGCGCAGATGGTTAAGGAAGTCGCTTCGCACACTTCCGATGTGGCTGGTGACGGTACTACGACTGCGACTGTATTGGCGCAATCTATCGTCAACGAAGGTTTAAAAGCCGTTGCAGCGGGCATGAATCCTATGGATTTAAAACGCGGCATCGATTTGGCTGTGTCTAAAGCGGTTGACGCGATTGTGGCTTCCGCGACCCCTTGCATCGATAACAAAGCGATTGCTCAAGTAGGCACCATTTCTGCAAACTCTGATGAGTCTGTCGGCCAAATCATTGCAGAAGCGATGGAAAAAGTCGGTAAAGAAGGCGTCATCACTGTTGAAGAAGGTTCAGGTTTGGACAACCAGTTAGACGTTGTTGAAGGGATGCAGTTTGACCGTGGTTACTTGTCGCCTTACTTTATCAACAAACAAGAAAACATGAGCGTCGAATTAGACGATCCATTGATTCTGATCTACGACAAGAAAATCTCCAATATCCGCGACATGCTGCCAACGTTGGAAGGTGTTGCTAAAGCAGGTCGTCCGTTATTGATCATTGCTGAAGATGTTGAAGGCGAAGCGCTGGCAACTCTGGTTGTTAACACTATTCGCGGCATCGTTAAAGTTGCGGCTGTTAAAGCGCCTGGTTTCGGCGATCGTCGTAAAGCCATGTTGGAAGACATCGCGGTGCTGACTGGCGGCGTGGTTATTTCCGAAGAAGTCGGTTTGAGCCTGGAAAAAGCGGAATTATCGCAACTGGGTACAGCCAAAAAAGTACAAATCACTAAAGAAAACACCACCATCATTGACGGTGCGGGTTCTGAAGAGCAAATCAAAAACCGTGTTGCACAAATTCGCGCACAAGCAGATGAAGCCACTTCCGACTATGACAAAGAAAAACTGCAAGAGCGTCTGGCTAAATTAGCTGGTGGTGTTGCTGTTATTAAAGTCGGCGCTGCAACTGAAATCGAAATGAAAGAAAAGAAAGCCCGCGTTGAAGATGCATTGCATTCAACACGCGCTGCGGTTGAAGAAGGCGTTGTTGCAGGCGGCGGTTCAGCCCTGGTTCGCGCTATTTCCGCTCTTGATAAACTGGAAGGCATCAACCACGATCAAACAGTCGGTATCAACATCCTGCGTCGTGCGATGGAAGAGCCTTTACGTCAAATCGTTGCTAACGCTGGCGATGAGCCTTCAGTTGTGTTCAACGAAGTGCAAAAAGGCACCGGTAACTTCGGTTACAACGCGGCAACCGGTCAATACGGCGATATGATCGAAATGGGTATTTTAGACCCTGCGAAAGTAACCCGTACTGCACTGCAAAACGCGGCTTCTGTTGCCGGCTTAATGCTGACCACCGAAGTGATGATTGCCGATGCGCCTAGCGATGACAAACATGCACACGGCGACATGGGTGGCATGGGCGGCATGGGCGGTATGGGTGGCATGGGCGGCATGATGTAATCTTGTCGTCTTAAAGCCCCGTTGCTTTAAGTGAAATAAAAGCCCCGGCTGTTTTTGACACAGTCGGGGCTTTTTTTATTGCAGCAGTTGATGCCCAGGAATGATATTGTTGATTTAAACTGTTTGCTCAGGCCAAACTTATTCGCCTCAATTTATTACTGACTATAACAATTGCCCCATGGACATTACCAAAAAAATGCGTATCGGCGACTTGCTGGTTAAAAACCAGATTATCACCGATGAACAACTCGTGTTGGCGCTGGCCGAACAAAAGAAAACCGGGCGACAACTGGGTCGTACCCTGATTAATTTAAACTTCGTCAGTGAAACGGAACTGCTTAACTTCCTGTCACAGCAATTAAAAATCCCATTTTTAGATATTTCTCAATATCCCCGTAAACCTGAAACAATCAAGTTGTTATCTGAATCGGTAGCCCGGCGGTTTCGTGTGTTGCTGCTGGAAAATAATGAGTTTGATGCCCTGCTGGCTATGGCCGACCCTACCGATTTAATGGGTTTGGATGAATTAACGCGTATCCTGAAAAAAACCATACGCCCTGCGGTAGTCAGGGAGTCGGATCTGTTAATAGCGATAGACCAGTCTTATCGCCGCACCGATGAAATCAATACCTTGGCTGAGCAATTGCGTAGCGATATGTCGGAAGATGACAATATCGATCTCAATTTACTGTTGACTTCGGTTGAGGTGGCCGACGCCCCCGTTGTCAAACTATTAAAGTCAGTATTCGAAGATGCCGTGCAAGTGCGGGCTTCCGACATTCATATAGAGCCGCAAGAACATAAATTGTATATCCGTTTTCGCATTGACGGCATCCTGCATCAGCAAACTGAAGCCGATTTAAAAATCGCCACAGCCTTGGTATTACGCCTTAAACTGATGTCCGGCCTGGAAATCTCCGAGAAACGTTTGCCGCAGGATGGCCGTTTTCAAGTCAAAGTGCGGCAACAGTCAGTAGACGTGCGTATATCGACGATGCCGACCATCTACGGTGAATCCGTGGTCATGCGATTATTAATCCAAAATGCCGAAGGATTTTCGCTGGAAAAATTGGGGATGCCGCCCGAGATGCTGGTGCGCTTTCGTAAGCTGCTGCATCGCCCGGATGGCATGATACTGGTTACCGGGCCAACCGGTAGCGGTAAAACCACCACGCTTTACGCAGCCCTCAGCGAACTCAACACCACCGCCAACAAAATCATCACCGTGGAAGATCCGGTTGAATACCGTCTGCCCGGTATTAACCAGATACAAGTCAATGAAAAGATCGGTCTCGACTTTACCAGGGTATTACGATCCACCCTACGGCAGGACCCCGACATCATCCTGGTGGGCGAAATGCGCGATCATGAAACCGCCCAGATTGGCTTACGCGCCGCTATGACCGGTCATTTAGTGTTGTCAACGCTGCATACCAACGATGCCGCTATTTCGCCAATTCGCCTGATTGACATGGGGGTGCCCCGCTTTATGGTGGCCATGTCCTTGCTGGCCGTCATTGCCCAGCGGCTGGTGCGGGTGGTCTGTGAGAGTTGTATCCAGCCTTCTATACCGGAACCCTTCGAACAGACCTGGCTTAAACTTGAATTGGGCGATACCTTGGACAAATATTGTTTTGTCCGGGGCAGGGGCTGCCCCCAGTGTAATGGCACCGGCTATCAAGGCCGGATAGGTGTTTACGAATTGCTGGAGATGAACACCGAGCTTACCGATGCAGCCAATCTGCATGACACTAATATTTTTATTAAACTGGCGCGCCAACAGATGGTAGGAAAAACCCTGCGCAGTAACGCAGTGGCGATGGCTGTTGCCAAACGCACCACGGTTTCAGAAGCAATGCATGTTAGTAACCAGTTTGAGGAATGAGCGCCTTGAACCTTGAACCTTGAACCTGCCCCATGCCATTCTTCTCATACAAAGGCCGTAACAACAAAGGCGAGCTGGTAAAAGGCGCATTGGAAAGTGATGACCGCAACGCGCTGGCAAAACAGTTGCTCAGTATCGGCATTACCCCGGTTGAAATCATGCCCGGCTCGGCGCCCACTGCTATTGACAACCTGTCCATCAGCCTGTTTGAAGAACGCATAGAGCCGCTGGATGTCATGATGTTCAGTCGGCAGATGTACACCCTGCTTAAAGCGGGCATACCTATTATGAGCGCCCTGAGCGGCCTGCTGTCATCGACTAAAAACAAGGCATTTGCCAAAGTCATTTCCGATATTCGCTCCAGCCTTGATAGCGGTCGAGAATTATCCGCCGCGCTTAACCTGCACCCGAAAGTGTTTAATAGTTTTTATATCAGCATGATACGCGTCGGCGAGACCACCGGGATGCTGGACAGGGTATTCCTGCGCTTGTTCGATCACCTTGAATTTGAACGATTCATGCGCGAGCAAATCAAGGCGGCGTTACGTTACCCCTCATTTGTGATGATGGCGATGGCTGCGGCGATTGTCATTATTAACCTGTTTGTTATACCGATCTTTGCTAAAGTGTTTGCAAATATGGGGGCGGACCTGCCCTTAATGACGCGTATTTTATTGGGTTTCTCTAATTTTATGCTGGCCTCATGGCCTTATTTGTTGGCTGGTTTTGTCGGGAGCAGCTATCTATTTCGCGCTTATATCGCATCGGATCAAGGCAAGTATCAATGGGACAGCTTTAAATTAAAAACGCCGATTGCCGGTCCCATTATCCATAAAGCGACCATGGCGCGCTTTGCCAGGAGTTTCGCCCTGTCCAGTAAAAGCGGCGTACCGATTATGAGTGCGTTAACCTTGGTGGCGCAAACCGTCGATAACGATTTTATTGCGTACAAAGTGGAACAAATGCGCGTCGGCGTTGAGCGCGGCGAATCTATTTTGCACACAGCAACAGACGCCGGTGTTTTTAACGCCCTGGTATTGCAGATGATTGCTGTTGGCGAAGAATCAGGTGCATTGGACGACTTGATGGAAGAAATTGCCGATATGTATCAGCGCGATGTCGAATACGAAATTAAAACCTTGGGAGCCAAAATCGAGCCGATTTTGATCGTATTTTTAGGCGTACTTGTGCTTATTCTGGCTTTAGGTATTTTTCTGCCGATCTGGGATCTTGGTAAAGTGGCGATACATAAAAATTAACGATGAAACCCAAAATAACCACAGCGCACCCCACTGGAGCAAGCCGTTTCGATTTTGCAATCTCCATCAGTATTATCGCCATATTGGCATCCGTCCTGCTGTTTAGCCTTAATCGCGCACAAAACCAAGTTGAGGTGGTCATAATGGAAGCCGACTTGAGCAACATGCGCTGGGGCTTACGCGAGCTGTGGGCGCATCGTAATGCAATCGGGCAATCACTAACCGATAGCGAGGTAAATAACGCCAACCCGCTACGTTTGCTGAGCGACCAACCGAACAATTATAGAGGTGAATACGCACAAGCGCCGCTAGCTCAATCTATTTGGTATTTTGATACTAAAGCCAAACGTCTGGTGTACATTTTTAGCGATGGTCACCAAGTACGTTACCGATTGACCAGTATAGCCAAACTTAATCGAGCTTCATTGGGAGCGATAGGGGGGATAGATTTGGTGCCGGATTAGCGTGTTTGGGTATTTCATTTTCTGCGAGTTACTTTAGACGCATTTGTTGATTTTATCAGTGATTATCTGTCTAATCTGCGTCATCCGTGTTCCATATCTCTATCTGCTGAGTAGTTAAAAAACATGAATAAATCAAAAGGTTTTACGCTGATTGAATTGATCGTCGTTATCGTCATTCTGGCTATTTTGGCGGCAGTGGCATTACCGCGTTTGACTAATTTGCAGCTCGATGCCCGCATTGCCAAGCTTAATGCGGCGCGAGGCAGCGTTGCAGCCACCTCTGCGATGGTTCACGCCACCTTGTTTGCGCGCAACGGCAGAGCCGATACGGCTGTTTGTCCTGCTGACGGCGGCGGCCCGGCTAATAACTCTACCGGTGCAATAGGCACCCTGTGTACGGAGGCGGGTATTATCAACTTGGTTAACGGTTATCCTGCGGTTACTGAATTCGGCACGCCGGGCATATTAACTGCCGCAGGCCTGACCACCGTATTTAATCCAAACCAGACCGAATTGCAGGCGGAGGGTTATGATTACACCAAGACCGGAACGACGGCAATTTTTCAGGTGCGTGGCGGCAGCTCCACCAGCGACTGCTCGTTTACCTACACCGAACCTGTCGCCAATGCAGCCCCTATTATCAGCATTATTACCACAACCGGGTGTTAGGCGATTTCCGGCGAAAAATATACCCACCTGACTGGTCTTTTTGCCCGTCTGCTGCGTTGTAAAAATGGTTGCATAGCTCGCTATGCGCCCATTTTACGCCTTGCAGACGAACAAAAATCCTGCGCCATTTGGGTATATTTATTCTTGGCAATCGCCTTAGGTGTATTATTGAACTATGTGACGGGCAGAAAAGCCTTACCTTTCTGACCTTGAATGAAAAATCGTAGATTGACTTGAAAAAAGCATTGCCGATACGAAGCGACTTGATCTACACCTTAAAATAACACTCTTTGGGAGTCTTTATAACGTAGCCCATTTTAATTTCTTAGCTTGATATTTTTCACTATACTTCGTTTATTTATAACACTTTTTAAGGGCCATAAAAATGAAACAATTATCTAATATGAAACAACAATCCGGCTTTACCTTAATCGAGTTGGTCATGGTTATCGTCATTCTGGGTATTTTGGCGGCAACCGCATTGCCGAAGTTTATCGATCTGGGCACCGATGCACGTAAAGCCGCGATGAAGGCGGTGGCGGGCTCTATGGCTTCAGCCAATGCTATTATCTATGCCAAGGCGGCAGTGGGGAATCAGTTGGGTGCAGGCCAAAGCGTTTTAGTCAGTGGACAGAACATCACAACCGATTATGGCTTTGCCGTGAATGTTACCGAGCTGGTAAAAGCCATGGACATAGATACAACGGGTACTGGAGATTTCGATATTTCGGCTGACCCGTTAATTACCCATAAAGGCGGGGTAACTCCTGCAAATTGCAGTGTTTTGTATGCCCCCGCCACCAGTAGCACAACGGCGCCCGCATACACCTTGGATGTAACCGGCTGTTAGAGGCGGGTTCGGTAAGGCTGGGGAGTGTTTACCCCGGCCTTAGGTGGTTTTGTTCTCGTTCCCACGCAGCGCGCTCGTCTTTATACACAAGTGCCTGCGAGACATCGCCATTCCTCCTCGTTCCCACGCGCCGCGTGGGAATGCAGTCAAGGCGTGCTGCGCCGCGAGTTACGGGCAACGTCGCGTATACGGGACGCAGCGCGTCCAGCGCTGCATTCCCACGTAGCACGTGGGAACGAGGTGTACTTGAACACTTGTGTATAAAGACGAGCGCAGCGCGTGGGAACGAGGAAATTTCTTGCAAACTAAAGACTCCCAAGTCTTACATGAGAAAAATACCTTGATGCACAAAAAACTTATGTTATGTGTACGAAGCTAAAACAATCGATAGGTTTTACCCTGGTCGAACTCATCATGGTGATGGTTATTCTAGGCATCTTGAGCGCTATAGCCCTCCCTAAGTTTTTCGACAATTCTATTTTTCAATCACGCGGCTTTGCCGACCAGGTATTAGCCACCCTACGTTACGCTCAAAAAGCCGCCATCGCTCAGCATCAAAATGTGTGTGTCGATTTAGCCGCAACGACCGTCACTTTAACAATCGATGCAACTTGCTCAACTGATTTAAATTTACCCGATAGGCAAAGCAATAGCTTAACGGCACCTGACGGCATTACCCTGATTGCGGTGCCGACGGTTTTAACGTTCGATGCATTAGGCCGAGCCAATACAGCCGCCACAATCACTATTTCAGGGCTTGATACCGCTATTACCGTAGAAGCTGAGACCGGTTATGTACACCAGTAAGTCGCAACGCGGTATTAGCCTGATCGAACTTATCCTATTTATCGTGATTATCAGTGCCGCCTTGGCAGGATTATTTTCAGTAATGAATGTGAACACCAAAGGCAGCGCCGATCCGCTGATTCGTAAACAAGCCTTAACGAGTGCGGAATCATTGTTAGAGGAAGTTGAATTGCACGATTTTTCCAATCCTGTTGGCGGTTTTACAGGGGCGGCTACTCAAGCTAATCGCGCCAGTTTTGACGATGTGATGGATTACAACGGTTTCGCCACTATGGGCATCTATCCTGCCGATGGTTCGGCAACCGTAGTGCCGGGATTGGCCGACTATAACGTGAGTGTTGCCGTTGTAAATACCGCCTGGGGCAGCATTCTTGCAGCTGATGCGGTGCAAATTACTATAACCGTGACTGACTCCGGCGGGCAGTCCATTCAAGCTGTAGGTTACCGGGTGAATTACTGATGAGTCGGCATAAACATCGCCATGCAGGCTTCACCCTAGTCGAGCTAATTATGGTCATGGTCATTACCGGCATTCTTAGCGCCGTGGTGGTCGTGTTTATGAAAAGGCCCGTAGATCAATATATGGATATTGCCCGCCGAGCTGAAATGACCGATATTGCCGATACCGCCCTTCGTCGTATCGGTAGGGATATACGCATAGCCGTGCCGAACAGCGTGCGTTTGCCGACCCCCGAAGGTTCAACGTATATCGAATTCTTGCCGACCAAGAGCGGGGGACGGTATCGTGCCGCTCCAGCGCCGTCCGGTACCGCGCAATGCGGCGGTACGCTGGCTGAAGACATACTTGATTTTGCTATCGCCGATAGTTGTTTTGAGATTATCGGCCCCGCAATTGACTTTGCCGTCGGTGACCGGATCGTCGTCGGTAGTACGCAATTCGACGGTAATCCGCCTTATGACAGCAGTGCAACCGGCGTTCTGCGCGCTTATACCGGCACAGCAGGTTCTCAAACAGTCGTTAATATAAGCGGCACTCAGTTCCCCAGTTCCGCCCAGCTGCCCGGTCAGCGTTTTGACGTTGTTCCCGGTGATCAGCAGGCAGTTACTTATGCTTGCGAGAATGTCGGCGGCGCAGTAGACGGTACAGGGACGCTCAGGCGTTATTGGGCTTATGGATTTAATGTTGTGCAAGTTGTACCGCCATTAGCTGGCTCCAGCGCATTACTTGCCGATAAAATTAGCGCTTGCTCTATCGTTTACAGCATGGTTAGTCCGCGCGATGCGCTGGTTGTTATTAGTCTGACCATCACTCGCGGCGGTGAAAGCATTAGTTTGTACCAAGAAATTCACGTTAATAATATGCCATGAAAAATTATCAGTCCGGTTTTAGTCTAATTGCCGCCATTTTTTTATTAGTCGTGATTGCCGCACTGGGACTCTTTACGCTGACTATCTCCACCACGCAACAACAAAGTTCGGCGATGGATGCGTTAGGCTCGCGCGCCTATCAAGCAGCCAAAGCAGGCATAGAATGGGGTGTTTATCAAATAATCAAGGGTGGGGCGACATGCGCAACGTTTGTGCAGCCCACCATGCCGACGGGTACCCAACTATCCTCATTCACGGTTACTGTTGATTGCAGTTCTACGGCATGGACTGAAGGCGCCGCTTCATTGTCGGTGTATCAACTGACCTCAACCGCCAAAACCGGCGTAGTCGGTTCAGCGGGCTACTTTGAACGGCAATTGCAGGTTACTATTACAAATTAGGGGGATATGTCGACTAAGGATGCTAAGAACGGCGGCGCGCACATACGGTGAGGCGATATTATGAAATGGTGTTATAGGCTGGTTCCTCTATTGGTCGCTATGGTGATGTTTGCTTATGGCCCGGCGGTATGGGCTGTTGCCTGCACTTCGGTGGCGACGGGCAACTGGAACGCTGCGGCGACCTGGAATACCGCTTGCCGTATATCAGGCGGCAACGCTACCAACGGTCCAGGCGCTGACGATACGGCGACTATTGCCAATCTCAGTTCGAATCATGTGGTCACGGTTACGGCTAACGCGGCTGCCACATCGGTGACGTTTACCGGCGGAAATCGAGGTTCTCAGTTGGTATTAAACTCTGGCGTCGCGCTGAACGTGACTGGCCCCGTTACCATCAACGCTGCCTCGTCTACTACAGCAGGCCGAAGCAAGATCCTGAACATTGGATCGGGTACACTCACGGCCACGAGCATTGCCATAACCGCCGGTACAACGAATAATCCGGATTACGTCACGGTGAGCACCGGCACTATGACCACCAGCGGCTCGATTACCTTCTCCGGCACGGCAGCGAATGCACGGTTTATTTCGACCGGCGCCAGTATGGTGAATGTCGGCGGAAACTTTGCCGACGGCGGCACGCTGACGACAAGCGGAACCGGCACCATCAATTTCAACGGTGGCGTGGCGCAAACCATAGGCGCTTATGCCACTTACAACAATATTCAGGTCAATAACACTGCGGGAGGGGTGCAATTTACCGGAGCTACAACACTAGGCGGCACCTTGACGCTGAATGGCGGAATATTGTCGGTAGGTGCTAATACCTTGACGCTCAACGGCCCGGCGATTGCCGGTAGCCCAAGCAATTTGTCGACGACATCGTCTTCCAATCTCATCTTTGGCGGTAGTTCTGCCGGTGTAACGCTACCCGGCAGCGTCACGGCGCTCAATAACCTGACGATTAATAATACGAATGGCGTCAGTCTCGGCGGCAGTTCAGTGACCACCACGCTGAGCGGTACGCTGACCTTA
>SCPZ01000006.1 GCA_004299305.1 Methylobacter sp.
GACCTGGCTCCCTCTCCTGTTGGAGAGGGTTGGGGTGAGGAGAATAAAAACAAGCATTTATATCCCCCTCGGCAATTGCTCCTGCATTGCTCTACCTCCTGCATCCATGCAGTCGTCATCAACCTTCTCCTTCAAGGGAGAAGGAGCCGGTACTTGTGTAGATACTTATGCTATTTTTCAACGGCTGAGTAGTTACAAAGTACTTTAATATTTACCTTCAAGAGGGAGTTATGAACAATCGATTATTATGCGCCGCATTACTGTGGCTGCCGGTTTTTACAAGTAGCGCCGCGACCAAGGTGTCTGAGCATGTGTTGGGGAATGGTTTAAAAGTGCTGGTTAAGGAAGATCATAGGTCTCCTGTAGCCGTATCTCAGGTTTGGTACAAGGTCGGTTCAAGTTATGAGCCGGGCGGTATTACCGGCATTTCCCACATGCTTGAGCACATGATGTTTAAAGGCACCGACAAACATGCCGCCGGTGAGTTTTCCCGTATCGTCGCCGAAAACGGCGGCGAGGAAAATGCCTTTACCGGGACGGATTACACCGCTTATTTTCAAACCATGGAAGCATCAAGGTTAGCGGTCAGCTTTGAATTGGAAGCCGACCGGATGCGCAATCTGCATCTGTTAGCCGATGAGTTGAAAAAAGAGTTGCAGGTGGTGACCGAAGAGCGAAGGATGCGTACCGACGATAATCCGCAGGCGAAAATGCAGGAACATTTTAATGCGCTGGCTTATACCAACAGCCCCTACAAAAATCCCGTGATCGGCTGGCCTTCCGATATTGAAAACTACAAGGTTGAAGATCTTCAAGCCTGGTATCAGCGTTGGTATGCGCCGAATAATGCGACGCTGGTCGTGGTCGGCGATGTGCAGCCTAAAGCGGTTTTTGCGTTGGCGGAAAAATACTTCGCTCCGCTTAAACCTAGTCAACTTGAGGCATTAAAGCCGCAGGCCGAAGTCGAGCAGTTGGGCGTTCGGAAGATGACGGTCAAATTACCGGCAAAACTGCCTTACTTGATCATGGGCTATAAGGTGCCGGTATTGAAGACGGTGCAGAATGAGTGGGAAGCTTATGCGTTGGAAGTCCTGGCCGGAGTCATGGACGGAGGCAGCAGCGCCAGACTGGAATCGGGATTGGTGCGCGGCAAGCAAATAGCCGTTTCCGTCGGAGCCAGTTACAGCCTGACTTCAAGATTGCCGGAATTGTTTACGTTGGAAGCGACACCCGCCGAAGGCAAAACCGTCTGGAATCTGGAAAGTGCATTAAAGGACGAAATTACCAAGTTGCAAATCAATCTGGTCGATAACGATGAATTGCAGCGCATTAAGGCTCAGGTGCTAGCCAAGGCGGTTTACGAGCGGGATTCCAATTTTTATCAGGCCATGCAGTTGGGGATGCTGGAAACCGTCGGCTTGGGCTGGAAAGTGGTCGATGAATATGTCGAAAAGGTCAATCAGGTTAGCGCAGAACAGGTGCGCGATGTGGCGCGTAAATATTTGGTTGAAGATAAATTGAGTGTCGCTTATTTGGAGCCCTTGCCGATCACCGGCAACATTACCGAGACTAAGACAACAAAAGGAGTTAGATAATGCGTATTCGTCTATTAAGTTTTATATTGCTGAAGCCAATGGTTCCCACGCTCCAGCGTGGGAACTCAGTCCGCAACGCGCCAGCGTTGCGGGACGCAGGCGCGTCCGGTACTGCATTCCCACGCCTGAGCGTGGGAACGATAAATTACCTGGGTTTTACATTGTTGGCTTGGTTTGTAGCTTTTGGCAACCCGGCTCAGGCCGCTGCAAAAATAGAATATTGGCAAACGGCGCAGGGTAGCCGGATTTATTATGTGCATACCGAAGGCCTGCCGATGGTGGATATACAGGTGGCGTTCGACGCGGGCAGTGCGCGTGACGGCCGTCAGTTCGGCCTGTCGGCATTAACCTCTGCGTTGCTCGATACCGGGGCAGGGCAGTGGAACGCCGATCAAATCGCCCAGCGTTTTGAAAGCGTCGGCGCGCAATTCGGTTCCAATATTTCCAACGATATGGCTTCCGTTTCGTTGCGCACCTTAACGGATAAACCCTTATTCGATAAGGCGCTGGAGACCATGCAAGTCATTTTGACCAGCCCAAGTTTTAATGAGGCCGATTTCCAGCGAGAGAAAAACCGGACTTTGGCCGGTTTAAAGCAACAGGAAGAATCGCCCGCCGAGTTGGCCGGTATTGCCTACTATAAGGCTTTGTACGGCGATCATCCTTACGGACATCCGGCTTCAGGCGAGATCGTCACGGTCTCCGGCTTTGAGGCGGCGGACCTACGTAGCTTCTATCAAAAGTATTATGTCGCCGCCAATGCGATGGTGGTGATTGTCGGCGATTTGTCCAAACAACAGGCCGAGCAAACTGCCGGGAAATTGCTCTCAGGTTTGCCGGTAGGCCAAAAGCCGGAACCTTTGCCTGAAGTGGTTATGCCGGTCAAAGCAGGCATGCAACATATCGAATTCCCGTCTACACAAACCCATGTCCTGGTCGGGATGCCTGGTACTTACCGTAAAGATCCCGATTATTTTACTTTGTATGTCGGCAACCATATTTTGGGCGGCGGCGGACTGGTGTCCAAACTGTTTGATGAAGTCAGGGAAAAGCGCGGGCTGGCCTATAGCGCGAGCAGTTCGTTTGCGCCGATGTTCAGGAAAGGGCCGTTTACGATTAGCCTGCAAACCCGAAACGATCAAACCGGTAAAGCGCTGGGCGTGCTTAATAAAACCCTGGCCGATTTTATTGCGCAAGGACCGACGGAAGCCGAGCTGATTGCTGCGAAGAAGAATATCACCGGCGGTTTTGCGATGCGTTTCGATACCAATAAAGAACTGGCCAGTTATGTGTCGATGATCGGTTTTTATCAAATGCCGCTGGATTATCTGGATACCTTTCAGCAAAACGTTGAAAAAGTGACTGTGGCATCGATAAAAGACGCTTTCAAGCGCCGCATCGATCCGCAACTCATGCAAACCATCACCTTAGGCGGGAGCGACAACAAGAGTGAAAAATAAGCTCAGGATTATCGGCGGGGAATGGCGCAGTCGCCAGTTGAATTTTGTCGATGCGCCGGGATTAAGGCCTACGCCTGCCAGGGTCAGGGAAACTTTGTTCAACTGGTTGCAGTATGATATTTCCGGCAAGCAGTGCCTGGATTTGTATGCGGGGAGCGGCGCTCTGGGCTTTGAAGCCGCATCCAGAGGCGCAAAATCGGTCGTCCAGGTGGAGAATAATATCCAGGCCTGCCGTTGCTTAAAGGACAATGCGGCGGCGCTTTCAGCCGGGCAGGTAAAGGTAGTGCAAAGTGACGTGTTTTTGTATTTGGCGAAAGATGCGCAAGCCTTTGATGTGGTGTTTCTCGATCCGCCATTCGGCTTGAGCCTGGTTACTCAAACCTGTCAATTGCTGGAAGCAAACGGTTGGCTGGCTAAACATGCCAAGATTTATGTTGAAACGGAACGGCATTTTGATTTTTTAATGCCCGAAAACTGGCGGCAGCTGAAAAGCAAAAGCGCGGGCGAAGTTGGCTATCATCTGTTTGAGCGAGTTGAGTAATGTCGGGTTATGATTGCATAGGCAGTCATGCAAGGTAACTCGCAATAAATACCCCCCAGCCCGAATAGTTCCCACGCGTTGCGTCACTGCCATTAAGTTAAGAAAAAAGCCCCCTCTCGGCAATTGCTCCTGCATTGCTCTACTTACCTACATCCATGTAGGCATCCTGCTGGAGAGGGTTGGGGTGAGGAGAATAAAAATAAGGCAAA
>SCPZ01000072.1 GCA_004299305.1 Methylobacter sp.
GGCGATTGCCAAGAATAAATATACCCAAATGGCGCAGGATTTTTGTTCGTCTGCAACGACTGCATGGATGCAGGAGGTAGAGCAACGCATGGAGCAGTTGCCGAGGCGTAAAAATGGGCGTATAGCGAGCTATGCAACCATTTTTACAACGCAGCAGACGGGCAAAAAGACCAGTCAGGTGGGTATATTTTTCGCCGGAAATCGCCTAAGTTAGTCATATAGCTTTAACTTAATTTTGGAGAAAATAAAAATGAAAAAAACACTTTTTAATTTAGCGTTGCTGGGCTCTTTAGCGGTTGCTTCTAACATCGCTTTAGCGGAACCGGCAAAGTCGAATTGCGCCGCTTTACCCAATCATGCAACGCTAAAGGCCGCTTTAACTACCGCAAGACATCAAGCTAACGGCGGTTTCGATTTGGATATGTGGGGCACCATTGTCGATAGAGACGGCATTGTTTGTGCGGTAGCATTTACCGGCCTGAATCGCGGCGATCAGTGGCCCGGCAGTCGCGTTATTTCAGCTCAAAAAGCCAACACGGCCAATGCGTTCAGTCTTCCCGGCTTAGCGTTGTCTACTGCCAACCTTTATACGGCTACTCAACCAGGCGGCAGCCTTTTTGGACTGCAACTTAGCAATCCTGTTGACACCGCTGCGGCTTATAAGGGCCCTGCGAAGAATTATGGTCAACCCAATGACCCTCTGGTAAAAAACGCAATAGGCGGGGTTAACGTATTTGGCGGAGGTTTAGCGCTCTATGATAAGAACAAGAATATAGTGGGTGCTATCGGCGTCAGTGGCGACTCATCTTGCGCCGATCACAATATCGCTTGGCTGACACGGCATGGGCTTAATTTAGACTTTGTTCCTGCCGGTGTCAGCGGAGATGCTTTGCGTCCCGACAACATCGTGTACGACATCACGGCGCAGGCGGGGCAGATGTCCGGTACGAGCAAGGACGGATGGGGACACCCTGCATGTACCGCCGAGGTGGCAGCAATCGCAGCAAGCTTGCCGGCAGTACAGTAATACCTTTAGATGGATGTAAGCCGCTGATTTAATTCAGCGGCTTTTTGTCCTAAAGAATGGAAAAGCGTAGCTTAGCCCGAAGAAAAACACCGTGAAACTCATATTACAAATCGCCCTTGGTGTGTTTTTAGGCACACTGGCATCACAATTTGCCATCGAGAGCTGGCACACCCATCAGGAAGGCATAGCCAAACAAGCAGCTGAAAAACTGCGTGCAGAACAGGACAGGATTCGCCTTGAACAAGGCGAGCGTATTCGCGCTTTACTGTTGCAGGGCCGCAAAGAAACTACTCAAAATACGCTTGGTGTAAGTAGATAAGGAATGCGCATGAAACTAGCTCCCTCTACAGCAGGAGAGGAAGTTATTTCGTGCGCATTCCTTAACTATTGCGTGGCGTCTGTTAATAAATTAGAGACCGTTATGAGAAAAATATCCGTATTAAGTGCGTTATTGTTGACTGCTTGTGTCACTATCAACATTTATTTTCCCGCTGCTGCCGCAGAAAAAGCCGCAGATGAAATAATCAAAGACATTCAAGATGTCGCACCGCAACAAGTGGAACCCAAGCCTAAAGCGAGTTTGCCGGATTGGCAGCTGAGTATGTATCAGTTGCTTGATACGGCGATCAATGCGGTGGTGTCGCCCGCGCAGGCCGATGAGGCGGATTTGGCAATCGATAGCCCTGAAATCAGGCAGTTGCGCGCCACTATGACGTCCCGCTTTGCCGGTCTGCAACCTTTATATGCGGCTGGTATTATCGGCATACAGGCGGACGGATTGCTGGCGGTCAGGGATGTTGAAAGCGTGGCGCTTAAAGACAGGAATCAGGTCACTAAACGGGTTGCCGCAGAAAATGCCGACCGGCAAAGTCTTTATCAGGCGATTGCCAATGCCAACGGTCATCCCGAATGGGCCGTACAAATCAAATCAACCTTTGCCGGTCGTTGGCTGAGTAATGCTCAGCCAGGCTGGTGGTATCAATCCTCAGGAAGCTGGAAACAAAAGTAAACATGGCAAATAGAAGAAGAGTCAAAAAACCGTTACCGGTAGAGCCGGTTAAAGTCACCATAGAATCCTTGGCCCACGACGGACGCGGCGTGGCGCATGTCGAGGGCAAGGTGATCTTTATCGATGAGGCCTTGCCGGGCGAGGAGGTGGAGTTTGTTTATACCGAGAGCCGCAAGGATTATGCGGAAGGCAAGGTCGTCACGCTGTTAAGCCGTTCCGTTGACCGTGTCGATGCCTTGTGCGCGCATTATGGCGTGTGCGGCGGTTGCAGTTTTCAGCATGTCGAATCGCCTGCGCAAATCAGGATTAAGCAAGATTTGCTGGTCGATCAATTCAAGCGCATCGGCAAGGTTGAAATACCTGAGCTTTGGCAGCCGTTGGAAGGCCCGCATTGGGGGTATCGCAGCAAAGCGCGGATGGGCGTTAAGTATGTTGAGAAAAAGAACCGGGTGTTGGTGGGGTTCAGGGAAAGACGCCATCCTTACTTAGCTGAGATTGAAAGTTGCGTGGTGATGAATCCTATCGTCGGCACTAAACTCATGGCTTTGTCGGAAATGATCGGCGGCTTGACGATTAGGGATAAAATTCCGCAAATAGAAGTAGCTATCGGCGACCGGCAATGCGTGCTGTCGTTCCGGGTGCTGGAGCCGCCGACCGATGCCGATCAGGAAAAGATGCGCGTGTTTGGTCATGAACATAATATTTCGATGTGCCTGCAATCCAAAGGCCCTGATACTATCGTGCCGCTGGATGGCGAACCGGAACTGATACCGACTTATGCGCTGCCTGATCAGGGTTTGGAGTTTAAGTTCAAACCCGCGATGTTTACCCAGGTTAATTATGAAATTAACAAACAAATGATCAACCGGGTATTGGCTACATTAGCCTTGAATGAAAACGATACGGTGCTGGATTTGTTTTGCGGCTTGGGCAACTTTACCTTGCCGATGGCAAAATTTGCAGGTCGTGTGGTCGGCGTGGAAGGCGACCAGCCTTTGGTCAATCACGCCAAAGAAAACGCCCGTCATAACGGCATAGAAAACGTTGAATTCTATGCGGCCGATTTAAGCAAGGATATTAGCGACCAACCCTGGGCCAACCGCAAATACAACAAGATCATGCTAGATCCATCCAGGGCCGGGGCTTCCGAAGTCTTGCATCATTTTAAAAAATGGCAACCCGAGCAGATTGTTTATGTGTCCTGCAACCCGTCAACGCTGGCCCGCGATGCAGGGATACTGGTCAATGAACTGGGCTATAAACTGGTTAAAGCCGGGGTGATGGACATGTTTCCGCAGACCGGGCATGTGGAGTCGATAGCTTTGTTTGAATTACGCTAGCGTCCAAAATTGTTCGCTTTATCATGATAGACGGCAAAGTAGGACATCGCGATAAAGGCACTCCACAGGGCGGTCCGATTACTTCAAACTGGCAAGTAATCGAGTGAATATCGAAGGGCTAGCTGGTTGGGCGCGTCGACATCTGCGAAAATGCTTCTGGTTACTTTTGAGGGTAACTATTCAGACCCGGATCGTATTTAGACCTTCCAGGTTTTAAAAACCTGGAAGGTCTTGGCGTAACAATATATTTTTCAATAGGATGATTTAGCCATAAAATTCTAAACGAACCGTTTAATGGCTAAGCCATCCGTATGGCGCTAGTTGTCGAAGTTATTTCGTGCGCATTCCTTAGAATACATTAGTACACGTTTCCCGGACTTCTTTAAGCTCTAGGGCGATTTCCCTGCGCATACGGAAATCCCGACGCGTATGCGCAATGTTGTAAGGAATATTAGGATTTTTTTCGTACTTAACCGCCGTGCGAATAATGCCTATCCACTGCCTGTCATTGTCTTCCATTTCTTTAAATCGGTTGCGAATGCGTTCCAGCTCTTGATTGCAGTAAGTGATAAATCCAGCCGCATAAAATACGCTGTTTTTCAGGTAATCTTGCAGCGCTTCTAAGTCGCCATTAATTTCAGCGACCACCGACTCAAAATTAGCCGGTTCTAGCGCTTTTTCCAGTTCTTCAGACGCTTTTTTAATCAATGCAGCTTCAGGGGCCGCGTTGGCTATTTCTTGTTGGGCTTGTGCTTTAGCATTGGGTTTTTCTTGGGCTCTAGTGCGACTGGTAGTCGGTTTGGCCCAGACGCCGTGACGCAGGTAATTTGTGAGTCCCCCCTCGGTTTTGGTTTTATCGTTTCCTTGGTAAAAAGCTTCCAGCGTTTTAATTTCCGCCGCCCGTTCATTTAATAAGCGTTCTCTCGCTTGTAAAGGTTTAGCGATAAATGCTTCTACGGCGCCCCTGCTAAAACGTAAAAAAAGCACTTGAAAGCCGTGACGTATACGCGCTTGCTCCAGATATTCATCTATGTCCGAGTGCAGCAGGGTTTTTCGCACGTCTTCAGTTTCCCAAAGCAAACTTTGCGTTTTACGGGCAATTTGATCAATCAAGGTTTGCAGCGCCGCAGCCAATTGGTCGGTCAGCTCGGTTTCAAATTTTTTCTGAATTTCCCGGAACAACTCTTCACGAATTTTATAATTGCCTTCGCGAGGATCGGGCATGGAAATGGAGCCGCCAGCCGTATAAATGCGTTTTAGTTCATCGGGCTTGGCTGTCTCAAGATTTGATAGCAGCGCTTCAATCTTTTCATCGTAAGCGGCGTGCAGGGCGATCAGCTCTTCATGCTCAGAACCTGCGGCATCGGCTTCTTTGCGTCCTTGAATGACTTCGGCATACCAGGCATCGAAATCCTTTTTAATGCGTTGCCATTCACGTCCCCACCATTGATTAAACTCTTTGCCGAGTAAATCATCTTCATGCAGTTCGGTTTCATCAAATATGTCATAGATCGGTTCCAGCTTGAATATGATTTCATTAGCAATCTGGCGAATGGCGCTGACCAAGGCATCGCAACGGCGTTCCAGTACACCGGCACGCTCATTGTCGATGTAATAGTTAATCGAGTCTTTTAAAATGGTCATGCCGTCGGTAATGCCGAGTTTTTTCATCTTGGCTTTATCGTCAGCGCTTTTGGTGCGTCTTAGCGTGTCTTCGGACGGGATGCCAAACTCGACTAAATGGGCGCGGGCGCAGACCGGAATCATCCGGCGTTCCGGGACGGAAGGCCAATAACTACGGTGCTTCTCATAGGTGTCCTTAAAGTCGATTTGATCATCCATGGCGTCGGCCTGTGTCAGCACCACAAACACTTTATCCGAGACTTTGACGCTGGGGTCTTCGGAATCGGCAATGGCCAGCATTTCTTTTTCAGGCCCGGTCACTGAAGGTTGTTTCATTTCTTTGGCATAAATAATCGCATCGCAGTTTTTCAGGCGCTCAATGGCCTGTTCGGCATGCATTAATATCCCTGAGTTAAAACCGGGGACATCATGAAAAATAATGTCGCGGTCGCTACGCAAGCGCACAGTTTTTAACTGGATGCGTTTAATCGCTAATGATTGGGCGCGGTTTTTAAAGACCGCCGATTGCAGTTGCTCGCTGATCTCGCCTATATCAATAAACTTCTGGCTAAAGCCGGTCTTTTGTTTGCCGAACTCTAGTATTTTACTTAAGTGCTTTTCGGTGTCGTCAAAATCTTCCTGGATTTCCTTGCGCTCGCGCTCGCTCAAGGTGCCCAGCAATGCATCGCGGCGCTGTAGTTGCAGCTTGCTGATTTCTTCCTTGCTGTAGTACTGAATAAAAAGCTCTTGGTCTTGTTCGGTTTGTGCCGACCAGATTTCGGTGCTGGTAAAGGTGCAGCGTTCTCTTGCCGAGGGCAAAATCTCCTGTTCCAGCCAGGCATTGAGTAACGCACTTTTACCGGCTTTTTCCAGTCCGATCACCGCCACCTCAAACCGATTGGCATGGAGTCTTTCTAATTGCCGATTAAGGCGGGGTCTTTCAATATTGAGTCGATTGAGTAAATCGGAAGGAATGTCCACTCCGGTTTTATTAGCCAAAGTAATCAGCTTATCGGCTAGCACGGATGTTTTTTCCAGTCTGATCAATTGTTGTTGGCAGGTTTCTAACCAAGTAGTCATAAATATTCCGGCGTTATAGAAAAATGCCGTAATTTTACTGCATTGTGGCGCTTAGCGCCTAAACAAAAAATCGATTTTTCTCAACCGCTCAATGAGATTAAGGTATTTTAAATCAATATGTTGGGAAAAATAACTCAGGGCTGCTTGTTTACACCCGGTTAAGACCAAATGCATATTTGAAGATATTGCCGGAAAATTCTCATAACCTTGTATGAAAGTTTGTTACGCTTAGCGCACAAAACTTAAGGGGAAGGTGTCATGAATGTCGAAAATATGGACGATACCAAACTAATAAAAAAAGCCGCTAGAGCTATCCTAAAAGATGAAATAAAACATCTTCAGCTTGTACCAGCCGCCGCCCTCAAGCTATTAAAACTAGCCAATGATGACAATGCCGGTATTGAGAAATTATCTCGAATTATAGAAACAGAGCCGGTGCTGGCAGCGAAAATCCTGAATCAGGTTAATTCTGCTGCATACGCTTTATCCAATAAAATAACCTCTATTAATCAATCGGTTAATATGCTTGGCTTATCAACCGTGCGGCAGCTTGCGATAAACTTGCTGCTGTACGACAAGATGATGCAACAAGCCCCGGAAAAAACCTTCAACTTATTGATTTTCTGGCAACACTGTCTTTATGTTGCAGCATTAAGCAAGAGAATAGCCATCGCGCTTAAATATCCAGACCCCGATTTGGTCTATACCGGCGGGCTTTTGCACGATATTGGCAAGCTGATTTTTGAAAACTATGGGCGTGTGACTTACAGCGACTTTATCGATTCCACCAACAAAAGTCTGCATTCAACCCTTGAGGAAGAACGGCGTTTTTTTGGGATAACGCATACCGAAATAGGGCGTATTTTTTGTATGGAATGGGAATTACCGGTATCAATTATGGCGATTGTTGCCGGTCATCATAATCAGTCAAACGACGTATCACAGTACGCTCAATTTGAAACGGAAAATGCCATCGTTTCCCTTGCTAATTATATAGCTTGGATACAGGGCATAGGCTCAGCTAACTATGATAGTCGACCATCGCTTCAGGGGAATTTGCTCAACGCCATCGATATTGAACGGCTGAATTTTGAAGCTCTACTGCAACAAGTAGACCAGGATATGCAAAGCACCCAAGAATTTTATGACACCAAGTTACCCGGATTAACCACATTACGAGCCTCACTGGTTAAAGTAACCATTAATTTAAGCCAGATGAGCATCGATAAACCGTGTACGCCTGATTATGCGTCTAACAAGCAATGGGCATCTTGTTTAATAGCCCCCCATCACAGCCTTAATCCTGATGAATTTATTCCCAGAACGCTGGAGGCGATACATAAAGAATTTTCATTCGACCGTAGCATTTTATTTACCATCGATCCTAAGCGCCGTTGCCTGGTTGCGTCATACTGGTGGCCTGAGTCTGTATTGCCAATAGAGCGGCAACCCTTTGAGATCGGCATTAGTGATATATCCGGTTTATTACTAACATGTTTGCGCGAAAAAACGGCTGTCATTATTAGCACCGAAATAGAGCAAAACAACCCAATCATTCAACGCCTGAACACGTCTGAGTTTGTCGCTATTCCCGTTTTACATCACAATCATCTGACCAGTATGCTTTATATCGATAATGCATGGTCAGGAAAGCCAATTCATGAGCAAACATTGCTGGAAATTATGCCGATTGCACATGAATTGGGTTTCGCCATGTTTAATGCCAAACAATATATTCAAGAGAAAAAACGCGCCCAGATCGATCCTTTAACGCAGTTGTTCAATAAGCAAATGATTAATGATTTCCTGACGGAAGTCTTTCAAAAAGCCGATTCCGAACTGGCAGGTATCGCTATCGGTTTCGTCGATATAGATAAGTTCAAGCTGTTTAATGACGATTGCGGGCATCAGGCGGGAGATGATGTTTTGAAGATTGTTGCCGATATTTTGCGAAGCTTAACCCGTCCTGGAGATTTTATTGGTCGATATGGGGGAGAAGAATTTTTATTTGTTCTTAAAAATACAAATCAAGCCGGGGCCTATGGTTATGCCGAGCGCATAAGACTGGAAATTGAGCGTCGCGGTAAGATTATGAGCGGGCGGTTTCATAATCATCAACTGACGGTGAGTATCGGCGTGTCCATGTATAACCGACAATATAGCCATTATAGCGACATGATCGAAGTCGCCGATCAAGCTATGTATCGTGCAAAAAACGAAGGCAGGAACAGGATTGTCATGTGGCCGAGCTGCACCGCTTAGACAGGCATGAGAATTTGGGTTGGGAAACAGATTTGTTTTTATTGAATGTATTTCCCGTCTTTGTTGCCCTAGCTAAAAACCAAGGGCAACAAGAATAATTTTTATGAAATACAATAATATCAGTGTGATAGATAAGATTGACCAGCTTCGGTCGGCATTACTTTATTCGACAAAACTTGCGGAAGCAATTGGCGTTTCAAGAAGAACGCTTCTCAACTGGCGGCAAAAGCCTGAGTCGATCTCTGCCAAGTGTCGTCTGGAGTTACAAATCATGTAATAAACGGTGTAACCTACGCAACTTGCCAGGTACTGAAAATTTTTTCAGATGCTAAATTTAACCGGATAGATTATTTTGGAGTGATTATGAACATGCCTCACACCGCCAGCAGCCTAATAGAAACGTCACCCGGTCTTTTACCGACCACTCCGAAGATAATCACCACGCCGGGCGCGGCAGTCTCAGACGCATTTCAAGAGGTGATCAGCCTGGATTCGGGCTTTTTGGTCGCGTGGAATCGCGCAGAGGCGGCGGGGCCGCTCGGGGTCTTTATCCAAAAGTTCGATGCTGAAGGCAATGCTGCGAGCGACGTCGTTACCCTTGAATCTTCGGCGGTTGGAATTGCCGGAAAGCCGGAGTTGCTCGACCTCGGCGGCGGTAAGGTTGGCATCTTTTGGCAGGGCACCAATTCAGTTAAGGGTTTTTTAATCAACATGAATACAGGGGCATTTTCCGATGTCAAAGTTGTGGCGGAGAATGTGGGCGATTGGATGCACGATGTTGTGCAACTGGCTAACGGTGACATCGCTATGGTCACGTCCGAGGCGGCTTTGGCTAATGCCAATATCAAAGTCGTCATTATCAATGGCGACACTTTGGACGTGATCAGCAACAAGACCATTGGCACCTTCGCAGCGTCGTCCAGTACCTACGATCATACAGTCACTTCGCTGGGGAGCGATGGCCTGGCTGTGTTCCGCGACCGCAACGACAACCAGCTGTACATCCAGAAGTTCACCGACAGCGGCGATATTATCGATGCACCGGTGAAAATTAATACCACTGCTATAAATCTGCCAACCGTGTTCGACCTTACTTATTTCCAGCCCCATGCGGTCGAATTGGAAAATGGCCGTTGCGTGGTCACCTGGATGAACATAGAAGGAACCGGCGCTGACCGGGTCGAGGTTCGGGCCCGCATCCTTGATGCCTCAGGCGTGCCGGTCGGTGATGATTTCCTGGTCAATGAAACGCCTTCCGGTAGTCAGTACGCCGCTGAAGTGGTGGCATTGGCGGGAGGTAATTTTGCCGTGCTTTGGGTCAGCGATGTTGTGATCACCCGAACCACCATGATCCGGTACTATAACTCCGACGGCGAGCCTTTGAGCGGCCAAATCGCCACCGGCACACCGTCGCTGTTTACACTTTATGCCGACCATGAACTGGCTGTGCTGTCCGATGGCACCATTGTGGATGTATATCCTGAAGGCGGCTTCACCTCCCTCATCGTGGATGGTATCCGCCAGCCGGTGTTTGGTGGGGATGCTGCCGATGATTTGACCGGTACCAGTTCTGACGAACTCATCTTCGGCGGTAGCGGTAATGACACCATTAACCTGAAGAGCGGCGGTTCCGATGTGGTTAACGGGCAGGACGGCAATGACACGATCGATTTCGGTGCAGCCTACGATGTCAATGACAAGGTTGACGGTGGCGCTGGTTTTGACACAGTCAAGCTTAGCGGCGATTACAAGGGCATTATGTTTCCCGAATCTTTCGTCAATGTCGAGATGCTGTTGTTGGATTCCGGTAGCGACTACGTCATGACACTCAATGATGCCATGGCGACCGGCAAATCCCTCACTATCAAGGGGGCAGCGCTGGGGAGCGCCGATACTTTAACGGTATATGGGGCTGCCGGCGCTTTGACCCTATTAGGCGGAGCGGGTAACGACACGCTCTACGCCGGTTCCGGTGATGACAGCTTAGCGGGAGGGGAGGGCAACGACCTGCTTAATATCGCTACGGCAGGGATTGATTCGGTTAAGGGCGGCAATGGTGACGACTTGATTCAAGCCGGAGCCTTCTTTACTGTGCTGGACCGGATAGATGGCGGCAGCGGTGTCGACACCCTAAACCTGACGGCAGCCACCAGCTTAGTATTCGGCGCTAAGACTCTGGCCAATATCGAGAAGATCAGCCTTAATCCGGGTTTCAGTTATAACTTGGCGCTTAATAATGCATCGCTTGCTGCGGGTAAATCCCTAAAAATAGATGGTTCTGCTTTAAACGCGCCAACAACGTCCCTAAGCTTGGATGGTTCAGCCGAAACCAAAGGCGCGCTAATCCTGATCGGCGGGACTGGCGACGACACCCTGCTCGGTGGCGGTGGTTCGGACATCATTAGCGGCGGCGCCGGAAACAATGTCTTGGGCGCCGGTTCCGGCGGTAAGGATCAGATTACCGGCGGCGTCGGCTACGAAACCATCCGTCTTGGCGCCGGTTTTGATGCGAATGATAAGATCGACGGCGGCGATGGATCCGACCAAGTAATCCTTGATGGGGATTACACGGCGGGCGTGCATCTCAAAACGTCAACATTGCGCAACATTGAAAGCATGATGCTCACGGCAGGGAATTCCTATCAATTGTATGTCCACGATGGCAATGTTGGTGCCAACCTCGATTTCAGCTTAAACGCCATAGACCTCGGCGTGCTCGACAGCATGTATTTCAACGGCAGTGACGAAAGGGATGGCCGCTTCAACATCACTGGCGGCAAGGGAAATGACACCTTGATCGGTGGTCATGGCAACGACACACTGAATGGCGGGCAGGGCAGTAATCAACTCGATTTGTCAGCGGGCGGCAACGATTACGCCTTCGGCAGCGCCGATAAGGACAGCTTCCTGATGGGCGGGGCGTTCAACACCTTAGACCGCATTATCGGCAACGGCGGCGATGATGTCGTCGTGCTTAACGGCAACTACAGTGCAGAAGTGCAATTCGACGCTTTAACCCTGAGCGGCATCGGCACCGTCCGGCTCAAAAGCGGCCACGATTACGCACTGCAAGTCTACTCAGAAGCAGGGAACACCCTAACTGTCGACGGGACTGACTTAGGTAGCCGGGATGCCATGACTATGCGGGCTTCAGGCGGCGACACCAGCCACTACCTTTATCAGGGCGGCGCGGGTGGCGACAAGCTCACCGGAGGCTCGGGGGCGGACACGATTAACGGCGGTGGCGGGGCTGACACCATTCAGGGCGGGACGGGGGCTGACGTACTGAGCGGCGGTGCCGGAGCCGATGTATTCCGTTATGCATCGACCTCGGAATCGTCCGGTTTTCTTGATTTAATCAACGATCTTACCAACAGCGACATCATCGATTTTAGCGCGATTGATGCCACCGGCGGTGATCACACCTTTACTCTTTCAAACGACGGTACCTGGCACGCAACCGGCCACGGCGAGGTGAGGCTTTATCTGCTGGGCGGAAACACCAATCTGGAGGTCGATGTTAACGGCATAGGCTTCGCCAACATGATCATCCAGATCGTTGGCGACCACACGGACTTCCAAAACTTCACTCTTTAGCAATAGGAATAAGACACGGAGCAAACGGTTATATTCGATACGATATATCGGATATAGCCGTTTGTTTATAACTACTCCCCTTTAACCGCAAAGTCGATTCTTACTGTCCAAAGCCAGCTTTGGACAGAAAAGTGTGCTATAGGAGTTCAAAGCTAGCTTTGGACAGAAGCCAGCATTAGCGTAGAGTGAGCAGTTACCTTTTTTTACTGTTTTGCAAAAAAAAAAATTTCTGATAAAGTCAGGCACAATTTTGGCTGTTTCCGATTTCGTGGGGTAATCGGTGTATTTTGTTTTTTTGCATCATGACTGACAGAGGGGCGTTTTTATGGGCTGAAAAATCAATGTGATAAGGAGGTTCAATTATCTCAGGTCCACACAACCCGGCATCTACCCTGCGAAATCTGGAAGAGCTACACTTTTTATTCCAAACTATCCAATAGAAATTACGATTATGATAGACCTTGCCATCGTTCTACTCTCTTATTCCGGCGTTAGGCTTTATGAGAAACACAAAAAAAACAAAGCGCTAAAAGAGATTCAAAAAGCCGCTAAAGATCTGAGCATCATCCCGCCTACAAACGAACCCAAGCTCACGCCAAAAGCGCAGCAGCATCGATCCAATGTCATGAGCGGCGTTACCCTGGGGACTGCGGCATTGCGCATGTTAAATCCCTCGCCGGTATTCGCCCTGATCAACATCGCCTCTTATACCTACACCATGTTGCCCTTCTACCGACAGGTCGAGATCGCGGTAAAGCAACGTCTCCTTAAAGACCATAAAGTTGATAGCTATTTACTGATGGGGATTGGCAACCTTTTGCTGATAGGGATGAACCGCTATTTTATCGCCGCTCTGGGCTTGAGTTTGGCCTATATCAGCGAGAGTATCACTACCAGAGCCACTAACACCGCACAACAAAATCTTCACGACAACCTCTTTGGTCAACTGTTTGACCCTAACCAAAAAGCTTGGATTATCCAAGACGGCGTCGAGTTGGAAGTTACGCTGGAACAGGTCCAACAAGGCGATATTTTGGTTGTCAAAGCGGGCGAAGCCATTCCTGTCGATGGCGTAGTGGCTGAGGGTATGGCTAGCGTGGATCAACATGCCTTTACCGGCGAATCCTATCCTGTGGAAAAAGGCGTTGGCGAAGCCGTTTTCGCCTCAACCTTGATGCTGACCGGAAAACTTCAGGTCAAAGTCGAAAAGTCCGGGCGAGATACCGCCATTGGTAAATTGGGCGACATCTTGGCCCAGGCATTCCAGGGTAAAACAGACATTCAATTGCGCGGCGAACAATGGGCGGAAGCGGCTAACCTGCCCTTTTTGCTGCTGGCCGGCGTAGGCCTGGTTTTCTCCGGCCCTACCGGCGCCATGGTGATTCTTGGCGGTAACACCGTTCAGGCGATTCGACTTCTTGCGCCCTTAGCCACCATCAATTACCAGAGCGTTGCGTCCTCCGAACACATCTTAATTAAACAAGGCCAACGCCTCGAACAGATTAGCAGTATCGACACCCTGTTGTTCGATAAAACCGGAACCTTGACCGATGGGGCGTTGAATGTCAGCGCTATTCATGTCGTTCATGCCGATTATTTGGAAACCGATGTTCTCTTTTACGCTGCGTTAGCCGAACACCAACTGACCCACCCTATAGCTAAGGCGATTATGCAGCACGCTGCTTTAGCGGGATTGGATGTGGATAATCTCGATAACATCGAATACCGTCAGGGTTTCGGCATTGTGGTGCAGTTTGATAAGCGCACCATTCATGTCGGCAGCGCCCGCTTTATGAGCGTAGAAGGCATTGCACTGCCTGATTCAGTGGCGGCCTTGCAAAGCCGAATCCATGAACAGGGGCATTCCCTGGTTATGGTCGCCGTTGATTTAGAGATTGCAGGCCTTATTGAACTGCAAGCGACCTTACGGCCTGAAGTGCAAGCGGTTTTTAAAAGACTCAGGGAACATGGCATTAAGCACATCGGTATCGTTTCGGGCGACCATGCCGCCCCTACCCAAAAATTAGCCGAACAGCTTAAGGTTGACAGCTTCTTTGCCGAAGTATTGCCGGAAGATAAAGCGGGTATTGTCAGGCAGTTTCAAGCCGAAGGGCGCAATGTTTGTTTTATCGGCGATGGCGTCAACGACACCATCGCCATGCGCCAAGCCGATTTGTCCATTTCTTTGCGAGGCGCAACCACGCTGGCGATTGACGTGGCGGATATTATCCTGACCGACCCCGACCTAAACCGGCTGTGCGAGCTAATGGTGTTGTCCGAGAAATTGGAAAACAACCTTAAGCGAGGACTTTTGATTTGCTACACCGGCATGGGCATAGTTCTCGTCGGCAGTTTCTTCGCTAATCTCGGCATTCTTACCGCAATGGGCGTGCATTTCGTACTGGGCTCCAGCGCTATTGGCAACTCCATGTTACCGTTACTGGAAGTCAACAAAGACAATGCAGAGGCGGCGCCGGAAAATCATGAAGCCCATAGTCATGCGCCATCACCGACAGCCTCCGGGCCGGTTGTTCAAAGCCATGCAGCCTCCGTCCAACCATTACCTGGCTCGGTAACAACACCACAACGCAAAAAAGCGGCCTAACATGTCCGATTTATCCTCCAGTCTCGTCATTGCAGGGGCGGGAGCGGCAGGGCTTGCCGGTGCGCTGGCCGCTGCCAAACTGAAAACCCAAGTGGTATTACTGGAAAAATCAGGCCAGCTTGGCGGTACGGTGACCAATAGCCTAATTCATACCTTAGGCGGTTTTTTCGACGACCAGGGTGATGTTATTAATACCGGCTTGTCAGTAGAACTTATTGACCGGTTGACCGAGGCTAGTCCCTTGACCTGTAAGCGGCGCATCGGCAAAACCTGGGTCTTAAGCGTAGACCCTAAAGTTTATCAACAGGTTATTGCCAGTTGGCTTAATGAGCATCCAAGCATTGAGGTTTGTTACCAGGCAAGTATTAGCCAGGTAGCGGTTAATGATCATCGTATTGATCGGTTAACGGTTACCGGCAATGGACAAGCCCGCACACTAAACACCCTGGCGGTTATTGACAGCACAGGTCAGGCCGACATCGTACGCAGTATCGATGCGCGTTTAGTCACTGAGGGGGCCGCATTAGCCGGGCTTATTGTGCAGCTTCGAGGCGTTAGCCAAGGTGTTATGCAATTTCCCAAAGGACTCGCGCTGTTGCGGCATATTCGCAAAGCAACCGAAAATCATGATCTTCCACCGGAATGCGCGACCTTGTGGCTCGATAGCGGCGTTTATCCCGATGAGGTTTATGTAAAATTTAATTTTTTGGCAACGGCTTATGACGCATCGCGGATGACGGTTGTCGCAAACCAGTTATTAAGCTTTCTTCAGGCGCTGCCCGATTTTTCCAAAGCCTTTATCGGTAGCTACGGTCAGTTGGGCAGCCGTGATGGGGGACGCGTACACGGCGCTTACACACTTACCGAAGCGGATCTCAAGCAAGGCCGACAGTTTGACGATGCCGTATGCCGCGCCTGTTGGCCGATCGAACATTGGCATCTGGAACACGGTGTGAGTCTCGATTATTTTCCACCCGGGCACAATTACGACATTCCCTTAAGCGCCCTCAAAGTCAGTGGTTTAAATAATCTTTTTGTTGCCGGAAAATGTTTTTCAGCAGAACCCCGCGCCCAAGCCTCGGCACGGGTGGTAGGAAGCTGCTGGGCAATGGGCGAGGGTTTAGTTAATGCAACTTTTGGAAATCTAAAATGACACTTAATTTAGCTAAAGTTTTTTATAAACAGGCAGCGTTACTGCCGGAACACCCCGCAATCCTGGGGCCGCATGACGATGTTTGTATCAGCTACGGCGCTTTACAACAAGAAATTCAAACCCTGGCGGAGCAATTGTTCGCTGCAGGCATCCATTCAGGCATGAATGTGGGGCTGCACTATCCCGGCGGCCAAGCTTATATTGCTTTTACCTATGCCCTGTGGATTTGTGGGGCGTGTGTAACGCCGGTTCCGATGGAATTGGCCATAGAAGAAAAACAACATATTTTCCAGCATATCGCTATTGATGCTGTCATATCTACAGTGGGTTGTGAGCTATTTACCGCGTTTACTGCGGGTGAAGCAATACCGTTAACGGAAAAAGCCTGCTTGCTGAATCTTAGAGTGTTATGCACACCGCCAGAGGAGTTGGCCGGATTAAATCCGGCATTCATCCGCTTTACCTCGGGAACCACGGGCGATGCCAAAGGCGTAATCCTGTCCCACGACAGCATTTTTGCCCGCATCCAGGCCGCCAATCAAGGTTTGCACATCGATTCCAACGACCGCATTGTTTGGCTATTATCCATGGCCTATCATTTTGCCGTGTCCATCGTCGCTTACCTTAGCTTTGGCGCGACCATTATTCTGTGTAAAAACAGTTTCGGCAGCACTATCTTGCAAGCCGCCAATCGCCATCGCGCCACCCTCATTTATGCGGCGCCAACGCATTACGAATTAATGAGTCATGATCGCAGCGAGCAAACATTATCAAGTTTACGTCTGGCCATCGTCACCACAGCTTACCTTCGCCCCGACATTGCCGAGGCTTTTTATCAGCGCTTCGGCATAGCGCCGAATGAGACCTACGGCATTATCGAAGTAGGACTTCCGGCCATAAACCTGGATGCGCCCAAAGAGAAACGGGGTTCCGTCGGTAAGCCATTACCCAGCTATAGCATCAAACTGAACTCGCCTGGAGACAATGGCGTGGGTGAAATCATGCTGTTTGGCCCAGGGCTGTTAGATGCGTATTACCGGCCGTGGAAACCGCGCGATCTTATCCTCAAACAACAAAGCGGTTGGTTGGCGACCGGCGATTTGGGCGTTATAGATGATGCCGGTTACCTGTTCATCGTAGGCCGCAGCAAAGAAATGATCAGCGTTGCCGGAATGAAATTTTTTAGCCAAGAGGTCGAAACCGTTCTGGAACGTCATCCGGCGATTCAAGCCGCCTGTGTATTTGCCGTTAAAACGCGCCGCTTAGGCGAGACCCCGATGGCGCATGCCGTGTTGGCCGATAACCATGAGCCGCCCGATGAGGCCGAGCTAAAAAAATACTGTAGCGAGCATCTGGCAAGCTACAAAATTCCTGACCGGATTCAATGGGTTGATAGCTTGGCGCGTACCGCCAGCGGCAAATTAATCCGCAATGCCGATAAATTACACCACCCTCAATAGACGGAACAGCAATGAAGCTACTACAAGAACTGCGCGAACACATCATAAATCAATATATTAAAACTAAAGAGCCGGAAGGTTTTAATGACGATTACAACCTGATCGATGAAGGCATCCTCGATTCCTTGGCAATCATGAACTTGATTGCCTGGCTGGAAAAACATTTTTCGATTGAATTTGACGAGGGTGACATCGTGTTAGAGCATTTCAGCAGCGTGAATGCCTTGGTTGATTTTGTGCAAAAAAAACGCGCAGCTAGCGCAGACTATTAACATATCTACGTTAACGTATTGTAACTACTCAGCAGATAGAAAATGGAACACGGATGACACGGATAAGACTGATAAACGCGGATAAAACTGAATGGGCTGTCCATCAACTCTTTAAAAAAATCTGTTTAAATCCGTCCAATCCGTCCAATCCGTGTCATCCGTGTTCTATTATAAAATTAGCCCTGAATAGTTACACGTATTTAAGGAAAAAATACCGTGCAAGTTAGCTCATCAACCGCTCTTTCTTACAGCCAACAAGCCCTTTGGTTTATTTACCGTGAGGCCCCGAAAAGCGCCGCCTACAATATGGCCTTGCCGCTTTGGTTTGCCGGGGATGTTGATGGTCAACTATTGCAGCAGGCCGTACAGCGATTAGTCGAACGCCATTCGATGCTGCGCAGCCGTTTTGCCGAGCTGGACGGCGTGCCGTATCAACAGGTCGTCACCGACAT
>SCPZ01000073.1 GCA_004299305.1 Methylobacter sp.
CGCCGCCATGCGTAAGCTTATCCATCTTAGCTATGCCATCTTAAAATCAGGTGAGCCTTTCGATCCTAATTTTTCCTTGCAAAAATGCATTTAAGACGGTATCTGCCGGGATGACGTGCTCTTAAAGACTTGTGTATAAAGATGAGCGCGCTACGTGGGAATACAGTCAAGACGCGCTGCGCCGCGAGTCAAATCAGACCTTCCAGGTTTTTACTGGAGCCGCCGGGAGCGGCTCCAGTAAAAACCTGGAAAGTCTCTGCGCCCTACACTAGTAATGATCTGGCAAAATAGCAAACAAATCACGCATACGCTGGAAACGACATTCAATGAAATATTGGATAAGCGTATGCGCGATTTGCCGGTGGTCAACGCCGCGCTTTCGGTGCAGGCTGTCGGTTTTAATCGTTTCGGCGAAGACTGGCTCGGCATATTGATTACGCCCTGGTTCATGAATCTGATGCTGTTACCGGGACCGGACAGTCATTGGCGCACGCAACCACCCGGCTCAAAAATAGACAAGCGCTTCCCCTATGGCGCATTCGAGTTCACATTGGGTAGCGAACTTCAACTGGGTATCTACGCGCTTTGTTCGCTATTCTCGCCGATGCTCCAATTCGAAAATCAGGCCGCCGCGCTTGCCGCCGCTGAAGCCGCATTACAAGGCTTGCTGGCCGAAGCAGCGCCGCGCACTGTCAGCCGACGGGACTTGCTGCGCGGCTCTATCGGTAAAGGAATGCGTTGAGTGACGCCAGCCGGTTCTATTCGCATTGATCTGCATCACCATTCCGGCAAAGTAACCGAGGTAAACATCGCATCCAGCCGCCCGGAAGCAATAGCACAAGTCTTCATTGGCAAAACCCCGGAACAGGTACTCGATACCGTTCCGCTATTGTTTACACTGTGCGGCAATGCCCAAGCCTATGCCGCTTTGCAGGCCTGCCGCGCGGCGCTGGGCGGGACAACCGAGCCTGAAATCGATTCGGCCCGCGATATGCTGGTGCAGTTGGAAACGCTTCGCGAACATGCATGGCGCATTTTGCTGGATTGGCCGGGTTTTGTGAATCTTGTCCAGGATAAAAAAGCCTTGGCGGCGCTGCTTAAATTCGATGCCTTGTTCAAACGCCATTTGTTCCGGCACGGCGAGGCATTCAAGCTCGACAGTTGTCTCGACATCGACGCTGCACAGATAGCAAAACTGATAGATGAATTAGAAACATTAATCGATGTTTCGATTTTTAACGGTCGGCTTGGCGATTTTCAATCGTTAACCGGCGAAGCGCAGTTGCAAGATTGGCTACAGGAAAATAACGCGTTAGCTGCCAAGTTGTTGAACTATTTATATAGTTTGAATTGGACCGCAGTCGGGCAAAACAATATAGCCTGCCTGCCCGATTTTGATGGCGATACTTTGGACCGGCAACTGCAACAGGATCTAGCCAGGTTCAGCCGGGCGCCGCATTGGCAAGGCCGCTGTTTTGAAACTACATTGCTAAATCGCCAGCTGTCTCAACCTTTAATCGCAAAGATGCACAGCCGTTACGGTAACGGCCTGATCGTCCGAATGCTGGCTCGCTTAGTGGAAGTCGCCTTAATACCATTCCAGCTAAAACATCTGTTAAGCCTGCAAACAGCAGTTGAGCATTACGAAATCTCTCCCCCACTCATTCGGCAAAGTCTGGACGAACGGGATTTAGAAATGCTCGCTAAATCGCCTAGCTCCTCTAATGACGGCATCGGTCTTGCTCAAATCCAAGCGGCGCGAGGCCTATTAATCCATCGCCTGGAATTGCGACAAGGACATGTGTACGATTACCGCTTAATTGCGCCCACCGAATGGAATTTCCATCCCGAAGGCGTTGTCGCCCAAAGCTTGAAACAATTACAGGCCCAAAGTCCAAACGATCTGCAACGCCAAGCGGAATTGTTAATCAACGCGGTAGACCCTTGCGTGCAATACGCGTTACACTTGACCGACAGTCAAAACGAGATCAAATAACATGCATGACAAATCTGTCTGGAACAAATTTGCATTTATCCTAAGTGTGCATGGCAGGGATTGCCATCATGACAAATCCGCCGGGAGCGGATTTGCATTTACCCGTAAGGGTGTATGGCAGGGACAGCCATGCATGACAAATCCGCCGGGAGCGGATTTGCATTTACCCGTAAGGATGCATGGCAGGGACAGCCATCATGACAAATCCGCCGGGAGCGGATTTGCATTTACCCGTAAGGGTACATGGCAGGGATTGCCATGCATGACAAATCCGCCTGGAGCGGATTTGCATTTACCCGTAAGGGTACATGGCAGGGACAGCCATGCATGAGATGTCCCTCTGCGAAAGCATCTTGCAAGTATTGGAACAACAAGCAAAAGCCCAGCAATACAGTAAAGTCAAAACGGTTTGGCTGGAAATCGGGGCGTTGTCTAATGTCGAAATCGATGCGTTACGTTTCAGTTTCGACGTTGTAGTACAAGGCTCAATAGCCAACCATGCCCAACTTGAAATCATCGAAATACCGGGCCAAGCTTGGTGTATGCCGTGCGGCCGCGATGTGGTTGTGCAGCAGTTATACGATCTATGCCCGCACTGCGGCAGCCATCAATTACAAGTCAATAGCGGAGATCAAATGCGAATCAAAGAACTGGAGGTAGAATAATGTGCGGCGTATGCGGCTGCGGCGAGGGCCATTCCCACTCGCACGATCATGATCACGAACATTCCCATGACCATGACCATCACGACCACGATCATCATGACCACGACGCAGCGCACTCTCATGCGCCGGGCTTGAGCCCAAAGCGGATGGTGCAAATCGAACAGGATATTCTGGCTAAAAATAACCGCTATGCCGCCGAAAACCGCCGCTATTTCGGCGAACGCGGCATGTTGGTGTTAAACCTGGTGTCCAGCCCCGGCTCCGGCAAGACTACGTTGTTGACCGAAACCATCGCCCGGCTGAAAGACGATCTAGACATCTCGGTCATCGAAGGCGACCAGCAAACCGCCCGCGACGCCGAGCGTATCCGCGCCACCGGCGTACCGGCCTTGCAAATCAATACCGGCAAAGGCTGTCATCTTGATGCGCACCGGGTCGGCCATGCGCTGGAAACCCTCCAGCCCAAAGACCATAGCCTGTTGTTTATCGAAAACGTCGGCAATCTGGTTTGCCCTTCGGCGTTCGATCTCGGCGAAGCGCATAAAGTGGTGATTTTGTCGGTCACCGAAGGCGAGGATAAACCGATCAAATACCCCGATATGTTCCATGCCGCCGATTTGATGATTTTGAACAAAACCGACCTGTTGCCGTACCTTGATTTCGACAGCGAGCAATGCATACAGTATGCAAAACAGGTTAATCCGCGTATCAAGATACTATCGTTGTCGGCCAAAACCGGCGAAGGCATGGACGGCTGGCTACGCTGGCTGAAGGCCGAATTGGAATTGCAGCGTATTGATTATGCGTAGAGCACCCACCGTGGTGAAAAACGGTGCGCACAGCGCGCCCTACAACGCTTAAGTAAAACAAAGCCCTCTCCAGAGGGAGAGGGTTGAGTGACGACTGCACGGATGCAGGAGGTAGAGCAACGCAGGGAGCAGTTGCCGAGGGGAAAATCAAAATAAGGAAAAAGACTTATTGGAATCCCCTCATCCCAGCCTTCTCCCTGAGGGAGAAGGAGCACACCCTACAACACAACCGGAAAACCATTCATGTGTCTAGCCCTCCCCGCCCAAATCGTCGCCCTTGATCCCGCCAACAACATGGCGACCGCATCGGTCGGCAATGTCAAAGTCGAAGTGTCATTGGCCCTGGTCGACGATGTCGCACTCGGCGATTATGTTCTTGTGCATGTCGGTTATGCGCTGAATAAAATCGACGAAGACGAAGCCTTAAAAACCCTGGCCTTATTTGCCGAAGCCGGATTAATGTCAGAAGTATGAAATACATCAGCGAATTCAGACAGCAAGACCTCGCCCAGCAACTGTCCAAGGCGATAGCGCAAACGGTCGATACTAATCGCCATTACCGGCTGATGGAATTTTGCGGCGGCCATACCCATGCCATTTTCCGCTACGGCGTACAGGATCTTATGCCGGACAATGTCGAGTTTATCCACGGCCCCGGTTGCCCGGTCTGCGTATTGCCGACCGGTCGCATCGACAATGCGATACAACTGGCCGAACGCCCGGATGTAATCCTTTGCACCTATGCCGACTTGATGCGGGTTCCGGCCACTGGTCGCAACAGCTTGCTGAAAGCCAAGGCAGGCGGCTCGGATATTCGGATGATTTATTCGACCCAAGATGCATTGAAAATCGCCAGGGAAAATCCCGAAAAACAGGTGGTATTTTTCGCAATCGGCTTTGAAACCACCACGCCGCCGACCGCCGTCGCGATCAAGCAAGCGCAGACCGAAGGTTTGGCGAATTTTTCGGTGTTCTGCAACCACGTGCTAACGCCTGCCGCGATGCAGGCGATACTGGATGCGCCGCAACCGGTCGCCATTGATGCTTTTCTCGGGCCTTCGCACGTCAGCACCGTGATCGGCAGCCAACCTTATGAAATATTTGCCGAACGTTATAACAAACCGATAGTCATCGCCGGTTTCGAACCGCTGGACGTGATGCAATCAGCCTTGATGCTGATACGCCAACTCAACGAAGGCCGCCACGAGGTCGAAAACGAATACAGCCGCGCCGTCACCCGGCAAGGCAACCTGAAAGCGCAAGCGCTGGTGCAGGACGTGTTCGAATTGCGACCGCAATTCGAATGGCGCGGCTTGGGTTTGATTCCCGACAGCGCGTTAAAACTTAAACCTGAATATGCCGACTTCGATGCCGAACAACGTTTTAATATGCCCGCCATTCAGGCGAGTGATGTCAAAGGCTGCGAATGCCCGGCTATTTTACGAGGCGCGAAAAAACCCAAGGATTGCAAGTTGTTGGGTACGGTTTGTACGCCGGAAAATCCGATGGGATCTTGTATGGTGTCGTCGGAGGGGGCTTGTGCGGCGTATTGGTCGTATGGGCGGGTGCGTGGTTGATTGTGTTGAGTCGCTGCCGCGACGGGTTTGTTTTAATCGGGTTTCTCGCGCCCGAGGGCGAGTCACTTTCTTTTGCTTCGCCAAAAGAAAGTGACCAAAGAAAAGGCGACCCGGTTGCCGCTTTGATCCTGCGCTCCTCACTTTCGACGGGGGTTGCCAGAAGGGCCATCCCTGGCCCTCTGACAACGCGCTGCATCCATGCAGCGCCCCTAACGGGCTAATCCCGCCGAAAGCTCCGGTGCTCGGCGCGGCATACGGGAGCCCCCTACCAAAATTTGCGGGTGAACTGGATAAATTTGATTTCAAATGGAATGTGCAACAGAAAATAGTCTGGATTAAGAATAGCGAAATCCGAGGTTAATCGACACACTGTAGTCCTAAACTCAATCGACGCTATAGGCTTGCTATCTTTCTCCGTTCGTCCTGAGCCTGTCGAAGGATGAATGGAGAAAGATAGCAAGCTCCCCAGGAGGTTTTGATTAGGATTCACAAAAAAGGGTAAAAAATGTTTTGGGTTTATATTCTTCGCTGTGCAGACGGTAGTTATTACACAGGGCACACCGACAACCTTGAAATGCGCATCGGTCAACATCAGGCAGGAGAATGCCCAGGCTATACAGTAACGCGCCGCCCATTGGAACTTATCTGGTCGCAAGATTGTCCCACACGGGAAGAAGCTTTGTCAGCTGAGAGGCAGATCAAGGGCTGGAGCCGCAAAAAGAAAGAAGCCATGATGCGCGGCGACTGGGCTGAAGTATCCCGCTTGGCCCAAAGTAAATCCGCTCATCCTTCGACAGGCTCAGGACGAACGGATTTACTTTTAAGCTTTCCTAAGCAAAATCGACGGGTCGCTGATTGATGGGCTTGGATTTGTGTATACCCAAAGTATATAAAGGATTCCTTACACCAATACCTATATTCAAAATTCCAGACATACAAGGTAATCATGAAATCTCGCAAACAAAACTATACAACATTGCCGCCAGAGAATGTGTACCCCACTTTAGATGACAGTTTCTTTGAAAAACTAGCTGTTAGTTCAGGTCGAATCAAAAAATCACCAGACGATAGTTTTTTTCCAAAAAACTATCTTGATACTGAAAAACTTAAAGATAAAGAACGTCTCTCAAAACTACTTAATGAATTTAAAGCCCTCCTTGATACAAACCTGATAAATGAGCGTGGAATAGTTAAATTTATTAAAGACAAACAAGCAGATTTTCTGGTTGCTAGCTTATTGAAGAAATATTATGGGCGTTTTGGGCATCACGATGCGTATCTGTTTCCTGAGTTTAAACTCGCAGATGATTTAGCGGTAGATTACTTGCTCGTTGGATTAGGTTCTGGTGGCTGGGAATTCGTATTCATCGAATTTGAAGCTCCCAAAAAAAATATTACTTTGAAGAATGGGCATTTTGGTGACTCATACCGAAAGGGAATAAAACAGATTAATGATTGGAAAAACTGGCTTCAGGCAAACTACTCGACTTTGAAGTTGACCTACAATAAAAAAATGAAAGAGGGAGTTATACTCCCGAGAGAATTCACTGAACTAGATATATCGAGATTACATTTTGTCGTTGTTGCAGGAAGAAGAGGAGATTTCAAAGATACTACCTACAATCTACGCCGACAGACATCAGAAAAAGATAATATTCTTTATCTTCATTACGACAATATCGTTGATGCGGCACAAAATATAATCGGACAGTGGACGTACTGAGCGCGATATGTACTATTGAAACCATACCTATCTGGTTAACCTCCAAATTCCGGGATGATTTTCTCCCATATGCCGCGCCGAGCACCGGAGCTTTTGTCGAGAATAGCCCTCGGCAAAAGCGAGGAGCGCAGGATCAAAGCGGCAACCGGGTCACCTTTTCTTTGGTCACTTTCTTTTGGCGAAGCAAAAGAAAGTAACTCGCCTTCGGGTGCGAGAACCCGATTAAAATAAAACCGTCGCGGCAGCGACAAATTTAACAGTCATGTATTGTTGGGTCACCTACCTCTAACCCCAATGCCGTTAAGTTAAGTAAGTAGGAGCGGGCCGCGCCCGCGATGATAAAACGACAATTGATAAATTGCTGGCCTCCAATCGCGGGCGCGGCCCGCTCCTACTGTATCATTGTGCTTAACTTAACAGTATTGCCTCTAACCCGGCATACTATTTTTCAAAAAAGAGAACGCTCATGCACAGTATCCACCTAACATCACACACCAACAAAAACGGGCTCTTAACCATCCAATTACCCCAAGAATGGGCAGAGCAAGAAGTTGATGTCGTCTTAAAACTGGAAAAATCGGCTAAACAAGGTAAAAGCTTGGCTCAGGCTTTCGACTTGCTGGCGAATATGCCCAACGACTTTATGAGCATGGGCCGTGAAGATACTACTCCGCAAATGAGAAAAGATTGGTAATAAAGTTGTCCTATTTACCGTAATAAAACAGGATTAAACCAATGCCCAAAATCACCCAATTATCTCAATTAGATTTAAACCAAACCTACAGTTATGCCGATTACTTGACCTGGCAACTGGATGAAGCCATTGAGTTAATTAAAGGCAAAATCATGCTGATGTCGCCCGCGCCGACTGTAAGGCATCAACGCATTGCGGGAAATTTATACGGCATATTCTATAACTCCTTCCGTCATAAAAAATGCCAGTTTTTTCCTGCGCCTTTTGACGTGCGCCTATACGACCGTAAAAAATCCATTCTAGCCAGCCAAGACATCCATACCGTTGTCCAGCCCGATTTGAGCGTTATTTGCAATCCTGACATGTTGGACGAACAAGGCTGCAATGGCTCCCCCGATTGGATTATTGAGATTTTATCCAAGGGCAATTCCAAACGGGAGATGCAAATCAAGTTTGAACTCTATCGAGAAAGCGGCGTGCAGGAATACTGGATTGTTTATCCCAATGACCAAGCGATTCATCAATTTGTCCTGGATGACAACGAACATTACCAACTTAAACACATGTACACCGATGACGACATCGCTACGCCGCATTTATTTCCCGAATTGGCTGTTGACCTGACTGAAGTGTTTGAAACTTGGCAAAAACAGTAAAACATCGCATATCAAATATTGAAACTCAGCATCAGCTGAATACTTACCAGAAATCATTCCTATGGCAAATCCTTATACAACAAAATTAAACACAGCAACCGGTAAAGTCGACCTAAGCCATGGCGGCGGCGGCCGCGCGATGGCCCAACTGATCGACGAATTGTTCATCAAGCATTTCGATAACGACTTGCTGCGTCAACATAACGACCAAGCCCTGTTTACCGTACCGGCAGGACGATTGGTTATCAGCACCGACGGCCATGTAATCTCGCCGCTGTTTTTTCCGGGCGGCGACATCGGTTCATTAGCTGTACACGGCACCGTCAACGATGTGGCGATGTCCGGCGCAAAGCCGTTTTATCTGGCGGCGGGCTTCATTCTGGAAGAAGGCTTCCCGCTGGCCGATCTGGAAAAAATCGTCGTCAGCATGGCCGCCGCCGCCAAACGCGCCGGAACGCCTGTGGTCACCGGCGATACCAAGGTTGTGGAGCGAGGCAAAGGCGATGGCGTGTTTATTACCACCACCGGCGTCGGCATCGTGCCGGAGGGCGTCAATATTTCAGGAAACCTTGCGCAACCGGGCTGTACGATTTTAGTCAGCGGCTCAATCGGCGATCACGGCGTCGCGATCATGGCCGGGCGGGAAAACCTGCAATTCGACACCACCATTGTTTCCGATTCCGCCGCGCTGAATTCGCTGGTCGCCGACATGGTCGCCGCCGCGCCTGCCGACATCCGTTGTTTGCGCGACCCGACCCGAGGCGGCTTGGCGACCGCGTTGAACGAGTTGGCGCAGCAATCCGGCGTCGGCATGGTCATTGACGAGACGCAGATTCCGATCAAAGCCGAAGTCAAGGCCGCCTGCGAAATTCTAGGTCTCGACCCGCTGTATGTCGCCAACGAAGGCAAGCTGGTGTGCATCTGCACTGCCGCTGCCGCCGAAGCCCTGCTGTCGGTGATGCGGCAACATCCGCTGGGCCGCGATGCCGCGATCATCGGCGAAGTGATTAGCGATGAGCACGGTTTCGTGCAGATGACCACGACGTTCGGCGGACGGCGCATCGTCGACTGGCCGGTCGGCGAGCAGTTACCGCGCATCTGCTGATGTCCGGCAGGGCGATTCGGGTTCGCGGTATTGTTCAGGGCGTGGGCTTCAGGCCGACGATCTGGCGTCTTGCGAGACAACACCGGCTGACCGGGGAGGTCTGGAACGATGGCCTGGGCGTGATGATTCATGCGTTCGGCAGCGACGAAAACCTTGAAGAGTTTATCAAGCAAATTCCGCTGCAACTGCCGCCGCTGGCCAAACTAGACAGCTTGGAAGTGCAATCATTGGCTGAGTTGCCGCAAAGCAGCGAATTTCGCATCATCGCCAGCCGACACAATGGCATAGAAACGCCTATTACTGCTGATGCAGCGACCTGCCCCGATTGTCTCGCCGAAATCGCCGATCCCGATAATCGCCGTTATCGTTATCCATTCACCAATTGCACGCATTGCGGGCCGCGTCTGTCGATTATCCGGCGCGTGCCTTACGATCGCTGCCATACCAGCATGGCGGAATTTGCAATGTGTCCGCAATGCAGGCAGGAATATGACAATCCCGCTGACCGCCGCTTCCACGCCCAAGCTAACTGCTGCGCGGACTGCGGCCCTAAGGTTTGGTTAGAAGACCTGCACAGCCAACGACTGGAAGGCGACGATCCTCTAACACATGCCTCCGAGTTGATCCGGCAAGGCTACATCATAGCAATTAAAGGTTTGGGCGGATTTCATCTGGCCTGTAATGCGACCGATGCCGACGCGGTAAACCGGCTGCGGGAACGCAAGCGCCGCTATGTAAAACCATTTGCATTAATGGCTAAAGATGTCGGCACAATTGCCTGTTACGCCCGGTTCGACGAGCAGGAAACACGCGCTTTGCACGACAAAGCCGCACCGATTGTGCTGCTGGCGGCTAATGGCGAAACGCTTGCGCCCGGCATTGCGCCGGGCGATGACAAACTCGGTTTCATGCTGCCTTACACGCCGCTGCACACGCTGTTATTGCAGGATTTGGCTGCGCCTATCGTGCTGACCTCCGGCAATATCAGCGACGAACCGCAATGCACGGACAACGACGAGGCGAGAGAAAAGCTAAGGGACATCGCCGATTACCTGCTGCTGCATGACCGGGCCATCGTCAACCGGCTGGACGATTCGGTCATGCGCTTGATGGCGGGCCGGATGCGCTTACTGCGCAGGGCGCGAGGTTACAGCCCGGAAGCGCTGCTATTACCGCCCGGTTTCGAGCAGACAGGCAATATCCTGGCGATGGGCGCGGAGCTCAAGAACAGTTTCTGTTTGCTGAAAAACGGCCAAGCCATCGTCGCCCAACATATCGGCGACCTGGAAAACGCCGCCGTTCAGCGCGATTACCGCAACGTAATCGACCTGTACAAAAACCTTTACGGTTTTAAGCCCGAATGCATCGCCATTGATAATCATCCGGGCTATCTATCGACACAATACGGTCAAACGCTGGCAGAATCCGAAGCGGCGGTTTTAGCGCCGGTGCAGCATCATCACGCCCATCTGGCCGCCTGCTTAGCCGAGCACGGTGTCGCGTTGAATGCGCCGCCGGTCTTGGCCGCCATTTTCGACGGCCTGGGCATGGGCGATAACGGCGAGTTATGGGGCGGCGAATTCCTGTTCGGCGATTACAAGGACTACACCCGGCTCGGCCATTTCCAGGCCATCGCCCTACCCGGCGGCGCCCAGGCTATGCGCGAACCTTGGCGCAATGCTTATGCGCAGCTACAGTATTATTTCGACTGGCAAACGCTGCAACAAGACTATGCCGACCTGGACATCATCAAGTTGCTGACAAGCAAGCCGCTTCCTATGCTGGCAACGATGATAGACAAAAACCTCAATTCGCCGCCCAGCAGCTCATGCGGTCGCTGGTTCGACGCCTTTGCCGCCGCGCTTGGCCTATACAGCGAACAGGTTCATTACGAAGGCCAGGCGGCGATTGCGCTGGAAATTCTGGCCGCACCGCTGTTTGGGATCGAACAGCCCTACCCTCAAGCTTGGTCGATTGGAGACTCGATATTAAGCTGGCATGGCTTATGGCAAGCCGTGTTGACCGATCTTAAGCTGGGCATCGATAAAGCCCGTATTGCCGCCCGTATCCATCACAGCCTGATTGCCGCTACTGTTGAACTTCTGAACGAATTCAGCGCCCAAACCGGAGTCTACAACATAGTTCTCAGCGGCGGCGTGTTTCAAAACCGGCTGCTGTTGGAAGGAGTAACGCGGCAATTGCAAGGGCGCGGAAAAACCGTGCTGTCTCCGCAACACTATCCGATAAACGACGGCGGTTTGGCACTAGGTCAAGCGGTAATTGCCGCTGCACGGGGCATTTATGGCGGTGAACCTAAAAAAATCAGTTAGCCACGGATTTACCCAGATAAACGCTGAAAAAGTTATTCACAAAACCTGTGGATAACTCTGTGGATTAATTGTTTTATTGGTCGCTTAGCTGCGGTTTTTATTAGTGTTTTGTTAAATTGTACAAAAACTCAACAAATCAATAATTTTACCAACTATCAATGAGTTATGATTACTTGTTGCGCTTTAATCGGCATATTTAAAGGCAACGCTAAGTTACTGATTGTTGCTGTGTGCAAATGTTAAATACGCTATCGAAAATCAATTAATCAATGGCTTGCGATGTTTTCTTCAACCAGGGATATTGCGTAAATAAAAGCACAGCCCTAAAAATGACTTCATTCGTGAATTGCAGCCGCCTTTTCTTTGTCCACTTTCTTTAAGAAAGGCGCAACAGCCAGCGAAGCCGCAAAAATAATGGCGATAACCTGAAACAGATTATTAAAGGTCATCACTTCCGCTTCCCGCAACGCAAGACCCGTGATTTGCTTTAACGCAGCCGAATCAGGATCGGGTAAATTCATTTGCGCCATTGAGGCGCTTAATCCTTCCAGCATTTCCTGCGCTTGATAATGGGTGGCGGTAACCGATTCGCGTAAGCTCGCATAATGGGCTTTGGTTAAATAAATCATTTGGGTATTGGCAACCGCAAGGCCAATCGCACCGCCCAAGTTACGCATCAAGTTATAAAGTCCGCTGGCATTCTTGACCTCTTCGACCGGCAACAGGCCTAAGGAGAGCGTGTTAATAGGCAGGAAACACAGCATTAATGCCGTACCCCTGATAGCCTGCGGCAAAAAAAACTCCCAATACCCGGATTCGGCGGTTAGCCCGCCATTCATCCATGAACCCAGCGCAAACAAGCCAAAGCCCAGGCACAGCATCCAGCGCAAATCTATTTTCTTCTCCAAGGGGCCCGCGATAAACGCGGAGAGCAATTGAAACATCCCGACAACCATTAAATAGTAACCGATTTGCAGGCTGTTAAGGCCTTTAACGCTGGACAGGTAAATCGGCGTTAAATAGATGATGGTATAAAGCCCTACGCCTAACACAAAGCTGTAGCCGCAACCCACTGCAAAATTGATGTTGCGGAATGCGTAAAGATCGATAATCGGGTGAGGATTTTTTAACTCCCAAATCAACATCGCGATGCCGCTGATGACGGCAATAATCGTCAACGCGACAATCAGGTGGTCTTCAAACCATTGTTTGCGTACGCCTTCTTCCAGCACGAATTGCATACAGCCTAAAAAAACCGCAATCAGGGCGATGCCGACAAAATCGATTTTCTGCAACAGCGCCCAGTCGGGCTGATCAATATCGAGATACTTCCATACCGTCACGCAAACCAGTAAGCCGGGGATGATGTTGATCAAAAACAGCAATTGCCAGTTGTAGGTTTCGGTAAGAAAACCGCCCAGCACCGGGCCGATAGTCGGGGCCATAGTCACAATCAAGCCGAGCACGATGGTCATGGCCGGCTGCAAGCGCGGGGGAAATAAAATGAAGATCACGGTAAAGGTCATCGGGATCATCGCGCCGCCAAGAAAGCCCTGCAAACAGCGGAACACGATCATCGACGGCAGGTTCCAGGCGAATGCACAAAGCAGACTGGCGATAGTGAAGCCGCCCGCCGATATGACATAGAGATAGCGGGTCGAAAATACCCGGCCCAGCCAGCCGGACAAGGGAATAATAATGACTTCGGCAATCAGGTAAGAAGTTTGCACCCAGGCGATTTCATCCTGCGTGGCGGACAGCCCGGCCTGGATTTTCTGTATGGAACTCGCGACGATCTGGATGTCCAGCACCGCCATGAACACGCCTATCGCCATGCTGAAAAAACCAATCCACTGACCCAGGGTCAGCGGTGTTTCTGAGGACTGTTGATCTGTCATTACCACGGGATTAACCTGGAAAAATTAATTTTGTCCACGAAAGACACAAAAAGCACGAAACGATTCAAGCAGATACCAAGCAGTAGATTGTTGACAAAAAGTTGGAATTTGAAATACACATATTTCGTGGCCTTCGTGCTTTTCGTGGACTTTAGAATTAATGCACTTTGACTTTGACTTCAGCCGACAAGCCCGGCCTCAACAGCTGGACATTCTCGGACGCATCGAAGACTATTTTTACCGGTACGCGGCGCACAATTTTGGTGAAATTGCCGGTGGCGTTTTCCTCTGGCAGGATGCTGAATTCGGAACCGCTGGCCGGTGAAAAACTATCGACGATGCCGGTCAATTCAAGCTCAGGATAGGCGTCCACTTTAATCGCAACAGGCTGCCCCAAACGCATGTGTTCCAATTGGGTTTCCTTGAAATTCGCCTTCACCCAGATTTTGCTGTTTTGCACCAAGGAGGCTAACGCTACCCCCGGTCTAACCAACTGCCCGAGTTGCACGCCGCGATTGCCGATAATGCCGTCTATCGGCGCTTTTACCTGAGTATGCTCCAGGTCGATTTTCGCCAAGGCCAGTTGCGCCTGGGCATTGTCCAAGTGGGCTTGGGTTTCGCTGATTTCAATATCGATAGTGGCTAACTGGCTATGCTCGGCACTGGATGCGGCCTTCGAGCCTCTTAATTCGGCCGCGGCCTGTTTAAACTCCGATTGAACTTTATCCAGAGATTGCCTGGATGCCGAGCCGCGATCCAGCAGGTTATTAAACCGTTGCAAATCTTTTTGAATCTGCTCCCGCCTGGCTTGCACAGCCGCTATATTGGCGCCGGCAGTTTCGATATGCGCCTGTTGAGAGGTTTTCATCGCCCGTAATCGCTCAATATGGGCTATTTCCGCACTGACATTCGCTTCGGCCTGAGCGACTTTGGCTTGATAATCCCTATCGTCAATATTTACCAAAACGTCATTTTGCTTGACGGCCTGATTGTCATTGATGGCTATCTGCGTCACATAGCCTTGCACTCTGGGACTGATTAACACGATGTTGCTTTGCAAATAGGCATCATCGGTAGTTTCATAATGCTGGCGGTCCAGCAGCCAATAGCCGATTCCAACGGCTATTGGCATGAGTATCAATAAAATCAGTAATACAGAGCGAAAGCGAGACATAAAATGGCCTTGATAAACTAAACGGTTTAGTTTAGTCTAGCGTATCAATTGATATTACGCAAAAAGATATAGATTCACCACGACCGACTGCATGGAGCAATTACCGAGACACAACGAACACGAAGGCCAATCGCGTTCCCTGCCGCACTTGTCTTTATACACAAATATTGAAAAGCACGTCATTCCGGCAGGGATTGCCGGAAACCAGAACACAGGGATGTGAACGCTTGATTTAACTAAGCAATACCGCATTGCAAGATTTGTTGCCTGCTTCGGTATTGCCATCCATGGCTTCTGGATCCCGGCAATCCCTTATATCTTGATTCTGTTCTCTCAAAGAGCCAGAATCCCCGACTGATCATCGGGAGGGCAGCGAGGAAGTCGAGCCATCCCTGAGGC
>SCPZ01000074.1 GCA_004299305.1 Methylobacter sp.
AGCGTATGCTAAAAATGATTAATGGAACACGGATGACACTGATTAAACGGATAATCACCGATTAAAAACCCAGAATATTTTGAAAAAAATCTGTGTAAATCCGTCCTATCCGTGTCGCCTCGGCAATTGCTCCTGCATTGCTCTACCTCCTGCATCCATGCAAGTCGTAGAGGCGCCTACTTTTGGCATCCGTGTTCTATTTCTTTTTTCGCTGAATAGTTACTGAAAATATTACTTTATTGACTTCAACCCAGTGAAATACCCCACTCTCCCTGGCGAAATCGGGAAAAAGCGGAACCTTAATCTCGTTGTTCTATGATCACCCGCCATGGCCTGGCTTTTGTGGGTAGCACTTTTCCCCCGCCGTCCAATTTGATATGGGCTAAGCTGACCGCATCGTGGACATTGCCGCCTATCACATCAATTTCCCCTGGACGTTGTGCAACCACCAAATCACAGTGGTAAGCGCCACGTTTCAGATCATTATAGCTGTGAATTGACTGTATAAAAGCATCACCACGCGGCGCGCAAATAATGTCTCCAGGCTTGGGGGCATAAGTGTTGACAGGATGGCTCACAAGACTGCCTTTGGCGTCGGCCTCCATTACATGCTGAATATAATCCCAATGTAGAACGGTGGAGGGTAAATCATGTTCCGGCATCCCTGCGCTTCGGGCCAGCCAGACAATAAAGGCGCCCGACCAGGGTCTAATTTCCCCTTCATGACCGATTATCGGTAAGTCTGTTGCCGTGTACCAATACATGAAGACCCGGCTAAAAAAAGGCGGCAGCGTTTCATAACCTTGGGTTACTCCAGTCGGGTAAGTCAGTGTCGGCGGCTCAATATCATAATTGACTTCGGGGCGCCCGAATAATGCCCATTCCTGGCGGGCAAGGTACAGCATTCGCTCTCTGACGCCGGGAATGGCGAACGAGGGAGTGATATTGGCTTCAGCTAATATGTCCGGTGATTGCTCCTGTTTATGCGTAGCGCAACCAGTAATAAGCAAAACAATACCGAGCAACATATAAGGCATATTTAAATAGATATGTCGTGGAGTTTTAGCGTATTCGGAACTTATTGCAGGCATAGTCTATGTGGGGTGTCGATAGTTTTTCGTGTTTACGGCGCATGCCGATTATACCCCCAGACTTAGCCTGCCCGGCCACTGCCCAAAGTAGGCGCAATAATACATTGCTAGAGTTACACACTGACAAATTATTTGTATTTTAAATCAATAAGTTACCGAATAGACACACCGATAGGCGATATTTATAAGCTATTGATTTTATAATACTTGTTCCTGCCAACGCGTAACTTCTAATTGCTTCTATTTTTCGGCTTTAAGCCAAAAAGTCATCGGCTTAGGCGTTTCATTAACATCGTCCAGGTCTTTCCAGATATAGCTGGTATGAAGCTCAGGATGCTTAACGTAACCGCGCTTGGTCCAGAATCGATCTAAGGGCACATAATCGACCGGTCGCCTTGGGTGATCTACCGGCCGTTCTACACAACAAAAACAGATATGCTTGAAACCGCCCAACTCCTCGGCATGAGCCTCTCTTTGCTCAAAAAACCGGACGCCGATACCAAGGCCGCGATAATTTTTATCCAGCACCGATTCACTGCAATAAAAAACTTCATCGAGATTGTAACCATTATCGAGAAACGGCTTTTTCAGCTCGTCGGTTTCATATTTCATCGGGATTGCAGTCGAGGCCCCAACCGCTCTATCGCCGTCAAACGCAATAACAATAACGCTTGCGGGACAATCGATATAAGTCTGTAAATATTTTTTTTCATAATCGATATCCCCGTCGTACAAATACGGGAAATCGCGAAACACTTCAATTCTAAGCCGGGCGAGTTCGGGAATAAATTGTTCCAGAGCCGGGCCGCTGCATCTTTCAATACGAATATCTTTAGCCATAGTAATGTTACGAAATGCAAAAAGGATGGCATTTTAGGCGATTGACAAGAATAAATATACCTAAATGGCGCAGGATTTTTGTTCGTATTCAAGGCGTAAAAATGGGCGCATAGCGAGCTATGCAACCATTTTTGCAACGCAGGAGACTGGCAAAAAGACCAGTCAGTTGGGTATATTTTTCGCAGGAAATCGCCTTATCTGAACACACATAGTTTACATAGCTTATTACGGTGCAAAAAACCGGCCTTCCGCCGTTCTTCGCACAAAGGCGGCCCGGTATTCAAAGAGTGGCAATTATGAGATGATGTTGATGACGATACACTCGGCGCGTTTCATCGCGCCCTTCTTCAAAAACTTTTTGTGTTACTGAATTTTATTTATGAAAATTGCTTCATTCGCTGTACTGGTTGTTTTGCTTAATGGTTTGCTGGGCTGGTCATTCAACTTACCCCAGGATGTAGGACCTGACGTTCCGTCAGGTAAGCTGGGCAGCCTGTCATTTGCCCCGTTTCGGGAAGGCCAGGGGCCTATAGACGAAAAATTCCCTAGCCCTGAACAAATTGACGCCGACTTACGCTTGATGGGTGAAACAACCCACTCTATCCGCACCTATGCCAGTGCGGAAGGCAGTATGCCGCTCATTCCCGACCTTGCACAAAAGCATGGCTTGAAGATGATTCAAGGCGCTTGGCTAGGAGCACTAAAAGCCGATAATAAAGTGGAAGTTGCCGAAGTTATCCGTTCCGCCAACGCGCATCCCGATGTGGTCAAGCGGGTTATCGTCGGCAACGAAGTATTGCTTAGAGGCGATTTGCAATCGGGACAGTTGATTGAATACATACGGGAAGTGAAACGCTCGGTTAAACAGCCGGTTTCTTATGCCGATGTCTGGTCCATGTACATGAAATACCCGGAGTTAATCAAGGAAGTGGATTTTATTACTATCCATATCCTGCCCTACTGGGAAGATGAGCCTATCACCGTAGACCAGGCGCCGGCTCATATAGAACGCATTTTTAAACAGGTTCAACAGGAGGCCGATACTATCGCCCCCGGCAAACCCATCTTGATCGGCGAATCGGGCTGGCCGGGCGAAGGCCGTCAACGCGGCTGGTCTGTGCCTAGCGTGGTCAACGAAGCAAAATTTATCCGCGCATTAATTGAAGTCGCCAATAAAAACGGTTTCGACTACAACATTGTCGAAGCCTTTAACCAATCATGGAAAAGCGAACTTGAAGGCGTGGTCGGCGCCAACTGGGGACTTTTTTCGGTTGACCGGAAAGAAGTTTTCCCTTTAACCGGCAAAGTCTACGAAAATCCAAATTGGCTTAACGGCGCTATAGCGTCAACAATCCTTTTCCTGGTCATCGTAGCCTGCTGCTGGAAGCCGTTACAGGCTTTATCCACCCTGCGTCTGGCGTTTTTCTTAGCGTTCTCGCAACTGCTGTCCTTTTTGCTGCCCAACATGGTCGAAAACCTGTGGTACACCAGCTATAGCGATTGGCAGCGTTTTCAGACCCTGTTAATCGTGGGCTTAAACGCAATCTTGGCCGGTTTGATATTACAACGCAGCTACAGCCTGTTAGCCAACAAGACTGCCAATCCAAAATTCGGCGCCTGGATATACACGCTCTACATGGTATTTGCCGGATATGCCATTTATAAAACCTTCGGTTTAGCGATAAATGGGCGTTATATCAGCTTTCCGACGGTTGCCGCTTACATCCCCGTTGTCGGCACGTTCGGCTTAATGCTCATCAGTTATATTACCGAACGCCCATGGTCGTTAAAAAGCGTTGAAATTAACAAACTGGCCGGACACCTGAAAATAAAAGCCGATCAGGATAAGATAATGGGTTACGGCTTACTGATCGTAGGCTTGATTCTTATTATCTGGGAAACCAAAGCCTTCATGGTAAGCCGCGACCTTATCCTCGCTTATCCTAATATTGCCAAGAGAATCGGCATATCTTTCGCCTTTTCCGTAACCAATTGTCAACTGGTGGTATGGCTAATGTGCCTAACTATTCTTGCCTTACCGCTTCTGGTGAGCGTAGATAAGACCGGTAACCCTAAAAAAATCAGTTAGCCACGGATTTACACAGATAAACGCTGATAAAACTTTTGTTACCCTAGGAGCCTGTCCGAGAATAGGAATCGTAGCGAGGGAAAGCCATTTTGAGTCAGATTTTTCGATCATTTGAGGCGAATAGTTGTTCTATTTAACGAAAATGATCGGGAAATCTGGCCAAAA
>SCPZ01000075.1 GCA_004299305.1 Methylobacter sp.
AGACAGCGACTCCGATTCAGACAGCGATTCGGATTCGGACAGCGATTCCGACTCGGACAGTGATTCTGACTCAGACAGTGACTCCGATTCAGACAGCGACTCCGACTCGGACAGCGATTCGGATTCAGACAGCGACTCTGATTCGGACAGCGATTCGGATTCAGACAGTGATTCCGACTCGGACAGTGACTCCGATTCCGACTCAGACAGCGACTCCGACTCAGATAGTGACTCCGATTCGGACAGCGATTCGGACAGCGATTCGGACAGCGATTCCGACGACCACAAATCAAATGATGACAAGTCTAACAGTGAACATGACCACAACAATGCGACCGGTGATACGCACAGCGGCAATAACGTGAGCGTCGGGGCTGGTGAACTTGGTGATAATCTGCACGAAATGAATGGTACAGGTAAAAGCGATACCTTGACCGGAACCTCAAGCAATGACGACATTGATGGAGGTAAGGGTAAGGATACATTGTCCGGCGGTGACGGCAATGACCAAGTCCATGGCGGTGACGGTAATGATGTGGTCAATGGCGGCGCCGGTAATGACCATTTGTATGGTGATGCGGGTAATGATGTGGTTCACGGCGGCGATGGCAATGACACCCTTTATGACGGTGCCGGCACTGACAACCTCTATGGTGATGCCGGTAATGACCTGTTCGTATTCGGCGATATTTCGGGTGACACTCATGTCGATGGCGGTACAGGTAACTGGACGGATGTCATTGAGATGGATATTGCTCCAAATGACGCTTCTTCGGGCGGTTGGACTGTTGAAATTGATGGGGACAGGGTTGATGTTAGCGGCGATCATGGTTGGATCGATACCGGTGGCGAATCAGGTAGCATCCATTCCGATAACGGCGATATCAATTTTGATAATATCGATAAGATTGAGTGGTAATCAGCTAATCGTTGCCTAAGCAAGCGGGATCCCTTTGCGGGGATTCCGCTTTTTTTATGTTTGCCAATGCGCATTAGGCTAAAATCAAATGCTAATTTGCCAATATTTAAGGTAGTTGCCTATGAGTTTTTCCGAACAAATTATTCGCAGCCGGGGAGTCGTTGCGGAACACTGTGTCCAATTGGCTTCCCCCTATCCCGCAGTTACCTTGTTTTTTTCCTTTAGTGATCGAAAAGAGCGAGCCAATGTTATTCATGTCAGCGGCGAAAATTTCGATGCAGTTTGGAGTCAAGGCATAGTCAAACTGCGCTCTATTTTAGACAAACATAAACTTAAAGAGGGATGGCTGCGGATCGATTGGGTGACGCATGTTGAGGCCTTGAACTGGGACGATCTGAATAAACGCTTACAAGACACTAAACGAAATTATTTCCGGTATGGCTTAGCGTTTGACAGCGCATTAAAACAGGCATTCTTAGAACAGGAACTCAACGCCAACGCTATGCTATATGTGGGCGGTGATGTTGCGAACGCCCAGCTCAACGAAAAGAATTTTGCAAATTATGCCGTTAGCCGCTACGGCAAAAAATCCGTACTCGATTTTTCTCCGCAAGCGCCGGTTTATGTGCTTTCAACCCAAGGCGTATTTTGCGATACGTCCAACGCTTGTTATTTATTGGCCGGTCCAGGTCTGGATGCCGGGCGTCGTAAATTGCCCGCCTTAGATACGGATCAGGTTAGCGAATTAGTTGGAACCGGCAGCCGTTATCTGGCCGGGCAGGTCAAAAAAACCGGTGAGTTTTTTTATGGTTGGCATCCTTGTTTTGACCGGAAAATACGTTCTTATAATACATTACGGCATGTCAGTTCCACTTATGCCATGATCGAGGCCTGGGAGTTAACCGGCGATACCGCACTTAAAGCGGCTATTGACCGCTCGCTTAGCTATTTTACCCAAACCCTGATTAAAACTTATACGCTGCCCGGCGGTCAAACGGCGGCCTATCTGACCGATACCGGCGAGGAAATAAAACTCGGCGGTAACGCCGTTTGTCTGCTGGCTTTGGTGAAATACTGCGAAGTAACCGGTACCCGTGATTATGTGCCGTTGCTGGAACAATTGGCCTTGGGCATTGTACAGATGCAGGATGCCGCTAGCGGCCGTTTCGATCATGTTTTAAATGCTAATGATTTATCGCTAAAAGAGTCGTTTCGCATTATTTATTATGACGGCGAAGCCGCCTTCGGCTTAATGCGTCTTTATGGCTTAACTCAAGATTCCCGTTGGTTAACTGCCGTTGAAAAAGCCTTTGATTATTTTATTGCCAATAAGCATTGGAAAGCGCACGACCATTGGCTAAGTTACTGCGTCAACGAGCTGACCCGTTATAAACCGGAAGAGAAATATTTTCGTTTCGGCATCCAAAACGTTAGCGGTTACCTGGATTTTGTGTTGGAACGTATTACCACCTATCCCACCCTGCTTGAGTTGATGATGGCTGCCGAGCAAATGCTGTTTAGGCTTAAGGATATGCCGGACATGAAACATCTATTACAAGACCTGGATAGTGATAAATTCTATCGGGCATTGGATTATCGTGCGCATTATCTGCTTAATGGCTATTTTTGGCCGGAAATGGCGATGTATTTTAAAAATCCGGAACGGATTGTCGGCAGTTTTTTTATCCGTCATCATTCTTTTAGAGTGCGTATTGACGACGTGGAACATTATTTATCAGGGTTTGTGGCCTATAGGAAGTATTTGCTTAGGGAGCTTCAAACTATTGCATCTGTCTCCAATGATGAGGCCGATCATCCTACTCATGTATTACAGCAAATAGAGCAGTCAGATATACAAAGTTCACACGTTCATATACTCGACACGGGCGCGGATTGCGGCTTTTGTCCCCCTCTCCCTTCGGGAGAGGGCTGGGGTGACGACTGCAAGGATGCAGGAGGTAGAGCAACGCAGGGAGCAGTTGCCGAGGGGATTCAAAAAAACGCAATTCATGATCGTTTGCAGTATATCCAGGCTAACGGGACAAGCTTCATGACGGTATTGAAGAAATTCGACAAAAACCAGCTTTTTCGTTTTTTTGTGGATGGCCGGTTTCATAAAAAGTACCAGGGCTGGGTCGGCTATGAAGCGGGGGAACGCGGATCCGTGCAGGCCTTGCTCAATGGTTTTTCCTTTATGATGGATCATTTTGACCTGACCACAGGATTGGACCCCTGTTACTTGCTGGACTTGCATAAGGTATGCATGATGGGGGTTCAAACCAAGAATCTTAAAACTTCTCCCGGCGACTTGCGTTTTTTGAATGCCGGGATGCCGTTTTTTTCCAATACCACCACCTTGGAAAATATACGCGAAATCCTGGACATGAGGACGGGTGACGGCACTGCGGTTTTCAATGCTGCGGCTTATGCCAAGCCCGCAGAGATGCTGGATGCCGACGATGTGTATCAAACTATCCTGCGCGAAGGTAAGCTTAATTATCGCAACTGGTACCCTAATCTGAGTAAAGAAGAGACGCGCGCTTTAGAGAAAAAATCCGGGCTGAAAGCTTTTTATGAAGCCAAGCATAGTGTGCAGATGCAGTTTGCGCAAAAGGTGGACGATATTGTCGGCCGTTTTAATGCCGACATGATTGATGCGCAAAGCCAAGAAGCTCGTCTGCGCAGTATTGCGTTGTTAATTCGCGAACTGGAATTGCTGCATCCGTTTCCTGATGGTAATTGCCGTACTTTTGCGTGCGTGCTGCTTACCCAGTTGTTACTGAATTACGGCTACACGCCGACCATTTTGAAAAATCCTAATCTGGATGGCGAATACAGTCTTGACCAGTGGGTTGAAGAAATCAAAATCGGCATGGGGGTTACGGAAAGTTTGCTGGAAAATCCTCAAGCGCGTGTTTACGACTATTCCATTGAGGACGCCAAGCCTGAAGACATTCAGTGTTTTTCCGATATGGCAAAAGAATTTGTCCAAAAAATTGAATCCTATAATGAAATCTTCCTGACTCCGCAACGCCTTCAGGCGTACACGAAAGGCCGCTGGTTAGTTCCTTGTCCGGCGTTTATGCGTTTTTCCGGCGTAGGTACTTACAATACCTATTCGAAAGGCAATGTGTATTTTGCTTTAGAGACGGCAAAGTGGATAAAGGACGGCAAAGACATTCGCCAGGAGCTGGCCCGTGTACTGTCCAAGGGTATCAAAGCCTTGGTGCTGGACCATGCCGAGTATGCCGACGCTTGGAACATGCCGGTATTACTGGTGGATGATGCGTTCGCGGCGTTCAAGGCTGCCGCAGTGCAGACCCGCATCGACCTTGATCCCTTTACTATTCTGGTTACCGGTACCGAAGGCAAGAGCGGCGCCAAGGTGCAGTTGCACCATTTGCTCGGTTTCCAGACGCAAGCGCATGGCGTGCGCAACAGCGCCAACACGGAGGTGCCGGTGTTGCGCTCGTTAATCAACCTGCGTCCTGATGATAGGGTTGAAATCAACGAAGTGTCTGTGGGCGCCGATGAAGCGTATCGTGTAGAGCGTGCAATGATGGTGAGCCCTAATTTGTGCCTGTTTACCAACATCGGGCCTAATCACATGGACATGCATAAAAGCATGGACAATGTGTTGCGCGCCAAGTCGTCGGTGGTCGAAGGACTCAGGGATGGGGGATTGTGCATTGTCGATGCGGACAATCCCTATTATGAAGGCCTGGTCAACGCCATCCGCCAACGTAAACCTCAAGTAAATATCATCACTTACGGTTCATCGCCAACCGATGCCGGTCAACTGTTGGCATGTGAATTTGATAACGAACGATTGGGATGGGACGTTCATGCACGCTTGGATGATGAATTCCTGCGTTATTTCCTGCCTTTACCTCATCAACATGCACCGTTATCCAGCATAGGGGTTTTGCTGACCATAAAGCGTGCCGGTTATGATGCGGGTAGGGCGGCCGCCGATTTCGCAGGCTTTCAAGCGTATGAAACCATGGGCCATCTGCTTCGCCTGCATAAACAGGGAGGAGAGATACTTTTTTACGATCAAAGTCGCCGCGGCGGCATATCCGGTATGCGTTCAGCCTTTGCCGACATCGCGAATATCAAGGTGAGCGGCAAAGTGGTGGCCTTGGTGGGCGGCATTTCGGTGTTGCGCGACAGTGATTGGACCAAAGAGGCGCACAGTCAGTTGGCCGACTTGATCAATGGCAGCCCGATCGATCGGCTGTATACCACGGGTAATTACATGCACTATGTCACCGAGCATTTGCACAAACAACCCGTCAAGCACAGTGAAGATCTGGATGAACTGGCCGGTTTGCTGGTTAACGATATTGAGCCGGGTGATTTGCTGTTCATCATTGGCAGCGCTTACCTGTATCTGGGGCGAGTGGCTGAGAAAGTTCAGCAGATGCTTAAATCGGGTTCTGCTGTTGCGGCTTCTGTATTGCCAAAGTCGCCTGTATACCGCATGTTGTGTGCGTATCAAGATGTCGACAAGGGCGTGACGGCGGCAAAAGCCGTAGCAGCGCATGGCGTGCATTACAGCGATTATCAGGAAAGCCTGAAACATCATGCTACTTTTACCGACTTCCGAGCCGCGTTATTGGCCGATTTTTTCCATCGTGTGGACGCTTTGCTAACAGAGATTCGGCCTATGACCTGTGTTAATGCTGAAATGGCGGCAACGGATTTTAAGCGGTATGTGGTGACGCAACAATTTTGCCAACGCTGGTTTAATAATATTGATAAGAACAGCAATCTGCCGACTAAGCAATTATTTGGCTCCTTTTACGATTTTGGCGATTCGGAATTTTTGCTGCATGTGCAGGTCGCTACGCAGAACTTGCATATAGGCTTTGTCTGCTGCCTTCGCACGGAAAATGGCTATCAGCCCAGTGCAATGAGCGAGGCAAAAGCCGATCAAATTGCCGCGCGTATGGCGGATAAAGGTATTAAAGACTTGAAGTACCGGACTTGGGGGGCGAAATGGTTGTCGGTCGACTTGGGTACTTTTATCGAACCGACTAAGCCTAATATATTTACGGCAATGGTAGAAACAGCCGATAGCGAACTGTTTACTCATAAAATTAGACCGCTGCTCGAAGCATTGGCATAAAAAGCAAGGTGATGGAAGTGGTAATGAAGGTGACTGGTTTTAATTTTAGAAGGATCTGCCTTTTAGTAATCCTATTAGGCTTTCTCAGTGCTTGTGGTGACAATGGCAAAGTAGCTGTTAATGATTTAACTGACCGAATTGAGGTGCTTGGTAATCCATACCAAAGTAAATATAAAGACGGAGCTTATGTATACGCCCGTAATATTTGGGATATGCAATCCTATCAAGGTTCGATTTACCTGGGCGCAGGCAATAGCAGTAACAATGGCCCGGCGCAAAATGCAGGGCCGGTTCCTATCATTAAATTTGATCCGGTAACGCAGAAATTCATTCAGGAAGGTGTCGTGGATGATGAACAAATTGACGTTTATCATGTTGTTAATGGCGAGCTTTATACACCCGGTCATGATCCGAAGGAAAGCTGGAAACTAGGTAATTTTTATCACCGTGATAACAATGGCGTCTGGGTTAAATATCGGAATATTCCAAGCGCAATTCATACCTATAGCTTGGCAGGGTATAAGGAAAAGCTTTTTGGTTCGTTAAATTTAAATGATGATGGCGCTGCGGTTTCTATTTCAGAAGACAAAGGCAAAACATGGACCGTAACGTCAATTGGACGCTCTCGGGTTTATGGTTTTTTAGATGTCGCCAATAGCCTTTATGCTATTAAGCGTTTTCCTTCTCTTATTCAATGGGAGGACGAAATGACGATAGATGAACATGAACTATACAACCCGGTTTATGAATTTAAAGAACCCAACAGTTTTATTCCACGTAAAGACATTACCCCAGAGATATTTTTTCCCAATACCAAACTGAATGATAATAAAACGACTAAGATAGTGCGTCCTTTAACAGTGGGAGAAAAGGGCGTTTATATAGGTGCGTATACACATAATGATCATCAGTTCTTGCCATTTGGCGTTTATATAGCTACATCTTTGGCAAAAGGGCATGTACAAGTCGACAAGATACCGATACCGGATCAGTTTAAAGCATGGGATTTACTGTTTAAAGAGGGTTATCTTTATATATTAACAAGTCAGCAGAATGGCGATGGCGTGAATATTAAAGTATTGCGTTCCACTGTGGATGATCTTCTGAACTTAAGTGAAGTGCTGGATTTTACCGCGCACACATTCGCACGTTCTTTTGAGATCTTGGACAATGATTTTTATTTTGGCTTAGGTAGTGAGGTCGAAAACAGCAAGCAGTGGCGGCAAGAAGAGTTGAAGCCGGAAACAGGGCAAATTCTTAGAATAAGGAATGTCTTGTTAAACAAAAGCAGCGAGAAGTAGTCGTTCAAAAGTCGTTTAATATTTGTAACTACTCACCCCTTTTGTAACCGCAAAGTCGATTTTTACTGTCCAAAGCCAGCTTTGGACTCCAGAAAGGTGTGCTATAGGAGTTCAAAGCTGGCTTTGCCTACATGGATGTAGGTAAGGAGCGTGAGCAGGAGCGGAAGCTTTGAACATGACAGACGCCAGCATTAGCAAGAGTGAGTAGTCGTTACTAATATTTTTTAGTAACCATGAAGAGCATGACGTTGCTATTTTCTTCATGGTAAATAAGTAGGCGAATATTTTTTTTTAAACTTTTTCTTCCCCACTAATTGAAATCCCTATAATCCAGCTATGGTATGGATTTCTGCGCTGCATCAGTTAGGCTATTGGCATAAGCATGTTCGATATAGACATTCATCATTTCGGTAAAATCGGCAGGATGACGCACAAGCGTGTATCCCATTCTTGCATTAATTTCAAAAATTTTAGGTATCTGGTTTACCATTTTATAGTCTATACAGCATAAACAATAACCACCGGTTGGATTTGCCAGTGAAAGAATATGTCTAAATAAGTCCATACATGAAGGTTCACAACGCTCATTTTTCATATTATCTCGTGTTTCAGGGCTTAAAATATAAACAGGATTGCCATGAACTTTTTTATATGAAATATGCTTAACTATCTCGCCGTCTTTAAATAAAATATTGCTGGCATATTCTTCGCCACCTTCAATGTATTCTGTAATAAGGCTGTTATTATTGACATTACTTACTTTTTCGCCGGGCAGGATGATTCTAACGCCCTCGCTGTTGGCGCTTATTTTTTCTTTTATAATGTACGTTTTTCCTGTGAGTTCTTCTGCATCCGTGCTGGAAAAATGTTTCGGCATATAGTCCAACAAATTATTTTGCGACATGAAATCATAAAATAAGCCTTTGTCATTAAAGCAATCAAAAGCAAGTTGATTGTTAGTTAAAAACTTCAAGTCGTATTTACGAAATTCGTCTTTATTTTTTAATAACGCATGTTGAAGCCACGTTGTGTTAGCAAAAATAAGTTGAATGTTGTTTTCTTTGCAAAAACTAATAATCTTATCTGGAGATCTAATGTCTTCACAAAATGCGCTTAACCAATCGTATTTTTTTAGTGATGCTTGCCATCTATTAGAAAATAATATGGGTACTTTGCCCCGTGCTTTATAAGTAGGCAGGGATTGTATGAATGATTGATCAGCTAAAAAGCTATTGCTTATAGAGGGTTTTTGTTTAATTATTTTAATGTTATTGGTGTGATATATAGATTTTTCAGGTGGGGTTTTGGTATAAATATGATTAGTATCTATATATAAAATCATATTTTTGTTTATCTCTTGAACATTTGCTAATGCGCTAATATCGGTTAGCGAAATGCTGCCGTCTGTGTTTTTATTGCCTTCAAATTTAATTGTTAATAACTCGTTATTCCATTGCGTTGTTTTAATGGACTTTAGGTTTTCTAAACCATGAAGTGAAGTCAAGCGATTGGCGCTTAAGTTTAAGATGCCATTGATTTTTGTTAAATTAAACAGTTGTGATATGTCTGTTAATTGATTACTGCCTAAAGAAAAACTGGCGCCTACCGTTTGTAAGTTTTCTAATCCATTTAAACTATTTAATTTATTTCCATGTAGATAAAATGAAGATGCCACGCTTTTTAAATGGCTAAAACAACTTAAATTTTCAAGTTGGCAGAAAGTGATTTTGATGTGTCCTTTAAAATTAGGCTGTTGTTTAAAAAGATGACTTAAAAAATCAGCTTGGGTAATATTTAAACGATTTAAAACTATATTTTTAACTTGGTTTAGATTGCAAAAACCGTTAATAATACTTAGTTTTATGCACTGTTCAATCGTTAATGCGCCTTTATTAATTTGCTGTAAGCTGTTAAAGCCATTAATGGTTTTTAATGCGGTATTGTGGGTGATGTTAACAAGCGTATCTACCGTATCCAGACTGGTAAAGCCATTAATCGAGTTCAATTCAGGGTTATGGCTGATGTCGATTTTACCTTTCACTCGTTCCAGCATGTTTAGGCCATTAATATGCTTAATGCCGGTATGAGTAATCGTTAAATCGCCTTCAATCGATTCCAGATTATCCAAACCTGTTAGTAAAGTTAGTATGCTGTTACCGTTGAGTTTTAAATTACCGATAATATTGCGTACTACGCTAAAGGTCGCCAAATCGCTATTCGATAGTGTTTGCCCTGTAAAGTCGAGCGCTTGTATCGACAAGGTTCCAGTGCTGACATCAAAATAATCGCTGTATAAAATAGCTTTAGGACTGACACAGACTTTGCCTAAACCGAATTTTTGCAGGACCCGCATCAATTGCTGGATGGCGGGATCAGCGAAATCGTCAGTATTGCTGTTGACCATGGGAGTAATTAAGCCGACAAATGCGTTGAGTTCCGGGTGCGGAGGCGGGGCAATAATGCTAATGGCTTCTAAAATGGCTTTTAAAATAAAGCGGTTATTATTAGCGGAACGTTTTTCTTCTCGGCTCCAGTTACCGTGGCTGGGCAGGTCTCTGGAGTTTTGGTCTATGAGCATTTGAGCAACGTTGTTTTCGCACTGTTGCAAGAACACCCTCATAAATACGCCATCGGTCCATTTCGTATTGATGTGTACTTCGCAATCCGTCAGGCTGGCGGGCATTGTAAAATATCCCTGAATGCTACATAAGGCCGCTAATCGGTTCCAGAAAAATTCTGCGTCATGCCATTTTTTAAATAGTGTCTCCAGCGCTACGGATGTGGTTGGTAGCGGTTCCATTTTAGCGTTACCGGTTTGCATCAGACGTTGCCCCCATCTTGCCAAGCCTTCCATAAACCACATGTTATTGAACGGTACATAGGAGAACTGGAATAAATGCAATAACTCATGTATGGGGGTGACGGTACCTGCATGTAAACCGCGATGCAGGACTAATTTTAACGATTTGCCGTTAAAATCGGTGTTGACTAGAATGTTAGGCCTTGAGTCAGATACGGTTGCCGATGCCAAGCCTCTTTCAACGGCAATATCATTCAGATAAATATCAATATAGCGGGCGCCTTGGCGGTGAAAAATACCGCCTGTTAATAAATCCCGAAAGCCAAGCGCTTCTACCAGAATGGCGTATGCGACTATTAATTTCTGGAGAATATCAATAATGTAGTCTGGAATGCCGTCAGCATCGCTGTCAGTTAAATCGGCGGGCGAATAGGGGTTGCCATTACAGGTGAAAAAAAAACGGAATTGTCGGTAGATAAATACGCGATCACACGGGTCGTCGGTGTTTTCTTTGACCAGTAACAGCCCGTTTTGCAGGATTGTTTGTTTAGTTAAGCGCATATATTTGTACACTACAGGGTTCATAAAGCGGGACGAACTTACAGATAACATCCCTTTGAGGGATGTTATCTGTCGCTAATAGGTGGCTTACACTACATTTTGCTAACGAAGGTCTTAATGCGTTCGTAATCTTCAATGTAATCCACTTCCGCCCAAAAGCGTCCTGCTATGTCATTTACATAGACTTCTTGGCCCGTTTCTACGCTACGGTAAATAATATCCTCCCACCAGCACTGATAATCTTCTGTTGCGACCGCATCAATCACTTGTTGTCTAAATATCATTAAATCATGCTGATTTAATTTGCCAATACCGACATACTCGCCAGTGGTTTCTTCGTTAGTGAGTTGTTTGCCGTATTTTTTCAGCAAGTTGCCCTGCCATTGAAAACGGTAATCGGCATCCGCGATACGGCTGCTGTCGCTTAACAATACCGGTGAATGCGTTTCGTGCAGAATAATATCCAGGATCGAATCTTCCATGAATACATCGCCATTCATGATTAATATATCGTCGCCGACCAAGAAATCCCGCGCGAACCAGGCTGAGGAAATGGAATTGGCGACCCGGTAAAACGGATTAAAATAACGGGAATATTGGAAACCTTCCAAGGCCTGATGAATGTATTTTTCCTGGTAGCCGGTGACCAGGGCGATATTGGTTAAGCCTTTGCGATTAAGTAATTCAAAGGTTTTTTTAATTAACGGTTTGCCTTGTATATCCACGCAGCATTTAGGCTGGTTTTGTAAATGCCGACTGATTCTGCTGCCCACCCCGGCAGCCATGATAAGGACTTTCATCGTGTTACTCCGTAATAATGATCCAATGCATCAATTAGCACGTCAACATAGGCTGTGGTCATGTCGCCCATGTGGGATACCCTGAAAACGCTGTCTTTCAATGCTCCTCCGTTAGGAGCCACCACAATGTTGTATCGCTCGGCCAGATGCTTAACAATGTTCGAGGCGCTTTCCCCGTTTGTGGGCGTCAGTGCGGTCATGGCGTTGGGCATGAAACGGCTGTACAGTCCAAGCGGCCATGCATTAATGTGCTTTCTGAAATAATCCGCAATATGCCTTGCCTTATCAATTTCATGTTTTAAAGTGTCGCGCTCGATTTGTTTCAAGCGTGCATGAAGCTGCAATAAAATCGTCACCGTCGGAGTAAAGGGTGTTTGCCCTCTGAGTCCATCTTCAAGATAGTTCTGGAAATTAAAATAAAGCGATTTTGCAGGGGCGACCTTGTCGATTGCACGGGGGGACAAGATCACCATGGACAGGCCGGGCGGCAGGGCCAAGCCTTTATGTGAGCTGATAATCAGTGCGTCAATATGCTGATCGGTCATGTTGATTTCGTCTGTAACGAACATGCTGATGGCATCCACAATATGCAGCAGTTTGTTTTTCAGACAATAGTTTCCAATTGCCGCCATGTCATACAGGACGCCGTTCGTTGTTTCATGTGCGTTGACCAGCAAGGCCGTAGCTTGATCATAGGCATTAAGCGCCGTTGTATCGGCCAAATTTTCGCCGTCCGGTTTATGGTCATGGATCGCTACCTCATGGCGCTTGCAAAGATCAACAAATCGTTGGCCGAATCCCCCGCCGTTGATAACGATCGCCTTATCAGCTGTTGAGAGTAAGTTCATGACCGCCGCTTCCATGGCGCCAGTTCCTGATGCGGCTAAAAATACAACGCGGCTGCCAACAGGCGCCGCTGCCAAATTGAGCAGCAGTTGTTCGCAGTCGATCAGGATATTAGAAAAAGACTCGTTCCTGAAATAAGGGGCTTGTTCGGCGCCTATCGCTAAGATATAGGAAGGGATCTTAACCGGGCCGGGCGTAAAAATATAGCTGTCGGAATTTGTCATAAATGTTGAAAAAGGGGAGGGGCTTCGTGCGCGGGATTGTCCATATATTGATTATAACGGCGGCATAATATGATTAGCTAGGTAATAAACATAAATAAAACGACTGCTTGCTTCATAATCGTCACGCTTAAAAGTTAATCGGCTTAATCCTAAGTCTTTCTAATAAATACAACATATTGATGGGGATTCAAAACAGCGTAAATTGTGACCGCTCGCAGTATAACTTGGCAAGAGTGTAGCAAAATCTTGCCTTGCAAGTCATATTGAGTTTTGGAATCAAATGTTATTTGCAAGCCCCTACTTTTTCGTCGCAACACCGGTTTATTCCGGTCTGCGGGCTAATAGTTCATTGATTTTAGATAATAAATCGTCTGGAAGGTATGGTTTTAGGGCAAAATCATCCATCCCCGCTTCAAAGCAGGCTTTTTTGTACTCCTTGTTGGCCGTGTATGCCATGATTGGAAAATAAGTTGTGGTTTTCCTGATGATTTTTGTTGCCTCAATTCCGTTCATTTTCGGCATTTCGACATCCATCAAACAAAAATCATATTTGCCGTTATTTTTCTGTGCGAATTCAACAGCCTCTATGCCATTTGAGGCCATATCGAAGTCATAACCCCAGTTACTCATTAGCTCACTATAAAGCATCTGAATGAATAGGTTATCTTCTACAATTAATACATTCACTTGCTTTCCTTTTTGCATAATGTGGTGCTAAGAAATGTGCATGAAATAACTTCGACAACTAGCTCCCTATCCTGCTGGAGAGGGTCGGGGTGAGGAGAATTTCATGCTCGCTCCTAGGAACGCACGCTTGTAATGGCTTATACACCGTTCAATTTCTTGTGTAGACAATAGACTTGAAGGGTGCCTATCACGCCCAGACTATCCATCCATTGGTCTGTCTGTTGAAGACGCTCAGTATCCAGATGGTTAAGCCAGGCAACATCTCGTCGAAAACCGTTTTCAGACTCCGCAAAATTTTGACTGCACCAGGCGGCATCTTTCTCCAGAAAACAATGACCGACTTCGCATCGGCAAAAAACCTTATCGTTAAGTTGTTTCACTTGGTAAGCCCTTGGCTGGTGGCATTCTGGCGGGTGGAAATGCGTCTTGCATTTTTGCACTCTGCTAGATCAGGATAAAAAAGCTTAAAATCTGACAGGGCGGTAGTGGATAGAACACGCTCTGTTGTATTGTAAGTTTACTATGAGATAACAAAAATAGTCAACTCAAAGTAGGTATTATGAAGTGGTAAGTTAATAATAAACATCATGTCCGGGCGTTTGGATGTTTCTATCGCTACGATTACGCTATTTAAGCAGAAAATAATGACAAGGGCCGCTGTGAAAAATACCATCGACATAGTCACAGACACATTCTTGGTTAGGCTATTTACAGCATACAAGTAAGATAAACCAATAGTGTCGTAGACCGCGAGGTAATATGCCAGTAAAATTTTTTACATGGAAGCAACAGATATTTATTCTCGCATTAAACAAGCCAGGGAACATTCAGGGCTGACACAATCCTCATTAGCCATTATGGTAGGCGTTAAACGCTCTTCTGCCAATCAGTGGGAATCCTCCGCTCTTCGTAAAGAACCTTGTACCGGCAATCTTATTAAAATTGCAGAAATTACCGGCGTCAGTTTTGAATGGCTGGCGACAGGGCGCGGTGAAATGGCGTGGGAAGTCAGAGTAAGTGAATCAACTCCCGAATATAATCAACCGACACCAAGGGAACTTTTGTTATTGAGATTGTTCAGGAAACTGCCCGAACGCAAACAAAAAGCGTTAGTTGATTTTCTTAGCGGCGATTAAAAAGACAGGTACATGCGTAGATGTTCGCCGGAAACGCCAGTCACGCTATTGCTCGAACCGGTTATTCCCGTGCTAATTTATCTATTGAATCTGCGCCATCGGTTTTTTATGGTCACGCCACTCCTGTAGGCTTATGGCGCCATCTGCAATGTCATCGACCAAGATGTCTTTACTATCGAGACTCACCAAAAAAGATTCCCAACGGTGGATCTGGGGGGGTTGGCTCTCATAGAAGTCAACCGGCCAGTATTGTTTACCATCTATGGATGTCGGTTCTTCCGACGTATCCATTATCATACCGTGAACCTTTCCTTGGGTTATACGTTCAATATAACTCGACCATGCAATAATTTCCGGGAGTTCGGAAATTATTGCAGCTGCCTGCTCCTTCGTTATTGTTGCTGGTATTACAGTTGTGTGCTGACTCGAAGTTATTGCTGAGCTTGGCGCTGTTGGTTTTGTGTATTGTTTTTCAACGTATCCAATAATGGCAAGAAGCAACAGAACTGCTAAAGCGAATGTAATTTTCATAAGTATCCTTGTGGTGCGCTGGGAACAGCAGTTCTCGTTATCGCTCGAATCGGCTTATTTCGGCCTACGGGACTGATCGAACGTTGTTAGCTTCAATGTCCTTGTTTTGCAGGTGATTGCGAAAAGATAAAAATACACGACACAATTAACACAAGAAGAGCCGCCGATGCTCAATAATCTCTTTCAACCTTGCTCACACGGATCCGTGACTCCCCGTACCACATTGCCTCCATTTCTTGCACTTTCCTGTGCTCGGGGTGCGCCTTCCAAGCCTGTATAGCTTCTGGAGATTCCCAGTATGACACCGAAATACCAATGTCCTGTCGTGCCGTCTCATAACCTAAGAAACCTGGCTGCTGACGGGCCATTTCAAGGATGCGCTTCGCAGCTTCAGCATACCCGTTGTCGCCTTCAGTTCTGACGGAAGTGAAAATGACTGCGTAATACGGCGGTTTCGGTGTGTTTGCAATTTTGCTCATCTGATTACCTTTTCTACACGGGGGGTAAGTTTGCTTCTATTGATGCGTCAGTGACATAGTTTCGGAGTGCGGAACAGTGTGATGCCCAACGTTCAAGGACGCGCCGCTCACTGAGCTTAAGCGAAGTCGCCGAACTTTAATAAAAAAATAAATTTCAAAATCGGCAACGGGCGGCGCGTCCCTTTGACCGTTGTTAGGCATCAATCTGACTTACAAGCGGAAACTGTTCGGGATGGCGAATTGACTCAACGGCTAAGTCAATATCTAGTTCGGGCCAGTACAGGTGATTCGACGATGGGTGCTCGACATGCAAGATATTTCCAACTGCGGCATTCCGAAACCAAGGGAATTCGGAGAATGGTAGAAAAAGCTCTTCATCCTCCAACAGCAGCCAGAAGCCGTATTGAGAGATGTTGGTAACCTCAACTGGGGAAATGCTTGTGCCAAGCGTTGCGGATGTCATATTCATGCTCCTGTATAAGACAAAGTGCTTCATTGATTTCACGCCGGGAAAGGCCCATAGATTGAGCAAGCTCAATTCTAGGTTCAAGCCAGTACTTGGCTTCGCCATTTTGGCCTTGAACATGGACATGCATTCTCGGCTCTTCCCGAGAAAAGAAGTAAAATCGGAAACCTGCTTCGCGGAAAACTGTTGGACTCATTGGTCACATGATACATGTAAGCTTTATTCATGGGAATAGCGTCTAGCGTAGAGCTAACCGGGTGCGGCACAGAAAGCTGAAAAACAAAACCGCATTGTAACCGCGCTCCGGTTGAGCGTTATGCCTTGGCTTCTGGTTCACAGTAGCCCTCTGGCTTCTCAGCCCCATACTCGAAAAGTTCATTGAGCATTTTCCAAGCTCGTTTTCTCGCCCGCTCATTAAGATGGGATGCACGTTCAAGATTGCCTGTTTGGATTTCACGCTGCACGAGCGTGCCGTGATGATTCATGTGAATCAGTGAGTCCGCCCAAGCAGTTAACTGAGCTTTGCCGATTGTTATTTCATCTTCCATCGAAGTGCCCCCCTCGTGATACATAACGTTACGGTAAGGGGCGCGCCGCTCTGTGAGCTTTAGCGAAGCCGCCGAACCTTGATAAAAAATGAAACGTCATAACCGCCAACGAGCGGCGCGTCCCTTTGACCGCCTTGTTGGACAAGCAATAATCGCTAAAGCCAAACTACCACCTTTTGAGAAACATGCGGTGCAATACACTATGCAATTGCACTCTACGGATTACGCCTTACCGTGTTGGTTCAGCTTCGTCGTGCAATTTTCGTCGAAAGTATAGAAATCAATCCACCGAGCATTATATAACCAGTGATCACTTCTGCCGTTACGCACCAAGCCGCAAGCTGAGTCTTGGGAACAACGTCTCCGAAGCCCAAGGTCGTAAAGGTAACCACGCTGTAATAGATCATCGTCTGAAAGTTGAACTCAAGATTACTAGTGGCGAAATGGCATTGCCCAAGCCAAAAGAACAGGGTCGCAAATCCCAGTGCCAACCCAATCGACCAAGATGCCCACATCCACGCACTCTTACCGTAATTGCAGGTGATCCACCATAGGAAAAAGAAAACACGAAATATTGGATTCCGCCGGTTCGTATACTTGAGGACGTACAGGTAATATTGATCTTTTGCACATCTTTCTAGCAACGGATCAACATACGACGCTTTTTGGAGATGGGTTTCCATTAAAACCGTGCCACGCCACCAAAAACCATCTTCAGTATAGCGGATGTACCCTAAGCGGGCTTCATCAAGCACTGCGTCTCGTAGATCGGCATCCTCTAGGTGTGCTTTGGTCAAGATGGCTCCTTTGAAATTTGTACGTCGTAGAGTCGCTTTCTGTAGTTTCGTGCGAATCAGATTAGCATCGCAAAGGTTCAAATCTATTAATCTAGCACCTTCTAAGCGACCATAAGACAGATCCAGCGGAGGAGTGAATACATCAGAGTGTCGCTCTTCCGGGGGCAATAATGCTAAATCCAAACCTCTAAGGTCAGGTACATGTGTCGTTCTCCCATGGTCATCTATCTCAGACAATATCCCGAAGCCTGTTTTCTCCCCGATAACTTCTGCCGACTCGTGTGTGTCAAGGAGGTGAAGAACTACCCGGACCTTTTCCTCGGTCCAGCGATCACGCCATGCCTCAACGTCTCGCCAAGGAGGATATCGCCAAGCACCTCTACGTATACGATAGGCGCGTAGTTGATCACCTGTCACATATTCAGAAGTAAGGTCGGGTTGATATGCCACAGTCACCTCATTGGAGAAACAGCCAAAAAGCCTAACGTTAAGTAGACACCTAACAGGTGCATATTAAATTTCAGTCGCAGGTGCATATCGCAACCCCTGTAATCCGTTAGGCAAGATACTATAAATACTGAAACGTTGATAGCAACCTTTCATGTAAACCAAAAATACACCTCAAAAATTCCTTTATCCAGCCGGGCCGGAATAGTTTGGGGCGGAAGTAAAATTAGCTTTAGGAGAGCGTGAGCAGGAATACAATAAACTGTACTGCCTGCGTGTAGCTCAGGCCGGATATGCTATTTACGCCCAACACCAACGCTAATGGCAGTGATGCTCTTGAACCCACTCCTTTAAAGCGGCATCAATACGCGATTGCCAGCCCTTACCTGTTGCTTTAAAAACGGCCAGCACATCGGGCGATAGTCGAATAGTAATGCGCTCTTTGGTGATTTCGGCTTTAGGTCTGCCACCCATGCGCAGTAGCGGTTTAACGTCTTTCCATTCTGCTTCGGTTAAAGGCAATGCGTCAGGATCAGACAAAGCAGCGGCGGTAATAACAGCATCTTCTTCGTCTGTGGGGATAAGGGTGCCGGGCTTAAGTGCTGGCATAACGTTTAACCTCTCGTTGGTTGGCTTTTCTTAAACTGATAATACGGCGCTCATCAGCGTGATCAACAAACACCACGCAAAACAGTCGTTCTTTGATATACGCTAATCCGATCATACGCGGCTCCTGGTAATCATGTCTGACATCCAGCCAAGTGACTGCGCTATTCCATTCAATCAAGGCAGCATCAGCCAAAGAAAAACCCTATTTTTGAATATTGCTGGAATTTTTGACAGGGTCAAAAATGATATTCATGGTTATTGTATGTACAATAAACTGGGTTAGTCAAATGATGCGCCGCCAACTCTCCCAATCAACTCCCCCAACTTAACCGTCTTGCCCGCTTTAAACTCGGCATCCCATTCCGCCTTATCCTTGCCGAATAAAACAATAATCGTAGAGCCCATATTAAATCGTCCCATTTCTTCGCCGATTTTCAAGGCAGGCGCGTCATCGCCATACTGCCAACTTTGTACTGAACTAATGCTCGGCGGCGTAACCACGCCATGCCAGACGGTTTCTACGCTGGACACGAAGATTGCGCCGACCAGGATCAAGGCCATCGGGCCTATTTCCGTGTCAAAAATCGCCGCGACGCGTTCGTTTCTGGCGAATAATCCGGGGACGGAATTGGTGGTTGCGGTGTTTACACTGAATAAGCGACCGGGGATATGCACCATTTCCTTTAAGGTGCCGGTCAAGGGCATGTGCAGGCGGTGATAGTCTTTGGGGGACAGGTAGATGGTGGTAAATACGCCATTGTTAAACGGTTCGGCGCGAGCTGCATCGCCGCCCAGCAAGTCGGTTGCGGTAAAGCTTTTGCCTTTGGCCTGGAAGATTTCGCCGTCGCTTATGTCTCCGGCTTGGCTGACTGCGCCATCGCATGGACAGACGATCGCGTTTGTTTCGGTGCTGAGCGGTCTAACGCCGGGTTTTAGTTCGCGGGTGAAAAAGTCGTTAAAGCTTTGGTAGGCATTGATGTCCTGCTCCCGCGCTTCATCCATGTTGACCCCGTAATGCCTGATGATCTGCTTGATAAACAGGTTCTTCCAGGCTTTGTTCTCGCAGTGGGTCAGTCTGCTCATCATCGCGGACAGGGCATGATGGGGTAGGATGTATTGGGGCAGGGTGGTCAGGGCTTCTTTAAAATTCATGGTCGATAATTGTCGGGTGTTTTGCCGCTTAGGTAATACGCAAACGCGATGATTTCTGCGACGGCAACATAGAGTTCATTGGGGATTTCATCGCCTAACGGAATTTGAGCCAGGATTCTTGCCAGTTCCGGCTCGGTTTGTAGCGGTATTCCGTGGGCTTCGGCTATTGCTAAGATTTGTTCGGCGGTAAGACCTGTGCCGGTGGCGGTAACCTTGGGCGCGTTTTTGCCGTCGTATTTTAATGCGACGGCAATGTCCGAGGTGTAGTAGGTCTTAGCCATGATGACTTATGATTACCGAAAAAGAACAGTATCCACGAAAATCACGAAAGGCACGAAAAATACAATATGTTCGTGCTTTTTGTGTTTTTCGTGGACGATGCTTTTTGGTGAATTCATATTTGAAATCACTTATGGCAGGGTAACCAGTTCCGGCGCTTGCCAGTCAGGGTTTCTGTGTTCTACGACGACGGTGGTGTAGATGCCGCCGCGCACATTAAACTCGGCTCGGATTCGCATGAAATTGGGCGAGGTAACTTTAACGAGATCATCAAGGATTTCATTGGTGACGGCTTCATGGAATGCGCCTTGGTCCCTGAATGCCCACATGTACAGTTTAAGCGCTTTAAGTTCCACGCACAGCTTTGCCGGCACGTATTCGATTTGGATGGTGGCAAAATCCGGTTGGCCTGTTTTTGGGCACAGGCAGGTGAATTCTGGCACGTCGATACGAATGGTGTAATCACGGCCCGGTTGTGGGTTGTCGAAAGTTTCCAGGTCTTTGCTTGGTTGTGTTGTCATTTTTTTGCTTATATAAAAGGGAATGTATACCGAAAATAGGCGAAAAAATTCGATACTCGGCTAATTATCGTTAATAATACTCGGTTATTTTAATTCAACTGTTGGGATATTCATACCAGTACTATGAAACTGGAAAAAATCAAGCTTTCGGGTTTCAAATCTTTTGTTGATCAAACGGTCATACCGATCAGCGGTAATTTGACCGCCATCGTCGGGCCTAACGGCTGCGGCAAATCCAATATTATCGACGCTGTGCGCTGGGTGATGGGCGAAAGTTCCGCCAAGCATTTACGCGGCGGCAGCATGGCTGACGTGATCTTTAACGGCTCATCGGGACGCAAGCCGGTCAGCACGGCTTCGGTCGAGCTGGTTTTTAATAACACCGAAAGCAAGCTGGGCGGCGAATATTCGCAATACGATACTATTGCGATCAAGCGCCAAGTCAGCCGTGACGGCACCTCCGTATTCATGCTGAACGGTTCGCGTTGTCGGCGTAAGGACATTACCGACATCTTTTTGGGCACCGGGCTGGGCTCAAGAAGTTATGCGATCATCGAGCAGGGCACTATTTCCCGTATGGTCGAAGCCAAGCCGGAAGACTTGCGGATTCATATCGAGGAAGCGGCGGGCGTGTCCAAATACAAGGAACGTCGCAGTGAAACCGAAAACCGGATGAAGCATACCCGCGAAAACCTGGAGCGGCTGGATGATTTGCGCGACGAAGTCGAAAAGCAAATCAAGCATCTGCAAAAGCAAGCCGAAAAAGCCGAAAAATATACCGAACTTAAAAAGCAGGAGCGCCAATTTAAGTTGGAACTGCTGGCGATGCGTTGGAATACTTATCATCAGGCTGCAAAACAACTGGATGAAAAGTTGCAGGAAGTGGCTCATGAGCACAACCGCTTGTTTGTAGAGCTTCGCGACATCGATAACGTTATCGATGCAAAACGCGTCGAGCATAAGGCTCAACAACAGCAGACCAGTAAGTCTCAGGGCGAGTATTACCAGGTTGTCGCCGAAGTCAGCGGTCTTGAGCAGACTATCAAACACAGCGAAACCAGTCGTGAACAAACCATAGTCGAGATTAATCGCTTGCGGCAGCAGGCCGACCAGTCTTCAACAGAGCTCGAAGCCGATATGCAGCAGCTGGAAGACATCAAGCAAGCCTTGTTTGAAGCGGAAGAAGCGTTGATTGTTGCCGAGGAAAGGCAGGAAGACGTTTTATATAATCAGCAGGACGTTCAGCAACAAAAAAGTGCCTGGCAGGAGCAATGGGAAGCCTACCGGACCACCAGCTCAAGCTATAAAGAACAGGCCGAGGTGCAGCGGGTAAAAACCGTGCAGTTGGAAAACCAGAATCGGCAGTTGCAAATCCGTTTGGATAAGTTGCATGGCGAGCGCGATGAGCTGGAGGTCGGCGACTTGCAAAGCGAGATCGAATCGCTGGATACCGGTATTGAAATCATCGAGGCCCAGCGTGAGCAGCTGCATCAACAGCTTGAAGATTTGCATCAACAGATACGCGAGCAGCGGCAGCAGATCAAGCAGTATCATGACGAACTGCATACGCGCCGCTCGGAAATGCAAAGCGTCAAAGGCAAAATCACCTCGCTGGAATTGTTGCAGCAACATGCGATGGGCAAGGATAACAAGCATCTGAGCGCATGGCTTGCGTCCGTGGATTTGCTTGAAAATCGCCGTCTTGCCGAGTTCCTGGATGTGCAGGCCGGTTGGGATAAGGCGGTTGAAACGGTTTTGGGCAGTTACCTCGAGGCGATTTGCGTAGAAAGCGCCGACCAGGTTATTCCGGGCTTGCAGCGTTTGACCGATGAGTCGTTGATGTTGGTTGAGACTACTGCCAAAAAGCCCTCTCCAGAGGGAGAGGGTTGGGTGACGACTGCATGGATGCAGGAGGTAGAGCAAAGCAGGGAGCAGTTGCCGAGGGGAAATCAAAATGAAGAAAAAGGCTTATTTAAATCCCCTCATCCCAACCTTCTCCCTGAGGGAGAAGGAGCGTGTGCTTCGAGCTTGCTGGATAAAGTAAAAGCCCCCTGGGATTTGAGCAATTTGCTGGCTGGTGTTTACTGCGTCGATGATGCTGCAACGGCGAGAACCTTATCCGCCCAACTGAAAGCCCACGAATCGGTAATCACCCCGGACGGCACCTGGTTCGGCTCCGGTTGGATAAAAATAATCCGCGCCAAAGACAGTAAAACCGGTGTGCTGCAACGCGAGAAAGAATTGCGTTTGTTAAAGCAACGCCAAGAAGAGCTGCATATCGAAATCGAATCATTCGAAGACCAGCTGGAATCGGCCGAAACCGGTTTGAAAGACGCGGAAGTCCAGCGCGAATCGATACAGCAACAGGATAATAGCCTGGGCGCCGAGCTGTCGGTAAAAAGTGCGGAATTTAGCGCGCATTCCGCCCGGTTGGAGCATCAGCAACGCCGTCTGGAGCAGGTCTGCAACGATATTGAAGAGATAAATCGCGAGACCGCCGAAAATGCCGAGACGATTGCCGAATTCCAGCTATTACAGGAACAAGCCGAACAGGTCATGGTCGAGCAGGAGCAGAAAAAGCAAAGCCTGGAGGATTTAAATCAGGATTTGCAAGCCCAACAACAGCGTATCGATCAATCCGCCAATGAAGCCAGGCAGCAGGTTTACAGTATCAAGTCGCAGATTGAATCACTGCGTTCTTCCGAAACATTAACCGGCAAGCAGCTGGATAGGCTACAGCTGCAACACCAACAGTCGGCCCAGCGCATTGCCGAGCTGGAAAAGAACCTGCATCAAACGCTGACCCCGATGGACCAGGAAAAAAAGCAGTTGGAGCAAAAGGTGGTCGACAAGGCGCTGCTGGAGACTCAGCTGAAAAAACAACGCCAACTTCAGGAAGACATCGAAGCGGAAATAACCCAGTTATCCGAACAGCATATCCACGTGCAACGGGCCTTGGAAAAGCAAAAAGAAGCGCTGGATACGCTTCGTTTTGAATTACAGGAAAGCAAGGTGCGTCGGCAAACCGTCAACGAGCAGCTTAAAGAAATCGATGCGGATGTCGAGCAGGTGCTGCAAAGCCTGCCGGAACAGGCCGAAGAACATAGCTGGAAAAAGACGGTTGACGACTTGTTGGCTCAGATCGAAAGATTAGGTACTATTAACCTGAGCGCCATAGAAGAATTCAAGGCGCAGTCGGAACGGATGCGTTTTCTTAATGAGCAACATGCTGATTTAATTGAAGCATTGCAGACCTTGGATCAGGCGATCAGCAAGATTGATAAAGAAAGTCGGCTGCGCTTTAAAGAAACATTCGATAAAATAAACACCGGTTTACAGGAAAAGTTCCCAAAATTATTCGGCGGCGGTCATGCCTATCTGGAATTGACGGAACAGGACGCGCTGGAGTCGGGGGTAAATATTATTGCCCGGCCTCCCGGTAAGAAGAATAGCTCTATACATTTGTTGTCCGGTGGAGAGAAGGCGCTAACGGCGGTAGCCTTGGTGTTTTCTATTTTCGAACTCAATCCGGCGCCATTTTGTTTGTTGGATGAAGTCGATGCGCCCTTGGATGATGCTAATGTCGGGCGGTTTTCAAAAATGGTTGAAGAGATGTCTGCATCGGTGCAGTTTTTGTATATTTCCCATAACAAAGTGACTATGGAAATTGCAAAACAATTGGCAGGTGTTACTATGAAAGAGCCGGGCGTGTCCCGGATGGTCGCAGTTGATATTGAAGAAGCAGTGAGTCTGGCGGAAACCTAATGGATAAAGAAATATTAAGAATTGTAATTATCGCAACCGGCATGGTTGTAGTTATCGTCATGTTGGTCTTGGCTTATATAAAGGATAAAAAAGCCCAGGATGACATGGAATATTACGATGACGACGATGAAATCGACGACGATGAATTGCTGGAGACAGGATCACACCGGGACATGAAAGACGATTTTGATATTGCCCCGGTGGGAGTGGCTAAAAGTAATGTAGGCGCTCATCAGGCGCATGATAAATCGGATCGGTATTATGACCAAGACGACGAGGATGAAGACTACTATGAGCAGGATGACGACCCTGAGTTCGATCCTGGCTTAGATCAAGAACCGCCGCCACGCGCCGCCGCACCGGCGATTATTCAGTTCAGCATTATCACCAAGGCGGACGAAGATTTTAACGGCGCCGATTTGGTTGAAGCCTTTGAAATGGTCGGGCTTGAATACGGCAGCTTGAAAATATTCGAACGTCTGGACGAAAACCGGTTGGTTGATTTCGGCGTGGCTTGTATTGTCGAACCGGGTACTTTCCCGGACAAAGACTTGGAAAAATTTTACTGTCCCGGCATTGTGTTTTTTATGCAGCCCGAAGCATTGGATAATGCGCAGGCGGTTTTTGACGACTATATCGAAACCATCAACCTGCTGGCCGCAAAACTGGACGGCGTGATACTTGATCATAGAAGACAGCCGTTGACCGAAACTACCGTTCAGGCCATTCGGCAGAGTTTGTGATTTTGAAAATGGTGTGATCCACAAACAGCACGAAAATATTTGAAGATATATAACTTCCATTTTGCGCTGGTTCTCAAGCTCCAGCTTTCGTCTTTATACACAAGTGTCTGGGTGACGCCGTCATCCCGGCAGGGATTGCCGGGATCCAGGCTACATGGACGTATGCAGCTTGCCATCCCTGGCACTGGATACCCGCTTCCCGGCGGGTATGACGAGTTACTTGGAACTTGTGTATAAAGATGAGAGCTCCATCAGCTTGGGAACCAGCACAATCCTCAATTCTGTTCAGATTATCTAAATGCCATCTCTCAGCACTATCCAGTTAGAGCTTCTAAAAGAAGCCAATCTTGAATCAAACCAATTATCCCCAGAGCATATCGCTCAAATCGCAAGCCAGTCCGACCCCAAGCAACTAAACGACGAACAGTTGCTTGAGTTTTTGCAAGTGTGCAACGCGTTGTATCGAAGCGGTGAGCCGCTAATTTCCGATGCGGATTACGACTTCGTTTTCTTGGCTGAACTGCAAAAACGTCATCCGAACCATCCGTATTTAGAGACCGTCGAACCGGAAGCCGGATTTGTCGGCAAAACCGTCACGTTGCCGGAGCCTATGCTCTCAACAGAAAAGACGTATAGCCAAAGCGGCATTGAAAAATGGTTGGCCCGCTTGGAAAAAGCCGCCGAAGATTGCAACGTAGATTTTTCCACTTTGATGATCAGGGCCACGCCCAAGCTGGACGGCTACGCGGCTTACGATGATGGAAAGCTGCTGTACACGCGCGGCGACGGCCGAAAAGGTACTGATATTAGCCGGGTTTTCGAGCGCGGCTTAAAGGTCGGCGGCAATGGCGAAAGAGGGCAGGGCGCAGGTGAAATCGTGGTCAGCCAAACTTATTTCAACAGCCATCTGGCTGAATATTTTGAAAATTCCCGTAACTTCCAGGCCAGCATCATCAAAGAAAAAGACCTGGAACAACATGCTTTAGAAGCCATACAAAACCATGCGGCGGTATTTTTTCCATTTGCCCAGTTGCCTGATTGGCAAGGCACTGCCGCCGAAGTGCTGGTCGATTTCGAGCATGTTATCGAAACGGTTTACACGCTGGTCGATTACGATGTAGATGGCGTGGTTTTCGAGCTGGTCGGCAATGAGCAGATAAAACAGTATTTGGGCGCAACCCGGCACCACCACCGTTGGCAAATTGCCTATAAAAGCAATGTCGAAACCGCCGAAGTGATTGTGCTGAATGTCACTCCGCAAACCTCCCGTTCCGGTCGGGTCAATCCGGTCGCCGAGCTGACGCCGACCAAACTCAGCGGTGCGGTGATTTCGAGAGCGACCGCGCATCATTACGGCATGGTTAAGGAGTTAGGTATAGGCGTCGGCACCTTGATCGAATTAACCCGTTCAGGTTTGGTGATACCCAAAATCGAGCGGGTGATTACTCCGGCAAGGCCGCAAATCCCCGAGCATTGCCCCAGTTGCGGCAGCGAGTTGGTTTGGGACAGCGATTATCTTTATTGCCTGAACACCACCCAATGTCCCGCGCAAATTGAAAATACCATTGAACATTTTTTCAGGACCTTGGCAAATGTCGACGGTTTCGGGCAAAAAACCGTGGAAAAACTCCACGCTTCCGGCATCAATTCGGTTTATGCCGTTTACCAGCTGGATATGGAGCAACTGCAAGCAATGGGCTTTGGCGACAAAACCGCGCAAAATCTGTTGGATCAGTTGCAGCGCAGCCGTACCGAAGCCATAGAAGACTGGCGCTTTCTGGGCGCTTTCGGCATCCATAGAATGGGGCTGGGCAACTGCGAGCGCCTGCTGCAACATCATCATTTGATGGATATTTTCAAGCTGACCGTTGAAGACGTGATTAATATCGAAGGCTTTGCCGAGAAAACCGGCGCCGCCGTGGTTGAATGTCTGGCAAAAATCAAAGCCGATTTTATGCAAATTTACCAGCTGGGTTTTAATTTAATTCCAACGCCGTTACTCGCCGAGCAGCAGCACAACATCAGCCCGATTTCCGGAAAAACCATTGTTTTTACCGGCGCAATGGTTCACGGTAAACGCGATGATATGAGCAAGGAGGCCAAACGTTTGGGCGCAAAAGTGGGCGCATCGGTTACCGGAAAAACCGATTTCCTGATAACCGGGTCTGACGTGGGTGCTGCAAAAATCGCCGCCGCCACGGAAAAGGGGGTGCGGGTTATCAGTGAAGAGGAATATTTGGGATTGTTGGGTGGTGGTTAACAAGTGATAGCGACCGTTTTGATCGAGTATGAATTGGTGGATTGTGCTTATTTTGTTGGCGGAATAATTTAGGGACATGGGGTTTTTCTTAGTCAGGTTATCTCGATAATATCGAGCAATAGATTGATACTTTATGCGTAAAGCGCTTCCACTACGAATGCTAAGGAATGAGCATGAAATAACTTATGTATTTTATTCTCCTCACCCCAGCCCTCTCCAGCAGGAGAGGGAGCTAGTTGTCGAAGTTATTTTGTGCGCATTCCTAAATTAACCGACTCGTTGCCACATTGAAAATGTTCATCTGTCATATCGAGAGCTAGCAAGCTTTTTTTTATGATCGTTGGGTTGTCAAGCAGCAGACAACCCAACGCAGTTCGAGTCTATAAGGCGATTGCCAAGAATAAATATACCCAAATGGCGCAGGATTTTTGTTCGTCTGCAACGACTGCATGGATGCAGGAGGTAGAGCAAGGCATGGAGCAGTTGCCGAGGCGTAAAAATGGGCGCATAGCAAGCTATGCAACCATTTTTGCAACGCAGGAGACGGGCAAAAAGACCAGTCAGTTGGGTATATTTTTCGCAAGAAATCACCTAAGTTAGCATCCACCAGCAGTTGGATTGATAGTGGCATCGTAGTCGTTGCAATCGGTCTTATCCAAAACAAACTGTTCCTGTGCGCCTGGCAGCGAAGGTGTTTTCGCCAAAATCGGCAGGTTCGGGTCGCCGAAACCGTCCCGATCTCGGTCGCGGTAATAGGTATTCAGTTGTTTGAAAGATGCACTGGTCGGGCTTAATTTCCAAACGTCATTCCAAAGATTCCCGGCACCGACATAGAGATCATTGCGATAAACCCATACACTGAGCCCGTGGCGCGGCAGCCAGTCGGTATTGGCGACTTGAGTCCAATTAACGCCATTTTCGCTGAAATAGACATCATTAAGATTACCGGCGAGATCGATGTCACCCTCTTTGTCCGGCCAGTGGTAACCGCCCGTTAGCCATAATTTTCCATCCATAACGTGGACATCGTGATAGTAACGTTTGGAGAAAGGAACAGGCGTATTGTTAACCTTGATCCAGTTTTTACCGTCGCGACTGCTATAAATATCGTTATATAGTTTTTCGTCGTAAATGCCGCCGGCGATCAGCCACATCTTGTTTTTGAATACTGCCGATCCAGTAATAACGCCGCGTGGCGACCATGCCGCGTGTGTCGTTTCGAGAGTCCAGTTTATACCGTCGCTGCTGCTCCACACATCATTGAGATAATCGTCGGGGTTGGCCGATGGGTTGGCGAGACTAAATAGGTTTCTTTGCCCGCCCATTACCCAAAGCTTATTGTTAAACACCTCGACGTGATGAAGAATCCGGTTTTTCCAGCCAAAATCACCTTTAATTTCATGCCAGTTTTTACCGTCACTTGACCACCATACATCGTTGCGGGTGACTCCGCTGTTGTTGTCGCCGCCCACGACCCACATTTTGCCTTTGAAAACGGCCCAACCGGCCATGTGACGTTCCGGCCAAGGCGCTACGGTTTCCAAAGTCCAATCTGCGCCGTTCACTGACGACCAAACCTCGTTGGACGTGTAGCCTGCACTGGTAAAACTGGTGTCATTGGGTGAACCGGTACCATCCGACGAGGTAGGATTCCAGCCGCCGAGCAGCCACATTTTGCCTTTAAATGTCAGCGCGCCTGCGCCGTCGCGACGTTTAAAGTCCGCATCACAGGTTGCCAGTTTCCAAGGTCCTTTGGTTTGAGGGGTGCCATCGAACGCCAACGGACTGATTTCACCATCGTCTACGGCTCGCGCATAAACCTTTACATCGTCAATAGCGCCGTGCCATGGGTGTTCGTTGCCGCTCACCCGAAAATTAGCGCTAGCTCCGATTAAACCGGAAATGTTTTTAGTCCAACGTTTTTTTGCGTCGATGAAAAGCTCTACATTTGTACCGGAGCGGCGCAGTAATATATGGTGATAGCGACCGTCGGTAAATTCACCGATTTTTCCAGTGACATAGGATTCACCATTAAGTATCACTTCACTACCGTTGGTAGAATCAAATTTGAAAACGATAGCTTGTTGGCTTTCAAGTCCCAGCGATAAAGCGACTTTTTGACCGGTTGCGCAGGATTTTTCGTAAAAAGCGATGGTAAAATCACCTGAAAATGCGGTGTAATTTTTAGCTGGAAGGCTTAGATAGTTGTCAATGCCGTTAAACCAATATGCCCCATCGTTACCGCCTGCCCAATCCAGCGTCAATTTCGAACCATTAACCACGCCGTTTCTTTTATTGCCGCTAGTGTCGTGAAGGATACCGGTGAACGGCTCATCTCCATACACGTTCGCCATAGGATAATGGACAATCGGATCAAGTTCCCCCGCATAAGATGAGGCAGACGCAAGTGCGCCAACTAAAAAGGCTAAAACTGCTTGTTGGTTTTTTTTCATTTTGATGTTTCCTTTTTTATTATCGAAATGCTCTCAAACTAGCGAAATACTTGAGGCAGTACAGCCTATCCAGGTATTCGATAGAACTTTACCCGCTTTCAGTTTTCTTTTTAGCGGATGAGTAAGTCTATATCTAATCTAAGGTTCTTACCATGCAATCGGAGTTATGTCGGGTTAGCAATAGATTGGTCAGGTTATGTCCGATGTAGCCGCTACGCAGCCCTTGAATCAGCCTCTTTTTAAACAGCTTTAAAAAGGTCGGTGTAATATAGCTATCGCATATCAGGTTTCGGCAGTTTCTCGGAAAGGGGACTTAAAAACCGATAATGATAAGAAAATTAAGGCGATTGCCAAGAATAAATATACCCAAATGGCGCAGGATTTTTGTTCGTCTGCAAGGCGTAAAAATGGGCGCATAGCGAGCTATGTAACCATTTTTACAACGCAGCAGACGGGCAAAAAGACCAGTCAGGTGGGTATATTTTTCGCAGGAAATCGCCTAAGCAACCATGAAATTTAAAGATGGCAAGGAGACAGTTGCATGGACAAATCAGATGAAGCTCACGGGGCTTTTCCTCTGGGTATTGCCGCTTATGGCGCCGACAAATTATTCCCAATCGTCGGTATAGGCGCCTCGGCTGGCGGGCTGGAAGCGCTCGAACAGTTTTTCAGCCATCTGCCTGACAGTACAGGCATTGCTTTTGTGGTCATTCAACATCTCGCCCCTAACTACAAGGATATGATGCCGGAATTGCTGCAAGGCATGACCACGATGCCGGTATTACAAGTCCAAAATCGCATGAAAATAAAACCGGGTTGCATTTATGTCAATCCGCCGCATAAAGAGCTGTCCATGTTGCACGGCGCGCTTTATCTGTTCGAACCGGTTGCGCCGCGCGGATTGCGCCTGCCGATCGATGCTTTTTTCTACAGCTTGGCCGAAGACCGGCGCGATCAAAGCATCGGCGTGTTGCTTTCGGGTATGGGGTCGGATGGTAAGTTGGGCTTGCGCGCGGTCAAGGAAAAATCCGGCCTGGTATTGGTGCAGGACCCTGCCGATGCCAAATACGACAGTATGCCGCGTAGCGTTATCGATGCCGGATTAGCCGATATTATCGGCACTGCGGCAGAATTGCCTGTGCATATCATCAATTATCTCCAGCATCCGCCCAAAGATGTGTTTGCCTGTTCGGAGCCAATATTGGAAGACAATTCCCTGAGCGCTTTCGAAAAAATTGCCGCGTTGCTGCGCGCTCGAACCGGTAATAATTTTCTGCTGTACAAAAAAAGTACGGTCTATCGACGTATTGAGCGCCGTATGGAGCTGCACCAGCTCAATCATATCGGCACTTACGTCGGTTATTTGCGCGAAAACCCGCAGGAGCAGGATTTATTATTCAAGGAATTGTTGATTGGCGTGACCGGTTTTTTTCGCAATCCGTCGGTGTGGGACGCGCTAAAGACCGACGCGATACCCGCGCTGCTGGCAAATTTCCCTGACGGCAAGGTCATACGGGCCTGGGTGCCGGCTTGCTCCACCGGCGAGGAAGCTTATACGCTGGCAATCAGTTTCATCGAAGCGATCGAACAGCTCAAGCCTAGCGCTTGTTACTCGCTACAGATTTTTGCTACCGACCTTGATGCCGATGCGATAGCCCATGCACGCCAAGGATTTTATGCGGCCCATAGCGTCGCCGATGTTTCGCCGGAGCGTCTGGATCGTTACTTTAATGCCGAAAACAACGGTTACCGGATAAAAAATGAAATCTGCGAAATGATCATCTTTGCATCGCAGAATATTACCAATGATCCGCCGTTTACCCGTTTGGATATACTGAGTTGCCGTAACCTGCTGATTTATTTTTCTGCCGAGTTGCAAAAAAAACTGTTGCCGCTGTTTCATTACGCGCTAAACCCGAACGGCTTGCTGTTGTTGGGAGCGGCTGAAAGTACCGGCAGCTTCGGCTATCTGTTCACGCCGCTGAAGACTAAAGTACGGCTTTACCGGCGTGTCGACAATCCTTTGCCGAAACCCGAAGTGGATTTTCCCAATAAAAATTTTACCGCCGTGTCCGTCGTCAGGCAGATAGTTGATGACGCTAGTCTGCCGGTAAACTTGCAGCAACTGATGGATCATACGCTGCTGGCGCATTACACTCCGGCAGCGGTGCTGGTTAACGCCGAGGGCGACATTCTTTATTTTAGCGGTCATACCGGCAAGTATTTGGAGCCTTGTGCCGGTAAAGCCAACCTGAATATCTATGCGATGGCGCGCGAGGGTTTGCGCCAGGCGCTGACGGGTTCTATCCGCCTAGCCTTGCAACACAATACTGCGGTACACCTGGACGGCTTGCAGGTAACCGGGGAAAGCGGTATACACACGGTCAACGTGACTATGCAAGCTATCGAACAGGCGCCGACATTGCGGGGCAAGGTTATCATTGTGTTTAGCGATGTCGCGACAGAGCGTATCAGGAAACGCAGCGCCAAAATGGCGCAGCCCGAAGCGTTGCAACAGGCTCAGCTGGAAATACAGACCTTACGCACAGAAATACAGTATTTGCAGGAAGAGCTCAAAGTCAGCCATGAAGAGCTCCAGTTCGCAAATCAGGAAATGCTTATTTCCAGGGAAGAAATGCAGTCGATGAACGAGGAGATATTGACTGTAAATACGGAGCTGCAAGCCAAACTGGATGCGCTGCTGTGGGTCAATAACGATATGCAGAACCTGCTTAACAGCACCGAAATCGCCACCGTATTTCTCAACAACAAATTGCATCTACGGCGCTTTACCGCCCATACCACGCAGATATTCAGGCTGTTGCCGCAAGACGAAGGACGGCCTTTATCCGACATTGCGACCGATCTGGATTATCCTTTGTTGCAGCAGGATGCGACAGAGGTGCTGCGAACTTTGGTGGTTTCGGATAAGCAAATCCAGACTCATGATGGGCGCTGGTTTGATGTGCGCATCATGCCTTACCGCACGATGGACAATATAATAGATGGCGTGGTGATTACCTTTGTCGACATCAGTCTCGCTAAAAACCTTGAATTGGCGTTGAATGAACATGCGATTGTGGCGATTACCGACCGGAAAGGCGCAATCACTTATGCGAATGACAAGTTCTGCGCCATCTCCAAGTATTCGCGCGACGAACTGCTCGGACAGGATCACCGCATCATTAATTCGGGGTATCACTCCAAGGAATTTATGCACGAGCTGTGGCGAACCATTGCACAGGGACATGTTTGGAAGGGAGAAATTCGTAATCGCGCCAAAGATGGGGCTCTTTATTGGGTAGACACCACCATCGTTCCGTTTCTTAACGCGAAAGGCAAGCCCTATCAGTATGTCGCTATCCGCACTGTCATTACGCATCATAAAAAGACCGCCGGTTTTGTAGAGCAGGGACATTTGGATGCGGCTAATGATTCTATACAGGGGGTTTATTTGTAGCCGTGTGCATGAGCAGCGTCGTCGTTCCGGCAGGGACTCACTCCGATATTTTGCTCTGTAACTATTCAGACCTTCCAGGTTTTTAAAACCTGGAAGGTCTTGGCGTAACCTCGCTCTTAAGAAATTCTTTAGCCTGAATAACATCGGTTTATAATATCTTCTATAAATTATAGGGGTATTCACGATGTACAGAGAGAATGTGTGACCAAAAACAAGCTATTTACCAATATCAGCAACCTGCGCCGACGCGCAGAGCAACATCTTGCAGGGCAGCGGCCAACCGTATCCGACACTGACGTGGACACAAAAAAACTGCTGCATGAATTGCAGGTTCACCAGATCGAACTGGAAATGCAGAATGAGGAACTGCTTATCGCACAGACTGAAGCGGAAGCGAGCCTGGAACGCTACACTGAACTCTATGACATGGCGCCGGTCGGCTATCTTACCTTGGGTCGCGACGGCGCTATCTTACAGCTCAACCTTAAGGCTGCCGGGCAGTTGGGGATATTTCGTTCACAGCTAAAACAGCAACGCTTTTCAAGTTTCCTCAGCGCTGATTCCCTGCCTATTTTCAACGCCTTCCTGTCCGGCGTATTTGTCGGCAAGACGGCTCAAAGCTGTGAGTTGAGCCTGCTTCCTGTCGATTTAAGCCCAACGCTAATTGTCCATATCGAAGCGATTGCCAATGCTGACGATCAGAGTTGTCGTGTGATACTCATCGATATTACCGAGCGCAAAGGCAATGAAGAAAAATTGAAACTCGCTAGCCTGGTTTATCAGGCGATAGGCGAGGCCATCATGGTGGCCGATGCCGATAACCAGATTGTCACGGTCAATCCTGCCTTTACGGAATTGACCGGTTACACCTTGCAAGAGGCTGTCGGCCAATCCACAACGCTGCTCAAGTCAGGACATCAAAACGAAGCGTTTTACCAGATCATGTGGCATGCGCTGGAAACAACAGGGCATTGGCAGGGGGAAATATGGAACCGGCGCAAGAATGGGGAAATATACCTTGAATGGCTGACGATCAATACCGTTTATGATCAGCAAAACAAGGTAAGGCATCGGGTTGCGATGTTCTCGGATATTACCGATCAGAAACACGCAGAACAAACCATCTGGCAGCAGGCCAATTTCGACTCATTGACCGGGTTGCCCAATCGGCACATGTTTTACGAGCGTCTGGCGCAAGAGATGAAAAAATCTAGGCGAGTGGGCCTGCCGTTGGCATTGCTGTTTCTCGATCTCGATCATTTCAAGGATGTTAACGATACCTTGGGACACTGCAAAGGCGACCTGCTGCTCAAGGAGATGGCGAGACGCCTGCTTGGGTGCGTGCGCAGTACCGATACCGTCGCCCGTTTGGGCGGCGATGAGTTCACTATTATCCTGCCGGAATTACGCGAGCAAGACAGTATTGAACGGCTGGCTCAGGACATCCTGTGCCAGCTCACCAAACCGTTCGAGTTGGCGGGCGATAGCGCTTATGTATCGGTCAGTATCGGTATCACCTTATATCCTGAAGATACCGATGACATCGATGTGCTGATAAAAAACGCCGACCAGGCCATGTATGCAGCGAAGGATCAGGGCCGCAACCGTCGCCATTACTTTACCCCCTCAATGCAGGAAGCCGCCCTGACCCGAATGCGGCTGATCAATGATTTGCGTACTGCGCTGACCGAGCGCCAGTTCTGGTTGGCTTACCAACCGATTGTGGAATTGACCTCCGGCGCTATTCATAAAGCCGAGGCGCTGATTCGCTGGCAGCACCCGAGCCGTGGTTTGATCAGTCCGGCTGAGTTTATCCCGGTTGCCGAAGCGACCGGCATGATCATTGACATCGGTGAGTGGGTATTCCGCCAAGCGGCGCAACAGGCGGCGCAATGGCGTACAGCGCACCGGTACGATTTCCAGATCAGCATTAATAAATCGCCCGTGCAATTCCAAAAAGAGAACAACGGGCATTTTGCCTGGTTTAAGCATTTGAGCGAACTCGGACTGCCTGGACAAAGCATCGTCGTAGAAATTACCGAGGGTCTGCTGATGGATGCAGGCGCTTTAATTACCGATCAACTGCTGGCCTTTCGCGATGCCGGTATTCAGGTATCGCTGGATGATTTCGGTACGGGTTATTCTTCATTGTCCTACCTGAAAAAATTTGACATCGATTATATCAAGATAGACCAGTCGTTTACCCGTAACCTCGGCCCTAATGCCAGTGATCTGGCGCTGTGTGAAGCGATCATTGTGATGGCGCATAAATTGGGCATCAAAGTTATCGCAGAAGGCATAGAAACGCAGGAACAGTGCGATTTACTAATCGCCGCAGGTTGCGATTATGGACAAGGGTATTTGTTTTCGAGACCGGTGTCCGCTGATGAATTTGAATGGCTACTGGTTAGGTAATTTGCAAAAATAAACCGCCACAGAAGGCATAACTATCTACACAACTTTTTTGTATTATAAATACAATGGGTTGCAAGTTGACCTAGCTCCCTCTCCTGCTGGAGAGGGTTGGGGTGAGGAGAATAAAAACAAGCATTTATATCCCCCTCATCCCAACCTTCTCCCTCAAGGGAGAAGGAGCCGGTACTT
>SCPZ01000076.1 GCA_004299305.1 Methylobacter sp.
GCCGCTATCCGGGGGTGTCGCTACGCTCAACCCCCGGCTAACAGCTTGAACCCCGCTGGGGTTCCATAAACTCACACAACGACTTGTGTATAACGATGAGCGCGGCGCGTGGGAACGAGGTACTGAACTCATCGTGGGAACGAGACAAAATATAGGAATACACCATGAAACTTGATCCAGCCACCATCGAACGCTTAAAACAAAAAATCGCCGTTTACCGGGAATTCCTGAAAAACTGGCTGGAACCGTCGAACCTAGCCCAGCTCAGGCCCAAACTGGAATTCCAGACCGGCGTCTTGGCGGGATTCGCATTAATTGCCAGCGTACTGCTCGGTGTGACCAATTGCAGCACCGAAGGCACGATTCAACGCCGACTCGATGAAGACTTAAAAAAATCCTTGGAAGAAGTGGTCCCCGCCGCTCTTTACGATAACGACATGCTGCAAGACACGTTGAGCATCCCGTCCGCCGAATACAACATCAGCGCAAACGAAACCACGGTCTATGTCGCTAAAAAATCCGGCCAAGTCAGCGCCGTATGCTTTAAATTTACCGCCCCTGACGGTTATTCCGGCGCAATCAATATGATCATGGGCATAGATCGCGACGGCAATATTTTGGGGGTGCGCGTGCTCAACCACAAAGAAACTCCGGGCCTCGGCGATAAAATCGAAGTTACAAAGTCGGATTGGATATTGAAGTTTGTCGGCCGCTCCCTGGACAACTTGGCGCCTGCAAAATGGGCGGTTAAAAAAGATGGCGGTGAATTCGACCAGTTCGCCGGTGCGACCATCACCCCGCGCAAGTCGGTGCAGGCGATTTATCGCGGCTTGCAGTTATTCAAAGCGCATCAAGAACAATTGATCAATCCTTGAGGATATTGCCATGTTTTTATCGGAAACCTACCGCAAAATCGCCGCCGACGGCTTATGGAACAACAATATCGTGTTCGGGCAAAACCTGGCGCTTTGCCCCTTACTGGCGGTGACCGGAACCGCCACTAACGGTTTAGGCATGGGCCTTGCCACGCTGGTGGTTATCATAGCGTCCAACGGCCTCATCTCACTGACCCGGCATTTAATCCCCAGCGAAATCCGCATCCCGATTTTCGTGCTGTTGATCGCGGCGCTGGTTACCTTAGTCGATATTTTAATGAATGCCTGGGCGCACGAACTCTACAAGGTGCTAGGCCTGTTCATTGCCTTGATCGTCACCAACTGTGCCTTGTTAGGCCGCGCCGAAGCCTTTGCCTCCAAGCAGCCGGTAAAACATGCTTTGTGGGATGGTTTGATGATGGGCTTAGGTTTCCTCATCGTGCTGGTCGCGCTGGGTGCGGCAAGAGAAATCAGCGCATCGGGCACGCTGTTCGCCAATGCGTCAGTGTTGCTGGGCGAATCGTTCAGGTTTTTGGAAGTCATCGTTATTCCCGACTACAAAGGTTTTTTATTAATGGCGCTGCCGCCCGGCGGTTTCATCATGCTGGCTTTTTTAATCGTCGGCAAACGCCTGATAGACCAAAAGCTGGCAACGAGAAAAGTACCGGTAATCGTATCAACCGCAGTTATTGTTGAGGAGGAATCATGAACGTTGGAGTTTGTTACGCAGAATCCGATAGACAGTTGTGGATGCGCCTAGAAGTGCCGGATAACAGCACCATAGAGGAAGCTATCAACTTGTCCGGTGTATTAAAACTGTATCCCGAGATAAACCTGTCCAGCCAAAAAGTGGGCATATTCGGTAAGATCGCCCCGCTGGATACTGCGGTAAAGGATGGCGACAGGGTGGAGATTTATCGCCAAATCACTGCCGATCCGCAAATGGTGCAGAGGCGAAGGCGTTAAATTAGGTCTCTTATTTGTAAATCTCTTTACGGTGACCAATCTCGATAACCAGGATAATCAGCTCGTTATCTTCAATGCGGCATAGCAACCGAAAGTCTCCTACCCGATAGCGCCACAAGCCGGAAAGCTTGCCTTGCAAGGCTTTGCCGGTTGAGCGGGGATTGTCGGTAGTTTGTAGACGATCAAGGAGAAACGACGTAATTCTTTTTTGTAGAGGCTTGTCGAGTTTTTGCAAATCCCGTTTGGCATCGTCAGATAGCTTAACTGTCCAAGCCAAGCTCTTTTACCACGTCGTTTAAGTTGTGGGATATTTTGCCACCGTCAAGGTAACGTTGATAAGCGTCATCGGCTTTTTTAGCGTCTTGGCAATCTTCCAGATGCTCAAGCAGCACATTTTTAACCAGTTGCGCCGGGCTAATATGTTCCTGCTCTACTAATTGATTTAACAGGGTTGCTGTTTCGTCATCCAATTCTAATGTCATCATGCTGTTTTCTCTTTTATTTATGATAATGAAATCGACATTGTGTAATAGTGACTTGCTTGTCGTCAAAGGCGTAAATAATCCGGTGTTCTTGGTTGATACGCCTCGACCAATAACCTTGCAAATCGAACTTTAAAGGCTCCGGCTGACCTATGCCATGCGTAGGATTTTTACAGATTTCAACGCAGAGTTGGATGATGCGTTTTAACATCTTGGCATCATGCTGTTGCCACTAATCCAAATCCTCTAAAGCGTTTTCAGTCCAGGTAAGTCGTAACATCTATTTCCCTTACCTGTCCTTGTTGATGTTGCGAAATACCTTCCCGCAGGCGATCGGCGTTTGCAGGGTTGCTTAATAAATATAAGGTTTCGATTAAGCCGCTATATTCTTTCGCGTCTAAGATAACAATTTCTTGTTCGGATTCGTTACGAACTGAAATAACTTCGTGATTTTTTAAAACGCGGTCAAAAACTTTGGGGAATTCAGCGCTACATTCTTGAAGGCTAATTTGTTGTATAGACATGATGTTTACCTTTTAAATACCAACTCGGTGAGATGGATCTGATAAATTAAGCACGAACTTTGAGCAGTTCCTCGACGGTTAAGCCAATATCTTTTGCAATTTACCGAAGTACACGGCCTGCATGAAATGGCACTGTTGTGCATCTGCCGTCAGGGTGTCGAAACTGCTTGTGCGAGCCCCGCTGCCGAAGTTCGCTAAATCCCAACGCTTCAAGCAATGCAATGATTTCGCGAGACTTAAGGACAGGCAAGTGCCCCATGCTTAGGCCACAACAACATTTTGGGTGCCGATAAATTCGGCTTCCAATATTGGCTCACCATCTTCAAGCAACATTTCAACAACTTCCCGAAGATTTTGATTCAGCTCATCCAAGGTTTCTGCTTGCGTATGCGCTCCTGGGAACCCAGGAATAAAGCCAACATAAAAACCTGTATCCGGGCATCGCTCCACAATTGCCGTATAACTTCTCATATGAATTTGCTCCCAATTAAAATAGTTCGCTAGTTCCCAAGCTTGGGAATTCAGTTTTGGAAGCCTGTCCTGAGCCTTGTCGAAGGGCTCTAGCTTCCTGCCTCGCGAAGCTAAAGCTTCGCCTTCTGGATTCCCAATCTGGAGATTGGGAATCAGCGCAATTTGGGCGGTGTTTGCCGGAAACGCCAGTTTTCGGCCTACATGGCTAGTTTTTTTCATTGATCTCAAAATGTTCTGGCATTTTGCCATTAAAATTTAGCCAATATTTATAACGTTCTAATTTTTCAGAGTAAATTAATTTGAAACTATCACCCCTTATCGTGCTGCCAAATATGCCATTTCCATTTCCAGCGACTGGAGGAATATAATTTTGTGTAAGGAAACCATACATTTTTAGATCGTTAGCCAAATTTTTAATTTCGGATACCAAAAAAGTTTTACTGGGATCTCTAGTTCGATTTGGAAAAAGCTTATTTAAAATTCTTTCGGAAATTGAAAACCAATTATATTCATGGTTGTATGATGTAGATATAAATGGAATTAATGATGCCAAATTAAGCGAATATTTTCTTGTTTCAACCTCATCTTTATCGGCTGTTCTTGACACAATTTTCACTTCTATATCTTCTAACCGATTAAGGTTGTTATAAATATAGGTGTAATCTTTTTCCTCGCTTCCTGTAAATATGCTTGGTTCCATTTCTGATAGAGCGTTGTTCAATTCTGCATTTTTCTTACGAAGGTCATTTATTTCAATTAACAATTCCTCGCTGGATACCCTATCAGCTCTAACCCAGCCAATTGCCGGAAACATTTTTATGGTCTTCGATAAGCTTAGAGCCACAATTCCTGGGAGCTCTCCAGCATTTTGCCAAAATTTGACTAGTCTACCTGTAGCTGTTTTATCGCGAAAAGACTGTAAGCGAGTGCGTAGCTCTGGATTTTGTTCTGATTTTTCAAATACTATTTGCTCTGGATTGGCGTGTAACAGTGCAATGACTTTTAAACCACGTTCAAGTGCGTATTCATATTCTTGTTCGGTATAGCTAATACCTTGTGCTGTTATAGAACCGTATCTACCTCCAATGATTAATAAGTAATAATCACAGTCATCGATAATTCGTTTTATGAATTCAAATTGATCTTCATCAGTAGCTGGAAAGAGTTCCATTCCCGCAGGAATACAATCCAGCTCCATTAAAGTTTGGATAACCTTATGTCGTTCATCTTTTAAATCAGCGTAAGTAGAGCTGACAAATACTTGATACCTTTTTTCCAATTGCTATCCTCGGTGTTTGGTTAATTTTTATTAAACTGGACATCCATTATGGGTTCATTCTCAATCTCCACCTTGGGGATGCGGTTTTAGAAGCCATAGCTTCCAGTTTCGCGAAGATAGAGCTTCGTCTTCGAGATTTTCAATCAGGATTGGGAACCTGCGCAATGATGCAATGGCGAAGACAGTAGATTATCAGGCCGAAGTTAAATGTCCATAAGCCGGTAACGTTTCCAGTCGTTTATCTTCCAGCGGCTTGCCCACGGTAAAGTGATAAAGACATTGAAATTTATCGTTCTTAATCCCTAAAAGCTCATGCACGCTGTCATCAAAGTAACAGCCGATACCGGTACCGCGAATGCCTGCGGCTTCGGCTTCCAGATACAGCGTTTGACCTATCAAGCCGCATTCCCAGAACAAGCGGCGGTAAAGCCAGGGTTTTTCAGCAATGGTGTCGCCAAATTCCGCAACCATTCCCAGGCTGAAGGCGCTGTCGCTGGCGATGGGTTGATGGCAGGACAGCGTTTTGGCAATCTGCCTGCAATCTCCTGAATGCAGATGATAAAGCGGTAAAGTTTCGGATACTTTTTGCCAATCGAAATCAGCCAAAGTTGCGGCCTGCAAGGGTTCAAGGGCATCGTTATGTCTCGGCAGCGCATAGATGCCGGGAGCCAAACCTTCAACGCGATGGACGAAAATAAACAGGTGGATTTTCGGTGGCCAGCGCCATAGATCGAATGCGGCTGTGGTCGGCATAACGGTGGCAAGCATTCGGTAAAAATCGGTCTGCGGCAACGGGGACATTTTGCCGTCAAACTGTTGTGCGCTACGGCGTTGGCGGATGATTTGGCTTGCTGTTTTTGTGCAGGGGGATTTTATAAATTGCTGCTTGTTAGCTTGCCAATCAGGTTCTTCGGTTCGCGGTTTGCTTGCGGCTGTTGCGACTTCATCAATGACCGGCCATTTGTACATATGATAGGCGCGAAGGCTGTCGGCCTTTCCGAACCAGGCTCCTGATTGTGCGGCTTCCAGCAGGGCATTGACATCCAATGGCTTGCCGGAAGCATGGGCATCAATCCGGCAAATAATATCGGGCGATTCATGCTCCTGTTTTTTAAAATCATCCCGGTCAAGCCCCAATAGCTTGGCGATGTCGTCATCCGACCATTCGGCCTGTAATTCAACCGACCAGCCCAGTGTTGCCGCCGCATATCGCAACGCTCCCAAGGCATGGCCTATGTCATGCTGGCAATAGCGGAAGGCTCTCTCTCCGTATTTCCAGGCTTCCCGCCAATGGACCGATGATAAGCCGACCAGTATGCTTGAATCGGGTAAATTGTCTGAAAACCGACAACGCTGTTCCAGGCTATGATCGTGGCTGACATAGTGGTATACGCCTGGTTTAATGAAGCCGTTGCCGGTGCTGACTAAGTAAGCTTCAGTCGGGTGCAGGTTGCCGCTGGAAGGATTGCAGCGCAATGCCCAGCGGCTGGGGCCGAATTGCTTCCATGCCGACAAGCCGAAGGCTAATTCCAGCAATAAACCGGCATTAATCAGGTTTAACGGTCTTGCCGGTATTGTTTCCGGCTTATCCAGGTCGGCAAACAAGGGTTCAAGTTCGGCGCCGGGTAAGGGCAAGGTGACTATCTCGCAACCGGAAAAACGCCGGAATTGGTCGGGTTGATCTTCCCAGTCGATCGATTCCGGGCCTTTGGCGTAGCGCTCCAGGCTGTGTTTGCTGCGGTTGTGGTAGCTCAGGACGGTTTCGGTTTGTTTATTCATAATAAGTAAGGTGATTTCCAATAATGAATCTACCAAAAGAATCGTCCACGAAAACCACAAAAGACACGAAAAATTTTATACTTTCGTGTTTTTCGTGTTTTTTGTGAACAAATGGCTGTTTTAAGGCGATTGCCAAGAATAAATATACCCAAATGACGCAGGATTTTTGTTCGTCTGCAACGACTGCATGGATGCAGGAGGTAGAGCAACGCAGGAGCAGTTGCCGAGGCGTAAAAATGG
>SCPZ01000077.1 GCA_004299305.1 Methylobacter sp.
AAATTATTTTGATCAGGTTTTTAAAGAGCTAGAGGAAAACCCCCTGTTGAGCTGGACTATTATATAGATCCAAATCAGTTTGTCAACACCCTGTTAACTTTATTTTCAATCCTTGTTTTCGTCGGAAAGTTTTAAACTCCCGAAGAAGCCGACCATTATAACCTACTTAGTCCGCTTGTCAACATTCTTGCTAACTTTATTTTCTTGTTAGACATCCCGTCCATTCTTCCAAAGCAACCTGCCCCGAAAGAACGGCGTATTATACAGACCTAAACACCAACGTCAAGCAGTTATCTCTGTAAAATACTCGATTATGAGTTCAACCAAGCCAAATATCTTGCAACACCTTGTTTAACAGTTAAGAAGTCCTTTGTATACCCGGCTTCTCTTAACCCGGAAATATCAGCCTGCGTATAGCTCTGATAACCCCCCTTTAAGTGCTCAGGAAATGGGATATACTCAATGATTCCTTCTTTATGCCAATCAATTACCGCCTGAGCGACTGCATTAAAAGGCTCTGCGCGCCCCGTTCCTACGTTGTAAATGCCGCGCTGTTCCGGATGATCTAAAAACCATAAATTCACATCGACCACATCATCGACATGAACGAAGTCGCGTTTTTGCTCGCCATTAGCCATGCCATCACAGCCTTCAAACAGCTTTGCCTTTTTTTGCTCGATAACTTGTCGATTAAAATGAAACGCGGTACTGCTCATGGCGCCTTTATGCTGCTCTCTTGGCCCATAAACATTGAAATAGCGAAAACCGACAATCGGGCTTTTCGTTTTAGCCAATAAAGGACGAACATATTGATCGAATTGAAACTTTGAATAAGCATACATATTGATCGGATACTCGCAGCCCCGCTCAACCCGAAAGCCATGCTTGCCATCCCCGTAAACTGAAGCGGATGAGGCATACATAAACGCAACATTTCTTGCAACACACCAATGCAATAAACGCTTGGAATAATCATAGTTATTCCTCATCACAAATCGCCCATCCCATTCCGTGGTCGCAGAACAAGCGCCCTGATGAAAAACGGCCCGCACTCCATCAAAAAAGTGAGCCACGCCAATTTTCTCTATAAACTCTTCTTTGTCCATGTAATCTGCAATATCAAGATCGGCGATATTGTGCATTTTCCGTCCATTAGCCAGATGATCGACCAACAATATATTACGCTCGCCGCGCTGGTTTAATGCTCGAATAAGATTACTGCCGATAAAACCGGCTCCACCCGTAACAACTATCATTCCAATCTCCTCGCTTTTTTAATCATCGCCGTTGTAGACTGGCCGTCGACAAACTGCAAAATCTTCACTTCGCCGCCCGCCTTAATAACGCAATCCCCTCCGGCGACCTGCTCCGAACTATAATCCCCACCCTTGACGATGACATCCGGCAGCAATCTGCAATACAGTCTTTCAGGGGTTTCTTCTTCGAATGAAACCACCCAGTCGACGCAGGCTAATGCCGCCAAAACCGTCATCCGCTCCTGCAAGCCATTAATGGGCCGGGTTTCTCCTTTCAGCTGCCTGACCGACGCATCGGAATTGACAGCCACCACCAAGCGGTCACCCAAAGCCTTTGCCTGCTGCAAATAGGTCACATGCCCGGCATGTAATAAATCAAAGCAACCATTGGTCATGATAATGCGCTCTTCATGGGCTTTGGCCCCAACCAATATTTGCGCCAACTCATCTTCCGAAACAATGCCGTATTGAGAATCCCGGTCGCCATGCATGGCCCGAGTCAACTCCTGCATCGATACCGTCGATGTACCCAGTTTTCCGACCACAATGCCACCCGCCAAGTTAGCCAGATACATTGCATCGTACAAGGCCATATCCAACGCCACAGCCAACGCCATCACGGCAATAACCGTATCCCCGGCGCCGGTCACATCGAAGACATCTTTAGCCTGCGCAGGTAATGAATACACTTGATTATCTTCTATCAAGGTCATACCCGCCTCGCCGCGGGTCAGCAACAGCGTCGGGATTTGATGCCGCCTTAACAAGGCCCGACCTTTTTCAATTAAATTCTCTTCATTTTCAGCAACGCCTACTACGGTTTGTAATTCAGACAAGTTTGGCGTTATCAAATCGGCTTGGGCATAACGCCGATAATCCACGCCTTTGGGATCCACCAAAGTTTTAAGCCCTGCTTGCTTGGCCTCAATGATATACGCTGAAACATCAGCCAAGGTGCCTTTGCCGTAATCCGAGAAAACAACCGTATTATTCTCCGGCAAATGCTTAACCAATCTAGCCAGCAAAGCATCTGAATCAAACTTAAGCGATGTCTCTTCAAAATCGATTCGAATTAGTTGCTGATGCTGCGCCATAACCCGTAATTTGCAGATGCTGCGAATATCCTGCTCGACAACAAAGTCGCAGACCACGCCTTCCGCTTCCAGCAAGCGCTTTATCGCATCGCCTTCGGCATCGTCGCCGACAACGCCCAGCAGAGTTACCTTGCCGCCTAATTTGGCAATATTAAGTGCGACATTACCCGCGCCACCCACGCGATCTTCAATGCTTTTAACCCTCACCACCGGCACAGGCGCTTCCGGCGAAATGCGCGCGGCGTGCCCGGACCAGTATCGATCCAGCATAACGTCGCCGATAACTATGATACGAGCTCGCCCAAACTCAGGTGCAGCTGCCAACATTAATACGCCTCCTCGGCAACTGCTCCCTGCGTTGCTCTATCTCCTGCATCCATGCAGTCGTCAATAGCGCCACACCACCAGTGGCCTATTAATATATGCGCTTCCTGAATCCTTGCCGTCACATCCGACGGCACAATAACCGAATGGGTAACTCGCCCATTCAGCTCACCGCCGTCGCGCCCGGTTAATCCGATAACAGCCATACCTTTCAACCTTGCAGCATCCACCGCGTTTAATATATTTTTGCTGGTTCCTGACGTGGAAATCGCAATCAAACAATCTTTTTCATTGGCAATAGCCTCAATCTGACGGGAATAAACCGTATCAAATCCAAAGTCGTTACTATGCGCCGTTAAAATCGAACTATCTGTGGTCAACGCAATAGCAGACAACGCCTTACGGTTTTTTTGATATTGCACCACCAACTCCGCGGCAATATGCTGACAATCGGCTGCACTGCCGCCATTGCCGCACAACAATATTTTCCCACCCTGCATTAATGTTTCAATCAGCAACCTTCCAGCTGCTTCAATCACATCAGAACAATCAGCCAAGCGCTCCATCATGGCCTTATGCTGTTCAAGCTCGGAAATAAATGTCTTCAAAATAATGCCCCCTAGGCAATGTCTGAATTTAATACTTCAGTAGTAGCGACCGCCTGACCGCCCGTGCGATGTTCCTTAAATTGCATGGAATGCAAGCGCGCATAGGCTCCATTTTTTGCAATCAGCTCCCGGTGCGAGCCTCGCTCAATAATGCGCCCATGATCCATAACCAAAATCATATCCGCGTTTTCAATGGTCGACAGCCTATGCGCAATAACCAGCGTCGTCCGATTGCTCATGACTTTTTGCAGCGCCGCCTGTATATATCGCTCCGATTCGGTATCCAGCGCCGATGTCGCCTCATCCAATATCAATATCGGAGCATCTTTCAGTAATGCCCTAGCCAAAGCCAACCTTTGCCGCTGCCCACCGGACAACTTAACGCCATTCTCACCTATTTCCGTATCCAAGCCCTGCTCCAGCTTGGCGATAAACTCCATCGCATAGGCATCTGTTGCCGCCTGAGTTATTTCGCTTCGAGTTGCCGTCGCTAATGATCCGTAGGCTATATTGTTGGCTATCGTATCGTTGAATAAAGTAACTTGCTGGTTGACCAACGCTAACTGTTTTCTCAAGTTTGCCAATTCGTAAGTGTTTATTTCAACGCCATCCAGCAATATCTCACCGGTTTCATGCGGATAAAACCGCGAAACCAAATTGGCGAGTGTGCTTTTGCCACCGCCTGACGCCCCGACCAATGCAATAGTCTGCCCTGGCTCAGCCTTAAAATTGATGTCGATGAGCGCTGGTTCGTTAGCCCCCTCATATTGGAACGACAGATTTTTAAATTCCAAAGCTCCTTTACATCTTTCAGCCCGATAAGCACCATTATCCAACTCGCTCGGCTCATCCAAAATTTCAAATAGCGATTCGGCCGCCGCAATGCCTTTTTGAATATCCCCGTTTGCATCGCTCAATTGCCTGATAGGTCTCGGCAATAAAAAGGCCGCCGTCAAGTAACCGACAAATTCGCCGACACTGGCTTGCTTCATGAAAAACAAGGCCATATACATTAAAAATGACAAGGCTACAGCAATGATAAACTGCATGATCGGATTATGTACCGCCATCGTCGTAGCCAGCTTTAGCGATTGCCTCCGGTTATATAAACTGCTTTCCAAAAACCGACGACGCTCATATTCTTCGCCGCCGTAACTGCGCACGACCCGATGCCCGCTCACCAATTCCGAGGTAATATGCGTCATATCGCCAATCGATTCTTGAATTTTCTTACTGATACCGCGAAGGCGCTTACTTACATAACTGACCAGCACCACGATAATCGGCGTTATGCCGACAAAAACCAGCGACAACATCCAATTAGAATAAAATAAATAGATTAACAAACCTATAGATGTAAAGCCTTCACGCACAAAAGTGCGCACCGCATCGGTGGTAGCTTGGGTGACTTGCCCCACGTTATTGGTTATCCTTGAAATCATGTAACCGCTGTTATGAGCATCAAAGTAGGTCGTTGGCAACCGCGTATACTGGTCAAAAATTTCACAGCGCAAGGCATGAACGACATTGGTCGACACCTTGGCCAAAAAATAATTACCCAAATAAGCGCCAATCCCATGCACTACAATTAACCCGCTAAACAATAGCGGCAAATAATTCATGCCCTCCCGCGTCTCGGTTTGCAGGGTGTCGATGATATGCTTGATCAGTGCCGCAAATAAGGTTTGGGTGCCCGAATACATCAGGAAGCCGACAATACTGATTGCAAAAAGGCCGCGATGCGGCTTTACATAGGTCAGTAGCCGCTTATATATTTGAGTGCTTGCTTTAGGTTTTTTCATTGCTCTTCAATAGTTCATTCGCCGAGCCAGCTCCCGGCTGGTTTTCTGGCATACACACCATCCCTGATGATAAACAGGTAAAATACTCATTATTGCGGAAGCGTCCGATCAGGACCGCAAAGATACTGGGAAACCCCTTTTGTTGCGACAATAAAATCCCGCTGTTCCAGGCGCTCCAGTAATCGACGGTAATTAAGGTCTTGCTTGCTTTTATCATTATGAGGATGCCACAAATGCAGCACCGGCACCGCAAATCGCCCTTCCTTGCGCTTGATTCCGGCGTGTATCAAGCGAATAACCAAATCGGAATCCTCAAAACCCCAGCCTTCAAAAAGCTCATCAAAACCGTTCGCCCGTAAAAAGTCGTCTTTCCATAGCGCCAGATTGCAGGTCATAGCTTTTTGCCATTTATTGGGCTGCAATTGCCTTACCCCCCCCAACGGCAGCCGGATAAGCGCGGAAATTCTGTTGATTTTTTTTTGCCGCCAAAGTGAAATGAAATAACTTAACGGTCTTTGATGCAATGGAATATGTTTTTCAATGACTTCCTGAGTAAACGACTCGCTTAACAGAACTCTGTTGCCCGGTACAAAATACCCGAACTCTGCCAACTGCCGATGCCTAGCAATAAAATCAGCACGACAAACACAGTCACCGTCAATAAACAGCAAATACTCACCTTGACTGCTCGCAACTGCCTTATTCCTGATAGTTCCCGCTCTAAACCCGTGATCCTCGTGATGCACGTATTCAATAGGCACAGGGCTTTTAGCACAATAAACCTGGGCCAACGCCTGATTGGCAAATGTAGAGCCATCGTCAGCAATGATAATTTCAAACCCTTTATCTTGTTGAGCAAACAAACTATCCAGACAAAGTTCTAATGCGGCAGGCCAGTTATAGGTCGTTATAATAACGGAGATTAAGTTCATTATTTCGACTGCCGGGGAAGGCAAAAGTGCCGCAATCGGTCGAAAACCGATACGACCTGTTGCTGGTCTTGCAATTCCAGCAATTTAAGATACTTGTAATAGGTTCCTTCCGCATTCGAAATTGACAGCATCAACCCTTGCCGCCCATCCAGGATAGCCGCCTTAAGCCAATAGGTGCGAATAAATGTCCAAAGCCCTTTAAAAATGGCTTTGCTTAGAGATGAGCGAACACCCCGTTGATAGAGCAAAGCGGCGCCCAAGGTTGAATAGCAATTTACCTTAGACAAAACCTCATCCAAGTTTACAAAGGCATCATGCAACAACGGCGACTGCAAACGACCGACTTGCCCCTGAACAATAATAGTCTCATGCACTACCGAATCGGTGAATTGCCCGCAATCCCGCCAAAACAGCCTTAATACATAGTCGGGCCACCATCCGCCGTGGCGCATTTGCTTTCCGCAATAACTGGAAAGACGAGGAATCTCGTAGCCCTTATAGCGTTCTTGCAAAAGCGCTTCTTCGATTTCCAACCTTAATTCAGGAGTGACAACTTCGTCGGCGTCTATAGATAAAACCCAATTGCCGCAGGCTTTATCCAGCGCGCGTTGTTTTTGAATACCGAACCCCGGCCAGTCTGTTTCATAAACCTTATCGGTATATTGGCGACAGATCGCTACGGTAGCGTCCTCACTGCCTGAATCCAACACAATAATCTCATCGACCCACGCCACCGATTCCAAGCAGCGACCGATATGTGAGGCTTCATTTTTGGTGATTATGATTACGCTAAGCATCGCTTGATATAATTTTATTGTCTGAGCCAAGAGCGGCAAAACACAAGGCTATCATCGCGGCATACCAGTGCCCTTCGGTATGGTCAAAGAAGGGAGTATTGAATAAGCTGGCAATAACCAAAGATAACAACAACCCTTGAGCAAGCCATTTCTGTTGAAATGGCAATTTTCGGGCGCAATAAAGCTGGCTGGCAAGAAAGCCCAAATACACCAACAGCCCCAATAAACCTAACTGAACGCCAATCATCAAAAATTCATTATGCGGATTTTTTGTTATAAACGGCTCGCCTATTGCAATCCGTTGATATTCTTTAGCAAAACTACCTGTGCCATGTCCCAACAAAGGCTTTTCAGCCATTAGTTTTAATGAATATTTCCAAAACGTATAGCGCTGCCCCATAGAAGATTCAGTTTGTTCGGGGACGGGTTGTAAAAAAGCTTGAGTATTAGCAACGCCTTCGGTAATTCGGCTGGCCTTATCAGAAAAATTAAGGAAAAGTATTAACAAGACAGCGGTAATAAGCGCTGCAAACAAGCATTCTTTAATAGCCATTCGCTGCATGGCGAATAATAAAATTAAGGCGACGACAATTAGTTGTCCGGTACGGCCTTCTATTACAAAGAAGAGATTGTATAGACACAATACAAATAAGGCTAAATACAGCTTTGCATAACGCTTATCGTCATAAATCTTGTGCGCGCAAAAAAAAGCGAAGAAAGCGATGAAAATACCATGAGTAATCCGGCTCTTAAAGCAAGCACCGCCTTGTTCATTCAAATTAAGGATACCAAGATCCATTAAATACGAAACTAACAATGTAATCACTGACGCCGCAATAAACGTACGCCACGCCCAATATCGATTACGTTCTGCCGTTAACAACGAAATCAAAATAGGAATAAACAGCAACTCCCTGTATTTGCTTGCCATCGAAACAGCATCGCTACCCGCCGCATTGCCATAACTCAAGCCTAAGATAAAACATCCGTATAACATCAGCGCCCATAACGCCACCGGATATTTTTTTAAAACGCCGGGCAAATCTATAAACCGGGTGGAAAGCAACCATACTAAACCCAACCCAACCGAAAAAATAACCGCCAAACTGGTTGAAAAATAAATCGAAAAAATAAATAAAGCTATCAATACTCTTCCGGAATTTAACAATTGCAACCGTACTCGATAGGCTAAGTTATGATTAATATTCATGTTTATTGAAAATAACAGAAGAGTGGCGATCCAAGCGGCATTTTAACCTTAATCTTAAGTTTCTGTTGCGCCTATTTATTATCGCGTTTATGCAGGGATATTTAATCGTACGACGAACTAGTTAATACTTTTTCGATGGCTTGTTTAACCCGGTCAGGAGACAAATCATCAAGACATAAACTTCGACTGTGTCGATGGTGATCGCAGCCTTCTAAATCACACGGAACACACCCACCTTCACCTTGTAAGAAGTAAATATTATTAACCCGTTTACTGCCTATTTTATCGAAAGGATTATTGTTTGCTTGATAAGCATAAGGGAATGGAGCCCATTTTACGGGATTGGTCGGCCCATAAAGCGCAATCACTGGAATACCGGTTGCCGCAGCCAAGTGAGTGATACCGGTGTCAGGACCGATATATAATTTTGCCCGGGCAATAATAGCCGCCAGTTGCGCCAACGAAACCTGGCCGGCCAGATTGATCGTATTATCGGGGAGTTGCCGCTGGATATTGGCTACATAATCGATTTCGTCTTGGGCCGGGCCTCCCGAAAGAACCAGTTTTAATCCCTGCTTTTTGAGATACAAACCTACCGCTACCCAGCCCTCGACAGTCCATTGCTTGTATGTCCACTGCGGATGCGGGTGCAACACAGCAAATCCGGCATCATCGGCCAAAAAAGGGAATTCCTGCACCAAATGCTTAATATTGCCGGTTTGCGGCGGAACCAGTGAAAAACACCGAGGCACATTGATCAAATCCAGCAATTTCAGGTGTTGCAAGACCGTATGCACATTGTCATCGTGCTCCGTCCAGCATTGAACAAAAAAACGCTTCCACCAACCGGTGGTATTTTTTGGCGGCACAACCGCAACCCGCAATGGCGCTGCAAGCAATGAGTATAAAAAAGGCCGGTCTCCGGCCTGCGTAGCGATAGCAAGATCATACTGCCGAAATAATTGCCGGAATAATCGCCAAAGCTCAACGAACTTAGGCCGATTAGGCGTGCTAATAACATGATTTATATCAGGATTACCTTCGAGCATGGCAGCCGTATTACTAAAAACCAGCACATCAATCCGAGCTTCAGGATAGGCCTGGCGCAACGAGCGTATTAGCGGAGTTGTCAGCAACACATCACCGAGGTATCGCATTGCTATGACTAATATTGTTGTCGGCTTTAGTTGTGCGGCTTGCTTGCTATTCATTGTCTCGCTTATACACTGTATCTTTCCTTTAATATATACGAGTCTGGCGACATAAAAATAAGGAATATAACGCCCATATTCTTAATTTTTAGTAGATGATAAATACCGGTATTCAGTACGTCTTCTAGCGATTTATGGTGTTAATAATTCGTTGCGCCGTTATTTTTCTCAGACTTTCCTTAAATATACTGTCATGTCATGACCTTTATCGAACAGCACCGCAAAAACATTTAATAACTCACCAATCAATTTTGTAATGTGATAAAGCGGCATTGAGCAGTCGCCTTTTTCGTAAAAGCGCACCCTCCTTGTACGCACCGCCATAACGGAAAAACCGCTACGTTGCGCAAGCGCCGCGATAGATGCAGGACTAAAAAAACTGATATGCCCACCATGTTTGGCAATACTTAGGTATTCCCAGCGTCCGCCCATCGCAGCCATACTCCAACTTGCCGCATTTCCTGTGCCTATCAATAAAATACCATTAGGTCGCAAAATACGATGCACCTCCTGAAGGAGTTCCTGCGGCTGTTGCAAATGTTCGATCACCTCAAACAGGGTAACCGCATCAAATTGCCCATCGGCATATTCGCACTCTTGCAATAGGCCTTGACGTACATTAAGCCCGGACGCCTGCGCCGCAGCCGCAGCCTTAGGAGCCGGTTCTACACCTTCCGCAAGAAAACCCAGCTTAACGGCGGTATTAAGAAATGCCCCGCTGGAGCAACCTACATCCAGCAACTGAATTTGCCCAGGCGACTTATCCAACAATTTAGAAATTCGGTCGAGAAATCCTTTACTGCGCCGAAACCTGCGTTGTTCCGACCCGGCAACAGGCAACGTCCCTTTAGGATCATCGAATTCCCGCATGGACTCCCAATAGTCAGTCACTGTACATTGACTGATCAATTGTCCACACGACTTACAGCGCAACAATGCACCTTCCGGCAAGGCATACTGAGTCATTTCCAACTCGGAACTGCATCCGACCGGACATCTGCTTAAATAACGCAATTCTGAATCACTCATCTTTAATTATCTTTCCTGTCCATTTATGCTAATGGACATTATGTTAAAAATAGCCAAGCAGAGAAACGTTTTTCTACCGTCCAGCTGATTTTGATTGAAAAAAGGGGATGTCCTTTCATATTACACGAAAGCAGGAAATTCCTTTAAGCTACTCGGCAAACACTTCCTGTAAATCGATTTCCAAATCCGGGAATATATACGAGTTTGCTTTATCGACACCGGAATACATTTTAAACAATCCATATTTTTGCGTTGTTGCATCCAGGGTGAATTGATAAACAGCCTGTTCAACAGGATAGACCAGCCAATATTCCAAAACACCGTTTTCCTGATACAGTTCATATTTGATCTGCATTTCTTTTTTAGAATTACCTTTGGATAAAATTTCAATAATCCAATCGGGGGAACCTAAACAACCTTGGGTGTCCAATTTATTAGTATCACAAATGACGCACAAATCAGGCTGAACCACGGTATAAATAGCTTGATCGCTGGTACCGGATTTATTTTTATCATATAACCGAACATCGAAGGGGGCGGCAAAAAGTCGGCAATCTTTATGTTTAAAAAACTGATACAAAATTCCAGTTAAATGCACAGAAATACTTTGATGGCTAACGTTAGGCGCAGGTGACATTAACATTATTTTGCCTTTGATTAATTCAAGCGCGTCATCAAACTGCCAGGTCAAATAATCCGCGTAAGTATAGGTCCCATCCAAATCCAATTGCGATAGTTGCGTTATTTTTGCCATTTTTCCACCTATTGCGTGCTGTTTTCATACTGAACCAAAAGCCGATCACTAAGCTTTATGAACTTTAATCAACTACTCGTAGACGCAATATCCTGCTTTTTAGATAATTTAGCACCTTAGAAAAACCATGCAACACCGGTGCGCTCCCCCCCATAGCTACCGCATCAACCAGGCAATACCAAGCCGCGACGCCGCTGGGCGGATTGCCCTGAGGCAGGCCTAGGACCGGATCTATTGCCGCCCATCTCCAAGTTCCAACGGCGGTGCCGATTAACTCCAACCATGTAGTAATAAAAAACGCCGCCAGGTAAACCATCGGCGAGCGGCCTTTAAAAAGATAAGCTAAAAAAACACAAAATAGTAACGCCCCTACCGAATCGCCCTGTTCGGCATAACCGCTGATCCCCCAAACTGACCATGCGCCGCACACCAATACCACTGACGTGGCGATTTCCCTGGCATAGCGTAGGAATAAGCCGGAGCGCCCCAGCGCAACAGCTGTCAAATAAACCATACCGTGGCCTGGCGGGACATAGGCAGGCACATTCTCAAACCGGTAAGTGTATCCCCCCATAAAAGGCGACGCGAAATGCTCGCCGATAGTGGCAAAAATGACGGCAATGACAACCTGCATTCGTATTTCCTTATTTTCTCCGAGCAGCAAGCCAATCAAAAACACCCCGGCACAAACACCCAGGGCATTTTGGTTTGCCAAGCTCGCATTCGCGTCACTCACTAAACAGACCGCCACGCAAAAAAAAGTAAACGCCGCTATAAAATAATCCCGTTTTCTATGGGGGTAAGCAACGTTAACTTGTGGAAAATGACGTAACACAATGACCTCTTTTGAATATTATTATTTTTTTAACCCTACCGGCACTCAGGCCGGTACGGATCGCTCCACACTACCCAAACATCCATGCTATCGCCGCATATCGCCCCAACTTACCCAGTAATATAATTAAGCAAGCCTGGAAGAACGGCAGTTTTAACCATCCGCCCGCAAAACACAAAGCATCGCCAACCACCGGTAACCAGGTAAAAAACAGCGTCCAGACACCTCTTTTTCTTACCAAATCCAGCGCTTTCTGTTTATTTGCAGATAAAAGCGCGGCAACCGGAAATTTTTTAGCCGCCAACACACCTAAACCCCATGTTGTCATCGCACCCAGCGTATTGCCTATGGTGGCAACGATGACTACAAGCCCAACCTGGTAATGTCCAGTCGCTACCAGATAAGCTAAAACGGCCTCGGAGCCGCCTGGCGCTATCGTTGACGATATAAATGCACTGATAAACAACCCGCCTATTTCGAATCCTATATCTTGCACTTTTTCCCTCAAAAAAAACCCCTGCACTCAAAAAGAGCACAGGGGTTTTTATGTTGCCTGAGCTTAACTTCCAGGCAATATCTTGTTTTTATTAGAAAAAACCAGCTTAACCAAACCAGACAACAATTTTACAATAAGCTCAATTCCTGCCCGCACCAACTCAAAAATAGTGGCGACCACTTCTGCCGGACTCATGCCTTTAAACTTTTTCGCCAAAAACGGCGCAAGCAACAGGCCAATCGCTAAGCCGATCACGGTAACACCTGAAATGATAGAATCTTCTTTTGGCTGTTGTGTGACCGGCGGCGCCTTATCGGCTACAGCGACCGGCTTGGCAGCAGCAATCGACGCAGCCTCAGCTGCGGCTGCAACTGAAGCCATCACTGTCGGCAAACTCCCCTTATAATCATCTGCTACGACGTAAGCCGTTACACCTGGAATACTGGGCAGATCGCCATCACCTTTACCGACTTTCAACTGGGCTTTCATGCCTTTTTCCATATGTTGGGCAATGTCGCAATGCACCAGATAGGTTTTATCGCCGGGCGGCAGAATCAATGTTCCGGAAATTTTTGCAGGACCGGAAACTTCCAAATGGAACATACCTTTAGGATATAAATACTTGGGCAAGCCATGCATCATCCATTGATGGCGGACATTATCATCATTGATGAAATGAACAGTCAATTTGGTACAGGGTTTAAAATTAAACTCCTGAGTATCAAACGCAAACATCCTGCCCGGAAATTTCTCAGCGTATTTGTGCCCGGCATGTACAGTAATTTCCTTGGTATCGGAGATACTATCGCAGCCACCCGGTAAAGTACTGGTATTTTGGCCCATAACCATACCACCGGCCATGTCCATTAAATGGCCGTCACCATGATCCATAAGCATCCCGCTATGATCTTCATACTCTACTGCCGATACTGGCGCAGAAAGAAAAAAAACCAGCGCCCCAGCCGATAAAAGCTTCACCATTATTCATTTCCTCCATTGTTCAACAAAATTACCCAAAGTAAGCGCCTCTAGGCTAAGCTTTCGCCCCTGCCTACGCCCTTTACTTACCTACATCCATGTAGTCGCTTCACCTAAAGCGCCTACTGTTGGTAAGCGATGCCATTACCCGTAACGCGTAATGGCATCAACGCCAACACCCGTGTCTGTTTAGCTTTTGATCTTTGCTATTATTTCATCCACTTTGCTTTTGAATCCAGCGCTTGACAGATAAACCACATACAGACCGGCAAAGGCGAAAAAGGCATACAGCAGCATATTATTTTTGCTCACAGCTTGGCCGCCACCTGCTTTAAAGCTCATATGGGCATCCAATCTCGCACCCTCTGTACGCGCATCCATCTTATCCGCATCAGGAACCAAAGTAATATGAATCAGGTATTTACCTGCTTCAGGCACGCCATTTGGCAGTTTTAATTCAACCGTGCCTTTTTTATGTTTTGCAGCCGGCAGGAAGAATACGCGAGTTCCTTCCGGCTCTTTTGTCACTTCAAATTCAACCGACATATCCCTGTATTTCATATCCTGATAATCGAACACCAGCAAGGTGAGTTCGTTAGCGCGTGGAATGTTGGCGCAAAAATCTTCAGCGGGAAACGCGTTGGGCTGATAAGCGGTGTAATGCAGCCAATGAGTGGGTTCCAATTCAAATTTGCATTGATCGGTATCGGTGCCTGCGGCGCCACCGTGAGCCCATATCGATGCAGAAAATAACAATCCCAGAAGTACCAGGAAACCCTTTCTTAAAATATGTGTGCTGTTCATAATGCCTTCCAGTTTTGAAAAAATTATTATTATTGAGAGAAATGTAAATGCTATCTTTTTGACCCCCATCAAAAATCAAGCCTGTTCTGCCGTATTTTTGACCAATAGCAATTAGTAACTCTAGCACATCGATTTAGCCAAATAAAGGAATTGATGGAAGCCCAGCCTTACAAATATCATTATGAAGGCAATGCATCGTTGTACTATTGCTATCCTTCCCTGCTTTTCGTAGACTTAAGCCAACTTTATTCAAACGGAGCGTTACCGCATGTCATCTTTGACTTCTTCTACAGCCTGGACAGCTTTAAAAACACATCACGCCGAAACCAAAAATATCCTGCTACGCGACAGTTTTAATGCTGACAGCAACCGCCACGCCAAATTCTCCCTCTATTTTAACGACATCCTTTTTGATTACTCCAAAAACAGAATAACCGATCAAACCCTGCCCTTGTTGATCGATCTTGCCAAACACGCCGGGCTGGACGCAAAAATCAAGGCCATGTTTTGCGGGGCAAAAATCAATAACACCGAACACCGATCCGTCCTGCATACCGCCCTGCGCAACAGAAGCAATCAACCAGTTTACGTAGACGGACAAGACGTGATGCCGCAAATCAATAGCGTTCTCGCCCAAATGCGCTCTTTCAGCACCTGCGTTCGCTCAGGCGAATGGAGAGGCTATACCGGCAAGGCGATTACCGACATTGTTAACATTGGCATAGGCGGTTCCGATTTGGGGCCGAAAATGGTTTCGACAGCGCTTACTCCTTATGCTTCCGAGACCTTGAAAATTCATTTTGTCTCCAATATCGACCAGGCCGACCTTGTTCAAACCCTAAAGCACCTGTCCGCTGAAACGACACTTTTTCTTATTGCGTCTAAAACATTTACTACGCAAGAAACCATGACCAACGCGAAATCGGCCAGAAGCTGGTTTCTTGATAGCGCCCAAGATCAACAAGCCATTGCCAAACATTTTGTCGCGATTTCCACCAACACCGAGAATGTCGCCGAATTCGGCATCGACACTAATAATATGTTTGAGTTCAGGCATTGGGTCGGCGGACGCTATTCATTATGGTCAGCCATAGGCCTGTCCATCGCTTTATATGTCGGCATGGATAATTTTGAGGAGCTTTTACAAGGCGCTTACGAAGTTGACGAACATTTTCGCGCCGCGCCTTTTGAAAAAAACATCCCAGTCATTATGGGCCTGCTCGGCATTTGGTATAACAATTTTTATAATGCCGAATCTCATGCCCTGTTGCCTTACGATCAATCCATGCTGTATTTCGCTGATTATTTCCAGCAAGCGGATATGGAAAGCAACGGCAAAAGCATAGATCTTGATGGTCAAAAAGTGGATTACAGCACCGGCCAGATTATTTGGGGCCAACCCGGCACCAATGGCCAACATGCTTTTTTCCAGCTTATCCATCAGGGCACCAAACTCATCCCCTGCGATTTTCTGGCCGCCGCAAACAGTCACTACAAGCGACCTGATCATCATGATATTTTGATTTCAAACTTTCTCGCCCAACCTGAAGCCTTGATGAAAGGCAAAACAGCCGAAGAAGTTAAGCAGGAATTATCGACCGAAGACCAAGCTGACGCCGTATTGGTCGCCTCCAAAATATTTGACGGCAATAAACCGTCCAATTCGTTCTTATTTAACAAGCTGACACCCAAAACACTAGGCTCGCTGATTGCATTTTATGAACATAAAATTTATGTCCAGGGTGTCATCTGGAATATCAACTCATTTGACCAAATGGGCGTGGAATTAGGAAAAACCCTAGCCAAAGTAATCCTGCCGGAGCTTCAAAACGACAAAATCGTCGACAGCCACGATTGTTCAACCAATGCATTGATTAATGCCTACAAACAATCGCGACTGCCAGAAACGGAGGAAGTGTCGTAATCAGTCTGGATCCGATGCTGATTCGCCTGCCAAGACTAATTATTGGGTTTATTTTTACCGCCACGCTGACAACTTGCGACAGTGAATTCCTATCGCATAACAAGCTGGATCAGATTAAACGGGCAGGCGTATTACACGTATTAACCAGAAACGACCCAACAACCTATTATGAAAGCCCTGAAGGCTTTACCGGGCTGGAATACGACTTGGTTATCCTGTTCGCCGACCAGCTAGGCGTTAAAGTAAAATTTGAAACACCCGGCACCTTTGCCGACATTCTAAATCGCATTACCAAAGGCAAGGCCGACATCGCCGCCGCAGGCTTGACTATCACCGAGCAACGTAGCAAAAAAATGCGTTTTGCTCCTGCCTACCATCAAGTGACCGAGCAACTCATTTACCGGTCCGGCACCCGCCGCCCTAGTGATGTCAGCAGCCTAACCCATGGCATTATCGAGGTAGCCAAAAGCACCAGCCACATCGATAGCCTAAGCTATCTAAAGCAGGATACGCCTGACCTGACCTGGAATGTCAACAGCGAACTGGATACCGAAGGCTTACTGTACTTGGTTAACGAAGGACTTATCGATTACACCGTAGCCGACTCAAACCAAGCCGTTTTAATCCGTCGCTTTTACCCCAAACTCAACATTGCATTCGACATTTCCGAACCCCGCCAACTGGCCTGGGCATTAAGCCTATCGGATGACAGCAGCTTATATGATGAAGTTGTGCGCTTTTTCAAACGCATCAAAGAGGATAAAACGCTGGCTCAACTCATTGAAAAACATTATGGGCATACCAGCAACTTAAGCTATATCGGCAACTGCAAATTTCGCCAGCAACAAAAAAGCAGGCTGCCCCTGTATCGAAAATACTTTAATTCAGCGGCAACACAATACCACATAGACTGGCGCCTATTGGCCGCAATCGGCTATCAGGAATCTCACTGGCAGGATAAAGCCGTTTCCCCAACCGGCGTTGAAGGCATTATGATGCTAACTAACGACACCGCCACAGAACTCGGCATCCAAGATCGCACCGATCCCGCTCAGAGTATTGCCGGCGGCGCACGCTATTTTCAGCAACGGCTCCAGGTCATCCCTGAACAAATCCCTGAACCGGATCGCACCTGGTTTGCATTAGCCTCATATAATGTCGGCCTGGGGCACCTTGAAGACGCCAGAGCGTTAACAAAAAAACAAGGCGGTGATCCCGACAAATGGATGGATGTTAAGCAGAGGCTGCCGTTGCTGACCCAGGAAAAATGGCATCAACAAACCAAACACGGCTATGCCCGAGGCCAAGAGCCGGTTGAATTTGTAGAAAACATCCGCAGTTACTACGATTTACTGGTCTGGCTGACCGAGGAAAACCAGATAAAGAAAAATGCGATGGAGATAGATAGCGAAGATCCTGAAAATGAAGCGGTAACCATCGATCCGGCGGCGCTTTAAAACAGCTTGAGCGCAGCAGATACATTTTAAGCAGCGTTCAAATAGAACACGGATGACACAGATAAAACGGATTTAAACGGATTTTGTTTTCTTTTGAACTGCGACTGTCGTTTTTATCAGTGGTTATCAGTCAAATCCGTGTCATCCGTGTTCCATCATAAAATCAGCGCCTAGCTCTAAAAAAATCCCTCAACATGTCCGAACATTCCGCTTCCAGCACCCCGCCATCCCAGCTGATCCGGTGATTTAAAAAAGGCGCATCGGTCAGGCTCAATGCATTGCACACCGCGCCCCGTTTGGGATCGTATGCTCCAAACACCAGCCGCTTAATCCGTGCATGGCTCATCGCCCCTATGCACATTACACAAGGCTCCAGAGTCACATACAAAGTCGCCTCAGTCAGCCGGTAATTTTCCATGACCGCCCCGGCGCCTCGCATCGCCACCACTTCGGCGTGAGCGGTCGGGTCATGACTAATAATCGGCACATTCCAGCCTTCCGCGATACATCGATCATCCTTGACAATAATAGCGCCGACCGGAACTTCGCCCTGCTGTTCGGCCCGTTGCGCCAGCCTGATTGCATAGCGCATCCACGCTTCATCCGTTGAAGGGCTTATTCCCATTCAATCGTTGCGGGAGGCTTGCCGCTGATGTCGTAAGCAACTCGGGAAATGCCCGGAACTTCATTGATAATCCGCCGGGAAATCAAATCCAGGAACTCATAAGGCAAATGCGCCCAGCGAGCAGTCATAAAATCGATAGTTTCGACCGCGCGTATCGCGATGACGTAATCGTAACGACGACCATCGCCCATCACACCAACCGATTTAACCGGCAAAAATACCGCAAACGCCTGACTAACTTTGTCATAAAGATCATGGCGATACAGCTCTTCAATAAAAATCGCATCGGCTTGGCGCAACAAGTCGGCGAATTCTTTTTTCACTTCGCCCAAAATCCTGACACCTAAACCGGGACCAGGGAACGGATGACGATAAACCATATCCGCAGGCAAACCCAGCTCAACGCCCAACTTCCTGACTTCGTCCTTGAACAGTTCGCGTAACGGCTCAACCAGTTTTAACAGCATATTTTCCGGCAAACCGCCGACATTGTGATGCGATTTGATCAAATGCGCCTTACCGCTTTTGGAACCGGCCGACTCGATCACGTCGGGATAAATCGTGCCTTGCGCCAGCCATTTTGCATCGGTGATTTTCGCGGCTTCTTCGTCAAAAATATCAATAAACAGGCCGCCGATGATTTTGCGTTTTTGTTCCGGGTCGGTGATGCCGCTCAAGGCATCCAGATAACGCTGCTCGGCGTCCACCCGGATCACCTTGACGCCCATGTGCTCGGCAAACGTCGCCATCACTTGATCGCCTTCGTTTAAACGCAGCAAGCCGGTATCGACAAAAACGCAGGTCAACTGGTCTTTAATGGCCTTGTGCAACAGTGCCGCCACAACCGACGAATCGACGCCGCCGGACAAGCCCAAAACCACATGATCGCTGCCGACCGTTTTACGAACGACCTCGATGCTGTCTTCGATAATATTGCTGGACGTCCACAACGCTTCGCAACCGCAAATTTCCAGCACAAAGCGCGACAATATCCGCCCGCCTTGTTTGGTATGGGTGACTTCGGGATGAAACTGCAAGCCGTAAAAGCCCTTGTCTTCATTAGCGATACCGGCAATCGGCGCGCCGTCCGAGCTGGCAATCAGGGTAAAACCGCTCGGCAAATCAACCACGCGGTCGCCGTGGCTCATCCAGACATCCAGCAGGCCGAAACCTTCCGGCGATAAATGATCTTCTATGCCGGCCAGTAATTTCGAATGGCCGCGCGCCCTGATTTGCGCGTAGCCGAACTCCCGGTGATCGGAACTTTCAACCTTGCCGCCCAGTTGCTCGGTCATGGTTTGCAGGCCGTAGCAAATGCCCAGCACCGGAACGCCCAAGTCGAAAACGATTTGCGGCGCTCTTGGCGTATCGCCGCTGGTTACCGTATCAGGACCGCCGGATAAAATAATGCCGTTGGGCGCAAATTTTTTGACTTGTTCGACGTCGCATTCGCAAGAATAAATCTCGCAATAAACGCCGATTTCACGAATACGGCGCGCGATTAATTGAGTATATTGCGAGCCGAAATCCAGGATCAGGATTTTATGGCTATGGATGTTTGGAGATTGTTGTTTCACGATAGAACTCTTGTGGGTGGTCGAATTAGCGTATCTGGATGCTAACTATAATTAATGGAACACGGATGCCAACAGTAGACGCTTTAGGCGACGCGGATGGGACGAATTTACACGGATTTTTAAATATGCGCTTAATCCGTGTTTATCTGTCTAAATCTGTGTCATCCGTGTTCCATTTCTCTATATGCTTAAATCACTCCATCCGGTAATTAGGCGCTTCTTTAGTAATAGTCACATCATGCACATGACTTTCACGCATCCCGGCGCTGGACACCCGCACGAACTGCGCCTTTTCATGCATGATGGCAATAGTTTGGCTGCCGGTGTAACCCATGCTGGCACGGATGCCGCCCAATAGCTGATGAATAACCGCCAGCAAACTGCCTTTATACGGCACCCTGCCTTCAATGCCTTCAGGCACCAATTTTTCAGCCGAATCGGTCTCTTCCTGAAAATAACGATCACTGGAACCTTGCTGTTGCGACATTGCGCCCAAAGAACCCATGCCGCGATAAGATTTATAAGACCGTCCCTGAAACAACTCAATCTCTCCCGGCGCTTCCTCGGTACCGGCAAACAGGCCGCCCAACATCACCGAATAGGCGCCTGCTGCCAGCGCTTTGGCGACATCGCCGGAATAGCGGATACCGCCATCGGCAATCAACGGCACCCCGGTTCCTTTTAACGCATCGGCGACATTACTGACCGCAGTAATTTGCGGCACGCCAACACCGGCAATAATACGGGTCGTACAGATAGAACCGGGGCCGATGCCGACCTTAACGCCATCGGCGCCCGCCTCAACCAAAGCCAAAGCCGCCGCCGCCGTAGCAATATTGCCGCCGATAACCTGCACCTGGGGATAATTCCGCTTAACCCAACGCACTCGGTCCAATACGCCTTGAGAATGACCATGCGCAGTATCGACAATAATCACATCCACACCGGCCTCAACCAGCGCGGCAACCCGCTCTTCGGTGCCCTGCCCGGTGCCGATTGCCGCACCGACCCGCAACTGCTCATGTTCATCTTTACAGGCCAACGGGTAATCTTTGGCTTTTTGTATATCTTTTACCGTAATCATGCCGCGCAAATGAAAGGCGTCATTGACTACCAGCACTTTTTCAATGCGATGTTCGTGCAACAGCGCAATCACTTCTTTACGATCGGCATTTTCGCTGACCGTAACCAAGCGCTGTTTGGGCGTCATAACCTTTGAAACCGGCTCATCAAAGCGCGTCTCAAAGCGCAAATCGCGACTGGTCACAATGCCGACCAATTCATCGCCGTCAACCACCGGCACGCCGGAAATATTTTTGGAACGGGTTAACTTGATAACGTCCCGAATGCTGACATCCGGCGAGACCGTGATCGGATCTTTAATCACCCCGCTCTCGTATTTTTTAACGCTACGAACTTCGCGCGCCTGCTGCTCAGCCGTCATATTCTTATGAATGATGCCGATACCGCCTTCCTGGGCAATCGCAATCGCCAGCCGAGCTTCGGTAACCGTATCCATCGCCGCTGCGACCAGGGGAATATTGAGCGTAATGCCTCGCGTCAGCTGCGTCTTCATCTCTACGTCGCGTGGCAGCACAGTCGAGTGCGCAGGCACTAATAAAACATCATCAAACGTGAGCGCTTCCTGGAGAATTTGCATAGACCACACCTTTATGTCAGTGAAAATAACCAGGTATTGTACATCGGGAGAGGGATAGAGGCGAGTATAGGGCTCTGGATTTGTTTAATAATTCTATTAACATGCATTCCGGCCGCTGTAGACAACAACACTCATACCAATTGATCCAAGGGACTGGTCACCCCCTTACCGCCTTTATTCAGCACATGCGTGTAAATCATCGTAGTCGCGACATCGCTATGGCCCAGCAACTCCTGCACCGTGCGAATATCGTAGCCCACCTGCAATAAATGCGTAGCAAAACTATGGCGCATCGTATGCGGCGTAGTCGGCTTGGCAATGCCCGCCGCCAAAGCCGCCTGCTTCACATAGCGCTGCACCTGTCTTTCCTCAACATGATGGCGGCGCTCCTTCTTGCTCCTGGGATCAATCGAATAATTTTTTGCCGCAAACACATACTGCCAACCCCACTCCTTAGGCGCTACCGGGTACTTAACCGCCAACGCATCCGGCAGCCACACATCCGCCTTGCCCGCCGCCAAATCCGCATCAAACCACTCTCGGCGCAAAACCAATTGCTGGTGCATGGCCTCAAGCAAACTCTCCGGTAACATCGTCACCCGATCCTTGCCGCCCTTGCCGTCACGCACAATAATCTCCCGGCGCGATAGCTCCACATCCTTAACCCGAAGCCTGACCGCCTCCATCAAACGCATACCCGTACCGTACAACAGCTTGATAATAAAACCATAAGGTTCAGGAACGGATGCCGCCTTCTTAAGCAAAGCCTGCACCTCTAAAACCGTCAGCACCACCGGCAAACGCCTAGGTTTTCGAGAACGCTCAAAACCGTCCAGCCACGGCAAATCTATCGCCAACACCTCACGATACAAAAACAAAATCGCCGATAACGCCTGATTTTGCGTAGAGCTGGACACATGACGGGCGGTCGCCAAATAAGTCAAAAACGCCTCCACCTCAGCCGCCCCTATTTCGCTTGGGTGTCGCTTGCCATGAAACAAAATAAACTGCTTAATCCACGAAACGTAAGTCGTCTCAGTGCTCAAGCTATAATGCTTAAAACGAATCTTATCGCGCACCTGATCCAATAACTTTTTCGGTTGTGGTTCTGTCGTATTTAACGGCATGGATGTCACCTTGACAAATAAATAGTCTTAATTAACAACAGGTAATTTAAACAAAATGTGCTTATACGACATTCTAACCGACTTTGATTTAGCAAGCAGAGTTTAGTTTTGGAAATCTGTCGCTTTTATTTGTACTGCTTGTCGCGTTGTGTTATAAAAGCCGCTGAGTTTACAAGAGTTTTTTAAATTAAAAATTTATTGTGCGACATAAAAGATGGGGAAACCCGACAGAGTTGTCGTATACATTACGTTAGGCGACCGCTGTTTTATCAAGTCGGTTTTGGGTTGCCAGTAGAATTGCGTCGGCTACGTTGTGGCTAATTTGAGTTGTGAATCTAAAAAGACGAGATATTTTTGGAAAATAG
>SCPZ01000078.1 GCA_004299305.1 Methylobacter sp.
AGCGTATGCTAAAAATGATTAATGGAACACGGATGACACTGATTAAACGGATAATCACCGATTAAAAACCCAGAATATTTTGAAAAAAATCTGTGTAAATCCGTCCTATCCGTGTCGCCTAGAGGCGCCTACTTTTGGCATCCGTGTTCTATTTCTTTTTTCGCTGAATAGTTACAAAAGTTCTTTGGTTTGTAGCATCATTTTGCATAAAAGAAAATCAAAAAAAACGATCATTATTAAAGATATAGCGGCCTTATTTGCGAAGCTCTTTCAATAGGGCTTCACTAGCGGCGTCGCGGGCTGAAATATGATTTTGCAGTTTATTATTATCTGCTGCTGAAAGCGTCCCAGTATTATTTTCTTGGCTGAGTTTGACCTGAAAGTCATGCCATTGCTTATAAGTGTTAAAAAATTCTTCGAGTTTTTCTGAGACCGCTTGATTTTCGGCCTTGATTTGCTTGACAAGTGCGTAGTAAGACTGTTGTTCCCATTTTTGCAGCTTCAGTTCCTTGGCGACATTTCGAATAACTCCGCTAATAAAATTCTTCAAGTCGTTTTCTGACAAACAAAGCATCGTGATCTCCTAATTTAATAATTCTATGGCTATATTTTATAGGATGGATCCTACCAAACACCAATAAAACCTCACACACCGGCTTTTCTTAATAGGAGGGAAGAAATGTTTTGCAGCCTAACGCTGCTTACGTTTACGCCAGATGTAAAAGCCTGCCCCCATTAACAATAAGGGTATGACCACCAAAAAACCAAAACCGATAGTGGCGACGCTGATCAGGCTTAATTGCAGGCTTTTATCTGTTGCTATTTTGGCTGGGATGTCGATAAACCGGTCATCATGAATCAACCAGTTGATCATTCTCAAGCCCATGTCCAGGTTGCCGACATTGCCGATATAGGCGTTGGATAGAAAATCGCCGTCACCGACAACGACGATGCGTTGTTCGGCGAACTTGTCCTGCCCTACTCCTGCGCTTGCCAAAGGGCGAGTCAATGCATAGGCAAAGGTAAGCGGCCCCTGCTTTTCATCGCCATCGGCATCGAAAAGAATTTTTCCGGCTACGGGACCGGTTTCTGTCCATGACTGTAATGCGCTGTTAAGAAGTTCAATGGGACGAAAATCCGTTTCTTCGCTGATTTCCAGCCCGGCGGTAACAGGGTAAACGGTTATGGTCTGGAAGCCTTTAGTAATGGGATGGGCAATATAGTCGCTGCCAAGTACGAAGCTGGGATCGTTAATGCCGTATAGCTTGGAACGACTGTCTACAATAGTTCCGGGTAGCTGGCGCAGACCCAGGAGCTGCTGCAATGCATCCAAGTGGCGGTTGCCCGGATCGGTTAACAGCAGCAGGTTGCCGCCTTGCTGGATATAGCGTTTGACCAGTTCAATTTCACCGGCTAGTAACGGCACCGCTGGGGCTGTGATCACCAGCAAGGCGGAGTTGCCTGGAATGTCCGCCATGGTCGCCAGATTAATCGATTGAGCCTTGATTTTACGGCGATCCAGTTCCTTGCCGAATTGGCCTAAATCGAAATTGGCGATGCCGTCAGGGGCGCGTTCGCCATGACCGACCAGGAAGGTGAGCCAGCGTTCATCGGCGTTAGCCAATTGCAGCAGCGCATTAGTCAGGGACGATTCGTCGATAAAGTTCAGTTTTTCAGTGCGCCCCTGATATTCGACAATAACGGCGCCTGTTGCATCTATATTCAGTTCGCGGGTTTTTTCCGGTTGCGAGGCGGGATCTATGAAGGTCAGGGCCAGATCGGCTTTATGGCGTTTATAACGGTCTACCAATTGCGCAATCTGGCTTCTTATTGCTTGGTCTTTTTTTATATAGGCAGTGAGCTGTATTTTATCAGGCAGCGATTCCAGCAATTTTTTCGATGCTTGGGACAGGCTGTTGCCGTTATTGCCGGTTATGTCGGTTTCTACGCGATAACGAGTGCTTAACCAAGCCAAAGTGCCGATCATGCACAATAAAGCCAGGGTGATCAGTCCGTTTTTTAAGCGAATTTGCTGGTGTTTATGGGGCGATATTTTCATTTTTGCAACCGATCGTTATCCAGGCTGCGGATGCTGAGCGCGATAAAGGTAGAAATAAACAGCAAAAAATAACCGACATCGACGGAGCTGATCAGGCCGCTTTGAATGTTCTGAAAATGCCTGAGAATCGACAGGTATGCAAACAGTTCGCTACCTTGATCATTCATGCCGACCGACCAGTCTAAAATCCACAACAGCAGTAAAATGCCAAAGGCGCCCATTGCAGCAACAGTAGGATGTCCGGCGATACAAGACATAAACAGGCCGGTCGCGGTAAAAGCGGTAACCAGCAGCAGTAGCCCCAAGATGTTGGCAAATAATTTACCGAAATCCAATTCGCCGCCGCACAATAAAGATAAGGGCATCAGGGTGATCAGCATAATGATCAGCAACATCAATCCGAGTGTGCCTAAATATTTGCCGAGAATAATGTCGGTATTGGAAATCGGAGCGGACAGCAGCAAAGACAAGGTTTTATTGCGCCGCTCTTCGCAGATCAAGCGCATGGTTAATAAGGGTGTGACCAATAAGAGAATAATGCCCGCGTTGCCGAATAAAGGCGGCACGATAATATCGGTCAAACCGGGCGCGCTTTCAATTGACGCCAGTTTGGGTTGAAGCGAGGTGAAGGCTTCAACTTGGGTTAAAAACAAGAACGCCAGGATGAATTGCAGGATGGCTAAAATAGTCCAGGCCATCGGCGATAAAAACAGGGATCTGAATTCGCGGGAGGCGATTGTTAGAATCATGGTAGCTACTCAATAGATGCTAATTTTAATAAATAGAACACGGATGCCAAAAGTAGGCGCCTCTAGGCGACACTGAATTAGACGGATTTAAACAGATTTTTTGATTTTCTTTTTATCATTCGTAAACAGTTTTCTTTTGAACTGTGGCTTTTTACCGAAATTCAAAAGTAGGCCAACCTCTATTTCTGTTGCTTTGAGATAATTGATCAACTGTAATTCGTGCTCTTCCGCTAATGATTCTGATGCCTTCAATTCAATAATTACACAGTCATTTACAATTAAATCTGCAAAATATTCACCAATAATTTGCCCGTTATAATGCACCTTTATTTGTTTTTGTTTTTCGCAACATAAATCCACTGCAATTAACTCAAGAAACAAGGCATTCTGATAAACTTTCTCTAAAAAGCCGGAGCCAAGTTCGTTATACACCTTATAAAATGCATTAATAATTTGATCTGTAATGTCTTTATGAAGCAGTTCCATTTTATCCGTGTTTATCAGTCAAATCCGTGTCATCCGTGTTCTATTTTTGAACTGCTTTATGGTCATAACTCGCGATGCTCTTTAGTTAGGCTGATAAAAATATCTTCCATAGATCTTTTTACCGGGGTCAGTTCCTGTAGCCCCCAGCCGGCGGCAATGATCTGTTCGGCAATTTGTTCGGCAGGATTGGCGGTTACGCTGTGGTGAATTTTGATCCGGTTTTCTGAAATATTTTCGATGGAACTGACGCCGGGAATAGTCAACAAGCTATTGATATCCAGCGCTAGCCGGGTGGCGATTTGCAGGGTGCCGGTATCCATTTGCCGGTTGAGTCCGGCTATGGTTTCATTCAGGATCAGCTGTCCGCGATCAATGATTTGCACATGCGAGCAGGATTCCTGTACTTCGGTGAGTATATGGGTGGACAAGATGACGCTGTGATCCTGGCCCAACTCCCGTATTAAGGCACGGATTTCCCGAATTTGAATAGGATCCAGGCCGACAGTCGGCTCATCAAGAACGATAACTTCAGGATTGTGCAAGATAGCTTGGGCAATGCCGACTCGCTGTTGAAAGCCTTTGGACAGGTTGGCGATCAGCCGGTCGGCAACATCCATTAAACCGCAACGCTGTTGGGCCCGATTGATCGCAGCAGTGACGGAACTTTTAGCAATGCCGTGCAGTCCGGCGCAATAAAGCAGGAATTCCTGCACAGTTAACTCTTTATAGAGCGGCGGCGTATCGGGTAAATAGCCTAGGTTTAGTTTGGCGGCTTTGGGTTGATCCAATAGATCAAAACCATTGATTTTAATTTGCCCGGCGCTGGGTGCAAGATTACCGCACAGCATCTGCATGGTGGTGGTTTTACCCGCGCCGTTGGCACCTAAAAAACCCAGCACCTCGCCTTTGGCTACGGTAAAACTGACATCGTTAACAGCGCAATGTTTACCGTAATAACGAGTCAGGCGTTCGGCTTCGATGAGAGCGGTCATGCCTGAGGCTAAAGTTGTTGCAGCAGGATTTGTAATTCAGCCTGGATTTTTTTGCGGTAAAACAGAAACTTCCAACGGGTGCCGCCGCAGTGTCGCCAAAGAATAGCGGCGCGTATTCCGGCCAGCAGGCAGGCGCGTATCTTATTAACGATGTCAGGCCTGGATAAATATTCTTGTTCGCCATTGACCATGATTCTCGGTTGCAGGGTGCTGATCGTGGTGTGATAAACATCCCCCAGATTCGCCAATACATTTTCATGGAGCAGGCCGAAATGTTCCGACTGTGCCCGGGCGCGCTCAATTCCGGTAAAAATGTTTTTAAGCATGGCCGGTTGCTTGCCGAGTTGATTCTCCAGAAAAACCAGAGAGGCGGCATAGCGCGCCTGTTCGGGATTGGCAATTTTGAGGCCGGTCATTTGATCGTTAAGCTGCTCAAGCCCCATTTTAAGGCCTGATAATCCACCGTAGACATTTGCTACACCATGCTCATCGCTAACAAAAAGACTGGCTATGCTGGCCTCAAGCGTGTTTGAATCGGCAGTTCCGATCGTTGCCAGTTGTTGCACCAGCGCCGCTGACTGAGCAATGCCGGCAAGAGCGATAGTCTGGTTAGTGATTGTATTTAATGGCATAGTTATTTTATAGTGCCCATGACGTCTTTCGCCCAGTTTATACTGTGGATATAGGTGTCGCCAATGACGGATTGGTCAATATCCTTAAAGGCTATTGCTGAAATATCCCAATGTTCATAACTAATAACACATCTAAGCGCTTCACCGCCCAGGCCTTTTTTGTCTAAGATGGCGGCAACAATATCATCGGCCAAGGGCAGTTGGCTGAGCGCTTCATCCAAGCTCACATCCAGCAAGCTATCCAGGTTGGATAAAATGCCGATTAGGAAAAAGTTATCTGATTTATCGCCGCTCAGGCTAGCCAATTCTTCACACATTTTGCCGCGGATTAATGCATTTTGCATGACCGCTTCCGGCTTGTTCGACAAGGAAGCCAACGTCAATATATTTATCCACCGTTTTATTTCTTTTAGGCCCAAATAGGAAATAGCATGGTTAATGGACGAGACTTTATTGGGTAAGGCGAAAAATGCCGAATTTATATAGTGCAGCAGCTTATAGCTGAGCCCTACATCCAGGGATATTATTTTGCTCAGGTCTTCAAACTCAACATCCGGGTTGTTGATGGTGTTTAATAATTGAATGGCTGCCGTTTGATTGACGCTTATGCGCTTGCCGGAAACTATATTGGGTTTGTTGAAAAAGAACCCTTGAAAGTAATCACAGCCTAAATCGACGAGATATTGGTACTCGGCGTAGGTTTCTACTTTTTCTGCGAGCAGTTGTACGTTGTAGGGTTTGAGCCGTTCAATCAGCTCTCGTGTTTTGGACTCGCCCATTTCCAAAACATCCAATTTGATAATGTCGGCAAATTCCACTAGCGGCGTCCAGTCCTCAGTAAAGACAAAATCATCCAAGGCAATGATATAGCCTAGTTTTGACAGTTCTTTTAAGTTGGCGACGATTCTTGAGTCAATTTCAACATTTTCAAGGACTTCAATAACAATCCGGTCTTTAGGGAGGTGTAAAGGCGTTTTGTCGAGAATATTTTGTGTCGTGAAATTAACAAAGGCTTTGTGAGGCCCTACTATGTTGTTAAGTCCAAGCTCTAAAATGGTATCGGTAATGACTTGATTAGTTGCTTGTGTAGCATCGTCTTTCTGGCTCAGGTCAAAATCATTGCCTCTAAAAAGGAGCTCATAGGCGTAAATATTCAGCTTTTGATCAAAAATCTGCTGCCGTCCGATTATAATGTCTGCCATTTTAATTACTTGAGATGTTAAATTTAAATATTTATAGGCTGGGTTTGTGCCGCTTAAACCCATATATGATCGAATTTATACCATGATTATCGGCTATCAGTCGAGTATGATATAGGTATTACTGTAAAGGGGCATTGTAATTAATACCCCTACCAACCTTAAAGGAGCTGAAATGATTGAATCTGTATCGTTAACCGTTACCGGTATGAAATGTGGCGGTTGTGAGGCCAATGTAACAAGTAAATTGAACGCTATCGACGGTGTGGTGTCGGCTAAGGCATCAAATAAAGACAATCAAGTCGATGTTGAATTCGATACCGAGAAAACCAGCCTGGATGCTATTGCCGATATTATCCACGATGCGGGTTTTACCGTAGAGACATCGTAATACACAAGGTGATTTTATGAATACAAAAACTGCCGACGAATTACGGCTATCCATTTTAGGTATGCGTTGCGCCGGATGCGTCAGCGCCGTTGAGGGCGCCTTGGCGGCTGTTGACGGAGTGACCGCTGTCAGTGTCAATTTTGCCGATCACTCCGCCGTAATTAAAGGCAGCGCCGATCCCGAGCTGTTAAAACAGGCCGTTAAAGAAGCCGGTTTTGATGCGGCGATAATGGAGGGTTTTGAAGATCCTGCCGAACAGGAACAACAAGAATTGCAACGTTATCGCCAGCTGATGAAAAAAGCGGCTGTCGCGGCAGTCTTTGGCTTGTCGTTGATGGCGGCCGAGCATTTTGGCTGGTTGCCGGAAATCGGTTCAACAACCGGCCTATGGGTATGGCCGGAAATCGCCCTAATCACTTTAACCATCCTGATTTATTCAGGCTGGCATTTTTACAGCGGCGCGTACAAGTCGTTAACGCTGGGACAAGCTAACATGGACACCCTGATTGCCCTGGGTACCGGTTCGGCTTGGCTGTACTCCTGTATTGTTATCGATTATTACGGGACCCTGCCATCCTTGGCAAAACACGCCTATTTTGAAGCCGCCGTAATGATTTTGGCCTTTATTAACCTGGGTTCCGGTTTAGAAACACTGGCCCGAGGCAAAACCTCCAGCGCCATTCGTCAGCTGATAGGCTTGCAGCCGCGCACCGCGCGCGTGATCAGGAACGGCGAGGAAATGGACATTGCCATCGAGCAAGTGGGTTTGGGCGAAACCTTAAGGGTAAGGCCCGGCGAGAAAATTGCTGTTGACGGCGTATTGCTGGAAGGACATTCCACGGTCGATGAATCCATGCTGACCGGCGAATCGTTACCGGTAGAAAAAACCGTGGGTGCGGAAGTCGTTGCCGGAACCATGAACCAGACCGGCAGTTTTTTATTTACCGCAACTCGTATCGGGCGAGATACCGCACTGGCGCAGATTATTAAAAGCGTCCGTCAGGCGCAAAGCAGCAAGCCTGAAATCGCCCGGTTGGCCGATAAGATTTCCAGCGTCTTTGTACCGGCTGTAGTCGCGTTTTCGGCGCTGACTTTTTTAATTTGGTACGCTTTCGGGCCTGAACCTTCATTGGGTTACGCCTTTGTCACCTCAATGACAGTGCTGGTTATCGCTTGTCCCTGCGCCTTGGGTTTGGCGACGCCTATTTCGGTGATGGTGGCTGTGGGCAGAGCCGCCCAATCAGGCATCTTGATTCGCAAGGGTGAAGCCTTGCAAACAGCGGGAAAATTAACCTGCTTGATACTCGATAAAACCGGCACGGTAACCGAAGGCAAACCGACGGTTTCAACGATTGAAACCATCGATGGCATTAGCGAAGACCAAGTGTTGCAATGGGCGGCAAGCATTGAATCAGGCTCGGAACACCCGCTGGCTGCGGCCATTTTGTCGGCAGCGGAAGCCAAACAAATAAAACTGGAAAAAGTTAAACAATTTACAGCCGTGGCAGGCCACGGGGTAATGGCGACCATTAACGAGCGCAGTGTGTTGTTCGGCAACAAGGCGCTGATGGACGAGCAAGGCGTCAGCTTCACACACCATAATAATCGTCTGGAGCAACTGTCGGCTTTGGGGCAAACGCCGATGCTGCTTGCCGTAGACAATAAAATTGCCGGGATTATCGCTGTTTCCGACCCGATTAAAAAGGATTCGGCCCACGCGGTGCAAGTATTGAGAGATCAAGGTGTACGCATCATCATGGTAACCGGCGACAATCAAATAACCGCTCACGCCATTGCCGAACAAGCGGGTATTTCTGAAGTACGCGCACAGGTGTTACCTCAGGATAAAGCCTTGGTGGTTAAAGAGCTGCAACTGCTAGGCGAAATCGTCGGCATGGTCGGCGACGGCATTAACGATGCCCCTGCATTGGCCCAGGCTAATGTCGGCTTTGCGATCGGCACCGGAACCGATGTCGCTATTGAGAGCGCCGATGTGGTTATCTTGCAAGGCTCCTTACTCAAAGTGCCTGAAGCCATTGAATTATCCAAAGCGACTGTCATCAATATCAAGCAAAACCTGATCGGCGCATTTTTTTATAACACCATCAGCATCCCGGTCGCGGCAGGTTTACTGTATCCGTTGTTCGGCGTTTTGCTAAACCCGATGATTGCTGGTGCGGCTATGGCAATGTCTTCTGTAACCGTGGTTACCAATGCCAACCGTTTGCGCTGGATGAAATTCGTTGAGCGCAAATAGTTTTAAGCGGACCGACTAAACATACTGTCGAACATATTCACGGACGAATAGCCGCATCGGCGCATTGCGTAATTGATATTGCTGGTAAGCCTTATTGACATCCACTGGCGTGATATGGGCATACACCCCAAACCCTGTTTTTGCAGTGAACTCGTCGCTTAAGATTTCGATAAACACTGTCCAGGACGAATCTATTGTATTTGTATTTTGCGTTGTCATGGCCGTACTCCTAGAAAATAAATAACACACTTCGCTTATATCACAAGCATAAAAGATACCGTTATTTATAATGTCTTTATACGGCATTATGTTAGCGTACTGCCATATCCTGCTTTTCATCGTTTTTGGCAAGGATGTCAATAGACCGGCAAGTGTTTGCCTTCATTTTCTATTGACCGACATGGCTTTTTAACGAGACAACATCGTTACCATCCCATTGGATGAACCGCTTAGCAGGAGCCATGAACATCCCTCGTAAGCAGCTTGAAAAGCAGCATCATGGAATTCTCGTGATCGAAGTTTCACACCCTAATCTTGCTCAAAAAAACGACTTATTTGCACTCTTTCCAGGTTTTTTCTAGTAGATGATTTTGCAAGCGGCTCCTGAGTCGTTAGTTTTTTTCTTCATACCCGTCGTGGCAAATAATCGAATAAATCGCTACACTAGCGCATTGCTTACAGGCTAAGACAAATACCAACATGTTAAAAAAGACGTTGCTCCACAATCTTCACCTTGAACTGGGCGCCAGGATGGTGCCGTTTTCCGGTTACCTTATGCCGATGCAATACGGCAAAGGTACGCTGCACGAACATCTGCACTGCCGCAGTCACGCCGGCTTCTTCGATATTTCCCACATGGGGCAATGCCTGATACTGGGTGATGATGCTGTTTATGGACTGGGACAACTAATACCCACCGATATTTCAGGACTTAAATCCGGCGAGCAAAAATATACCGTATTAACCAATAACAATGGCGGCATTATGGATGACATTGTCATTACCCGCCTCGACTCGGGCTTAATGATCATTGTAAATGCCGCCTGTAAAGACAAAGATTTTAAGTACCTGTATCACCACTTATCAGGACTGTGTTGTTTCAATGAACTGAGCACTCAAGCTTTATTCGCTTTGCAAGGCCCTGCCGCCGCATCGATCATGAAAAAGTTTTCCGAACAAGCCGCTGAACTTTCTTTCATGCAAGCCTGTGGGACCTACATCAACGGCATAAAATGTAATGTCAGCCGTAGCGGCTATACCGGCGAAGACGGTTTTGAAATCTTGGTAGGCCATAACGCTGCCGAACGACTCGCCCGCCTGTTTCTGGCCGAAGACAACGTTGAGCCTATAGGTCTAGCGGCCAGGGATACTTTGCGCCTGGAAGCGGGTCTATGCCTGTACGGTCATGAAATCGATGAATCGACTACACCGGTAGAAGCCGGTCTCCAATGGCTGTTAAAAAAAAACCACGACAAATTTCCCGGAGCCGACAAAATCCTGACTCAATTACAACGCGGTCCGGAAAAAATTCGTGCGGGTTTATTGGTGAAAAGCAAAATACCGGTGCGGGAAGGCAGTGTAATTTGCAATAGTGAAGATCTCGCCGTAGGCTATGTGACCAGCGGCAATTTTTCTCCCAGCTTGAATCAACCGATTGCTATGGCCTTACTAGCCAAGAAAGTCGCCAACAAAGGCAACACACTCTATGCCAAGGTTCGTGATCATCGAATCACCGTTACTGTGACGCCCTTGCCTTTTATCCCCCATCGCTACTATTATCAAAAACAAACCGTAATTACTCAGCAATGCTAATTTAATAGTAAAACCAGTCATGTAGACCGGGTTATGCCAACCCAACGGAGCTTTTATTTATATGCGTTTGCCCAGTATTACACCCTTAAAAATAAGACAGAACTGCTCTGAACGGCTATAATCGCCCCCTTTTTTAATTTCTCATCGACCAAAGACCATAGGTGTGTTTGGTCTCGACTGTCATTGGTTAAATACACCCCATGCAAGAAATAAATCCGATCAAAAACAAAATAGCCGACTTAAAAAGCCGTGGCGATGCCCTTAGGAGGTATCTTTGACTTTGACATTAAGAACGAGCGTTTAGTCGAAGTTTTACGGGAGCTGGAAAATCCGAAAATTTGGGATAACCCGGAAGAAGCGCAGGCCTTAGGTAAAGAGCGCGGCCAGTTGGAAGTCATCGTTAACACCATTAACGACTTGGAACGCGGTCTTAGCGACGCCGAAGAACTGCTACTGATGGCGGTTGAAGAAGACGATGAGGAAACGGTTGAAACCGTCGTCGACGATCTGGAGCATTTTGAAAAAAGAGTCGCAGACCTGGAGTTTCGTCGCATGTTCTCCGGGAAAATGGATGCCAACAATGCCTTTTTGGACATACAGTCCGGTTCCGGCGGCACCGAGGCTCAGGATTGGGCATCAATGATCGAACGCATGTATTTACGCTGGGGCGAACAGAAAGGTTTTAAAACCGAATTGATTGAAGAGTCGCAAGGCGATGTAGCCGGCATTAAAAGCGCCACGATCAAGTTTGAAGGCGAATATGCGTTCGGCTGGTTACGCACCGAAACCGGTGTGCATCGCTTGGTCAGGAAATCGCCGTTCGATTCGGGCAATCGCCGCCATACCTCGTTCGCGTCGGTATTCGTATCTCCAGAAATCGACGACGATATCGACATCGACATCAATCCCGCCGATATACGCATCGATGTCTACCGTGCCAGCGGCGCGGGCGGCCAGCATATCAACAAAACCGAATCGGCCGTGCGTATGACCCATAACCCGACCGGTATCGTCGTGCAATGCCAAAGCGACCGCTCGCAGCATAAAAACCGCGATACCGCGATGAAGCAATTGAAAGCCAAATTGTACGAGCTGGAAATGCGCAAACGTAGCGAAACAGCTCAGGCATTGGAAGACACCAAATCCGATATAGGCTGGGGCAGCCAGATTCGTTCTTATGTTTTAGACCAGTCGCGGATCAAGGACTTGCGTACCAGCGTGGAAACAGGCAACACCCAGGCGGTTTTGGATGGCGATTTGGATCAGTTTATTGAGGCTAGTTTGAAGAGTGGGTTGTGATTAACAACTTATAAATAACATTAATTAAAATCAATGAGTCATGGCATTGGTTAAATGAATTTAAAATTATGTCTATATCCCAACAAAATTTAAAACGAATCGAGATAATTCAACTAAAAGGATTGCGTAACTTAGAGATGAGTTTTCGAGAAAAGGGAATAACGGCAATTCTAGGGCCGAACGGGTCTGGGAAATCGACAATTTTGCACGCGTTGGCTTGCATTAATAATCCGCCAGCTAGTCATGATTCATTGATTAATCACAAGCTTAGTGAGTTTTTTACTCCAACAATTCATTCTGTCTGGAATGACAGTAGTTTCGATGTATATCAGGACTATAGGGATGGAGAAAAGCAAATTAATGACCACACAACGCATTTTAGAAAGCAAGCAGCACGGTGGTCGCCTCGTTATGCGACAAGAGTAGAGCGTTATATTTCCTTTATTGGTATTAGAACTTGCGTTCCAATGATTGAAGCAGAAAATCAGCGATCAAGAATACAGTTCAATACAGCCCAACTTACTGATAAGGTATCTACAAAAATAAAAGAGTTAGCTGGACAGGTAATGAATAGAAATTACACCAACTACAATAGTCATACGACACCTTCAAAGAAGAAATACATCGGTGTAACTACGAATAACATAGATTATTCGTCTTTAAGTATGGGGGCTGGAGAACAACGGATATTCTACATTCTAACAGAAATACTAAATGCGAAAGATTATGGGCTTATTTTAATTGATGAGATTGATTTGTTGCTTCATCAGGATGCTTTGGCGAGGTTATTAAAAATAATAGATGATTATGCTCAGAGTAAAAAACTACAGATAATTTTTACCACACATTCACATTCAGTTTTACCTCTTGATTACGTTGATTTTAGGCATTTGTATCAAACTCCTAATAAAACATTATGTTTTAATCAAACTAAACCAGATGCATTGCATAGATTAACGGGGGAGAAAATAAGACCTATTGAGATATTTGTCGAGGATGATTTGGCTCGTTACTTGGTTAATAAAATATGTTCTGAAGAGGGTGTCAAGCAATATGTTTCAATAAAAGAATTTGGCGCGGCATTTAATTGTTTTACGGCTGTTAGCGGTTGCATCCTAAATGGACTCAATAACCTTGAAAATATGCTATTCACCTTAGATGGTGATAAATATAGAAACGAAAGTGAAAAAATAGCCGCGATTAAAAAAGTTCTTACTGGAAGTACTGATAGTCATAAAGAAAATAGAGCATTAGCTGTATCAAAAATAGAGCAGTTTATTTTGCCAGATAACGAGAAGCCAGAAAAATATTATCACAGCCTTATTTGCAGTTTAGATAAGGATAATTTAACAGCTGAACAGCAAGAAATCATAAAAGTTGCGGAAAAAATTATAAACCCAAGCGATTCGCACAAGTTTTTAGACGATATTATCCGTGAAATGGATTTTAATAGAGAAGTTGGATTGAGCAAATTAGTTGATTTGATAAGCCTAAGTGACAAGTGGATAAATGTTTCGACGGGTATTAGAGAATGGTTGATTTTAAAAAAACCTCTATTAGTTGAACCGCCCCATTAAATCGACAAAAAACTTTAATTGTAAAATACGGGGACATTATGACCACTACTGTAGTTCATGTTCGTATAGACGAACAAATTGAAAAACAAGCCGCAGCAACACTTGCTACACTAGGGCTTTCTGTACCTGAGGCTGTGCGAATTATGTTGGAAAGAGTTGTCTCTGAAAAAGCCTTGCCGTTTGATGTGCGGGAGCCTAATGCAGAAACTACAGCCGCATTGGAAGCATGTCGACGCGGTGAAGTGGTGAGTTTCAATAGCATTAAAGACCTTATGAACGATCTTAATGCGGACAATTGAACGTCAAGCGACATTTCGCCGAGACTTTAAACGGGAAAAACTGTCAGGTCGCTATAAGAATTTTGACAAAATAATCATCGATATTTTGACATTATTGGCTACGGACTCGCCTCTGCCGGAACGATATAGCGATCATCCGTTAATGGGCAGATGGGTGGGATTTCGCGAATGCCATATTAAACCCGATTTATTGCTGATCTATGAAAAACCGAATCCTGAAACGCTGGTGTTAGCCCGACTTGGCTCACATAGCGAACTATTTAAATAAACATTTAAACTTTATAACTTAATTAAACCCATGTCCGAAATCGAACAAGACGAACAAGAACAAATCAAACAACGCCGCAGCAAATTAAACGAGTTGCGTGAAAACGGCGGCATTGCTTTCCCTACCGACTTTCGCCGCAACGTGGTCGCCGGTGAACTGCTGGCCGAATACAACGAAAAATCTAAGGAGGAGCTCGAAGAAGAGCCCTTACGCGTAAAGTTGGCCGGGCGCATGATGACCCGCCGGGTGATGGGCAAAGCCAGTTTCTGCCATATTCAGGATATGTCCGGCAAAATGCAGCTTTATGTCACTCGCGATGCGCTACCCGAAAGTTTTTACAACGAGCAGTTCAAAAAGTGGGATATAGGCGACATCGTCGGCGCGGAAGGCGTACTGTTTAAAACCCAGACCGGCGAGCTCAGCGTCAAGGTAGATGATATACGCCTGTTGACTAAAGCCTTGCGGCCATTGCCTGAGAAATTCCACGGCATTGCCGACCAGGAAATCAAATACCGCCAGCGCTACCTGGATTTGATCATGAGCGAGCAATCGCGCAACACCTTTTTGGTCCGTTCCAAAATAGTCGCCTATATTCGCCAATTCCTGATCGACCGCAATTTCCTTGAAGTCGAAACGCCGATGATGCAAATGATTCCCGGCGGAGCGACGGCGCGTCCTTTTACCACCTTCCATAACGCGTTGGACATGGAGCTGTATTTGCGTATCGCACCAGAGTTGTATTTAAAGCGCTTGGTGGTTGGCGGCTTTGAGCGGGTATTTGAAATCAACCGCAACTTCCGTAACGAAGGTTTATCGACGCGTCATAACCCTGAATTCACCATGCTGGAGTTTTATCAAGCTTACGCGGAATACCATGAATTAATGGATTTGACCGAAGCCATGTTACGCGGCATTGCGCTTGAAGTAATGGGAGAAACCATGATTACCTATCAAGGCGAGCAATACGATTTCGGCAAGCCGTTTGATCGAATGACCGTGGTTGAGTCGATCCTGCATTTTAATCCCGAGTTAACGGCAGACAATATCGCCACCCGTGAAGCCGCCGTTGAAGTCGCTAAAAATCTGCATATTCCGGTTAAAGACGGTTATGGTTTGGGCAAAATCCAGATCGAGATATTTGAAAAAACCGTGGAAAGTCGGTTGATGAACCCGACGTTTATTACCGCATATCCGGTTGAAGTCTCGCCATTAGCAAGACGCAATGACAACGATCCGCATGTCACCGATCGCTTCGAGTTTTTTGTCGGCGGACGGGAAATTGCCAACGGTTTTACCGAGTTGAACGATGCCGAAGATCAGGCCGCGCGTTTCCAAAAACAGGTTGAGGAAAAAGAGGCCGGTGATGATGAAGCTATGCATTTCGACGCTGATTATATCGTCGCTCTGGAACACGGCATGCCGCCCACAGCCGGCGAAGGCATAGGTATCGACCGTTTGGTCATGCTGTTTGCCGATGCGCCGTCAATACGCGATGTGTTGTTGTTTCCGCACATGCGGCCTAAGAGTGCGCAATAAATAGTCATGTAGGGCGTGCACGCCCTACACACTGACGAGCTGTCGCAACTGTTACTTTAGGCAACTCGCAATAAATAAAATACGTAACTTCAGCAGCTAAAAAATAGCACACGGATGACACTGATTGGACGGATTTAAACGGATTTTTAACAATTCTAATGACTTAGGAATGAGCATGAAATAACTCAGGCATTTTATTCTCCTCACCCCAGCCCTCTCCAGCAGGAGAGGGAGCTAGTTGTCGAAGTTATTTCGTGCGCATTCCTTAGAGTTTTATCAGTGATTATCTGTCTAATCCGTGTCATCCGTGTGCCATTATAAATTGGCCATACTGTGAGTAGTTAAGATTGTAGAATGTGGGGGGTTATTTTTGCGAGTTACTTTAACTGTTGCGCCCTCAATAACCCTGCAAAATCCTCCGCCGATACCGGCTTGCTGGTCAAATATCCCTGGTACGCATCGCAGCCCTTCTGCTGTAAAAAGCTTAACTGTTCCTGGGTTTCTACGCCTTCCGCCAAAACCTTAAAGCCCAAGGTATGGCCCATCGCAATAATGGTGGCCGTAATTTCCATGTCATCTTGAAGATGCGGAATATCATCGATAAAACTTTTATCGATTTTCAACACGTCGACAGGAAAGCGTTTCAGGTAAGCCAACGACGAATAGCCGGTGCCGAAATCGTCAATAGCAAGACGAATGCCCTGCCCGCGCAGATTATTGAACACCTCCACCGCTTTATCCTGGTTATCCATTAATCCGCTTTCGGTCATTTCCAGTTCCAAATAGCCCGCCGGAAAACCGGTTTCGGCAAGTACCTCTGCCACCAGTGCGTTAATATCGCAACGCTTAAACTGTTGCGGCGATACATTGACAGCCAAGGTTATCGGCAAAAAACCGGCTGCCAACCAGCGCTGGCCTTGCCTACAGGTTTCACGCAACACCCATTCGCCAATGGCGATAATCAGGCCGGTTTCTTCGGCAATGGAAATAAACTTAATCGGCGCAATAAGTCCCTCGCTTGGACTTTGCCAGCGCACTAACGCTTCGGCGCCGACAATCAGGCCGCTGGCAATATCTATCTGCGGTTGGTAAAAAACGCAAAATTCCTGCTGCTCAATGGCCCGACGCAATCGTCCTTCCAAATCGATACGTTGTCGAACGGCAATGGTAAACTCTTCGGAAAAGTAGGCGAAGCAACCGCGTCCGGCCTGCTTGGCCTCATACATGGCGGTATCGGCCTGTTCCATCAGGAGTTCCGGGTGATTGCCATGTTGCGGATACAGGCTGATCCCGATGCTGGCACCGATTTGTACCTCACGGCCCAGCTCATGATCGACTTCATTACTGCGGAGTAATTGGAACGGCCTGCTTAAATCGGTGACAATCTGTTCCGCTACCCGTGCAGCATCTTCCGGGTGAGCAATGTCTTCCAGCAACACAATAAATTCATCACCGCCCAAGCGGGCCACCATGTCTATATCACGCAGCCGGTTCTGGATGCGGCCTGCGACCTGTTGCAACAACTCATCTCCTGCGCCATGCCCCAAGCTGTCGTTAACGGATTTAAAACGGTCCAAATCCAGCATTAACAATGCCAGTTGCTTGCCGCTACGCCGCTCCACGTCGATGCTGTGTTTTAGGCGCTCCAGCAGCAAACGCCTGTTTGGCAATTGTGTTAACGGATCCTGCGTTGCCAGTTGATTGAGTTCGTCTTGCAAGCGAGCGTTGACCAGTGTAATCAAAATAAGCAGCCGGGCGGTGCTGGTAATAAACAATAACATCAAAAAAACCCTGTCCGGCTGGTCCGTGGACAGTATGTAACTGCCGGTAGATGTTGGCGTTATTATGATAGTAATTATGCGGATAAAATGAATCAGTGCCTCCGCGCCAATAAATCCAATCAAGAGATTGGTTTCCATGAACAGTGCAAGACTGCGTTGACGCAGGATGTCCCGGATGATGAATACGCCTATCGGTATGACCAAGACCGACATGCTTAGTTGCCGCGCCGATACCGATGGCCAAACTATCATGAACACACTGAGCAAGGCCGCAGCCGGTAGAATAAACAGGGCGAATAACGACCAATGCCACCGCAGTCCGAAAAAGCTACGGATACCTACCCAAATGCAAATGCCACCGGCAATAACCAGCGAATTTGCGATAACAATCGACACGATATCGGGAATAACGCCGCGCAGGCAAAGCCCTAAAAACCCGGTAAAAATTACTATGCAGGCGGCAAGCCACCAGCTCGGCCCGCCAAGATTGGGGTGCCTGCGAGCTGTTACCGCAAAAGCAATGGCGAATACCACATCGACGATGAGATAAGCTATCAGGATTGTTAATAAATCAAATTTCATCGATCAAGATTATTTTTTAATAGGTTTAATTACCAATCCTGATAAATTTACCCATGCCATTCGTTTTAGCGCGGCGTCTAAAGTTCTAAAAACCGGTACGTAAGCCCAAATAAACGGCCGCGCCGTTAAAATTAAAATCATAAATCTCTGGAGTGCGTTCATCGGTGATGTTTTCACCGCGTAAATACACATCCGTTTTCGACGTTAGCTGGTACTTCAGCAATGCATTGATGCGAGGGGCGGACTGGGCTCTAAGTTTATTGGCGACATCAAACCAGTAGCCGCTACGGACCGTTAATTCCAAGCGTAACTTTAATGGCTGCAACAATTGTATTTCATTCCAAAAAACACTTTGGTGATCGGGGCGAGCCGGTACGCGTAACTGGGTCAACGGATTTTTAGTCGTCATATAGCTGTAATTTAAACCGCTTTCCCAGATACTCGACCAGCGGTGTTGTGACTGCATTTCCGCGCCCCAGACATCCACTTCCTGTAAATTGCCCGCCCTGGTTATACCGGTTCTTGAATCCAACTGCATGGTAATCATTTGCCGATAATTCTGGTAATAACCGCTCACCTTGACCTCAGTATCGGACAATGGACGCCAACGCCAACCGATTTCGCCGCCGGCATTATGTTCGCCCTTCAACGCCGGATTGCCGAACACCGGGTGCATGAGCTCACTAACGCCGGGTTGGCGATAGCCGGTGCCGCCGTTAGCCCAGACACTCATATTTTGCGGTAATGATCGGTTCACGCCCAGCGTAAACACCTGATGGTCGCCATACATGTCGCCATGATCGGAACGTGCGTCGGCGCTCCATTGCCAAGCGCCCATCGCCAGTTCTCCGCGTACATTGGGGCTGATCACGGTCTGTGTCACCGGCAAATTCAACAGCTGCTGGTACTGGGTATTAACCCCCCATACCAGCAACGCCTGCGTTTGCTGATCCGAGCTCAACGGCAAGCGATGGGTGTTTTTCCAATCCAGCATGAATAACTGGCTGGTCAGCGACAACGGCTTGATTAAAGTCGATGCCATTTTTTGCCTATCTTGCGTAAAACCGACTTGCAGCGAACTGTTCCAATACGCTGCCAGGTCATATTGACCGCGTAATTGCGCAACCCAGGTTTCATCCGAAAGGCTGCCTCGCTTATCGTCCACCCAGCCTATTGCGCGCCTTGGCAATACCAAACCGGGGCCGTCGATGTCTTCATGGGTACGCACAAAATACAACGAGGCATCCAGTCCGCCCCGGTCGAACTCTTTAAACCAATTACCCGAAGCATGGGTCATGCCGAAAACATCACGCTCCGCACCGTTTTGCGCTTGGCTAATCCCACTAGCAATATCGCTATGCCCGACAACTGCGGAAAAATCACCGGCCTTGGTCGTCAAACCGCTACCGGCAGTACCGCGCATCGTGTCGTAACTTCCCCCTTCAAGGCGAAAAAAATTATCCTGTTCCTGCATGTGCCGGGTTTGCAAATGAATGGCTCCGCCGAGTGAGCGACTGCCATGCCGTTCGCCGCCTGAGCCTCGGGTCACCGTTACCCGGTCTAAAGCATCCAAGGCATAATGACTCAGTGAGTAAAAACCGGCAAAGTTGGCAAATAAAGGTACGCCATCCAAAGTGATCAGGCCTTGTCCGCCACCACCGGCGCCGCGTAGGCTGATGCCGGTCATCATCTGCCCGCTCCCCTGGTTGAGCATTAAGCCGCCCTGATTTCTTAATACACTATTAATATTAGGCATCTCGGCAGCCTGTAAATCATCCCTGTCTAATTGATTGCGCATGAGCGGCGGTTCAATTAATTCAGGATAAATCCGGTTATCGTAAACCGTCATCGGGCTTAACGAAACCTTGTCGTTTGCGGCTATCGCCCCGGTCGATAGGCACAGTAAAAACACGGCCGATGTCGGATATTTTTTGTTGAACACTGTTTTTTGACCGCGCATAAAATAGATAGGACTGGAGATCATAGTTTTTCCTCGGCATTTAACTTGCGCTACGGCAGTTGCTGCTCTTGCTGTCGGCCCGCTATTAGAATGCGCGCCAGTCTGCGCAGTCCATCGGATGAAATATCCAGGCCGAAGGGTGCGCCTAGCTGTTCAAGTTCGTAAATCACGTCGGTTGCCGCTATAAAAGTTACATAACGTAAGCCCTGTATGCCCGGCAACTCATCCGCGATGGTTTTTAATATCGGCGCCAAGCGCGTCCAGGTATCGGTAAAAAACACCCGTACCGGATCGGCGCTATCCGCATCATGTTCTTTTAAGCCTGCCTGAAAGGCCGTCCGGGAATCCGTCAGGATTTCAAACAAGGTGTCGCGCAGTTCCGGCGATTTTGTGTCATTGGCGGCCTGTTCAATGGCCGAACTTAAAAACGTATCCCATTGCTGCCAAGCGGATTGCCATTGTTTTTGTTCGGTTTCGCTAAAGGCGGCGGCAGGCTTTACAACAAGTTTTTTGGTCGGCGCATTGAAAACCAGCTTAATGCTTATGCCCTTATCTTCGGCATTAATACTGTCGAATCTGAGTGATTTGAGTATCGCCTTAACCTCCTCTGCATTATCCTTGGGTAAAAAATGCGTCAGCGTTTGTTCTATATCGCTACGGGACTCGTTTAAATCAATTTTTATGTCGGCAAGCTTGGGCTCGGCAAAGCGTTTAATCAAATCCTGGAGTTTGTTGATAGTCAGGTGATGACCTTCATGATCATAGGCGGTTGCGCTGGTGATCGGAAAGCTCAATACAGAATGCCCGGAGTCGAGCGTCGGTTGTTGGAAAGTTTCCAATACCCCCGACCATTCCAGAACAGTTAAGCATTGTCCGCCCAGGCTGGTTCCAAATCGCGCATGAACGTCGTTTAACAACTGAATTTGGCCGTTTTTTCCGTTAACATCGGGCTTGGAAAGCCGTAAATAACTGCATCCTTGGCGATCGTTCCACAGCTCGGCGCTAGCGTCTTTGCCGGTATACAGCTGGGAGAGCAATACTTTTTTGATAAAACTGTAATCAATTTGCAAGGGAATACTGAGTTGATCGGCGCTGCTGTTTTCAAAAAACAACAGCAATAGGCCGAAAACGGCCGCTATGAAACTTTTGTGCATAAATTTTCTCCAGTCGGGTTGCGTGTGCTAATCATTAACGTGAAGCTATTTCCCCCCAACAATGGCTTGCAAAATATCAACGTCTGTTGCTGAGGATACAGGCTTGGGCTGTTCGGGACTATATTTAGGCCGGGTAAATTGGCGTCCCATGAATAAATCATTACTGACGACCGATACATTTTCCAGCCAACGTGAAGATAACTGGCAAGCCTCAGAATAAGGCGGCTCTTTGCATAATTCCACTTTCCCGTCAGCCAATCTATTAAAATGCAGACCCGGCAATGTCCGTACACGTATATTCGACAAAGGCGCCGCATAATCCATGATGCTCGGCTCATTGAAGTTCAGCAAATCGAGCAACAATTTAGGCAGTTGATAAAGCGGCAGGCTGCCGATTTTAAGCGGCCCGCGTTTACCGTCGATAATAAGCATCGGCGTACTCACATAGGCTTTAAACATGGTCGGCGTAAAGTGACTGCGATTGGCCGTCAGCAGCCCCGATTCGGCATAGCCTGCAAAATTTTCACCCAGAAAAGGCAGGTGATCGCCAAAAACCACGATAATGCCGTCCGGGTCGCGTTTGCGCACCTCATTGATAAACACCATTAATTCCCGAGACTTATAATAAACCGTGTTGGCATAAGTCGATACTTCCTCAACTTTGGACGACGAGCTTATTTTATCGGGTCGGCTTTCATTTAATGGATAATTCCAGTGTCCGAAATAGGTCACGATATAGTCCAACACCGGTTGCTTGGCATCCATCGACCCTGATATTTTCTCCAGCACTTGGCGATATAAAGTGCTGTCGGACATAAATTCCCGGTTCATATCATCCTGGACAAAATCCTGCAACGACCAATAGGTCTGGAAACCCATGCGTTTATAAGCATTAACGCGATTCCAGAACACCGGCACATTCGGATGCGAGGCGATGGTGCGATAGCTTTTCTCAGCAAGAATACGCGGTAAACAAGGCACATCATTAAGCAACTGGCGTTCAAATTTGACCGTGTCTTTTACGACAGGAAAGCCGCATAACGCCTCAAACTCGGAATTAGCGGTAAAACCGCCGAATACAGGAACCAGCGCATGAGAATAGTCTGCGCTCTTCCACAGATCGCGAAACTCAGGCGAAAGAGGATAAGGTTTATATTTTGCTTTTTTTAATGCACTGGGATCCCAGAAAGACTCCAGTAATACGATATGTATGTTACGCGGCGTAAACACTTTGGCAACAGCCTCTTTTTTACCGGCGCTGCCGACGGCCAATAATTTATCGGCGGCTTCCTGAGCTATATCGGCATCTGGAATCACCTCGGCTGCCGCAAAATATCGCGCGCTTTCCAGCAAGGTATATAGCGTTGCCCCGCGCCACACATAATTGGAACGTTGATCCCATACCGAGTTGCCAAAGTAACCATCCAAAGGGTCCAGAATGGTAGCGGGTTTGTAGACCACGGTGATGCCAAGCAAAATGACCGCCATACAGGCCAGATAGGCCCTGCCATGACGCATGGAAAAGTTGAACAACACTAGACTGGCAATAGCGGCCAGCGGTATCGCGGCGGCAAAAAACCGCCAACCATCGAGTATTAAAAGCAGCGATTGCAGGGCAAAAATATCGTCCGGCATAATCGGCCCGCCAAAAAAAGATATTTTTACCGCGTTACCGACATACAACAGCCCCATTAACAGCGCATGAATCACCAGAAAAATCCATACCCGTTTCGATAAGGCATACAGTACGTAAGCAATGACCAGTTGCAGCAGGTAATCGTAAGGCACCGACGCAGTCAATATTTGCACACCGAATTTAAAGGTACTGATTAGGTAATACAACAGATAAAACAGCGTCGTAGAAAGTAGCGGCAATAATTTCAGTAGCATTAAATTGGTGAATGTGAATCTGTCTCGATAAGCAAGGGCCATTTTATCATAGAATGTATCCCGTCTCGCCGCCCAGCCAATGCAGCCTTGCACCGCCCTCCTCATCCGTCATAGAATGTCCGCTTTCAATCTTTTTGGGGTTAGATCATGTCAGATACAATTTGGTTCAGAACCGGCGAAGCCACGGTATTTTCCAGCGAGGGTCAAGGCACAGACGCCATGCCCGAAATATTGATAGGCAGTGTGAAAGGACCGGCCGGCAACGCGTTTGCCAACCTGATGGGTCAAACCGAAGGCCATACCCGGATGTTCGCCATTCGAGCCTGCAACCAACAAGTGAAGCCTGCGACAATCATGGTGCCCAAGGTCACCATCAAATCCACCGACTATGTCAATTTGTTTGGCGGCCCCGTGCAATCGGCGGTCGCGGATGCGGTGCTGGACAGCGTCATCGACGGTGTTATTCCTGCCGACCAAGCCAATGACCTGTGTATTATTGCGATGCTGTGGATCGCTCCTGAATGCGCGACCAACCCCGACCTGGATCGTAAGGATTTATATCGCACCAACTATGAAGCGATGAAACTGGCTATTTCCCGCGCTATGAGCAACTCACCCAGCATTGAAGAGTTAATTGCCAACCGGCACAAAATTGTCCACGAAATGTATGATCCTGAAACCGGCGAGTCCCAGTGGTAGGTAGTACACAAATATAATAGAACACGGATAGCACGGATTAGACGGATTAACACGGATTTATTCACTTTTTTATCGTAACTACTCAGCAGATAGAAAATGGAACACGGATGCCAAAAGTAGGCACTTCTACGACTTGTATGGATGTAGGAGGTAGAGCAATGCAGGGGCAATTGCCGAGGCGACACGGATTAGACTGATAAACACAGATAAAACCAATGAATGGACTGTCCATCGACTCGTTTAAATGCGTTTAAATCCGTCCAATCCGTGTTCTATTATAAAATTAGCCTTGAGTAGTTATTTTTTATCAGTGCTTATCAGCCAAATCCGTGTCATTTGGCATCTGTGTTCTATTTTTCTAACTGCCGAAGATGCAATCACTCATTCTCGGCTTTACTATTAAAATCCTTTTTAATTTTGGTAAATTGCAACAACTGGTTTTCAACCTGGGCATTAAACGATCCCGGCTGATAACTACCTTGCTCGTTGACAGTACCCGCCTCCATTCCGGTCAGTAACTCAAGCGCATCATCTACGCTTGTTACCGCATAAATGTTGAACTGGCCTGATTGAGCGGCATGTACCACATCCCAGCGCAACATTAGATGTTTAATATTGGTGGCCGGAATAATAACCCCCTGCGTGCCGGTTAACCCTTTCTTGGCGCAAATATCGAAGAAACCTTCAATTTTTTCATTGACTCCGCCTATCGGCTGGACATTTCCCAGTTGATTGACTGAACCGGTAATAGCCAAATCCTGCCGCAATGGAATCTGGGCCAGCGACGATAAAATAACGCAAAGTTCAGCCAAAGAAGCGCTATCGCCCTCAACATGACCGTATGATTGTTCAAATACCAGACTGGCGGCTACCGAGAACGGCGTTGTCCTTGAATAACGGGCGGCGATAAAACTCGATAAGATCAATACGCCTTTTGAATGAATAGCGCCGCCCAATTCAATTTCCCGTTCAATATCCACTACTTTTCCACTGCCTAAACGAGTGGTTGCGGTGATTCGGATCGGTTGCCCAAAGCTAAACTCGCCCAGCTGCAATACCGAAAGGCCGTTGACTTGACCGATAACCTTGCCTTCTGTGTCAATTAATACCGTGCCTCGATGTATATTCTCGTACAGCTTTTCCCTGATTTTATCCAAACGGTGAATTTTATGGTCAATGGCCTGCTGCACATCGCTATTGGTGATATGCTCATGACCGTTATTATCCGCCCAATAATCCGCTTCCGTTAACAAGTCCTTGATAGTACGCAGGTGGGTCAGCAATTTTTCCGCATCGCCGCTTATCCTGGAGCCATGTTCTATGACCCTGGCGACGGCATTTTGACTCAAGGGGCGCAACTTCTCGCGACGCGCGATAGTTGCCAGCAAACAGGCGTAGTCATGGTCGCTATCTTCCCTGGCAACCGATTGATCAAAATCAGCGGCTATTTTAAACAGGTCATGAAACTCCGGGTCATACTCGCTTAGCAAATAATAAATCAGCGGCTCGCCCATCAGGATGAGTTTTAAATTAAGCGGTATGGACTGCGGTTCAAGCGATGTAGCGCTACTCAGACTGAGCGCCCGTTCCAAGGACTCAATACGGATTTCGCCGGACTGTAGGGTTCTTTTAAGCGTATCCCAGGCATAAGGCTGGAACAGCAGTTTTCGGGCATCGATAATCAGGTAGCCGCCGTTGGCTTTATGCAATGCGCCGGGCTTGATCATGGTGAAATCGGTGACTAGCGAACCCATATAAGCCTGATGATCGATACGACCAACCAGATTACTGTAACTCGGATGATCCTCGTAAATAACCGGGGCCGATTTCTTGTTGCAAAAATCCACCATCAGGTTAACGTAATACCGTTTAAACGGATTGGGCTCCGGCGACATTTCCATCAAGGGGAATATTTTTTCGCTACGCGGAAGAAAATCCAAAACATGCTCGATAATATCTTTTTGAGCATCATTCAGGTAACTAAGAACGGCTTCCTGTTTGGCGTACTTTTCGACCAAGTCGTCTATCGAATGATTAACGGCCTGCTCGGCAATTTCGCGGTTTAGCGCTTGCAATTTACGTTTAGTTTCCTTACGCCAGACGGGGAAGTTTTTCACCAATTTTGCCAGGCGTTCCTGCAAGTCAAAAATGGTTTTTTGTATATCATGCTGCTTGTCTTTATCAAACTTATTGAACTGCTCGGGACTGATAATCTCGTTATTTTCATCAGCCGGGGAAAATGCGTAACCGGTTGTGGTTTCCGTGAGAATAATATGGGCATTAGCCGCCTCTTCACGTAACTGACTAAGTTCACTTATCTCCCGTTGCCGCGATTCACTTTCAAGCTCACTCGTCCTGGAGCGGTATTCGTCACCATCAAACGCCGCCGGTATGGCGATACTCAACTCGTCAATCAACTGCGCCATGTCGTGCTTGAAAACCTTGCCTTGTCCCGGACTGAGTTTAATGGCCGTCGGTTTAGCCGGCTGACTAAAATTATTGACATAACACCAATCGGAAGGAATGTTTTGGCGACTGGCTTCGTGTTCGGCCAACTGGCGTACAGTAGTCAGTTTACCTGTGCCTGAAGGCGCCATTGCGAAGATGTTGTAACCGTTTTTATGCATGCGAATGCCAAATTTAACGGCTTCCACAGCGCGTTGCTGACCGACCGCAATATCAATATCTTCAAGCTCCTCAGTGGAAGAGAACCTTAATTGTTCAACATTACATGGCTTATAGAGTTGTGCAGGATTCAACGGTGTATGTTTCATAGCTTATGTGTTTTACGTGTAAATTCAGTCTATTAACGGGTAACGTTAAGTTTACGTTATGGGCTAGGTTTAGAAAACTAAACCCTATAGTAAAGGTTATGATCTATTTTGAAATAATAATTTTTTAAATATCGACAATGAACGTGTCGGCATTGAGTCTCCCCCTTCTTTTTTTCGGCGTATTTTTAAACCTAGTATGGTTCTGAGTGGGTTCTAAGTATTTACACGAATATGTTTGTCCTCAATTTTTTGCTTCAATAGCCACATTCATGGATCGCTCATTTTTTAGTGATCCAACAAACTCATATCGTCTACGGGGATAAGCAGGAAACTTAATGGCCATTTTTTTGCGTTCCAGAACCTCATTCCAAGCATCGCCAGCTAAAAATTCTATTAAAAACTCTATCGAGTGGAGTGATCGGCATGACACGGATAATCAAACCGCTATTCTACAAACCGCAAAGCTATCGCTGGTTTTTCCATGCTTATCAATAATCGAACACCAGTGAACATAAGTGGGTGAAAAATGAGCACATCCGTTCAAGAAGCAAATCCGAACCCTCTAGGAGCATTTACACCAATAAATCTTCCTGACTGTTACACAAAAATTGCTGAACTTGCCTTTTACAAGGCAGAAAGTCGAGGTTTTAAACCGGGTCATGAACTTGATGACTGGATTAGGGCTGAGCGAGAATTTAAAGAAATAATTCGTTAAAAATATCCCTAGCCTTAGTAAGAATTCCCCCGAACTTTAAAACAATACTACTGAAATTTCAGCAACGGATAATCAATGACTCACAATCAAAACGATGAAAGATGCAGGTGGTCATTGTTCAATTTATATATGCTTGGAGATGTTATGAGAAACACATAAAAATACAAGAAAACACTCGGCTAACTATCGAGTGGATAGGTTTATTTACCAAATAAAAAAGAAGTAACGTTTGATCTACTTAATACAAATACAATTTATCATTTAGGATTTTTTAATCATGTCTACACAAACAAATACCGGTACAGTTAAATGGTTTAACGCCAGCAAAGGCTTTGGTTTCATCGAACAAGAAACAGGTCCTGATGTTTTCGTGCATTACAGCAATATCAGCAGCACGGGATTTAAATCATTAAACGATGGGCAAAAAGTAAAATTCAATGTGACTCAGGGAAAAAAAGGCCCGCAAGCTGAAGATATAATTGTCGTCTGAGGCTGTAGGTAAAAACTCATTTCACTATCTAAACTCAGTAAGGTGGCTAACATGCAAATTCCATTACAAGTTACTTTTCGCGGCATACCTCATTCCGATGCTGTAGAGGCTAAAATCCGTGAAAAAGTAACTAAGTTGGAGAAGTTTCACTCGCATATTATGGGCTGCAAAGTTGCGGTGGAAGCCGAGCATCACAGCCACCATCAAGGCAATCAATACCATATCCGTATCGACATTACCACGCCGCGTAAAGAATTGATCATCAGTCGGGAGCATCATGATAAAAAGGCTTATGAAGACATTTATGTAGCCATCCGCGATGCGTTTAACGCGGCAGCAAGGCAGCTGGAAGATTACGCACGGATTCAGCAAGGCAAGGTCAAAACCCATGACTTACAACATGCTGGAACCGTAATCCGCTTATTGCCGGAAAAAGATCACGGTTTTATTGCCACCGAGGATGGACGTGAAATTTATTTCCACCGAAACAGCGTGACAGCAGGTGGTTTTGATGTGTTAAAAGTTGGCGATGAAATCCGCTATATTGAGGAATCCGACGATCTCGGTCCGCAAGCCGGCATTGTTTACCCATAAGTGTACGGAGCACGTTACGTTTACGTTAATAAACCCGGCATGACTTCATATTTATTCCAAATCGTTAAAGTCATGCCGGGTTTGCTCAACTTTAGATCGATAGTGTTCGGCATCACCATAATCGATGAATTTCTGATAACGACTGTGTAAACTCTTAATGCGTTTGGCATGTTTAATCGGACACCAAAATTGTTCTGTACGCCCCGCTATTTCCTGCAAGTAAGCGAATAAACCATTAACATAGCTGCAATAAGCGCAATTAATCTTTTCTACAATATTCAGGTAATTTAGATATTGCCTATCGAAGACAATATAGTCTTGTCTCTTTACTTTAGGAATACCGTAAATAGGAAAACATATTGCCTGATATAGGCTGACAGTTATATCCAGTAATGCTACGGGGAAAATACACATCCAGATGAAGGGTACACTGATTATATGTTTTAATTTGGCATCGGTTATATAGTTAAACAAGCGTTTGACATATTCCTTATGTCTAATAATAATTTTTTCTTCAAAATAGACCTGCCGTTTGTTAATTTCATAAGCAAATTCTTCCTGTTGCTTTTGCAATTCCTCAACTAATTCATCTTCCAAGGCTTTTATCTTATCTAGCAATATTTCAATTTGGGTAGGCATAAGCAATTCCTATGTAAAAAATAAGCGGCGCGGCAAAAAAACGACACACGAATGACACGATAACCACTGATAAAACCAATCCGTTTAAATTAGCCCTGTAAGGAATGAGCATGAAATAATTTGAACAACTCGCGTTGTAAGTTTACAGCGGGAGTGCAAGCTTTGCTTGCGCTTGCAGGCGAAGCCTGCACTCCGAATTTTGGCAACTTGTTCAAGTTATTTCGTACGCATTCCTAAATAACTTGAACAGATAACATCCCTTGATTCGGGATGCTATCTGTAAACTCACTCCGTTTTAAATTGGAAGCACTTTGCGAATTACCTAACTATTCATCCTGATGATGAAATAGCTCGTAAATTCGTTGTGCTAATTGACGGCTTATACCGTCCACACTGCAAAGCGCATCCACGCCAGCCTGTGAAATGCCTTGTATCCCGCCAAATTGTTTCAATAAAATCTGCCGCCGCTTAGGCCCCAATCCCGGAATGGCCTCCATAGCCGATTGTTTTTTAGCCTTGCCCCGGCGCTGCCGGTGTCCTGTTATCGCAAACCGGTGCGCTTCATCCCGAATATGCTGGATCAACAACAACCCGCTCGCTCCCGGCTTTATATCTATCGGTTGATCCTGCTCCACCCGTATCAGCTTTTCCATGCCGGGCTTTCTATCCGGCCCTTTGGATACGCCGATTATCATAACATTGTTTATATTTAACTCCTCGAATGCCTTTTGCGCTTCATGTACCTGGCCTTTACCGCCGTCGATGAACAATATATCCGGTGCCTCATGCTCGCCCTGCTTTAGCCGTTTAAAACGCCGAAACACCGCCTGGTGAATGGCGGCATAATCATCGCCTCCGGTTATGCCTTCTATATTAAAGCGGCGATAAGCCGACTTTACCGGACCGTCCCGGTCGAAAACAACGCAGGACGCAACCGTTTGATCGCCTTGGGTATGACTAATATCGAAGCATTCCAGCCGCTTTGGCATTTCCTTGCAGCCTAATTCTTCCTGCAAACTGAGGAAGCGGGCATAAATCCCTTGTTTATCGGATAACTTACTCAGTAATGAGTTTTCGGCGTTGGTGCAGGCCATTTGCAACCACTTTAAACGCTCGCCCCTGACATTATGAGAAATAGCCACCGCATGTTTCGACTGGGTTGCCAACACTTCCATCAACAAATCGGCTTCTTCCGGCTGATGACTGACGATCAATTCATGGGGCGGCTGTTTATCCAGATAGTATTGCGGAATAAACGCCTGAATGATAGCCGCCGGATCATAGTCATCGGTTATCTTGGGAAAAAACACCTTATTGCCCAGATGCTGCCCGTTGCGGATGAAGAATACCTGAACACAAGCCACACCGGCCTTGGTCGCGCAGGCGATAATGTCGACATCGCCGCGTTCGCCATCTACGAAATGCTTTTCCAGCACCGAGCGCAATTTCAATATCTGGTCCCTGAATCCGGCCGCCTGTTCGTATTCCAGCTTAGCCGCCGCCTGCTCCATCTTAACAATCAACTGGTCGATCAACAGACCGCCCTTGCCTTCCAGAAACAGCACCGTGCTATCAACATCCTGTGCATAAGCGGCCTTATCGATCAAACCGACGCAGGGCGCAGTGCAGCGTTCTATCTGGTATTGCAAACAGGGCCGGGAACGGTTGTTGTAAATGGAATCATCGCACTGCCTGACCGGAAAAATCCGTTGCAACAACTTAAGGCTTTCTTTTATTGCACCGATGCCCGGATAAGGGCCGAAATACTTGCCCTTCCTCTTTTTTGCGCCGCGATGCAGGGTGATCTGGGGGAAATCATGCTCGCTGGACAGGAAAATATAGGGATAGGATCTATCATCCCTTAAGCAGATATTGTATCGAGGCTTATGACGCTTGATTTGCTGGCATTCCAGCAATAACGCCTCACCTTCAGTATGTGTGACCGTGACTTCAATAGTCGCAATCTTGGTCACCATCGTCTGTTGCTTAGTCGATGCGGTTTGTTTTTTAAAATAACTGGAAACGCGATTTTTAAGGTTCTTGGCCTTGCCGATATAAATAATCTCGCCCTGGTCGTTAAGCATCTTGTAAATGCCGGGGCGGGTAGTCAGGTTTTTTAAAAACGCTTTTAGGTCAAAACTGTTTTCTGAACTGTTTTCTAATAACTCGGGGTTCACACTTTATCCTGGTATGCACATCGCACTTTAAACGGCTTTCTCATAAAAATTAGTAACTATTCAGCGTATGCTAAAAATGATTAATGGAACACGGATGCCAAAAGTAGGCGCCTCTAGGCGACACTGATTAAACGGATAATCACCGATTAAAAATCCAGAATATTTTGAAAAAAATCTGTGTAAATCCGTTCTATCCGTGTCGCCTAGAGGCGCCTACTTTTGGCATCCGTGTTCTATTTCTTTTTTCGCTGAATAGTTACCAAAAATTATTGTAAACCTGTAATGCAATCCGAGTCCCTAAAATCTTGACATTGGAATTTGTGACCGTCGGCTCCCTTGGCTAAGTTGAGCAAAGTTAGCCGTCAATGCTTTGTTGAGACACTGTATAATTTCTAGGCTTTATAACCACACGGCAATCCCATGAAACTATTAATACGCAATCTCGCCCGCTCCACCACAGAAGAAGAGCTTAGGGCTATGTTTGAGGCTCACGGTGCAGTGCAGTCCTGCACCCTGGTAATGGACAAAGAAACAGGCAGTTCCAAGGGGTTTGGCTTTGTCGAGATGCCCAAACAAAGTGATGCCAAGATGGCAGTGAATAGCCTTAACGGTAAAGATGTGGCCGGAAGCAAAATCCGTGTTAAAAAGGCCGAGTAGAACTACGACATTTAAATCCTTGTTCAATCATAATTATCGGCGTCGCCTAGAGACGCCTACTTTTAGCATCCGTCTTCTATTTTTGGATCTACCCATTTAAGCTGGGACAGATAACATCCCTTCAAGGGATGTTATCTATAAAATCGTTCCGCTTTAAATGTAAGTATTCCGCCTCCTTAGCTCCATACGATTGGCTTAAATAAAACAATACATTCTACGGCTTGATAATCCTAAAAACCGCAGTTTATCCACGAAAAGCACGAAAGACACTAAATAAAACAATATGTTGTATTGATTTAGTGCAACTTCTCATTAATAACAGGTAAATATTCACACAAAGGCACGAAGGACACGAAGTCTTCTTTTCTTCGTGCTCTTCGTGCCTTTGTGTGAATAAAGATTTTTTAAACGCCTGTGGGTAATGAGAAGTTACGATTTAGTCACTCACCCTTTGGTTTGATAACCTTTTGAAATTTTTCGTGCTTTTCGTGTCGCCTAAAGCGCCTACTGTTGGTTTTCGTGGACGAAATGATTTTTCTAGGATAATCCTTTGAAACTTTTCGTGTTTTTCGTGTTTTTCGTGGAAAAATGATTTATCTAGGATAAATCGCCTTTTTTAAGCTAATCGTACAGGTCGAAAAATTGCCGACCATTTCAAGCAAAAATAATTTGTCAATCAAACGATTGATTGATACCATTAAAATCAATCAATCGTTTGATTTTATTTTATCCAGCACCCTAAATCCCTAGATGACTAAAACCTCCAATCCAGAAACCAACAATAACGATGCCCGTAACCGTCTGATATTGGCAGCCTTGCGATTATTTGCCGAAAAAGGCTTTGAAGCCGCGACAACACGGGAAATCTGTGAAGCTGCCGGGGCTAACATTTCCGCAATCCGCTACTACTTCGGCGACAAAGCCGGGCTGTACCGGACCGTATTTCACGAACCTTGCGAAAAAATGCCCGCCCGCGCGAACAGGGAAAAATATCTCAGCTTGCCTATAGCCGAAGCGCTCGACCTGTTTTTTTGCGACTTTCTAACCCCATTCAAAATGGATGAGAACATCAACTTGGTGATGAAATTGCACTTTCGCGAAATGCTGGAGCCAACCGGCGCTTGGCAAGAAGCCATTGAGTCCGAAATCAAACCGCAACATGAGGCGCTGACCCTATTGCTCAAACAGCATTTGGGCTTGCCGCGCATCGACCTGGACTTGCATCGGCTGGCATTCGCCATTATCGGCATGGCGGTGCATCTGTTCGTCGGACAGGAGGTGGTTACAGCGATAGCGCCGCAAATGATGAGTTCTCCCAAAGCAATAGACCTGATGGCTAAGCGTCTGTCCGGTTATGCGCTGTCAATGGTAGAAAGTGAAGCTCAACGCCGAACTCAGGAGAAGGGCGATGGCGACCAATAAGTTTTCATTACTCGGCTTGAGCTTTGCGCCATTACTGTTGACCGCTTGCAACGGCGGTTTGCTGGTTACCGTCGGACCGGATTATAAAACGCCGCCGTTGCCGGTAGCGGAACGCTGGCAAGCGCCGCAACCAGAACAGTTGCCGGTAGCCCATCAGGGCCAAGCGGCGGATTTACTGCATTGGTGGGAGCGTTTTCAAGACCCCGCCCTCAACCGCTTTCTAGCCTCCGCTGAACAAGAAAGCTATTCGGTTGCCAATGCTCTGGCCCGGATAGAGCAGGCCAGAGCCAGCCTGATCGGCGCCGATTCGGCGCTGGTTCCCAGCATCGACGCCAATTTAAGCTATAACCGCTCATCTTTTTCGATCGGCGGCCCGGCTTATATACTTAACCAATATAAGAGCGGCCTGCAATCCGACTGGGAAATCGACCTGTTCGGCGGCCTAGCCCGGCAGCAACAAGCCTCAATGAGCCAACTGGAATCGCGCCAAGCCTCTTGGCACGATGCTCGGGTAGCGGTAGCGATCGAAGTCGCCGACGCTTACCTCAACTATCGATACTGCGAGATACAGGTGCAGCAGCTGCAAGCCGATGCAAAATCGCGTCAGTCAACGGAAAAACTCACCGCCCTAGCCGGACAGCATGGTTTTCGGTCCGTAGCGGATGTGGCCTTAAGCCATGCCGCCGCCGCAGATAGCCAAAAAAACCTGTTGGAACAGCAAGGCCAGTGCGAGCGCGCGATAAAAGGTTTAGTGGTATTGACAGCGTTGGACGAAGTCACGGTACGCAAGACTCTCGAACAGCCTGAACGAGTTGCCAAACTGCCCAATCCGTCGACTTTCAAACTGGACAGCCTGCCCGCCCGCGTGCTGTTGCAACGCCCCGATCTGGCGGCCGCCGAACGCGATATGGCGGAAGCCAGCGCCAAAATCGGCGTAGAACAAGCCAAGCGTTTCCCCAAACTAAGCCTGTCCGGCAACATCACCCCTACCCTGCAAAGCATGAACGGTGCGGCGCTGGCGCTGGCGCAAACCTGGTCGTTGGGTCCCACGCTCAGCCTGCCCTTGTTCGATGCGGGCAAGCGTGCGGCGAATGTGCAATCGGCGCAAGCCCAGTATGAAGCGGCGGCCAGCAATTATCGCAGCAAAGTGAGAAGCGCCGTCAAAGAGGTGGAGGAAGCGCTGGTAAGACTGGATAGCGCGGCGCAGCGTTTACCGCAGGCGCAGCAAGCCGAGAGCGGTTATCGCCAGTATTTCCAGGCTAGCCGACAACTGTTCGAAACCGGACTGGGCAACCTGCTCGACCTGGAGACAGCCAGACGCAATCACCTGACTGCCGAACTGGCCGTCAAAGCCCTGGAACAGGAACAAGTCAGCGCCTGGATAGCGCTATACCGGGCGGCAGGCGGCAGCTGGGATGACGGCAATCCGCCCGGCTCCGCGACTTCGCCGCCAATCGGTAAACAAACCGAAATCCCGCCCCCTGATACCAACCCCCAACAAGCCGCCACAGGAAAAAAACCATGAGCACAGGAAAAATAGTCGCCGTTCTTAGCCTGCTCAGTCTACTGATAGGCTTAAGCTTAGCCAATACAACCAAGGTCGAACCCGGCGGCGCAATAAATCCGCCGATCTCCAAACCGGCGCTGAATGTCAACGTCATCCAGCCCCAATCTCGAGAAATACCGCTGATACTGACCGCCAACGGCTCGATAGCGGCATGGCAGGAGGCTATTATCGGCGCGGAAGTCAGCGACCTGCACTTGGCCGAAGTCCGGGTGCAGGTTGGCGAAACCGTGCGCAAAGGCCAGGTGTTAGCGATATTTGCCGATGAGACCGTGGCGGCTGAAGTCGCCAAAAGCCGCGCAGCGCTGGCTGAAGCCGAAGCTAACTTGGCCGAAGCCCGACTCAACGCAGAACGGGCGCAAAGCATTGCGGGCAGTGGCGCACTCAGCCATCAACAAGTGAATCAATACCTGACCGGCGAAAAAACCGCACAGGCCAAAGTACAGTCGGCCAAAGCCCAGCTGGATATGCAGTTAATCCAACTAAAATACACGCGAGTACTGGCAGGCGACGACGGCATCATCTCGTCCCGCAACGCCACCTTGGGCGCAGTGGTAACCAAAGGCCAGGAATTGTTCCGAATGATCCGCCAAAACCGCTTGGAATGGCGCGCCGAAGTCACCGCCAGCGAGATGGTGAAACTAAAACCCGGTATGTCTGTAACCGTTAGCGTAGCCGAGGTGGGCAACGTCACGGGTAAAGTTCGTTTCTTGGCCCCGGATCTGGATACCAAAAGCCGGAACGGCTTGGTGTACGTAGACTTACCGGCCGCTGCCGATCAAGGCCTGCGAGCAGGCATGTTCGCTAAAGGCGAATTCCAATTAGCGGTCAGCTCCGGCCTGACCGTACCACAGGAAGCCGTTTCGCTTCGGGAAGGTTTTAGCTATGTGTTTCGCTTGGGCGAACCCAACGGCGACCAGGCCAAAGTCAGCCAAGTTAAAGTGGAACTGGGTCGACAGTCCGAAGGTAACCTGGAAATCCTCTCCGGCATCCGGCCCGAAGACCGTCTGGTTGCCGGCGGCGCGACTTTCCTCAGCGACGGCGATACGGTCAGGTTGGTGCAACCATGAATGTATCAGCCTGGTGCATCCGTAACCCCATCCCGGCCTTAATGCTGTTCGTACTGTTAAGCTTCGGCGGTTTGCTGAGTTTCAAGACCATGAAAATCCAGAACATGCCAGACCTGGACCTGCCCACCGTCACCGTTATTGCATCGCTGCCTGGGGCCTCCCCCTCGCAGTTGGAAACCGACGTGGCCCGCAAGATCGAAAACTCGCTTGCCACCTTGCAAGGCCTTAAACATATAACCAGCAAGGTGCAGGATGGTTCGGTCAAGATTACTGCCGAGTTCCGGCTGGAAAAACCGGTTCAGGAGGCGGTGGACGACGTGCGTTCGGCAGTCGCTAAGGTTCGCTCCGATCTGCCCAGCGATGTCCGCGACCCCATCGTCACTAAAATGGACCTGGCCAGTGCGCCGGTATTAGCCTTTACCGTATCCTCCAGCCAACGTGATGACGAATCGCTATCCTGGTTTGTCGAAGACACCATTGCCAAAAGATTGCTGGCCGTACCGGGGGTCGGCGCGGTCAATCGGGTAGGCGGCGTCAGCCGCGAGATAACTATCGCCATCGATCCGCTCAAACTGCAATCGCTGGGCGCCACGGCTACCAGCATTTCCCAACAACTGCGTCAGGTTCAACAAGAAAGCGCAGGCGGCCGTACCGATTTGGGCACAGGCGAACAACCGGTGCGAACCTTGGGCAACGTACAATCGGCCTGGGAAATCCGATCTATGCCCTTATACCTCAGTAACGGCAGCCGGATTCGGCTTGACCGGATCGCTACGGTCAGCGACTCGGTGGCCGAGCCTCGTGCATTGGCATTGCTTAACGGCAAACCGGTGGTGAGTTTTGAAGTCACCCGCAGCCGGGGCGCCAGTGAAGTGGAAGTGGGTGCGGGAGTGCAGCAGGCGCTAAAGGTCTTGCGCGCCGCCAACCCGGATATTGAAATCACCGAAGCCTTCAATTTCGTCACCCCGGTGCAGGAAGAATTTCAAGGCTCCATGATTATGCTATTTGAAGGCGCAGTGCTGGCGGTATTGGTAGTCTGGCTGTTTTTACGGGATTGGCGGGCCACTTTTATTTCCGCAGTCGCCCTGCCCCTGTCGATAATTCCGGCCTTTCTGGGCATGAACTACTTGGGCTTCTCGCTAAATGGCGTCACCCTGTTGGCGCTATCGTTGGTGGTCGGCATCCTGGTTGATGACGCCATCGTCGAAGTGGAAAACATCGTTCGCCATCTGCGCATGGGCAAGACCGCCTATCAGGCCGCGATGGAAGCCGCCGATGAAATCGGCCTGGCGGTGGTTGCCACCACCTTTGCATTAGTCGCGGTATTTTTGCCTACCGCCTTCATGAGCGGCATTGCTGGACGCTTCTTCAAACAATTCGGCTGGACGGCGGTGTTGGCAGTGATGGCCTCGCTAGTCGTGGCCAGGATGCTGACGCCGATGATGTCAGCCTATCTATTAAAAGATAGCGGCCATGATCAACCCGCTTCAGGCCGCCTCATGCAGCTCTACCTGAAACTGGCGGCCTGGTGTCTAAAACACCGCTTGATTACCGTTACCGGGGCTTTGGCGTTTTTTATCGGCTCGCTGCTTCTGATCCCCTTATTACCGACCGGTTTCATTCCCCCCGATGACAATCCTCAAACCCAGGTACTGGTGGAACTGCCGCCCGGATCGACACTGGCGCAAAGCAAAGCCTCGGCGGAAGCCGCCCGCGAATTGATCAGCACCGTGCCTTATGTCAAATCCGTCTATACCACCATCGGCGGCGGGGCGGCCGGTAGCGACGTCTTTGCGGGCAGCCAGACAGGGGAAGTGCGCCTAGCTTCCCTGACCATTACCCTGGCTAATCGCCAGGACAGGCCGGTGCATAAGCAAGCCATAGAACAGGATATTCGCAAGGCCTTGCAAAGACTGCCCGGCGTTCGCAGCAAAGTAGGCATGGGCGGAAACGGCGAAAAATACGTACTGGTGCTAAGCGGCGACGATCCCCAGGCTTTAAGCGTTGCCGCGCGAAATGTGGAAAAAGATCTCAGGACCATACCCGGTCTTGGCAGCATCGCCTCTTCCGCAGCGCTGGTACGCCCGGAAATAGCCGTGCGCCCGGATTTCGACCGCGCCGCCGACTTGGGCGTCAGCAGCGCCGGTATCGCCGAAACCTTGCGTATCGCCACGGTCGGCGATTACGACTACGCCTTGGCCAAGCTGAATCTTGCGCAACGGCAAGTGCCGGTGATGGTCAAACTGGCCGTTGACGGCCGTCGCGACCTGGCCGTGCTGGAACGCCTCGCCATACCGTCCGGCAAAGCCGACGTTGGTTCGGTGATGCTCAACCAGGTCGCCACATTGACGCTTTCCAGCGGCCCGGCGGTCATTGACCGCTACGACCGGTCGCGGAACATCAATTTTGAAATCGAACTGTCCGGTTTGCCGCTGGGCGAGGTAACAAAAGCCGTGGAAAACTTGCCCAGCATCCGCAATTTGCCGGGTGGCGTAAAGAAGGTCAATATCGGCGATGCGGAAATGATGAACGAACTGTTCGCCAGCTTCGGCCTTGCCATGCTTACCGGCGTACTGTGCATCTTCATCGTCCTGGTGTTGCTGTTTAAGGACTTTATCCAGCCGATTACCATACTGACGGCCTTACCGCTGTCCTTTGGCGGCGGTTTTGTGGCCTTACTGCTGGCAAACAAGGGTTTTTCCATGCCCTCTTTAATCGGCATGGTCATGCTGATGGGCATCGCCACCAAAAACTCCATCCTGCTGGTCGAATACGCGATTGTCGCCCGTCGCGATCATGGCATGAGCAGGGTTGAGGCCTTGCTGGATGCTTGCCACAAGCGCGCTCGGCCTATCGTGATGACCACCATCGCCATGGGTGCAGGCATGTTGCCGATTGCGTTAGGCGCTGGAGAAGCCGATCCTTCATTTCGCAGCCCGATGGCTATCGCCGTCATCGGCGGCTTGGTCACATCCACATTGCTCAGTTTACTGGTGATACCAGTAGCCTATACCTATTTGGATGATCTCAAGAGCGCTTTCAAACGGCTTGGGCAACCTAAATCTAGGGTTACGCCAAGACCTTCCAGATTTTAAAAACCTGGAAGGTTTTATGGTTCCCACGCTCCGACGCTCATCGTTATACACAAGTGTCAAAATACCTTTTCTGCAACCTGGAAGGTTGCCAGCCATTAGCCGGGGGTTGAGCGTAGCGACACCCCCGGTTAATGCGAAAAAAAAACCACGACCCTGGAAGGGTCGCAGTCACCGTTTTGTACGGATAAGGGTTTTATTCGCACAATGCAGAATTTTAATAATTATAAATAAATTCAATGCATTAAAGATAAAACTGC
>SCPZ01000079.1 GCA_004299305.1 Methylobacter sp.
CAACAAGTCTCGCCACAGGAATTGCTCAATGAAATCAAGCATTCACATCCCTGTGCTCTCGGCAACTGCTCCTGCGTTGCTCTACCTCCTGCATCCTTGCAGTCGTGGATCCCGGCAATCCCTGCCGGGATGACGGTGTCACCCAGGCACTTGTGTATAAAGACGAGCGCCGGAGCGTGGGAACGATAAAGTCTTCCAATGAAATTTTCCATCATCATCCCAGCCCTAAACGAGGCAAAAACCATCGCCTCGTGTCTGCTTGCATTGCAGCCCTTACGCAGCGACTGCGAAATCATCATTGTTGACGCAACCAACGAACAGCCGCTTGCTAATTACCCTCACACCTGTTTGGCCGACCAAATTATCAGCTCGGAAAAAGGCCGCGCCCGGCAAATGAACATCGGTGCAAGCCATGCAAACGGGGATATTTTGATTTTCCTGCACGCCGACACCACTCTGCCCGAAAACGCCTTGCAATTAATCGAACAACACCTCGGCAACAAGCAATGGGGGCGTTTCGACATTCGATTAAGCGGGGATCATTTTATGTTGAACGTTATCGCCTGGATGATGAACAGCCGCTCCCGACTGACCGGCATTGCCACCGGCGACCAAGTGATTTTTGTCACAAAAGAAGCGTTTGATGCAGCCGGACATTATCCCGAAATCGCCTTGATGGAAGACATCGCCTTGAGCAAGGCGTTAAAAAAAATCAGCCCGCCGATTTATATTGACGCCAAAGTCGTCAGTTCCGGTCGGAGGTGGGAGCGCTATGGGCTATACAGGACTATACTGCTGATGTGGAGTTTGCGACTGCGTTACTTTTTCGGTGCAGATCCGCAACTATTGGCCGAACTTTATTGCAGGGGGACGTTTTGGAAACCATAATCCGTTTATCCGTCGCGCTAGGTATTTTCTGCATCATGATTGGCTGGGAATATATCAGCCCCAGAAGAGTGCAGCGCATCAGCCGCAAACAGCGCTGGCCGGTTAACCTGGGCCTTGCCGCATTGAACATGGCGATCATGCGTTTAAGCCTGGGCGGCATTGCCTATCTGGGCGCCGTAACCGCCGCAGGCCAAGGTTACGGCCTGTTAAATCAATTTCCCGTCCCCGAATGGCTGTCGATTATAGCGACATTGCTGTTTCTCGATTTCGCCATTTACTGCCAGCATATTGTTTCGCATAAATGGCCGCTGCTTTGGCGTTTGCACCAAGTGCATCACACCGACTTGGAATTTGATGCCACGACCGCGGTGCGTTTTCATCCTCTGGAGATCATGATTTCGATGCTGTACAAGGTGTTGTGCATTGCTTTGATCGGCGCAAACCCGTGGGCGGTTATCGTATTTGAAATTATCCTTAACGGCGCGGCTACCTTTAACCACAGCAATATCAACATATCGTCGGCAATCGATAAAAAACTGCGTTGGTTGATCATTACCCCGGACATGCACCGCATCCATCATTCGACTGTTCCGGCAGAAATCGACAGTAACTACGGCTTTTCCATTTCCTGCTGGGACAGGTTGTGTAGAACCTATATTGCGGAACCCCGGCAGTCGCAAACCAGTATGGCCATAGGTTTAAAGCCTTTCCCCGATCCGCATGAATTAGGTTTTTTGCAGTTATTGCTGTTGCCTTTTAAGGCGTTGCGGAAACGGTGACTTACAAATACCCCGATTCCGTGTTGATGATATTTTGCAAAGCCCCGATTCCCGGCCAGGTCAAAACCCGTCTAATCCCGGAATTAACCGCCGAACAGGCCGCCGAACTTCATATCGAACTCGGCATAAAAACGCTGCAACGGGCGACGCTAAACAGCTTATGTCCTGTGCAGCTGTGGTGCGCACCCAACGCCGACCATGATTTTTTTACGGCATCGAAAGCCGCCTATTCGCTAGCTCTAAAGCAACAACAAGGAGCCGATTTAGGCGAACGCATGAGCCGCGCTTTTTGTTCGGCGCTTGCCGAATACTCTCACGCTTTATTAATCGGTTGCGATTGTCCGTCATTAACCGGACAGGATCTGGAGCAAGCGTTAACCGCCTTAAGTCAAGGGAATGAAGTTGTGCTAGCTCCGGCAGAAGATGGGGGTTATGTGTTGATAGGGCTCAACCGGCCTCACCCGGAACTTTTTGATAACGTGCCTTGGGGGACTGAATTAGTGTTAGGCCAAACCCGCAGCCGCATCGAACGCTATAAGCTTAGGCATCACGAACTGAGCGAGCAGTGGGATTTGGATACGCCGGGGGATTTGGAACGGTATCGTAGACTTCAAAACAATCGAACTTAAAAAACGCTTAGAGGTAGGGCAATGTGTGGAGCAATTGCCGAGAAGTCATAGATGGCGGCCGTTTTTCTATGAATGGCGTCAGCCTTGGCAAATAGCGCTTGGATTTTGTTGCCGCTGTAGTCTGTGGAAAAACTCAGGTGGTAGGTTTTTGTCTTAATCTTTATAAGGGATTTTTCCGCTACGATAGCGCCATCTATTAAGGCGCTTGATCGGGCGAGATGCCAAGGTTGTACGAATAGAGGGCATCTGTCACAATAACGTCAATATAGTGACTAACAAAAGGACAGCTCTATGGCTGAGATAACTGAAGTACCTAGCCCTTTTTGCGGTATCGGCACGGATGACCTGTGCATTCAGGTTGACGGTGCATCGCTTAAAGTGGTTAAAAACGGCTGTGCGGTTAATACGCCTGCTTTTGAACAGGCTATTACCGATACTCGTCCAAGAGTCGATGGGAAGGATGTTAGCCTGGCTGTGGCCGTGGCTAAAGCGGCAGTGTTGTTGAAAAATACCAATCAACCGGTTATCGGCGGCTGCGCAACGGATGTTAACGGGATGCGGGCGTTGCTGGCATTGGCTGACCGTAGCGGCGCTGTGGTCGATAATATGAATTTTACCGGCGCACGGAATAACTTTCTGGCTTTGCAGGATTCCGGTTGGATGAATACCACGCTGGCTGAGGTAAAAAACCGCTGTGATTTATTGCTGGTGGTCGGTATCGATCTGGAAAGTTTTTCGCCGCGCTTTTTTGAGCGTTATCTATGGAATGAAGAATCCATGTTTTTGGACGATACCGGCAAGCGTCAGGTTATTTATTTAGGCAAAGCGCCTTCCGGTAACTCGTCTACCTCGCCAAACGGCCAAAAAGCGCAGGTTTTTGAGTGCGCAACCGAAGATTTGCCGGATGTGGTCGCGGTATTAAGAGCGCTGGTTAAAGGCAATCCGATTCGTGTCGATTCGGTCGGTGGTATTACGGTTGCCGATTTACAAGAGATTGCCGATAAATTAAAAGCCGCAAGCTATAGCGTAGTGACTTGGGCGGCTGGCGCCTTGGCTTATAGTCAGGCCGAATTGACGGTGCAGACGCTTTCTGAAATGGTTAAAGATATTAATAACCGGAATGCCCGTAGCTCCGGTTTGCCGTTAGGCGGCAAGGAAGGCGATCAGACCGCTAACCAGGTTTGCGGTTGGACGACCGGTTATCCGGCGCGTACCCGTTTTTCCAGCGGCTATCCTGAATATGATCCCTATTTGAATGATGCCAATTTCTTGTTGGCTAATGGCGAGGCTGATGTTTTGGTTTGGGTGCAGGCGTTTAATGCTAAAGCCATTCCTCCCGTAACCAACTTGCCGACCATTGTGCTGGGCCGTTCCGGGATGACTTTTGCCAAAGAACCGGATGTGTTTATTCCAGTCGGTACGCCGGGTATCGATCATGCCGGTCATGCTTATCGAATGGATAATGTGGTGGCGATACGGTTGAAAAAATTACGCGAATCCGGCCTGCCCAGTACGTCCGACGTACTTCATGCCATTGAACAAGCTTTGTAGGTAAGTAAATATGTTGATTAAATTAACAGGCGGGGCTGTTTATGATCCTGCCAGCGGGATTGATGGCGCGAAACAGGACATTTACATTCAGGACGGACGCATCGTCAACAAGCCGGTCGGCGATTTTAAGGTCGATAAGGAATACGATTTAAAAGGCAAAGTGGTAATGTCCGGTGCGATCGATATGCATACCCATATCGGCGGCGGCAAAGGTAATATCGCCAGAACTTTATTGCCGGAAGACCATCGCGCCGATCCCGTTGTGCGTACTGATATTACCCGCTCCGGCTGCGGTCATGCGATGCCCAGCACCTTCGTGACCGGTTATCGTTATGCGGAAATGGGTTATACCGCCGGTTTCGAGCCTGCGGTATTGCCGATTAACGCACGGCAGGCGCATATGGAAATGGCCGATATTCCGATTCTGGATAAGGGGGGTTATGTTTTGATGGGCAGCGATGATTATTTGCTGCGCATGTTGACGGCCAAAAAAGACCAGAAAGCCATCAATGATTATGTCGCTTTTACTATGCAAGCCGCTAAAGCGATTGGCGTTAAAGTCGTTAATCCCGGCGGTATTAGTGCGTTCAAGTTTAACCAGCGCAAACTGGAGCTGGATGAACAGAACAGCCATTATGGTGTGACGCCGAGAGAAATTCTAAAGGCACTGGCGACAGCGGTGAAGGAATTGGGCATTACCCATCCCTTGCATGTGCATGGCTGTAATCTGGGCGTGCCGGGCAACATGAATACCACGCTGGACACTATTCAGGGCATAGGCGGTTTGCCGATGCATTTGACCCATATTCAGTTTCATAGTTACGGCACGGAAGGGGATTTCAAGTTCTCATCAGGCGCGGCGCAAATTGCCGAAGCCGTTAATCTTAACAAAAATATCACTATCGATGTCGGGCAGATTTTATTCGGCCAAACTGTAACCGCGTCAGGCGACAACATGCGCCAATTTGCCAATCATAAACATGCCAGCCCGAATAAATGGGTGACTATGGATATTGAATGCGATGCGGGTTGCGGCGTTGTGCCGTTCAAATACAAGGACCAGAACTTCGTTAATGCGCTGCAATGGGCGATTGGCCTGGAAACCTTTTTGCTGGTTGATGACCCGTGGCGTATTTTCCTGACCACGGATCATCCCAATGGCGCGCCATTCACCAGCTATCCGCATTTGATCCGCTTGCTGATGGACAGAAGTTTCCGTAACGACGTGCTGGCGACTATTCATCCTGAAGCGCAAAAAATGACGACTTTGGCGTCAATTGAGCGTGAATACAGTTTGCAGGAAATCGCGATTATGACCCGCGCCGGTGCAGCCAGGCTGATCGGTTTGCAAGATCGCGGCGGCTTGGCTGCCGGTAATTGGGCGGATATTACCGTTTATACCGACAACGTGGACCGACAGCTTATGTTTGAAAAACCGGATTATGTGTTTAAAGACGGTGAGCTGGTGGTGGTTGACGGCAAGGTTGTTCACTCTAAATGGGGTACAACCCATGTTGTTAAGCCCGACTTTGATGCATCGGTAGAAAAGGATTTGCAGAAATATTTTGATCGGTTCCTGACCATGAAACTGGGCAACTTTAAAATCAGCGATGATGAAATAACAGAGGATGGGCGCGGCAGTTTGACTGTGCATCCGCTGAAAGGGAGTGTGGCATGATAATGGCAGCGTTAACCTTGTCAGCTACGTCTTAGTCATAGGCAATGCCAAATACGTTACCGGCGATGAGACGGCATCCGAATCAATGGACATAGCGATTAATTGACTGACACAAGTAACACACCGGAAAAATAACATGCCTACTACCATTTTTGCCGAGACGGCTGCGAGTCTCTCGGAACTAAAAAACGATCCAATTGCGACTGTAGCTGCTGGTGATGGTTTTCCGGTGGCTATTCTTGATCATGACGAACCTGCTTTTTATTGTATTCCAGCTAAAGCCTATGAAACACTGATGAATAAGCTGGAAGATGTCGAATTGGCGGCAATTGTTGAGTCGAGAAAATGCCAGGCAGAGGTCGACGTGGCTTGGGATGAGCTTTAAACTTCGCTTTAAAGAACAAGCGCTTCAAGAGTGGCATAGTCTCGATCATACTATTCGTGAACAGTTTGCTAAAAAATTACGGGCATTAAAAGACAATCCGCGCGTTAAAAGTGCAGGTCTTGGCGGCATGAAAGACTGTTATAAAATAAAACTGCGTAAAGTCGGATATAGGCTCGTTTATGAAGTGCGTGACCGAGAACTGGTAATATTGGTGGTCGCAATTGGTAAGCGAGAGCGGAATGCAGTATACAAGATGGCAGCAAAACGGCTATAAACTTAATCTAAAAAAATCAACACCAGAAAAATATTAACAATGAGTTTAACAATATGATTATTAACGGTGTAACCATAGACGCTACGTTTGCCGAAGCGTTTCCGATGAAAGCAACGCGTGCCATCATCACGGCGCAAAACGAAAAATGGGCGATGATTTCGGCGCAAGCCATGACCGGTTTCGCCACCTCGGTAATTGCTTGTGGTTGTGAAGCTGGGATTGAGCGGATTTTGGATCCTTCCGAAACCCCGGATGGGCGTCCCGGTGTTTCCATCATGATTTTTGCGATGGGCGGTAAAGGCTTGGCCAAGCAGCTTGAAACCAGGGCGGGGCAGTGTGTATTAACATCGCCGACTTCAGCCTTGTTTGCCGGTATTGATGGCGGTACGCGTATAGCGTTAGGTAAAAATTTGCGCTATTTTGGCGACGGTTTTCAGGTGGCTAAACTGATTGACGGCAAGCGTTACTGGCGTATTCCGGTCATGGATGGGGAGTTTTTAGCCGAAGCGACTACAGGGCAAGTCGACGCAGTCGGCGGCGGTAATTTTCTGGTGCTGGCTCAGTCGCAACCGCAAGCGTTGTCGGCATGTGAGGCGGCGATTGAAGAAATGCGTAAAATTCCGAATGTGATCATGCCTTTTCCTGGCGGCGTTGTACGTTCGGGGTCCAAGGTCGGTTCAAAATACAAGGCATTAGGTGCATCGACCAACGATGCGTTCTGTCCGACGTTAAAAGGCATGACCAAAACCGATCTGTCGCCGGAAATTGAATCGGTTATGGAAATCGTTATCGACGGTTTAACCAAAGAAGATATTGATAAAGCTATGAGAGTCGGTATTCAGGCGGTTTGCGATTTAGGTGCTGCGAACGGTATCAAACGCATTAGTGCGGGTAATTACGGCGGTAAGCTGGGGCCGTTCCACTTTCACTTACAGGAGATTATGGCATGAGTGCTTTAACCTTTACGCTGAAACAAAGGCCGGATCAACGCGTAGATATGTCACCGCTGGTTTGTCAAAAACTGGCTAACTTGGAGCTCGCTGAAATTGCCGCGCTCACCTTGCAGAACGGCAAACGCAAAATCCGGGTGGATGAATTTTTCGGTATTACAGGGTCTGATACGCAAAATATTGTGATAAAGAACAGTTTTAACAAGCTCGATTTTATCGGCAAGGAGCTAGATGGCGGGCGCATAACGGTTGAAGGCGATGCGGGGGCTTATCTTGGCTTGGGCATGAAAGCCGGTGAGATTGAGGTGTCTGGCGATGTCGGGCTTTATGCGGCTTGCGAAATGAAAAAAGGCTTTCTAACGATTAACGGTAATGCCGGAGATTTTTTGGGGGCGGCCTTGCCGGGCAATAAAATGGGTATGAAAGGCGGAACCATTCTGGTTAAAGGCAATGTCGGAGAGCGTGCCGGGGACCACATGCGTCGCGGCAATATTCTGGTCGAGGGTAATGCCGGTGATTATTGCGGTTCCAGAATGACGGCAGGCACTATTGCTGTCATGGGACAGACCGGCAGGTATTTGGGTTTTGCGATGCGGCGGGGAACGTTATTGTTGTGGAATCAACCTCAGTCATCGGCAAGATTTAATGATTGCGGTGCGCATACCTTGGCGTTTTTACCGATACTGTTTGCCTCATTTAAAAAACTTAATTCCAAATTTGCAGACAGCTCTGCGGCTTTTAACCGGGTGCAACGTTATGCCGGCGATATGTCGGAAATGGGCCGTGGCGAGGTTTTAGTCAAAATAAGCTAATCGAATAGTATTTGGGTTGAGAATGAACGAAAAGCCTCAGTATAAAAACTGGGGCTTTTTTATTAGGCGATTGCCAAGAATAAATATACCTAAATGGCGCAGGATTTTTGCAACGCAGAAGACGGGCAAAAAGACCAGTCAGTTGGGTATATTTTTCGCAGGAAATCACCTTGGCTTCCAAATAAAGTTATGACAGTAATATTAACAACAACCAACCATAGCCGGGATATTGCCGGTTTAAAGTACGTTTACCCGGTGCTTTCCAGGCGAGCGGGCGGCTTGTCGATCGGCATTAATTTCAATACGAATAATGCCTGTAATTGGCGCTGCATTTATTGCCAGGTGCCTGATTTAAAAGTTGGTGCTGCGCCGGATTTGGATTTTCAGCTATTGGAGGATGAGCTGAGATTTTTTTTTGATGATGTGTTGAATGGCGATTTCTATCGGCGTTTTCAGGTGGATGAAGACAAGCGGGTCATTAAGGATATTGCTATTTCCGGTAATGGTGAGCCGACTAGCTTAAGGGAGTTTGATAAGGCTGTAGCTCTCATTGGCGAGGTGGCGGCAGAAGTCGGGGTTTTTCCGAAGAGTAATTTTGTGTTGATTACCAATGGTAGCTTGGTGCATAGGTCTAGTGTTCAACGTGGCCTGAAGAAGTTAAAGGAATATGGTGGGGAGGTGTGGTTTAAGGTGGATAGCGCTACGAAAGAGGGTAGGGCTTTAATAAATAATGCGGGGCAAAGTTGTCGGTTGAGCGTGGAGAATCTGTTGCTTTCAGCAAAGTTGTGCCCGACAAAATTGCAAACATGCTTATTGGATTATGATGAGCAGGGTTTGTCCCTGCGGGAAAAAAGCGCATTTCTTGATTTGCTAAAGGGGATTAAAGCAAAGGGTTGTGTGTTGAGGTGTGTGATGTTGTATACGATTGCAAGGCCGTCTCTCCAGCCGGAATCAGAACGGTTGGAGAGAATGTCGGTGGAGATGCTGCAGGCATTCGCTGATGAAATCAGGCTGTTGGGTTTTGATGTCTTGGTAAGCGATTAACTTAGGTTTTGATGTCCAGCAAAGATCCAGTCGTTTTTTTGTCGGCTTCAAGTAATTTGACTGCGGCCGAGGTTTCCAGTTCGGCTTCTTTTAAGCTAAGTACGGGCTTGATAATGTCATTGGAATTGAATTCCGCGCTGCCGACTTCATTATTTTGCATGGGCAGTTTGGCAATCACTTGGGCGGCATCGGCTGATTTATGTTGGGCGGTATTAATTAGGTTAATAGCGCTGGAGGTTGGTGTAACGTTCATTTCGTACCCCTTATGCATTGAATTGACTTTAAGTTAATACTACATCTATATAGGCAATATGCAAAGACTGAATTGTGATTTCAATGTGTAAGTGTGAGCAATAAGGCAGTTTTTATGATGAACGACTAGGCGCGTATGGTTTTTTTAAAATTTATAGCTTGTTGCAGTTAGATAATTACGGATATAATTGCAAGTTCATTCAAAGTGCGAATGTGGCGGAACTGGTAGACGCGCTGGATTTAGGTTCCAGTAGGTTATCCTGTGAGAGTTCGAGTCTCTCCATTCGCACCACCCAATTCATATTTAAGAGTCGGCGATTCATCGCTGACTCTTCAGTTCTTTTGAGCCGTTTACCGGTATTCTATAAAAATTCTTATTTAAATTTTAGTTGAGGTAAAGAAATGCAAGTTTCTGTCGAAAAGACATCAGAATTAAGCAGGAAAATGACTGTTAGCGTGCCTGAAGAAGTTTTTCAGGAGAAGCTGGCGGCACGCTTAAAGTCGTTAGCGCGCGAAGTTAAAATTGATGGCTTTCGTCCGGGTAAGGTACCCCAGCACGTCATTAAGAAAATGTATGGAGACCGGGTTCGTGGTGAAATAGCCGGGGACTTGATTCAATCTACTTATTATAAAGCATTGCACGAACAGGATTTAAGACCTGCCGGTCATCCGCATATTCATCCGTTAGATGAAGCTGATGGGTTTAAATATACCGCTGAGTTTGAGGTCTACCCTGAAATATCACTCGAAGGTGTTGAGCAAATTGAAGTGCTGCGCCCTGTTGCCTCTGTTCAGGATGTCGATGTTAATGACATGATTGAGAAGCTAAGAGACCAAAAGAAAAGCTGGGTCGTCGTTGAGCGCCCATCTCAAGAGCATGATCGAGTGACGATTAGTTTTTCAGGTGTTGCCGAAGGTGAAAACTTTACAGACGGAAAAGTAGAGAATTACCAAGTTGTTTGTGGTGCTAAACAAATGATCCCAGGCTTTGAAGATAATCTGATTGGTCTCAATACGGGGGGCAATAAAACTTTTGAGCTGCCTTTTCCTGAAGAATACGGCAATGAAAAATTAGCTGCTAAGTTGGCTGAGTTTGAAGTTGAAGTCATTAGTGTTGAAGAGCCTGTGCTGCCGGAAATCGATGATGCTTTTATTAAGGCTTATGGTATTGATGGTTCTTTGGATGGTTTTCGTGAAGATATCCGAAGTAATTTGGAGGGTGAGCTGGAGCAGGCACTGCGTGGAAAGTTGAAAACTGCAGTGATGAATGCGTTGTATGAAAAAATTCAGATTGCCGTTCCGAATACAATGGTTGATCAGGAAGTCGAAAATATGATGAAGCCGTATATCGAAACGGCCAAAAGACAGAAAATGAAGTTGGATGATTTGAAATTGCCCAGAGATGTGTTTGAGGAACATGCGAAGCGTCGTGTGGCCTTGGGGTTGATTTTAAGTGAGATTATTCATAAAAACGATATTAAGGTGGACGATAATAAAGTACGTTCTACTATTGAAGACATGGCAAAAAGTTATGAGCGTCCTGAGGATGTTATTAATTGGTACTATTCCGATGAAAGCCGTTTGAATGATGTACAGCAGATGGTCTTGGAAAATCAAGCTATCGACTGGTTGGTTACGCAGGCAAAAGTGACTGATGAGGCTATAAGTTTTAGTGAAGCCATGAGCAAACAAGGGTAAGGAGTTTAAATGTATAACCGGTACATGAGTAATCAAATAATGGCTCCAGAAGCAGCTGGTGGGTTGGTCCCTATTGTTATCGAGCAAACTGCTCGAGGTGAGCGTTCTTTCGATATTTATTCAAGATTATTGAAGGAGCGGGTGATTTTTCTGGTGGGGCAGGTTGAAGATTACTCGGCTAATCTGATTGTTGCTCAGTTGCTTTTTTTGGAGTCGGAAAATCCTGATAAAGACATTCACTTGTATATCAACTCGCCCGGCGGTTCAGTAACGGCGGGTATGTCAATTTATGACACTATGCAGTTCATTAAGCCTGATGTCAGCACCATGTGTATTGGCCAGGCTGCCAGTATGGGAGCATTGCTGCTGACTGGCGGAGCAAAAGGTAAACGGTATTGTTTGCCTCATTCAAGAATGATGATTCATCAGCCGTTGGGTGGCTATCAGGGGCAGGCATCTGATATTGATATTCACGCCAGAGAAATTCTGTTAATCAGGGAAAAATTGAATAAAATTCTTTCCGAGCATACCGGTCAGCCGATAGAAAAGGTTCAGCAAGATACTGACAGAGATAATTTCTTGAGTGCAAATGACGCGGTTAGTTATGGTTTAATTGATCAAGTGTTATCGAGCCGAGCAATTGTTGCTGATAAATAACGGTTGGTATTTTTTTGTATTTCGATATATTCTTGCCCAATTGAAAGTAAAAACATCATCTCTGGATGTTTGCGGGAGTCCAATTTATGAGTAATGACAAAAACAGTAAAGATGATGATAAGCTGCTTTATTGTTCTTTTTGCGGTAAAAGTCAGCATGAGGTCAGAAAGCTTATTGCAGGGCCGTCGGTCTATGTCTGCGATGAATGTGTAGAGCTTTGCAATGATATTATAAAAGACGAATTACTGGATGATTCCTCTTCTTTTGGCGGCGGCGAGTTGCCCAAACCGAAAGAGATAAAAGAGGAGCTGGATAATTATGTTATCGGGCAGGAAAATGCAAAAAAGATTTTGGCTGTGGCTGTTTATAACCACTATAAGCGTTTGCGCAGTAAGTCTAAAAAAGACGCGGTTGAATTAGCAAAAAGTAATATTTTGTTGATTGGACCTACCGGTTCAGGAAAAACCTTGCTGGCTGAGACTTTGGCTCGTTTATTGGATGTGCCGTTTACTATTGCTGATGCAACTACTTTGACAGAAGCCGGTTATGTAGGCGAAGATGTAGAAAATATTATCCAGAAGATTCTGCAAAAATGTGATTATGATGTAGATAAGGCTGAGACCGGCATTGTTTATATCGATGAAATCGATAAGATTTCCAGGAAATCTGATAATCCGTCTATTACTCGCGACGTTTCAGGTGAGGGTGTTCAGCAGGCTTTGTTAAAGCTGATTGAAGGTACTATTGCTTCGGTTCCGCCGCAAGGTGGGCGCAAACACCCGCAACAGGAGTTTTTGCAAGTTAACACAGCTAATATCCTGTTTATAGTTGGTGGTGCTTTTGCTGGCTTGGATAAGGTTATTAAAGATCGCTCGGAAAAAGGCGGGATAGGTTTCTCTGCTGAAATAAAAACTAAAGACGAATCTAAAAATATTGGGCAACTTTTTGCTGAGGTCGAGGCTGAAGACCTGATCAAATACGGATTGATTCCTGAGTTTGTTGGTCGTCTTCCTGTTGTTGCTACCTTAGAAGAGCTGGATGAGAAGGCGTTGGTGCAAATATTGACCGAGCCTAAAAATGCACTGGTCAAGCAATATAAGCATTTATTTGAGATGGAAGGTGCTGAATTGGAATTTAGGGATGATTCTTTAATTGCGATTGCCCGTAAAGCTATGGAAAGAAAAACAGGCGCCAGAGGGCTTAGGACAATTGTTGAAAATGTTCTGCTAAATACCATGTATGAGTTGCCGTCTGCGGATAATATTTGCAAAGTTGTTGTTGATGGTAGTGTTATTTTAGGTGAGTCAGAGCCTATTTTGGTTTATGAAACCGAAAAGAAAAAGGCTTTAGCTGAGTTTTAGAGATTATTCCCGGACAATAAAAGGGAGCTTTTGTTTTTTAAAGCTCCCTTTTTTTGTGCGGTAGATAACCAAAAAATACTATTTTGAGTCGGAATCCTTGCTATTTAAATTAACGCCCCCATAATTTTTCTTTCTAAGAAAATTGGTATAAGGTTCCATTTATGGAAACGCACAAAATGACAGAATTACAACAAATAAATGTACTGATTCCGGTTTTGCCGCTCAGAGATGTGGTTGTTTATCCGCACATGGTAATTCCCTTGTTTGTCGGTAGGGAAAGATCGATTGATGCTTTAGATGCCGCGATGAAAGATAGCAAACAAATTTTGCTGGTCGCGCAAAGAGAAGCGGAAGTTGATGAGCCGGATATTGCTGATCTTTATGAGGTTGGAACGTTGGCTAATATTCTGCAAATGTTGAAATTACCCGATGGGACAGTCAAGGTTTTGGTTGAGGGTATTCAGCGTAGCAAGGTATTGCATTATAAAGAAACGGAAAGTTATTTTTCTGCTGTGGTAACGGAGATTTACGACATCTTAAAATTAACCGAGCAAGAGCAGGATGTATTGCAGCGGACGGTAATTAATTCGTTTGATCAATACGTTAAACTGAATAATAAGATTCCGCCGGAAGTCTTGAATTCGCTGTCCGGTATTGACGATCCAAGTCGACTTGCCGATACGATGGCAGCTCATATGACTTTAAAGGTCAGTGAAAAGCAGGATATCCTTGAATCTGCAGATATTGAAAAGCGTCTTGAAGGTTTGATGACCTTAATGGAAGGGGAAGTTGATCTTCTGGAGATGGAAAAAAGAATCCGGGTGCGCGTTAAGCAGCAAATGGAGAAAAATCAAAGGGAATACTATCTGAATGAACAGATGAAGGCGATTCAAAAAGAATTGGGGGATATGGATGATGTACCCAATGAAATTGACGAGCTGGCAAAGAAAATCGAAAGCGCCGGCATGTCAAAGGAAGCCAAAACAAAAGCAGATGCAGAGCTTAATAAACTTAAGCAGATGTCACCTATGTCGGCCGAGGCAACGGTGGTACGCAATTATATTGAATGGATGGTCAATGTGCCATGGAAGAAAAAAACCAAAGTGCGGCATGATTTAAAGGTTGCCGAACAGGTTCTGGAGGCTGAGCATTATGGTTTAGACAAGGTTAAAGAGCGTATTCTTGAATATCTTGCTGTTCAGCAGCGAGTCAAGCAGCTTAAAGGGCCGATTTTGTGTTTGGTAGGGCCTCCAGGCGTAGGCAAAACCTCGCTGGGCGAGTCTATTGCGAGGGCGACCAATCGCAAATATGTGCGTATGGCCTTGGGCGGTGTGCGTGATGAAGCTGAAATTCGCGGACATCGTCGTACCTATATAGGCTCTATGCCGGGTAAGATTTTGCAGAATCTGGCAAAAGTGAAAACGCGCAACCCGATGTTTTTGCTCGATGAAATCGACAAAATGGCTGCTGATTTTCGTGGAGATCCTGCGTCGGCTTTATTGGAGGTGCTGGATCCTGAGCAGAATCACACTTTTTCCGATCATTATTTGGAAGTGGATTTCGATCTGTCCGATGTGATGTTTGTCGCGACCGCCAACACCATGAATATTCCGCCTGCATTGCTGGATAGGATGGAGGTTATACGCATTGCCGGTTATACGGAAGATGAAAAAATTAACATCGCAATCCGGTATTTGATCCCCAAACAAGTTAAAAATAACGGTCTTAAAGAACGGGAAATCCAGATCGCGGAAGAGGCGGTCAGGGATATGATTCGTTATTATTCTCGAGAAGCGGGGGTTCGGAGTCTTGAGCGGGAAATTTCGAAAATTTGCCGTAAAGTGGTTAAAGATTTGTTATTGAAGCCAAGAAAAACCAAGGTCGTGGTTAATTCTGAGAATTTGGATAAATATCTGGGCGTTAAGCGTTTTCATTACGGTCTTGCTGAAGAGAAAGATCAAATTGGACAGGTTACTGGCCTAGCCTGGACTGAGGTGGGAGGTGAATTATTAACTATTGAGACGGCGGTAATTCCTGGAAAAGGTAAGCATTCGGCGACGGGTAAGCTTGGCGATGTGATGAAGGAGTCCATTGAAGCTGCGATGACGGTAGTCAGGAGTCGCTCGGAAATCTTAGGAATTGATAATGAACTGTTTCAGAAGAATGATATACATATCCATGTTCCTGAAGGAGCGACGCCAAAAGACGGTCCTAGTGCTGGCGTGGGTATGTGTACGGCCATTATCTCGGCTTTGACCAAGATACCTGTTCGAGCTTGTGTCGCCATGACCGGTGAAATTACCTTGCGAGGAGAGGTGCTGCCAATTGGCGGTTTAAAGGAAAAGCTTTTGGCAGCTCATCGCGGTGGAATAACAACGGTTTTAATCCCCGCCGAGAATGAAAAAGATTTGGCTGAGATACCGGAAAATATCAAACAAAATCTGGAGATAAGGCCTGTTCATTGGATAGATGAGGTATTGGAAGTTGCTTTGCAATATATGCCTGTTCCGGTTGAAAAAATGGAAACTGAAGAATCAGGAAAAAATGAAGCCGAGGCTGTAAAAACAATAAAACCTGGTTTAACGGCGCATTAAGTTAGTCTGCGGTTTTGTCAATAAGCTAGCAAAACCGCAAAAATCATGGCCTCCGGGTTGGTTAATGCTTGACACTGCGTAAGCCCAGTTGTTATAAATACCAGTGTTTTTTTGTGTCGCTGAAGATGGGCATAAGAATTATCACGCTGATCTTCTAGAATATAATTTTAAAAATGACTTCCTAAGGGGGAATGATGAATAAATCGGAACTTATTGATGCTATAGCAGAGTCTGCTGAATTAACTAAAGCGGATGCAGGTCGTGCATTGGATGGCTTTATCGGTGCAGTTACAAAAGCATTGAGCAATGGCGATTCAGTCGCTTTGGTTGGATTTGGAACATACGCTGTAAAAGAAAGAGCAGAGCGCAAAGGACGTAATCCACAGACTGGGGCTGAGATTACCATTAAGGCTGCAAAAATTCCTTCATTTAAAGCTGGTAAATCTTTAAAAGATGCTGTAAACTAGTGTTTCTTTAGTCGGGTGCTTAGCTCAGCTGGGAGAGCATCGCCCTTACAAGGCGAGGGTCGGGGGTTCGAACCCCTCAGCACCCACCAGACTTTGGAGTGGTAGTTCAGTTGGTTAGAATACCGGCCTGTCACGCCGGTGGTCGCGGGTTCGAGCCCCGTCCACTCCGCCAAAATCAAAAAAGCCCCGGATCGATTGGTTCGGGGCTTTTTTTTTGATTAAGATTTTTTGATTAAACCCAAGTCGTTTCTTTAGGACAGAGCATTATGCTGACAAAAATTAGAGAAAAAGCACAAGGTGCTTTTGCATGGGGTATTTTGATAGTAATTTGTGTGCCGTTTGCTTTATGGGGCATTCAGAATTATTTGGATACTGGAGAAGAAGCGCCTGTTGCTTCGGTAGGCGATAAGGATTTTTTTCAGCGCGATGTTAACAGGGCTTATGAACAATATAGCCAGAACCTTCAAGGGATGACAATTGACGAACAAAGCTTGAAAGCACAGGCCTTGGAAAAGCTGATAAAGGATGAAGTGTTATTGCAGCATGTACATGCCAAAGGCTTGGTCACAAGTGATGACACCGCGCGTGAATTTATACAGTCTCTGGCCTATTTTCAGGTGGATGGCAAGTTCGATGACAAGCGCTATAAAACAATGCTTAATTTACAAAAAATGTCCTCAGGAGAGTTTGTAAACAGAATCAAGAATGCGCTGATTATGGAACAGTTTCAGCGCAGTATTATAGATAGCAGTTTTGCAACGAAATATGATGTGGAAAGTTTTTTCAAAATCCAGAATCAGCAGCGCGATGTGGATTATGTCACTATTAATATGCAAAAACCGGCAGAACAGCCCTCAGACGATGAAGTGACGGCCTATTACCAGCAGCATCAGGATTTATATCAAACCCCCGAACAGGTCTCTGTAGAGTACATAGAATTGTCGCTTGACGACATCGCCAAGACTATAGCGGTAACTGATGACAAGCTGAAAGCTTACTACGAAGAGCAAAAAGATCAATATACCACCGCAGAACGAAGAAAAATCAGCCATATCCTGTTTGCAATCAATGACAAGACCGACGAAAAAACCGCATTAGAAAAAGCCTTAAAAGCACAAAAAGAGTTGGCTAATAAAGATTTCGCGGCTTTGGCGGCAGAAGTTTCCGATGATAAGTTAACCGCTAAAACAGGCGGGGATTTAGGCCTGTTTAATGTAGGCGTTATGGAAAAATCGTTTGAAGATGCGGCGAGTGCTTTAAAGCTTGGAGAAGTTTCAAATCCCGTTAAATCGGCGTTCGGTTATCACTTGATTAAAGTCACCGAGTTAATGCCGGGAGAAACCAAGTCGTTCGATTCAGTTAAAAACGAAGTCACCAAGGCTTATCAAAAAGCTCAAGCAGAGAATACTTTTTATGAGTCCGGTGAAACTCTAACTGAAATGAGTTATGAAAATCCCGATAACTTAAAAACAGTGGCAGATGCGTTGGGGGCGACCATTAAGAAATCAGCCATGTTTACCAAAGAGAAAGGCGATGGTATTGCAACGGACGATAAAGTTCGGAGCGCCGCCTTCACTGAGGAAGTTCTGCATGGCAACAATAGTACACCGATAGAATTGGGTGCCGATCGTTTGGTTGTATTGCGGTTGTTGGAACATAAGTCTGCTGCTGCTCGGGAGCTAAAAGACGTTAAGTCGGAAATTGTTGCTGTGTTGCAGGCTGATAAAGCATCGCGTCAGGCTATCGAAAAGGCCCGGCAGATTAAGGCCAGATTACAGGCAGGCGAGTCGGTCCAAACCGTAGCGGCTGAAAATAAGCTGCAAGTAAACACCATTGCAGGATTAACGCGCACTAAGGAAGATGTGCCTTTTGCGTTGAGTCAGGCGATTTTTAAGGCGGCTAAACCCGTAGCAGGCAAACCAACTGTTTTTATTACCGCATTGCCCGCTGGCGAGCAAGTGGTGGTGAGCTTGTCAAAAGTAACAGAAGGCGTAATGACTGAGGATGATAAAAAGCAGATGGATCTGGCGACCAAGAATATCGCCAAAGCTTTTGGTCAGACTGAATTCAATGCCTTGATAAACAGTTTACAGGCGGATGCTGATGTATCGGTGACTGCGCCTAAGTAAAGTTGTTGAGCCGGAAATAAAAAAGGGAGCTTAAAGCTCCCTTTTTTTGTGCCAATTTTTTATGTTAAGACGCCGCTAACCCTGCAATATTATAGCCGCAATCTACAAAAGTGATTTCGCCGGTAATGCCTGACGCCAGATCGGAGCACATAAACGCCGCCGCATTGCCGACCTCTTCAATGGTGACGTTTTTCTTTAGCGGCGCAGTATCGGCAGCTTTACCGAGCATCGATTTAAAATCATTAATACCCGATGCGGCGAGCGTTCTGATAGGGCCTGCTGAAATCGCATTAACGCGTGTACCTTCAGCGCCTAACGCAACAGCCATATAGCGAACATTGGCTTCCAAGCTGGCTTTGGCGACACCCATGACATTGTAGTTAGGGATAGCCCGGTCGGCCCCCAAATAAGTCAGGGTTAACAAAGAGCCGTTGCGGCCTTGCATCATTGCGCGTCCGGCCTTTGCCAGTGCAGTAAAGCTGTAAGAACTCACATCGTGAGCGATTTGAAAGTTTTCGCGGGTGGTGACATCAACATAATCGCCATTCAGCGCGTCGCGGGGGGCGTAAGCGACCGAATGAACGATGCAATCCAAGCCGTCCCAATGTTCGCCCAGTTTTTTAAATACAGTGTCGATATGTTCATCAATGCTGACATCGCATTCAATAGTAATGTTGGAATTACATTGCGCAGCCATTTCCTCGACGCGACTTTGCAGTTTTTCATTTTGAAAGGTAAAAGCTAATTCAGCGCCTTCCCGGTGCATGGCTTGTGCAATGCCCCATGCAATTGAACGATTACTGGCTAAACCTACAATCAAGACCCGTTTGCCCTGCATAAAACCCATTCTCATCTCCCAGATGTTTTTGTTGTTACCGTAAAGCTTTAAGTATCTATGACCCTTTTATTGATGTCCAGTCTTTTGTCGTCGGCGCGACAAGTCGTATGAAAATGAGGGACTTAAAATCCAATGCCTTTTTGATAAGCCATGATTTAGCAATGATCGGCGAACATATTAATGATCTTTTAACGATAGCGATTTTTCAAAAGAATTTCTGATAGAAACCTGAATAACTGATGTTAAACTTAGTCCGGTTTAGTCCAGGAGCTCAATATGTATCAGGTCAATATACACCAAGCGAAAACACAATTATCAAAATTGGTGGAAGAAGCCGCACAAGGTAAAGAAATTATTATTGCCAAAGCCGGTAAGCCGATGGCGAGGCTGCTTGCACTTGAGCAAGCGGGGCATAAAACACGCCAGTCTGGCGGCTTAAAAGGTCAGATTTGGATTGCCGATGATTTTGATGAGGCAATGAGCGCTGAAGAATTAGCCTTGTGGCATGATGGGCCGATATTTCCGGTTGAGTAGATTTTAAAGGGTTGAACCACAATGAAGCTACTTCTTGATACGCATATCCTGCTTTGGTGGTTAAACGACGATGAAAAACTGCCCGAAAAGGCGTATCAATTGATTAGCCGCGCAGACAACACTATTTATGTTAGCCACATTTCTTTATGGGAAATTCAAATAAAAGTCATGACCGGAAAATTACATGCTGATCTAAAAGCCATTATAGAGCAGTTGCCGGTTAACGATTTTCTGGAACTTTCCACTCATGCAGATCATGTTATCGTTTTGTCTCAGTTGCCGCCATATCATCAAGATCCTTTTGACCGAATGCTTATCGCTCAGGCAATCAGCGAGCCTTTGCATTTGCTCACCCATGATAAAAATGTTTCACTTTATAGCGAGTCAATTATTCTGGTTTAGCGGATCTTTTTATCTATGAAGAGCAACTACAAAATTCTATTGTGTTTTAGCGTATTTTTGACAGCCTGTGATGCCACACAATTTAATAGCCCCTACACAGAAGACCAAAGCGAGAGCAAGCAGGCGGTTTTGTACGAATCGTTTTCAGAGCGCCCCAAGCATATGGATCCGGCTGTCGCTTACAACGCCACTGAATATACCTTTATCGCGCAGATTTACGAACCGCCGTTTCAATATCATTACCTGAAAAGACCCTATCAAGTGGCGCCGCTAACCGCCACTCACATGCCTGAGGTTATTTACCTGAACCAAAAAGGCGAAAAGCTGGACTATGACGCAAATGAGCGCGTAAACGACAGTGATATTGCGTTTACCGATTACATCATTGAAATCCAGCCCGGTATTCGCTACCAGCCGCATCCGGCGCTGGCTAAAAATGCCCAGGGCGATTATCAATACCACCAGTTGAGCCAAGCGCAAATAGATGCCGCGACATCGCTGTATGACTTTACAGCTACCGGCTCGCGCGAACTCACCGCCGAGGATTATGTTTATCAGGTCAAGCGTCTGGCGCATCCTAAAATCCAGTCGCCGATAGCCGAAATCATGAAAAATTATATTGTCGGTTTTGATGATTTTTCCAAACAGGTTAAAGATAAATCCAAGACAGCGATCAGGGATCTGCCGATAGAAGGAGCAATAGCGCTCAGCCGTTATCAATACCGTATTCGGATTAAAGGCAAATATCCGCAGTTTATCTACTGGCTAGCCATGCCGTTTTTCTCGCCGATGCCGTGGGAAGCGGATGTGTTTTACGACCAAGCGGGACTGGCCGACAAAAACATCACGCTGGATTGGTTTCCGTTAGGCACTGGGCCTTATCTGATGGCGGAGAATAACCCGAACCGGCGCATGATCCTGCTGAAAAACCCGCTGTTTCATCTTGAAACCTATCCGACTGAAGGCGAGCTTGAAGACCGGCAAAAAGGCTTGCTGACCGATGCCGGAAAACAGCTGCCGTTTATCGATAAAGTGGTTTTCATGCTGGAAAAAGAAACCATTCCCTATTGGACAAAATTTCTGCAAGGCTATTACGATGCGTCGGGTATCGCCTCGGACAACTTTGACCAAGCCATACAGTTTACCGGCAGCGGCGGAGTGGCCTTGACGCCGACCATGCTGGAAAAAGGCATACAGTTACAAACCTCGGTGGCGGTTTCCAGTTTTTACATGGGCGTTAATATGTTGGATGCGACCATCGGCGGGGCAACCGAACAGGCTAGAAAATTGCGGCAGGCTATCGCTATCGCAGTCGATTATGAAGAATATATTTCCATCTTTACCAACGGGCGCGGCGTGGCGGCGCAAGGTGTTTTGCCTCCAGGCATCTACGGCTTTGCCGACGATGAAACAGGCATCAATCCTTATGTTTACGATAATCAGGATGGAAAAGCCCAGCGTAAAAAAATCGATGCAGCGCGACAACTGATGACCGAAGCCGGTTATGCGGGCGGTATAGACCCCAAAACCAAAGAAGCCCTGATTTTGTATTTTGATACCACGGCCACCAGTGTTGACGATCGCCCCAGAATGAACTGGTATCGCAAACAATTTGAAAAACTGGGCATCAAACTGGTGATACGCGCCACCGACTACAACCGTTTCCAGGAAAAAATGCGCACCGGCAACGCGCAGCTGTTTGTCTGGGGCTGGAATGCCGATTATCCCGATCCCGAGAATTTCTTTTTCCTGTTGTACGGCGCAAATTCCAAAGTGCAAAATGGCGGCGAAAATGCCGCGAATTACCATAATCCCGAATTCGACCGATTATTCGAGCAAATGCGCAACATGGATAACAGCGAACAACGCTACCGGATTATTCAGCAAATGCAGGAGATTGTGCGTCATGATGCGCCGTGGATTTTTGGCTATCATCCGAAGAATTTTTCGTTATTTCACGGCTGGTACAAAAACCTTAAACCGAACCTGATGGCGAATAACCAACTTAAATATACCCGCATCGATACGGCCGCCCGAGCCGAAAAAAGGCGGCAATGGAATGAGCCGGTATTTTGGCCTTTGGCGTTGGGCGGCGCGGTGTTTATATTGATGCTAATTCCGGCGATTAATGCCTATCGCCGCCGCGTTAGGGAGACTGTCCAATGACTCAATATATTATCCGGCGACTTTTATACAGCCTGCCTTTGCTGATGGGCGTCAATATCTTAACCTTCGTGCTGTTCTTCGTTGTCAACAGCCCGGACGATATGGCGCGGATGCAGCTCGGGCAAAAGCACGTTACCGAGCAGGCCATCGCGAACTGGAAACAACAACACGGCTACGATGTGCCGTTGCTTTGGAATAACGGCGCACAAGGCGAGAAAAAAATAACCGACACTATTTTTTATCAGAAATCGGTTGGCTTGTTTTTATTTCGCTTCGGTGTGTCCGAAAGCGGTCGCAACATCGGCGCAGACATTAAAGAGCGCGCCTGGCCCAGTCTTGCCGTGGCCTTGCCGACCTTGATGGTTGGCTTGCTGGTGAATATTTGTTCTGCACTGATGATGGTGTTGTTCCGCAACAGTTATGTCGCCAAGGATGGTGTGTATGCCGCAAGCCGGTCGGGATCCGGCGCGGCGCTGGAACATGCGGGCATCGTGTTGTGCGTGATTTTGATGTCGATTTCCTCGCTGTTTTATATTATCGGCGGGCAGTTTGTTATCGGTAAGGTCTTAAGGCTGGTGCCCATTTCCGGTTATGACGACGGCATGGCGGCGATTAAATTCCTGGTTTTGCCGGTGTTGATCGGCGTGTTTTCCGGCATAGGTTCGGGGGCGCGCTGGTACCGAACCTTGTTTTTAGAAGAAGTCGGAAAAGACTATGTTCGCACCGCAAGAGCCAAGGGCTTGAGCGAAACCCAAACCTTGTTCCGGCATGTATTGCCCAACGCGATGATTCCTATTTTGACCGGTGTCGTGGTGGTGTTACCGCAATTATTTATGGGCAGCTTAATCATGGAATCGTTTTTTAGCATTCCCGGCTTAGGCAGTTACACCATAGATGCGATCAACAGCCAGGATTTCGCTACCGTTCGCGCGATGGTTTTTCTGGGCTCGGTGTTATATATGATCGGGCTGTTGTTGACCGATATTTCCTACACCCTGGTTGATCCGCGCGTGAGGTTGTCGTAATGATTATTTTATGGACAGACGCGCTGATCTACTTGCTGATTGCTGTGATGCTGGCGCTTGGGCTGTACCTGCGCGGCAAAGAACACATTCAGCGCCCGCTGCAACAAATAGGCTGCAATAAAATCGGCATGGTGTCACTGGTAGTGTTGCTGTTTTTTGTGTTGATCGGTTTGCTTGATTCCGTGCATTTTAAGCCTGCCGATGATAAGCAAAACGAGATCGTCAGCCTGCTGGACTATTGGGCGACCCCGCTACGGGAACATGGCGAAAAAACCTATTCCGCGCCATTTGCGACCACGCTGTACAGCAAGGAAATGATGATGTTGGAAGACGGTTCCATGCAATGGGGCTATCCGCGCCTGGAATTCGGCGGCAGGCATTTGACTAATCCTGAGACGGAAACAATCCCCGATATTCTGCAAAAAGCGCTTTATGGCTGGGCTCAAGGCGCCAGCCTGATTGTTTTTTTCATATTCCTCATGTGGACCTTATCCGCCGAACGTTATCAACGACTCACAGGCAATTCAACGGCGAAAGCGGTTCTGGCGGTCGTGTTTGTTATCGTATCGTGTAGTTACGCGTTAATTTACCTGTCCGGCTACTACCATGTGTTCGGCACCGACAAAGTCGGCGAGGACGTCTTCTATCAAGCTGTAAAAAGCATCCGCACCGGCTTGGTCATCGGCACCTTAACCACGTTGATTATGCTGCCGATGGCGATTATCTTCGGCATCCTGGCCGGATTTTTTCGTGGTTGGGTCGACGACATCATTCAATACATCTACACCACGCTCAATTCCATCCCCGGCGTGTTGCTGATCGCCGCCTCTATCCTGATGGTGCAAGTGTACATGGCCAATCACGAGGCGGACTTTACCAGCGTCATCGTCAGGGCCGATATGAGGCTATTGTTCCTGTGCATGATCCTCGGCGTGACCAGCTGGACAGGCTTATGCCGCTTGCTCAGGGCGGAAACCCTAAAGCTCAGGGAAATGGAATACGTCCAGGCTGCATCGGCCTTGGGCGTCAAGCAAGGCGCGATTTTACTGCGCCACATCCTGCCAAACGTGATGCACATTGTATTAATCTCCGTGGTGCTGGATTTCAGCTCACTGGTGCTGGCCGAAGCGGTGCTGTCCTACATCAACATCGGCGTCGATCCGACCAGCTACAGCTGGGGCAATATGATTAACGGCGCACGACTGGAAATGGCGCGCGAGCCTATCGTCTGGTGGTCGCTGACCGCCGCCTTTGTGTTTATGTTTGCGCTGGTGCTGGCAGCCAACTTGTTTGCAGACGTGGTGCAGGATGCGTTCGATCCGAGACGGAGCGGCAATGAATAACCCTATACTGGCTATTGAGCATCTTAGCGTTACCTTCAACTATCGGCAGACCGTGGTCGATGACATCAGTTTTGCAATCCATGCCGGTGAAACCTTTGCATTAGTCGGCGAATCCGGTTCCGGCAAATCGATCACCGCCTTGTCGGTGCTCAGATTATTGCCGAACAATGCAAGGCTTAAGGCCGAAGCGATCAAACTGAATGGCGATGATTTATTGAAGCGTTCTGAATTCGAGCTGTGCAAAATTCGCGGTCGACGCATCGGTTTTATTTTCCAGGACCCGATGTCCTCGCTGAACCCGGTGATGACCATCGGCAGCCAGATCGAGGAAGTCATCAAGTTGCATTTCGACCTGCCTAGGGATGCGCTTAAGCAGCGGGCGCTGGAATTATTACAGCAGGTTGAAATCCCCGCACCGCAGCAGCGTATTAAAGACTATCCGCACCAGCTTTCCGGCGGCCAGCGGCAACGGGTGATGATAGCCATTGCCTTGGCGGGCAAGCCGGATTTACTGATCGCCGATGAGCCGACCACGTCCTTGGATGTGACCATCCAGGCGCAAATCCTGGCCTTGTTGAAAAACATCCAGCAACAAACCGGCATGGCCTTGTGGTTGATCAGCCATGACTTGGCGCTGGTGTCCAGCATCGCAGACCGGGTTGCGGTCATGCAGCAGGGTAAGATCGTCGAAACCGGCGCGACCGCCGAGTTCTTTAGCCAGCCCAAACACCCTTACACTCGCAAGTTGCTGAACGCGCTGCCATCGATGCAAAGCTGCTTAACACATAGCGCCGAGGAAAAGCCGCCGTTGCTGCAAGTCAGTGATTTTTATTGCTACTACCCGATACGGAAAGGTCTATTCAAGCGAATCGTCGATTATGTGCGAGCCGTCGATGGCGTCAGTTTTAACATACAACAAGGCAAAACCCTGGCCCTGGTCGGCGAATCCGGTTGCGGCAAAACCACCCTGGGCAAGAGCTTGTTGAACCTGATACCCGGCAGCGGACGGGTCGTGATCAACGGCGTCGAATTGAACGCCTTAAGCGGTGAAGCCTTACGGCAACAACGCGCCAATATCCAGATTGTGTTCCAGGACCCGTTCTCGTCGATGAATCCGCGTATGTTGGTCGGCGACATCATCGCCGAAGGCATTAGGGCTTTGCATCCCAAGCTGAGCCCCGAGCAGCGCAAGGCCAGAGTCGGTCAACTGTTGCAGCAAGTCGATTTGCCGGAAGATTCGGCGCTGCGTTACCCGCATGAGTTTTCCGGCGGCCAGCGCCAGCGTATCTGCATAGCCCGCGCCCTGGCGGTCGATCCCAAACTGATCGTCTGCGACGAGCCGACCAGCGCGTTGGATGTATCCGTACAAGCGCAGATTATCCAATTACTTAAAACCTTGCAGCAGGAAAAAGGCGTCAGCTATTTGTTCATTACCCATGATCTTGCCGTCGTCGCGGAAATCGCCGATGACGTGGCCGTGATGTACAAGGGCAAGATCATAGAGCAGGGCAGTGTGGCCGAGATTTTGACCCAGCCCAAACAGGCATATACCAAAAAACTGTTGGCTGCTGTGCCGGTTTTGGAAGTGGGTCAGTCAGCAGATAAACGCTGATAAAATAGCCAGCCACTTGAGGTTAGGAATGCGCACGAAATAGCTTCGACAACTAGCCCCCTCTCCTGCTGGAGAGGGCCGGGGTGAGGAGAATAAAATATCTAAGTTATTTCGTACACATTCCTTAAGGAGCCTACTTCTGGTACTCTCTATCAACTTTAAACTGATGAATTAAACACTATGGCGCAATACATATTCTCAATGAACCGGGTCGGCAAGATTGTTCCGCCCAAAAAATATATCCTAAAAGACATCTCACTGTCTTTTTTCCCCGGCGCGAAAATCGGCGTACTGGGTTTAAACGGCTCAGGTAAATCGACGCTGCTGCGCATTATGGCCGGCATTGATAAGGAAATTGAAGGCGAGGCTATCCCGCTCAAAGGCATTAAGATCGGCTACCTGCCGCAAGAACCGCAACTCGACCCCAATAAAACCGTGCGCGGTAATGTCGAAGAAGCGGTCGCGGAAATCAAGGCGGTTTTGGAACAACTTGACGCAGTCTATGCCGCTTACGCGCTACCCGATGCCGATTTCGATAAGTTAGCCGCTGATCAGGCGCGCCTGGAAGACATTGTTAATGCTTGTGACGGTCATAACCTGGAGCGCAAGCTGGAAGTTGCCGCCGATGCGTTGCGGCTGCCGGATTGGGATGCCGATGTCACCAAACTGTCCGGCGGTGAAAAACGCCGGGTGGCGCTGTGTCGCTTATTGCTGTCCAACCCCGACATGCTGTTATTGGACGAGCCGACCAACCATTTGGACGCCGAATCGGTCGCTTGGCTGGAACGGTTCCTGCACGATTACCCCGGCACCGTAGTCGCGGTCACCCATGACCGATACTTCCTGGACAATGTGGCCGGTTGGATTCTGGAACTGGACAGAGGTTCCGGCATCCCGTGGGAAGGCAATTACTCCAGCTGGTTAGAGCAAAAGAGCAACCGATTGTTGCAGGAAGAAAAACAGGAATCTTCCCGCCAAAAAGCTATGAAAGAGGAGTTGGAATGGGTACGCTCCAGCCCCAAAGGTCGCCATGCCAAAAGCAAGGCGCGTCTGGCCCGTTTTGAAGAACTGGCGTCATTCGACGTACAAAAACGCAACGAAACCCAAGAAATTTATATTCCACCCGGACCTCGTTTGGGCGACGTGGTGATTGAGGCTGACAACATCAGCAAGGCATTCGGCGACAAGCTGTTAATCAACGGCTTAAGTTTCAAGTTGCCGCCCGGCGGCATCGTCGGCATTATCGGCCCGAACGGCGCGGGTAAAACCACGTTGTTCCGCATGATGGCCGGTGTCGATAAGCCCGATTCGGGCGCCTTGACGCTGGGGCAAACCGTTCAACTCGCCTATGTCGATCAGTTGCGCGACGATCTGGATCCGAAGAAAACCGTGTTCGATGAAATTTCCGACGGACTGGATTTGATTACCGTCGGCAAATATGAAACGCCATCACGCGCTTATGTCGGTCGTTTTAACTTTAAAGGCGCAGATCAGGGCAAACGTATCGGCGATCTTTCCGGCGGCGAACGCAACCGCGTGCATTTAGCCAAGCTGCTTAAAACCGGCGGCAACGTGCTGTTGCTCGACGAACCGACCAACGACCTGGACGTCGAAACCCTGCGCGCGTTGGAAGACGCGTTGCTGGCCTTCCCCGGTTGCGCGGTGGTTATTTCGCATGACCGCTGGTTCCTGGACAGAATCGCCACGCACATGCTGGCTTTTGAAGGCGACAGTAACGTGGTCTGGTTTGAAGGTAATTATGAAGATTACGAGGCCGACCGCCATCGCCGCTTGGGTAGCGATGCGGATAATCCGCATCGGTTGAAGTATAAGAAGCTGACTGGTTAATATCAAACCACGAACGACTCAATCACTGTCATCCCGGCAGGGATTGCCGGGATCCAGAAGCCATGGATGGTAATGCTAAATCAAGCCGCAACCCTTGAGTAAGGCTTGTGTTTTTCATACATGCGTTCTAGCACATCCCTGTGCTCTGGATCCCGGCAATCCCTGCCGGGATGACGCGAGTTATATAGATGTTTCCGACCTACCCCGCAAACACCACATCAAACCGCTTCATCAATCCGGCTATATCTTTCCGGTAAAACTCCTGCACCGGCAAACACAAGTCACCCGGTTTTAAGCCGCGTTCCTGTAGCGACTCTACTTCGGTATAAATGTCGTTCACATCGTAGATTTCCAGTGCCTTAAAAATAGCGGCGGTATCTTTCATGCCCGCAATTTCAGGATTCTGGCTGTTTTTCAGCTGAAACACGCCATCGTCCAGCAACAAGATGCTGACGTGCTGGTCGAACGCGGCGGTGGTCAGAATAATATCCAGCATTTCCTGAACCTGTGCCCCGCTGTGCGGAGGTTTACGCAGTACGAATAAATAACGCTTCATATTAAAAATTGCAGCTGAGCATTCTCAAATCCCGTTCGCCCTGAGCTCGGTCGGAGCCTGTCATGAGCTTGCCGAATGGGGAGAGGGGGATTTGGGAATGATTTGTGGTCTTTAGGTTCATGCTCTCACCCGAATACGATAAAGCGGTCGGCTTCCAACGTGGCCTCGACCAGCTGTCCCAAACCGGAAATGCGAAAGCCCTCGGCCAGGTCATTATCCTGCTTGCCCTGCCGCTTGGCCTCGTCACTGCATAACAAGCCGCGCCGTTGGGCGGCGGAAATGCACACTACCAAGTCGATCTGATGTAACCTTGCCAGCTCGCTCCATTGCGCGGTGAACTGGAGTTCGTCATCCGGCGGCGTCGCGTATTTGAACGCATGGTAAATGCCGTCGTGGTAAAAAAACACCCGGAACACTTCATGCCCCTGAGCCAAGGCGGCATTGATAAATTGGTACGCGGTATACCCGGCATTGGACTGGTACGGGCTGGCGTTAACTTGAATGGCGAATTTCATTGGGTTTTATAGTTCACAGGTAAACTCAACTTTGATTATCCAATACGTTGATCGGAGTTCAAAGCTGGCTTTGAACAATTTATACGTACAAGGCAAGCCTTGTACTCCAATCTTGTAGTTTGTCGTTCATAAACAGCATGCCCGACCTGACGGCTACCCATCTATCGGGATAAAAACTCGGTCACGGAAATATCCGCTTGCTTCAAAATCGCACGCAAAGTACCTTCCGGCATATCGCCTGGATGATTGGGTATCGTTGTATAACGGCTGGTGCCTGGGTTGTACCAAATCTCGTGGCTGCCTGCGGCCTGCCTGTCGAATTGAAACCCTAACTGCTTTAATCGCTTAACGATTTCACGATAACAAAAACCACCCAACTGACCCATTTAGCTGCCCACAACCAGCGGATAATCGAATGAATCCTCAGTTTGCTTGAGATTGGAAAGTTGATGGTGCTCGGCTTGCGCCTCTAAAAGCTTTTTGGCTACGTCACGTGCAATTTCCAAGGTTTCGGTTATTGTCCGTCCCTGGGCGATCAAGCCGGAAATATCGTCCGAAGTAGCTAAATAAACGCCTTCAGGCAGTTTTTCAATATGAAGATTAATAATTTGTTCCATGCGGCCCCCTCGGTAATTAAAAATATACTCGTAAGTTATGTAGATACGCTGTGCGTACCTTTCGGTGTTCGGCATTAATGGTACGCACAGCGTACCCTACTTGACTTTACTATTTACAACTCAATCCCGCTTAATCTCGTGGACGTAAAGCGTACCCTACATGGCTACATGACTTAAGCCGCCACGCGATGAACGCCCAAGCTTTCACGTTTTGCTTCCAGTTGCCACAAATCATAAGTCGACTGAGCGGCAAGCCACGATTCGGCGCTTTTGCCGAATGCCAACTCCAGCCGTAAAGCCATTTCAGGGCTGACACCCGTTTTGCCATTGACCAACGCAGAGACGGTTTTTCGGGTGACATTCAGCTTTTTGGCTGTTTGGGTAATGGTCAAATTTAGGGGTTGCAACCAGAGTTCATAAAGTATTTCGCCCGGATGTGGGGGATTGTACATTCGCATTAAAATACCTCGTTAGTGGTAGTCCAGTTATGTAGGGTACGCTGTGCGTACCTTTCGGCGTTCGGTATTGATGGTACGCGCAGCGTACCCTACATGGCTAAATAAACACCTTCAGGTAGTTTTTCAATATGAATATTAATAATCTGTTCCATGCGGAAAATCCCGGTAATTGAAAATATAGTTGTAAGCCATGTAGGCTACCTGACTGTTTGGGAGTAGTATTAAACACTGGGAACTGAATAAGTAATCTCTAGCAGATTGTAGTAATCGATGATTTCAAGAATCACCGTTGACTTATAGAAGCATGATATGCCGCTATGACCTGCATATCCCGCATCAATATGCAATGCATTAACGCCAATAAGATATCCGTGACGCGAGTCTGGAATGTTTGTCATTCCACGCGGAGGGGCAAAGACGGGGCCGCCAGATGAACCTGGAAAAGAAAACCCTTCATACGCAACGCACTGACCATGTGGCTCCCGATCCCATGAGTAATTGAACGCTGGATCACTCGCAATATGACCGCTCCGCAAAATGGGTCTGTCTCCAAGTTTGTCATACTGATCAGGGAACCCCGTATAACAAACGAGATCAAACGGCCGTATTGACTTGTAAACTTCTGCATCCGCAAGATGATCAAGCCCAAAGTGCCAATGCCAAGAGTCTGGGCCATCCAGATAAACTTTCGTCTCAATCAAAACGACGTCATTTTGAGGATCGGTATGGAAATACGTTTTTGCTTCCGGGTGAAAGCGAAACGTATAAGTAGAGTCATCGCTTCGTCGACCAGTAACTTCCAACTTCGTTAGAGCAAAATCTTTGTACTTTGCTGTTCTCTGGCGATAATCCAAGTCCAAAACGTGGCGATTCGTGATAAGCCACGCCTGCCCTTTTCCGACTTCTAACAAAAATGCAGATGCTCTACCAGTCTTAATCGTCCCTTGAGTATCGCGATGCTCAGTTTCGACCATGTAAGCGGAGTAGAGGAATTGCTTAGCAGGTTCATGGAACATGGATTAAGTACCTAGCTATAATATAGACACCTTGTTTAGGTGTATTAGTCTCTAACAAACACTTTATCATCTACCGCTCAATCCCGCTTAACCGCATTAAAATAAAGCGTAGCCCCAATCACCGCAGCCGGGGCGATGATAATATTCAGCACCGGAATGGTAAGCCCCAGCACCGCTAGTCCGCCAAAGCTTAACGCGCCCAGCCTTACGCTCTTGACCAAGTCTTTTTGCTCGGAAAACAACACACCCTGGTTTTCCAACGGATAAGCGAGGTATTCCAACGCCATACCCCAGGCCCCGAACAGCGCCCATAACAAAGGCGCGACGACATTGATACCGGGAATAATAGACAAGATCAGCAGCGGCAAGGCTCGGGTCGCCAGATAGCCGATGCGCTTGGTTTCCGCAACCAAGACTTTAGGCAAGGGCTGTTCGACGCTTGCGAAGGGTTTACCGCTTACCATAGCCAGCGTTTTTGCCGATAATTTTCCGTAAAAAGGCGCGGCCAGCAGATTCGCCAAGACCGTAAAGCTGAAAAAGCCGGCGATAAAAAAGCTGATAAAAAACAGCGGCCATAATACCCAACTCAACCATTGCAGCCAGCCGGGGATAAACTGGTCGATCAAATCCGAAATATAAAAATATCCTAAAGTCAGTGCAACGCTATACAGCATCACATTGATTAACATCGGAATGATGATGAATTTACGCAACTCCGGGCTGGTCAATAATTTCAGGCCCTTAAACAAAAAGCCGATAGCCAGCACCGGATTGTTGCCTGTTTTATCAAATTGCATTTCTTAATCCTCCCACGCCTTGCCCCGCAGGATTCAATATCACGCCGCGTTCGGTCACAATCGCTGCAATCAGGTCGGCCGGGGTCACGTCAAAGACCGGGTTCCAGGCGCTGACCTGGGAATCCTCGTTTAAATAACAGGCGGGCAATAATTCGTTGGGGTTGCGTTGTTCGATTTCTATCAGGTCGCCGTTAGGCATATTCCAGTCTATGGTCGAAGTCGGCGCTACCACCATCACTTTTACGCCATGCTGTTCGGCTAATACGGCCAGGGAATAAGTGCCGATTTTGTTTGCGACATCGCCATTGGCGGCGATACGGTCCGCGCCGACCACTATCCAATCGATCGCGCCGGACTTCATCAACCATGCCGCCGCCGAGTCGGCAATCAAGGTCGCCGGGATGCCGTCTTGAGACAGCTCCCAAACGGTCAGTCTTGCGCCTTGCAGCCAGGGCCGGGTTTCACCCGCATAAACGTTGAGGCGTTGTCTTCGATAAGCGCTACGGATAACGCCTAACGCGGTGCCGTAACCGCCGGTTGCCAAAGCCCCGGCGTTGCAATGCGTCATCACGCCTTTAGCGCCGGTCAGAATATCGGCACCCAGTTCGCCCATTTTGTGATTGGCGGCAATATCGTCGTTATGGATTTTTTCCGCACAAGCCAGGATAGCCGCCAAGGGGTTATCAAGTTGCTTAGCCAGTTCGGCTTTCATTTGATCCAGCGCCCAAAACAAATTGACCGCCGTCGGCCTGGATTTTGCCAGCAGCTCTATATCGGCGGCCACTTTTTTCCGCCACTGATTGGACTGGGCATATTGCCTGCGAACCGACAACACCACGCCGTAAGCGGCGGCTATGCCGATAGCCGGTGCGCCGCGAACCCGCATAGTGACAATGGCTTCGGCTACGCCGACCGCATCCTTGTATTCATCGTAAACGATTTTTTCCGGCAATTGCCGCTGGTCCAGCACTTTTAAAGCATCGCCTGTCCATTGCAAGGCTTGTACGGTTTTGTTGTTTTGCATAGTCATTTTTATTGGTAATAAAGTTATAATTTAGCAACTCAATAAAGGAATATCTTATGATAGTTGTCGATAGCCTCATCCACGCTCGCTGGATTATACCCGTTGAACCGGAATCCGTAACCTTAGAACACCATACATTGGTTATTGATGGCGGCCGGATTATCGATTTGCTGCCGACCGATCTTGCCAAGCAAAAATACCAAGGCACAAGCACCGAAAACCTGGCAAACCACGCGCTGCTGCCCGGTTTAATCAACAGTCACACCCATGCCGCGATGACCTTAATGCGCGGTATTGCCGACGATTTGCCGCTGATGGATTGGCTGCAAAACCATATCTGGCCGTTGGAGCAAAAATGGATGAGCGAGGCCTTTGTCAAAGACGGCACTGACTTGGCGATAGCCGAGATGATACTGGGTGGGACGACCTGTTTCAACGATATGTATTTTTTTCCGGAAGTCACCGCAACGCAGGCGAATCATCACGGCATCCGCGCCAGTGTCGGCCTGATTGTCATTGATTTTCCGACAGTCTGGGCCGAAAACAGCGAGGCCTATATTGAAAAAGGCTTGGCCTTGCATGAGCAATTACGTAATCACCCGCTGATTTCTACGCCGTTTGCGCCGCACGCGCCGTACACGGTATCGGACGAACCCTTGCAAAAGATTAAAACCTTTGCCGACGAACTGGAACTGCCTATCCATATGCATGTCCACGAAACGCTGCATGAAATCGAGCAGGAGCAGGAAAAAACCGGGACGCGGCCTTTGCAAAGATTGCACGAACTCGGCCTGATCGATCCATCGTTTATCGCAGTACACATGACCCAATTGACCGATGACGAAATCGTTCGTTTTGCCGAATCCGGCGCCCATATCGTGCATTGCCCGGAATCCAATTTAAAACTGGCCAGCGGCTTTTGCCCGGTCGCCAAATGCATCGCCGCAGGCATCAATGTGGCTTTGGGCACCGACGGCGCGGCCAGCAACAATGACCTGGACATGTTCGGGGAAATGCGCACCGCAGCATTACTCGGCAAAGCTGTTGCCGGTGACGCCAGCGCCATTCCGGCGATGACCGCCCTGCGTATGGCGACTATCAATGGCGCCAAGGCCTTGGGTTTGGATCATGAAATCGGCTCGTTAAGCATCGGCAAAGCCGCCGACGTGATTGCTATTGATTTATCGCCTCTGGAAACCCAACCGTTATATTGCCCGATTTCGCAGATTGTGTATGCCGCGAGCCGCCAGCAAGTCACCGATGTCTGGGTGGCCGGTAAGCGTTTGTTAAAGCAGCGCCATCTGACTACGGTTAATATCAATGAGTTGAGGATCAAAATTGCCGAGTGGCAGCTTCGCTTATCGAGTTGAAAGCGTAATTATCCAGGTCTCTCGTTTCCGGGTTGACCACCGTGTATGATAAATCCATGATGTTGTTTCGGAGTTCAAAGCTGGCTTTGAACCTTTGAACAGGGCCCCTACATAGCTTTCACTTTGGAGAAAAGACGATGAGTATCGCCGAACAATTGCAACAAAAGTATACCTATGCCGATTATGCCCAATGGCCCGAAGATGAACATTGGGAGTTGATTGACGGCGAGCCGTATGCCATGACCGCACCGCAACGGTTGCATCAGGATATTGTGTCCGAATTGTGCAGGCAAGTCGGTAATTACCTGCAAGGCAAACCTTGTAAATTTTATGTCTCGCCCTTCGACGTACGCCTGCCGCGCAAAGATGAAGCCGACGCCGATGTCGAAACCGTGGTGCAACCCGACCTGAGCGTCATTTGCGATCCATCCAAGCTGGACAAGCAAGGCTGCCGTGGTGCGCCGGATTGGATTATTGAAGTGCTTTCGCCTTCCACCGCGCTGAAAGACATGAATACCAAACGCAGTCTGTACCAGCAGCATGGGGTGCAGGAATATTGGCTTATCCACCCGGAAGATTGTTGGCTTATGGTGTACACGCTAGATGAACAAGGACGGTACGGACAACCCGGCGTGTTTGGTATGGATGAACCGACTGCGGTACAACGATTCCCGGATTTGAGCATAGACTGGTCGTTTATGTCAGCAGTTTGATGCACGGCATTTCCAGCATTGCGCTAAAAACGGCGCAAGCCCTAACTCAGCTAATAGGCGAGGATGATAAAAGTCTACTATTTTTCCCGGAGTGCTTATGAACGTTAACGACTTTTTGACTTCCGCTTACGGCGTACAGATACCCCGGATTATTTACGGTACGGCTTGGAAGAAAGACGCAACGGCGACGCTGGTAGAGCAGGCTATCGGATTGGGTTTTCGCGGCATCGATACGGCCTGCCAACCCAAGCATTACAACGAAGCGGGGGTCGGTGACGGCGTGGCCGCCTGCCTGCATCGCGGGATAGACCGAAGCGAACTTTATCTGCAAAGTAAATTCACGCCGCTCAGCGGCCAAGACCCGGCGCGACTACCTTATGATCCCAACGCCGACCTCAGCGCGCAAGTAGCGCAATCATTCCAGGCCTCATTAAAAAACTTGCAAACCGCTTATTTGGATTGTCTGGTGCTGCATTCGCCGTTGGCAAACCCACCGCACACGCTTGAAGTCTGGCGGGCGATGGAGCAAATTTTTCACAGTGGCGGCGCGAAGCAATTGGGGATCAGCAACTGCTACGATCTGCGACAGCTTGAGCTGTTGTATGAAAATGTCACTATCAAACCGGCGGTTATCCAGAACCGTTTTTATGCGGAAACCCAGTATGATCGGACTATCCGCGATTTTTGCCGTAAACATCGGATCATTTACCAAAGCTTCTGGACGCTGACCGCCAATCCCAATATCTTGGCGCACCCGACGCTGCAAACCCTGGCGGCGAAATACCGGCGCAGTGCCGCCCAGCTATTTTTCCGTTACCTGAGCCAAATCGATATTATTCCGTTAACCGGCGCCACTTCGGAAAACCATATACGCGAAGACTTGGCGATTTTCGATTTTGAACTGACCGCCGACGAGTGCAATGCCGTGGATAGGTTGCTTTGCTTATGACGCTATTGATGTTCAAGGCGAAGCAACAGGATGCAGGGCAAATTGCCGCGCTGGTTAACTCGGCTTATCGCGGCGAAGTCAGTAAACAGGGTTGGACGACGGAAGCTGATTTACTGGCAGGGTGCAGAACCGATCCTGAAGAAATCCTGCGATTGATTTCAAGTGACGATTCGATGTTTTTGCTGTGCAAGGCTGAAGCGGAACTGATAGGGTCGGTGCATTTGCAGAAACAGGCCGAGCAGGTTTACCTCGGCATGTTGGCAGTCAGTCCGCCGCTACAGGGCCGGGACATAGGCAAGCAATTGCTGGAAGCAGCCGAGCAAGCCGCGCAGGAAGCCTGGGCCGTCAATAAATCGGTTATGACCGTCATCTCATGCAGGGACGAGCTGATCGCCTTTTACGAACGGCGCGGTTACCGGCGCACCGGGGTAAGCAAGGCATTTCCGGTGAACCCGGAGCTATGGACAGCCAAGGTTGCAGATTTGCGCTTGGAGATATTGGAAAAGGTTCTGTAATACAGATAACATCCCTTGAAGGGATGTTATCTGTCCAAGCCTACGTTGGAGCGTAGCCGAACGATTGCCTTTTATGCGTTCCTCCTTAAACGGGAAGCCTACAAGGAGACTCGCCAAGAAAACGGCAAGCAAATTTGACGATACCCAAGCAGATAGAGTACAACTTTCGGCTACGCTTTGATGGCGTAGCAATATTCACCGGTTTAGGTGGTAACTTTCACTAATAAAAGCGCGTTTAGGCGATTGCCAAGAATAAATATACCCAAATGGCGCAGGATTTTTGTTCGTATTCAAGGCGTAAAAATGGGCGCATAGCGAGGAGCTATGCAACCATTTTTACAACGCAGAAGACGGACAAAAAGACCAGTCAGGTGGGTATATTTTTCGCATGAAATCGCCTTATGTATCGACGCGCTACAAACTAAGAAATATCACGAAGATTTTATGACGACAGTCCTTTGGCTACAAACCGGCTCCTGCGGCGGCGATACCATGTCGATTCTATGCGCGGATAGCCCGTCGCTGGAAGAACTCGTGGATGAATACGGCATCGAAATGCTCTGGCAACCCTCCCTGTCCATAGAGCCGACGACCAGATTGGATAGTTTGATCGAGGCTATCATCGCGGATCGGCAAGTCCTCGACATTTTATGCATTGAAGGCAGCATTATTACGGGCCCCAATGGCTCAGGCATGTACGATCCGTATCGGGGCCGTTCCAAAATGAGCCTGGTCAGTGAGCTGGCCGAAAAAGCCGAATACGTTGTAGCCCTGGGCACTTGTGCGTCGTATGGCGGCGTCCATGCCGCGCCTCCCAATCCGACCGACTGTCTCGGTTTGCAGTTCGACAAACAATCTCCAGGCGGGCTATTGCCGAGCGAATGGCGCTCGCGCAAAGGCCTGCCGGTCATCAATATCTCGGGCTGTCCCGCTCACCCCAATGCGATGACCAAAACCTTGGCCATGCTGGCATCGGGACTGCCAATAGAACTCGATTCTATTAACCGGCCCAAGACCTTTTTCAATAGTACTGTGCATCAAGGCTGCACCCGCAATGAATATCACGAGTACGATGTGGAAGACACCGCGTTCGGCGGCAAGGCCTGCATGTTCTTTAACCTGGGCTGCCAAGGGCCGATCACGATGGCTATTTGCAATACCGAACTCTGGAATAATCGCAGCAGCAAGACCAGGGCAGGCGTGCCGTGTTTCGGATGCACTTCTCCCGAGTTCCCGCTGGATCAGGATTTGTTCCTCACTGAAAAAATCGGCACCATTCCGGTACATCTGCCATTGGGCGTAGAACGCGCCAATTACATGGCTTACAAAAGCTTGGCGCATGAAGCGGCTCCCGACCGGGTGCTGAACAAGACGATGGACACTTAACCATGTCCAGAAGAATCATTCAAATCGACCTTAACCGGGTTGAGGGCGATCTCGATTTCCAGCTGGAACTGGAAGACAATAAGGTCGTTGATGCCCGTTGTATCGGCTCCCTTTATAGGGGCTTCGAACAAATCCTCGTGGGCCGCACTCCCAAAGATTCCCTGGTGATTACTCCCCGCATCTGCGGCATCTGCGGCACCGCGCAATTAAACGCTGCGGTGCTCGCCTTGGAACAGGTCGGCGGCATTCCCGTACCGCCTGCGGCTATTCGTATCCGCAACCTGTGTTTGATGGCCGAAACGGTGCAAAGCGACCTGCGGCAATCCTTTATGTTTTTCACCGCCGACTTTTGCCATCCCAAATACGCCGAGCGCTCGTTTTATCAAAAAGCACGGACGGCCTTCCTGCCGTTTAAGGGCTCGGTTCATCGCGGCGCTCTCGAACATTCGCGGCATATCGTCGAAATTATCGCCCTGTTTGGCGGTCAGTGGCCGCACTCCTCTTATATGTTGCCGGGCGGCGTGACGTCGCCTGCAAGTAGTCGCCACGTTATCGACAGCCTGTCCATACTGAACAAACTGACCCGCTGGTTCGAACAGAGCGTCATCGGCACAGACCTGGACTCCTGGTTGGCCTTGCAATCCGCCGACGAATTCTTCACCTGGTTGGGTGCGAAAGATGCCCACGCCGACAGCGCCATCGGACTGTTCACGCTGATGAGCCGCGACATAGGCCTGCATCGTTTGGGTTTTGGCACCCCGCACATGCTAAGTTACGGCGCTTATGACGACCCGGAGGATGCCGGGACTTTTCCGCCGCTACGCAAGCATTTGTTCAAGGCCGGTTTCCTCAATGGCGATACCGGCAACATTGAGCCTTTCGAGCAAGCCGAAATCACCGAACATGTGCGCTATTCCTGGTTCCAGCCATATTCCGGCGGCCGTCATCCGTTTCAGGGCCTAACCATACCGGATTATCAGCCTCATTCCGATCGCTACACTTGGTGCAAGGCGCCCCGCTATCAAAATAAAGTCGTGCAAACCGGCCCCTTGGCGGATGCGTTAATCGACGGCGAGCCTTTGATCCGCTCGCTATACCAGGCGGAGGGCGGCAATGCCTGGCTGCGCCAGTTCGCCCGTTTACATCGTACCGCCAGGCTGTTGCATAAAATGCGGGAAATACTGCACGAGCTGGCCGCACAGCCTAACGACCCGCATATGATTTCCCCGGATGAGAAAGAAATTCCCGATGGCGAAGGCTTCGGGCTGGTAACGGCGGCGCGCGGCTCGTTGGGGCATTGGCTGCAAATTACCGACGGCGTTATTAGCCGCTATCAAGTCATTACGCCAACCGCCTGGAATGCATCGCCTAAAGACAGCGAAGGCCGGTACGGACATTGGGAGAGCAGTTTGATTGGCTTGACTGTCGACGATCCCGACGACCCTGTGGAAATCGGCCATATTATTCGCTCCCATGACCCCTGCCTGGTCTGTACCGTGCATCTACTCGACACCGGCAAGCGCATCACCGTATGGCCCTAAGGTATGGGGGTACGGCACATCATTTGTTTTGGCAATGAACTGCACGGGGATGACGGCTTTGGTATCAGTGTCTACGCCCAGCTTCGCCAATTGACTTGGCCGAGCGATGTCGAGGTGTTCAATGCGGGCATCGCCGGACTGAATGCACTCCGTTTTCTTGAGTCTTGCCAGCAGGCGATTCTGGTCGATGCCTTGGCTAACGTTGGTCATGTCGGCGAGGTTTGCCTACTTAGGCCGGAAGATTTGGCCGACAGCCCCGTGCAACTCACCGGCCACGGCCAGGGAATTCCGTATTTGCTGGAGGCGCTTAAGGTTATCCGGGAACCGCTGCCGGATATTCTGATCGTGGGTGTTGAAATAGTCGCCGTTACCCCATTTTCTCCCGGCCTGTCCGATAGCACCGAGCAAGCCGTATCCAAAACCGTCCAATTGATACGAGGTCTTTTGCCGGAATGAGCCGTCAGAGTTCAAATTTTCGCGATATTATCGTCGAATCGCTTACCTTCATTGACTTAGCCGATCCGCCACGCTGGAAAGGCCGCTTGCGAGCGCCCGGTGAGCATCGCTCTATCGATATTCTTATTTTCAACATTGACGGCCAGTTCCAGGCAGTCCCGGCCCTCTGCTCTCATGAAGGTTACGATCTGACGCACTGTTCGTTAGTCAATGGGAATAGCCTTGTTTGTCCTGCACACAGCCAACGCATCGAGTTGAAAATTTCAAAATACCGTGTCAAAGAACATGACGGTCAATTTTGGCTGTCCCTAAATGAAACCGACTCGCTGCCAACAACTGAAAATACCTTGTGTGACGGAGATTCCGAAACTGTGCTTCAGTTGCGGGAGGAAATCGCTAAACTACGGTTAGCCAACCTGAAACAGGAAAGGCAAATCCTCGTCATTACCCAAAGCATGGATGCCATGCTTTGCGAATCGGAACAGCAAAAGCTAAAACTCAAAGAAAAAATGCACCAGGAGCAAAGCCTCTGCCGCTTTGTTGATCGCGTCCTGGATACCATGGACGATCTCCTGTTCGTTATCGATACGGAAGGCCGGATTTTGCAACTGAATAGCGCAGTGGAGCGCGAACTCGGGCTTAGCGAAACTGAATTACTGGGAACCTGCATCGACGAATTGCTTCCTGCCGCCGAACAACAGCATCTTGCCGGGCATTTACCTGCCTTGTTCTGGCCGGTCCGATCGGTGTTGTTGGAAACCATCCGCCTTACCGGATACTACACTGGTGAACATGGACTGTTAGGCAAAAATCGGGATAAGCAAACATCCATCTATTGGCTGAAGAGCAGCTTATTGCACTCGGAGCAGGGAAAGCTGGAAGGCGCCGTCGTAACCGCCTTGAACATCAACGAGTTGAAGGACAGGGAAACCCGGCTGCGACTGAGCGCCAAAGTCTTCGAAAATAGTAGCGAGGCGATTTTCATCACCGATCCGCAGGGCACTATACTGGAGGTTAATACAGCATTCTGCTCAATCACCGGCTATGAGCGCTCCGAAATGCTGGGTCGAAATCCCCGTATGCTGAAATCGAAACTGCATGATCGATCATTTTATAAACATTTATGGCTGTCGCTATTGAATGCGGGGGAATGGAAAGGAGAAATCTGGGACCGCCGGAAAAACGGCGAATTCTGCCCGATGTTGCTCAGCATCAACGCCGTCACCGACCAACGGGGCCAGTTAACGCATTATGTGGCAATCTCCACGGACATCAGTAATCAGAAACAAACTGAACAGGAACTCAAACAACTGGCGTACTACGATGTGCTCACCGGCCTTCCCAACCGGTTTCTGTTCAAGGATAGATTCGAACACGAAATCTGTTTGGCGCAACGTAATAACACCCGGCTCGCGTTGTTTTTTCTTGATCTTGATCATTTCAAGAACGTTAACGATACGCTCGGGCATTGGGCTGGCGACTGCTTGTTGCAGAGCATCGCAACGCGTATTCAAAACTGCTTACGTAAATCAGACACCGTTGCCCGTATGGGCGGAGACGAGTTTACCATCATCCTGCCCGGATTAACCGGCATCATCGACGCCACCGATCTGGCCCGAAACCTGATCGATGTCGTGACCAGACCGGTGCAGATTAAAGACCATACGGTTTTCGTCGGCGTCAGTATCGGCATTGCGATTTTTCCCAATGACGGCAATGATTTCTATACCCTGACCAAACATGCCGATACTGCTATGTATGCGTCCAAAGCCAAAGGCCGGGGTATGTTCCAGTACTTCGAAGCGGGCATGAACGAGGCGGCGCACCAGAGGCTATTACTGGAAAACGCATTACGAATAGCCATAAAACAAGAAGAATTCCAGCTGTATTACCAGCCCAAAGCCGATAGCCATTTAATCAGGATAACCGGCGCTGAAGCGCTGATTCGCTGGAAGCGGCCCGGCTTCGGCATTATTCCTCCGGACCGCTTCATCGCTATCGCCGAGGAAACGGCTTTAATTATTCCGCTCGGCAAATGGATATTGAAGACAGCCTGTTTGCAAGCCAATGTATGGGCCGACAAATTGTCGGAATTTCGAATCGCTATCAATCTTTCGCCCCTGCAACTTTTGGCCGATGATTTTATCGATGTTCTCGATAGCATTCTGGCGGAAACCCGCACCAATCCCGAATGGATTGAATTGGAAGTGACCGAAGGCCTGGTCATGCATGACATCAAAAAAGCGACCGAGCGCTTACATCAAATCAAGGAGCGCGGTATTCACGTCGCCATGGACGACTTCGGCACCGGCTATTCATCGTTGTCCTATTTACAAAAACTGCCCATCCAAACGCTTAAAATAGACCGGTCATTCATTAAGGCTTACAGCGACGATCCGGCCTCGAGCGAGGCGGCATTTATCAAGACTATCGTATCGCTGGGGCAGGTTTTGAATATGAAGATTGTCGCCGAAGGCGTAGAAACCGAATCCCAGTTGAGGCTATTACAGTCTTACGGCTGCCATGAGATTCAAGGATATTACCTCTCGCCGCCGCTGCCTGCTGATGAATTTCAGGAACGCTGGATAGATCAGGGTATTGATGAAGCTAAAATCGTTCCGCTTTAAATTGGGTAACTATTCAGCGTATGCTAAAAATGATTAATGGAACACGGATGCCAAAAGTAGGCGCCTCTAGGCGACACTGATTAGACGGATAATCACCGATTAAAAACCCAGACTATTTTGAAAAAATCTGTGTAAATCTGTCCTATCCGTGTCGCCTCGGCAATTGCTCCTGCATTGACTTCATGTCTTTCATGGTAATAAAAACAAGTTATAAACATTGCAGCGTGGCCGCACCCATTAGATGGAATATCCAACGTAACTGCTCACCATAATGCTAATGCTGGCTCCTGTCATGTTCAAAGCTTCCGCTCCTGCTCACGCTCCTTACCTACATCCATGTAGGCAAAGCCAGCTTTGAACTCCTATAGCACATTTTTCTGGAGTCCAAAGCTGGCTTTGGACAGTAAGAATCGGCTTTGCGGTTAAAAAGGGGGGAGTAGTTACTGTCCAATTACGGTTTTAGCAGCATTCAACGACATTGCCTTCCTGAGAAGGACTAAGCCTTTTAAGCCATGCGTCAACGGAGGGTTCCTCGGCTTGACCTGACTGATTGATAAATGTAAACGGCACAGAAACCAACTCCATGCCTTTGTTGACCTGAACCGCGAAATGCAAATGCGGACCGGAAGAAAATCCGGTGTTGCCCGAATAACCGATCAGCTGTCCGGCTGCGACCGCCAGGCCCGGATAAACCTGGGCTTTCTCCAATTCCAAGTGGGCATAAATCGCCATCGAGCCATCGTCATGCAGGATCCTGATGCTGTTGGCTTTGGCGCTGTACGCCTTATTGATGCCGCCTTTATAAAAATCATCCTCGGCTTCCAGGACTATGCCCGCCCTGGCCGCGAAAACCGGGGTGCCAATCGGCATGACAATATCTACGGCATATTGGTTCTGTTGGTCGTTATGGCTAAATATGCCGCCAAAAGCCTGGGAAATTTGAAACGATGTGTTGGGGGCTATCGGCGGCAAATAGCTTGCCGTGGAATTGTAATGCGTTAAAGGACTGCCGATCACATAGCGGTATTTAAGCTCAAGCCGCCAGGGCTCATGCTCATTGATGCCGTTGACTTCAAAAAGCGTAGCTGATTTTCCAGGATCAATAACAAACCGCTTGGGTAAGTCCGGCCTAGCCTGGACATTGTCCCGTTCGGAAAAATCTATTTCAACTTCCACGGGGCCTGCATAATCATTACGGATATAAAATTGGGGATGCCGCTCTTCACCCGACTGCAATAACCAGACTAATTGCTTGGGCGCTACCTTCAGTTGTCTGACCTCAAGTTTTTGCTTGGTCTCCGTCAGCTTGTCGGTAAAATGCCATACGCCTTGTTCATCCTGGAATTTATAGAGTTTTTGAGCGGCGGCATTGAACGAATACAGCAACACTATAAAAATTAACGCTGGTCTTTTCATGGCGCGCGTCCTATGAACAAAGAATATTGATTTTTACTCGTCAGGTTGGGTGGGAAAATAAGGGTCGGCGATCAAAACCGGGATAAACAGAATGATCATGACTGCAATCGCAACAAAAGCCGGATTAATAACGCCTGATAACCAATAGGCTACCAAACTGCCCCACACCATGCGCATAGGCCTAGGCACTTTAACAGTTTTCAAAATATACTCCTTAGTAGGGTAGATGGGGCCGTTCTCATGAGGGATGCCAGGTATAGACTGCGTCTGTCTTGATAGTGGGCGGCACGTTGGTTTTTGGTATTATGACAGTTAATTTCAATGAGTGTCCATTCACAAAAAACGCTCATAAGCCGAGTCAAGAAAGAAAACATGCGTTATTCAAACAGTCAATATTGGGATTTTTGCGCCCCAATAGCCGGTATTTTACTCACCTTATCTTTTGCCCCTTTCGATTATTCCTATTCGGCCCTGATTGCGTTGGTATTTTTGTTTGCCTGCTGGCAGAACGTATCAGCCAAACGCGCAGCCTTGCGCGGCTATTTATTCGGCTTGGGCGCGTTCGGTTCGGGCGTGTCCTGGGTCTACATCAGTATGCACGATTTTGGCGGAGCCGGTGTGCCGGGTTCGACTATTCTGACCGGCTTGTTCTGTGCTTTTTGGGCATTGTTTCCGGCTTTGGCGGGCTATCTTTCGCTGAAAATGGTCTCGATAAACAAGGGGAGGGCGCAGCTCCTGTTGTTCCCTGTCATCTGGATACTCGTTGAATATTTCCGAGGCTATTGGATACTAAACGGTTTTCCCTGGTTGCATATCGGATTCTCCCAATTGGAAACGCCTTTGTCCGGGTACATAGCGATATTCGGCGTTTACGGTACCGGTTTTATCGCGGCGTTAACGGCTTCAGTCATTGGAGAAATTGTTCGGAGCGACAAAAAACGCTTATTAATCACTGCGCTTATTATTCTATGGGGAACGGGCGCGTTGCTGAGAAATCAGACATGGACGCATGAAATCGGGCGGCCCATTCGCGTGTCGATGATTCAAGGCAATATCGCACAGGATCAAAAATGGCGGCCGGAAAATAAAATCAACACCTTGTTAAAATATAAAAAGATGACCGAAGAACATTGGGATGCCAATATCATTATCTGGCCGGAAACGGCGATTCCCGCCTATCTGGATCAAGTCAAAGACGCTTTTTTAACGCCCTTGGCTAACGATGCCAAGCTGCACAATACCGACTTAATCATCAGCGTCCCGGTGCAGGAACGCGACCCGAATAAAAATTTCAATGCGGTGATAACCCTGGGCAAGGAACAAGGCATGTATCGTAAAAGCCATTTATTGCCTTTTGGCGAATACCTGCCGCTGCAACCCTTATCGGGTTTTGTGCTGAACCTGCTCAATATAAGACTGGGGAATTTTACGCCGGGAGCTGTAGACCAGCCCTTGATGAAAGCGGGCGGCTATCCGTTCATAACCCTGGTCTGTTATGAAGACGCATTCGGCGATTTGAGTATTCAAGGCTTAGCGGACGCGGCTTTTTTGGTTAATGTGACCAACGACGGCTGGTTCGGCAACTCAATAGAGCCGCATCAGCATATGCAAATGGCGAGAATGCGGGCGATAGAAACCGGGCGATTTTTGTTGCGGTCGACAAATACCGGTATAACGGCGATTGTTTCGCCAAAGGGCGAAATCACCGGCGAAGCCCCGTTGTTTGAAGAAACAGCGCTGACCGGAACAATAACCCCGATGGGCGGCATGACGCCTTATGCGATATGGGGCGACAAACCGGTTATTTTGGGGATGGTTGTTTTGTTGCTGGGTTTGATGGGGTATGGCAGGTTTTTTAAAATTAAAAGGTTAGCGTAGGCGCTTCACTTAATTGTAGAGATTCAGATGTGGTTGGTTATTTTCTAAAACTCAGTTCCAATAAAATTGGAATCTGGCTAAAGTTGACCCATTGAAGTCAACAGACCTAGATCTAGGAATGACTATTTCCAGCAGTAAAGCGGATTTTTGATTGCATGCATAGGTGACCTGATCGTGAGCCTATCACCTGCTATCCTAGTAAAGTCTCCTCAATGCGCGCTGAAAGCGGGTCAACAATATTGAAGCAAAGCGGGACTTCCATCTCTTGATGAACAAGATGCCCAGCCGCAGCTATGTCAACAGGACGTACCCGAGTTGTTTGTCCAATTCTAGCCCGTTGCGCCTCAATATGCTCCGGCGACATCGAAGCAGAGATCAGCACAAGGATTCTTTCCGCCCATTCAGCATCTCCGGTTCGAGGCTGCCAAGTTTCAACATCTATAAATGGAATGCCAAGTTCGTTGAATAACTCCACAATGAATGTAGCGCAGGTGAGTCCTTGACCTGGCTCGTTACCGATCCAAACGTTGTCCTTGAATACTACTCCACCAGGGTGGGCAACCGAATAAGGAATTTTGCCTTCATTCTCGTCAAGCCATGCATCAATCTTTGCTGCCAATATCCGCTGATCTTCTAGATTGAGATCAGGAGCGATCCAAAAAAAACGACTATCTGAAGGTCGGACTTCAACTCGCCGTGTGCGCAAATGGCCTTGAAGATCACCAATCATCAGACGGTTGTCGAACCGGTACAACGCAGCTGCATGGAACTGCATGGTGGACGGATCTGATATTTGAACCATAAGCCCGAAGCGCATTGATTCATCAGGCCACGACTCTGGAATAAGTGGTTTTAAGCGTATCAATTTACGAATAGCTCTTCAATCCACGTAGCAAGAAGCGCGGATCTCGCCCGCGCTTTTGGAGGAGTTGTTCAGTTTGAACGATCAAGGAATTCCAGCACGAAATTTGTGAGCGGATCGAAAATGTGTTCCGAAGTAGCGCAACCAAGACAATATCAGGAAGTCTTCCAAGATTGAAACTCGCTAGGTCGTCTGATAGCTTAGAAAACTCTTTTTTTGCCTTGAGTCGCATTGTCACCAGAGAAATCTCCTTGAGTGCCGCGTCTTCGTTTCCTTCGATGGTGAGTTGCAACACACTTGTAACCCACTCAGACAAAACAGCAGGCTTAGGTAGCGTAATTTTTATTGATACAGGACCAAGTTTTGTCGGAAACTTTACTTCAACTTGACCAAACGTGGAATGTGTTGCCCGTTGATATATATTCTCGCCAGAAGAATTCGCAAGAAGATGAATCAAATTTTCCGCATATGAAATAATATCATTGCTCGAAGCATATACATTATGAGCCCCATATACATAAGGTAAATCCTTTTGCTTGAGAACTAAAGTAGTGTTATTCATATATAGGCTCCAGTTCCTGTAATCCAGTGTTGCTTAGCAAGTCGAAGAAAAAAGTCTTGTTGGATGTGTGAATCGCCTCAAGCAAAGCTGGTAGTTTCGTTAAAAAATCGTCGAGTGCAAAGCTCTCTATCCGAAGCGTGTCAACATCAACCAGTACGCCATCCATAGTTACTCCATCAGGCTGTGTCGCAGTAGTTGGAGACATAATAGTAACAGCGTGTAGAAAAGGAAGCTCAACTATCTCTGTCCTGAGATGCGTCGTTTGATTTGATAATTTTCGGCTCGCGATTTCAATGTTTAAGTTGAATCGAGAAAGGGGGTCTGTATCTCCCTGAATTTCTATGAAGTCAACATACTTCAGGGAGTGCTGATCTACGCCATTTACGGACGGCACATCCTTAAGTACTTTAAAGACTGTCTGAATCATTTCGCTAAAGACCGACCAGCCTGCATAGGGCATTTGACAACCTACTCCCATCCATTTGGACCCTATTAGAACCGTGAATTGCTCATCGACCACGATACGCATTAGTGGCGCATTCTTGAGATTCGGGTCGTTATCACGCACTATTTGCGGTAGCTGCGCCATTGGTAATGTTTCAAACTTTGTCTGCTTACCCACAAGCTTTTGCAAAAGCAAACCTGGCAACAAGGCTTCTGCCGGAGTATCGCTATCAAAACTTACGCCGCAAACCACGTCTATTAGCGGCTCCTTTCCAAGCTTCGTCGGTAGTTTAGTGATCATATAGCCCCAAAATATCCATAAATAGTGTCGTACTGAAAATCATTATAGGGTAAGTCTTCATTTGAAGACAGCCCTCATAACTTACCTTGGCAGGGTAATCGCATTTGACTTTTTAAATTATTGAACAATCAATTTAGATACATTTAAAAGCCAATTTATTTAGGTCCTGAAGTTTCCCAGTTTTTGAGTCCGCACCCTATAAAGGAAAACGTATTAAATTGGGTTTTGCCATAAACTGAGCAAATTCTACGTTAAATACCTACACCGCATAGGCAACGGGATTAGGCGTTTTAAAAACTGGGAAACTTCAGTTGAGGTCTTTTTATGATCTTATGTTATTTTCTTAAAGGATTAAAATTTATATGTGTTTACCTTGGTTATCTGTGGCTGGAGTAACCCGAAACGAATCCACCATGCCTCGAAATGAGCTGCTTTCGTGTGCATTCTAGTTACCACCATCTTAAACGACCGCTATTAGCCTTATCGGCCATTTATGAGTCCGCTTCTGGTTGAAAACAGCCAGTGAATCTGATTTTTAAAGCCGTCAGATCGCGTTTAAGGTTGTAATAGACGACACGATTGGCTTCGGCTTTTTTAAAAATCCGCGTAAATCCGTCCAATCCGTGTCGCCTACTTTTGGCATTCGTGTTCTATTTCTAAACTAAATCACAACCTCAAATCCTTAACAACCCGCACGGCTTCTTGGTCACCGGCGATGGTTTCAATACTGAAGCCAAGCTTGGTCACCAACGATAACATCGGCTGGTTAACAGCCAACACTTCGCCCTCAAAGAACGACATGCCTTTGGCTTTGGCGGTTTGCAACAAGGTTTTCAGCAGCCGGGTGCCTATGCCCATATGCTGGCAATCGTCTGCAACCACCAATGCAAACTCTACGGAATGACCATCGGGGTTTACCATATAGCGTCCCACACCTAATTCATTCGCCATGCTTTTATCGTCGGTTACCGCAACAAAGGCCATTTCACGGTCGTAATCGATTTGGGTAAAACGCACCACCATTTCCGGCGTTAATTCCTGCAAAGATTGCATGAAACGGAAATACTTAGTGTGCTCGGATAAGCGATGGACAAAATCTTTTTCCATGCTGGCATCTTCAGGACGAATAGGCCTGATCGTAACATTGACGCCAGTGGTTAATTGATGATGCTCGATTAACTGATGGGGATAAGGATGAATCGCCATGTGCGCATACGGGCTAAGCTGATGCGAGGTTTCCGCTTTAATGCGGGCGTCAACCGCCATGACGCCGTGTTCGTCGACGATCAACGGATTAATATCCAGCTCTAAAATCTCCGGCAGCTCGCTGACCATCGCTGAGACATTAAGCAATACGTCCACCAGGGCTTTTTTGTTGGCGAGCGGTAATTGACGGAACGCCTCCAAATATCTGGCCGCCTTGGTTTTGGCAATCATTTGCTCAACCATATAGGCATTGAGCGGCGGCAAGGCGACGGCGCTGTCCTGCAAGATTTCCACCATTGTGCCGCCCAAGCCAACGCTGATCGCAGGGCCGAATACAGGGTCCCTGACCACGCCTATCATCAGCTCGCGACCGCTGTCGGAATGGTACATAGGCTCAACCGTCATGCCGACTTCAGTAATTTCGGGATATTTTTGCTTAATCGCCGCTTCCATTTCCAGGAAATTGCGCGAAATATCCTGAACGCTGTTGATGTTAAGCCGCACACCGCCAATATCGGATTTATGGCTGAATTCAGACATATTGATTTTTAATACCACCGGAAAGCGCATCGTTTCAGCGGCAATCATCGCGTCTTTGGCGCTGGAAACCTTGATAGTCTGGGTGATCGGAATATGGAATGCGGCCAGGATGGCTTTGGACTCCTGCGCGGTTAAAACTTGGCGGCCTTCCGAAAGCACCCGTTCGATAATCAAGCGAGCGCCTGCAACATCCGGTCTTGCCAGCTCATCACTAGGGGATGGGATCTGTTTTAGCAGGATCTGGTTCTGGGTATAGCTGGCCAGGAATGAAAACGCATCGACAGCAATTTCCGGCGTACTAAAATGGGCTACCTGGCTGTTGTCAAAAAGATCGCGGCCTTCCTGAACGCGTGCGCCGCCGGTCCATGATGCCAACACCGGCTTTTTGCTGGTTTTAGCGCCTTCAATAATGCATTCGGCTACTTGCGTTGGATTGGTCATCGCCTGAGGCGTCAAAATGACCAGGATGCCGTCGATATTTTTATCTTTAAGGCAGATTTCCAACGCTTTCTGGTAACGTTCGGAGGTTGCATCTCCCAGAATGTCGACCGGGTTGGCATGGGACCAATGCACCGGCAAAACCTCATTCAGCGCGGTTATGCTGGTGGGAGTCAGTTCCGCCATTTGTATGCCAACATCTTCGGCGCGGTCGGTACTCATTACGCCGGGACCGCCGGCATTGGTAATAATCGCTAAGCGGTTTTTTTTGACCACATAATTGTTGGCCAAAACGCGGGCCGCAGAAAACAGTTCATTGATGTTATAAACCCTGACCACGCCGGCTCTTGCAATCGCGGCATCGAACACATTGTCGCCGCCGACCATCGCGCCGGTATGCGACATAGCCGCTTTGCAGCCTGCTTCATGACGGCCTGATTTAATCAGGATTACCGGTTTTAAACGAGCCGCCGCTTTAAGGCCGCTTAAAAAACGACGGGCATCACGTATGCCTTCAACGTACATCAAAATGCCGGTGGTTTTGCTGTCGGTTGCCAGGTAATCCAGCACTTCGCCAAAATCAATATCCGCCGCGCCGCCCATTGACACTACGGTCGAAAAGCCGATGTCTTGGGCTTTGGCCCAATCCAAAATCGCCGTACACACCGCGCCCGATTGAGACAGCAACGCCAGATTGCCGTCTTTAACCATGCCGTCGCCGAAGGTTGCATTGAGGTGTCCGCTGGGACGAATCACGCCCAGGCAGTTCGGGCCGATGATGCGAATGCTGTAGCGATGGGCGATGTCCAAAACCTCCTGTTGCAGCCGTTTGCCTTCCGCACCCAGTTCGCCGAATCCGGCGCTGATAATGATGATGGAGGTGACGCCTTTTTCGCCGCATTGATGCACAATGCCGGGAACGCTGGGCGCTGGGGTCGCAATGACCACCAGGTCGAGATCTTCGGGAACGGCATTCAGGTCGGGATAGGCTTTTAAGCCTAATAAGGTTTCGCGTTTGTTGTTGACCGGATAAAGTCCGCCTTTGAAGCCCGCCTCCTGCATGTTAAGCAGCAGCCGATAGCCTACGCTTTCCTCGCGTTCGGATGCGCCGACGATAGCAACGGATTTGGGAGTGAAGAAACGGTTCAGATAATGAGGGCCCATTGTTACTCCAGAAATGGATGAAAGAAAATGTGTTTATAACATAAAATTCTAGCATCGGTGGCCACTTGCCTTGATTAAATTTTAGTGACAGAACCATAAGCGGCGCTAAATTGCTACACTAGCCTATTTTGAATAGAGGGGAAGTATTTTGAAACGATTGATGACTCAGCCAAGGGCGTGTTGCGCGCGCCTTTTGATCGGCATATTTTTCAGCCTAATGCTTGATCAATCGGTATTCGCCCATGCCGGAGTCGATCACAGCAACAGTTGTTTTTTAACCGTGGGCGATACCCGATTGCGCATAAGCGGCTACCAGTTTCAACCGGAGCTGGAAGGCAAGCACTTTTGCCACTTTTTTCCTGAACTGGGGCAAATAGTGTTGGCGGTGGAGCCCATGACAGAGGGCCAGGAAAAGACCTTGGTCACACTGGAGTTGGCCGAGTTGACTTCGTTGCTAAATCCCGCCCAGGCATTTACAGTGATTAAACAGCAGCCGGAGCAATTGATCGATACAGGCCTTGCGTCCATCTCCCAAACCATCCCTCAGCGCGGTATCTACAGACTTAATATCATCTTGCAGAATAGTTCGGGCAATCGGCAGCAACAGCGCTTTATGTTTTTGGTGGGCGTTCCGGTGACGAAAATACTGGTGATTATTGCCGGGCTATTGTTGCTGGTGATTGGGTTTGTTGGGGTAAAAATAGGGTAGGACGAGTTGATTCAAAGCGGTTTTAAGAAGCGCATACTTGCTAAGTTGGCAGCACCGTAAGACTTGGAAGTAACTGTAAGCGATAGCTTACATAAAAATGTGCGCGTATAGTGGGCCTTAAAACCTCTAAATATTTGCAACAGAATCTATAGAAAGATTCGATTTCCACACAAAATGAATCGCCCTCAAAAAAGAACACAACAACCAAGCCGCAATGATCCATGCACCTGTGGCAGCAGCAAGAAATATAAACACTGTTGTTTACGGCAGAATCAAGAGCCCGCCAAAGCAGCGCCAAGCCAGGAAATTCCTTTATCTCAGGCTCTTCAAATCGCCATTTCACATCATCGGGCCGGGCGTTTGCAGCAGGCGGAAGCTATTTGCCTGCAAATCCTTCAGGCAAATCCCGAGTATGCCGATGCACTGAATTTGTCCGGTGTGATTGCATATCAAAAGGGTAAGTTAGACGCGGCTGCTTTATTGATTAATAAAGCGATCAGCCTTAATCCATCGGAGGCCGATTATTACAGTAAATTGGGGCTTGTACTGCGAGCGCAACATAAATTAGAGGCTGCGATTGCATGTTACCAACAGGCCTTGTTAATTCAGCCGGGGTGTGCCGATACCTACAACAATCTGGGAGTGGCCTTTATCCATCAAGACAATCTGATCGCCGGTATTGAGTGTTATCGGAAGGCGCTTGCGATAACGCCCGACGATGTTAACGCCCATATTAATGCAGCAGAGGCGCTAAGAGGCCTAGGCAAGCCGGACATAGCCGTTGAGCATTTACGCAAAGCGATTCATATCAAGCCGGATTCCGCCGAGGCCTACAGCAGTCTAGGACTTGCATTCATGGATCAAGGCAAATTAGACGCATCGGTAGGATGTTGTCAGAAGGCGCTGGCGATCAGGTCGAACTATGCCGAGGCTTACTATAATCTTGCGCTTGTCTATAAAAAACAACATAGATTGGACAGCGCTACTGAATGCTACCGCAAAGCGCTTTCGATCAAGCCTGACTACGCCGATGCCTATATTGGTTTGGGCGCTTTAGTGATGAAACAAGGTCAGCAAAAGCAAGCTTTCGCCCTTTATGAAAAAGGTTTGACGTTTAATCCATCCCACGCCCGTCTTCATCATGCCTTGATATTCGCAGCTAGCCGGTGGTGTGCAGATGACGGCGCCAAAGTGTTTGAGTTAAGCAAAAGATTTGGTAAGCAGTTCGAAAACGGTTTGGATAGCCTATCGCACCGGAATGATGCTATTCCAGACAAACGCATCAGGATTGGCTATGTTTCCGGGGATTTTCGCCAACATTCCGTGGCCTATTTTATCGAACCACTATTGGCGAGCCACGATAAGCAAAACGTTGAGACCTTTTGTTATTACAATTACCACCAGATAGACAGTGTTACCCAACGACTAATGGGTTATGCCGATCATTGGCGTTCTATTTTCGGCATATCCGACCAAGATGCCGCACAACTGATCCGGCAAGACGCTATTGATATTTTGGTGGATTTGTCAGGGCATACCGCTTTCAACCGTTTATTGCTGTTTGCGCGAAAGCCTGCCCCTGTGCAAGTGACCTGGCTCGGTTATCCCTCTACCTCAGGCTTATCCGCGATGGACTACCGGTTGACCAATCGCTACGTAGACCCGCCGGGCTGGAACGATCAATATCACACGGAAAGACTAGTTCGCCTTCCGACTTCGACCTGTTTTCAACCGGAAAAAGCGCTTCCTGACGTTAATGCCTTACCGGCTTTACAGAATGGTTACCTTACCTTCGCGAGTTTTCATGCGGCCAATAAAATCACGCCGATAACGCTATCGTTGTGGGCAAAACTACTGTCCGCTTTGCCCAAGGCCAAGCTGGTGCTGTGCCCGGATACTTACAAAAATCAGATTACCAGACAGTTTCAGGCGCTGGGTATTACACCTGATCGTCTCGATTTTTTCGACCGGCAGCCATTACAGCAATACTTGGCTTTACACAACAAAATCGATGTCATGCTGGACACATTGCCTTATAACGGCGGCACTGTTTCCAGGCATTCTTTATGGATGGGCGTTCCGGTATTGACGTTGGCGGGAAGGCCGGCGCTTTCTCGCGTTGGCTTATCGTTAATGATGCAAGTGGGACTGGAAGCATTTGTCGCAGAGAGCGATGCGGATTTTGTTAATAACGCGTGCCGTTGGGCGGATGACTTAGACGGGTTAGCCCAAATTCGAGGCAGTTTGCGCGAAAGAATGCATAATGCCCCTTTCGGCAAACTCGCGCTGGTGGTCAAGGAGTTGGAAGCGGCTTACCGGCAAATGTGGCGTCATTGGTGCGAACAGCAAAAAACCGCGTCATGATTGACAACCGCTATTCGATTCGCTGCCTTAGCCCTGATTTGCCGAGTCTACAGGAATTACTGCCATATCTTGAGCGCATAGACCGAAATAAATGGTATACCAATTTCGGTCCATTAGTGCTGGAGTATGAAAACCGCTTGGCAGACATAACTGGAGCGAGTATTGCGGGCGGACAATGCGTTACTCTTGCATCGGGCACAGCTGCGCTGGAATTGGCGATTGCTGCGCTCGATCTTCCCAAAGGCGCCAGAGTGCTATTGCCGTCATTTACTTTCCCCGCCACTTTGCTTGCGGTATTGCGTTGTGGTTTGCAGCCGGTTTTTTCCGACGTGGACGAGAATGACTGGACGCTTACCCCGGCCATTGCCCGCAGGGCTTTGCAATATGACCACTACGCCCTGATCCTGCCGGTTGCCTGCTTTGGCTTGGCTTTGCCCGACCAAGATTGGGATGCTTTCACTCAGGACACCGGCATTGCGGTTATCATGGATGCTGCTGCGGCGCTGGGTTCCCAAAAAATAGGCAAAACGACCAGCGCGGTATTCAGTCTGCACGCAACCAAACCCCTGGGCATCGGCGAAGGCGGCGTGTTTGCAACAGCTGATCCCGGCATCGCCGAACGAGTTCGACAAATGAGTAATTTCGGCTTTCATCAGGGAACGATCGGTTATTCGATCGCAACCAACGCAAAGTTAAGTGAATATGCGGCCGCTGTGGGATTGGCACAACTGGAACGTTGGCCAGCCTTGTTGGCGCGCCGCCGTTCCATCTGGGCGGCATACCGCGCCGCGCTACAGAACTTGCCGGAAGTCGGCGTGCAACCTTTTGCCGATCTTACGCCGCCCGCAGTATTGTCGGTATGCTTGGTCACTGGAGCCGAAAAGGCTGCGCGCGAACTGGCAAAAACGGGCATAGAAACGCGTCGTTGGTACGCCCCGCCGTTGCATTGTCATTCGCTATTTACCAGCATCGAGCAGACAGGCAGTTTGTCGGCAACAGAAATGCTATACCGTAATAGCTTGGGATTACCATTTCACGCCTTTTTGACCGATGCTGAGATTCTGTCGGTTGTGGATAAATTGCAAAATATTGGAGAGTAAAAATGGTGGCTGAATCCGTAGTAATTTTCGGCAATGGCGCGTTATCAAGCCTAGCCTGGTACTGTTTGACACATGACAGCCCGTGGCAGGTCAAGGCATTCACTGTAGACCGGGCGTATTTACAAGATCCGGTTCACGAAGGCTTGCCGGTAGCGCCCTTTGAAGATTTAGCGTCACTTTATCCGCCGTCGGAAGTTGATCTTCTCATTCCGTTAGGATATACACAGATCAACGGCCTGCGCCGGGAACGCTATTTGCAAGCCAAGGCGCAGGGCTACAGCTTTATCAGCTATATTTCCAGCCGCGCCAGTACTTGGCCGGATTTACAGATCGGCGAAAACTGCCTGATATACGAACACGCCATTATCCAGCCTTTTGCCCGCATAGGAGATAACGTCATTATTCGTAGCGGCGCACATATTTCCCATCATTGTGAAATCGGCAGCCATACTTTTGTGGCGGCCGGCGCTTGTTTCGGCGGCAATGTCACTGTGTCGGAACAGGCCTTTGTCGGTTTGGGAGCGGTGCTGCGTGATGGCTTGCATTTGGCTGAACGCAGCTTTATCGGCGCGGGAGCCGTCGTTGTTGCCAATACCGAGGCGGACGGCGTCTATGTGGGTAATCCGGCTCGTAGAAGCGGCAGATCATCAATGGAAGTAACGACAGGTAAAAGTACGGGATAGAGGGTGATGAAAATAGCAATTATGCAGCCTTATTTATTTCCGTATATCGGCTATTTTCAGTTGCTGAATGCCGTGGATAAGTTTGTGTTTTATGACGATGTTAGCTTTATTAAGCAGGGATGGATTAACAGGAATCGCTTGTTGATATCGGGCGTACCGCGTTATTTCACTATTCCTATTAGTCGTGCGAGTGCGACAAAAGAGATAAAAGACATCCTGATTTCAAAAAAATTACGGTGGCAAAATAAACTGTCTAATACACTGTATCATTCATATTCCAAGGCGGCGTATTATCCCCGCATCAATTGTTTGTTTAATGATGTCATATTGGCTAATGAGTGTTTTATTGCAGAGATGGCCAAACATAGCATAATTGCCGTTGCAGAATATCTCGGAATAAATGCCAGTTTTATAAGCTCTTCAAGCCAATATCATAATGCCGAATTGAAGGGCGTAAATCGCATACTTGATATATGTCGCCAAGAAAATGCAGATATATATTTAAACCTGCCTGGCGGCTGCAAGCTTTATGACCACTCAATGTTCGCGCGTTTTGGAATAGAGTTGCAAATAATTCAACCAAGTATAGATACCTATAAACAGTTTAATGGCGCGTTTCATCCAGGATTGTCCATACTTGATGTATTGATGTTTAATCACCGAGAGGCTTGTTCCAAGATGCTTGGTTTGCAGGTTACATAATTATGCTGACATCAAACATCATCATTAACCTCGCCCCTACCGGCTTGGTGCCAAGCAAAAACGACAATCCTTTTGTGCCGTTGTCGGCGGATGAAATTGTACGGGATGTCGGCCTTTGCATTGCCGAAGGCGCTTCTATCATTCATGTTCATGCCCGCGATGCCGAAGGTCTGGCAAGCGCCGATGCGGAACTATTCGCCGACATCATTCGTAATATTCGCACTGCATGCCCGGACATCGTAATTACCGCAACTACCAGCGGCCGTTTGTGGCACGAATTCGAAAAGCGCTCGGCAGTGCTCGACCTGAAAGGGGACGCAAAGCCCGACATGGCCAGCCTGACCTTAGGCTCGCTGAATTTTTCCGGTAGCGCCAGCATCAACAGCCCTGACATGATTCAACAGCTGGCCGCCAAGATGCAGGCGCGCGGCATCAAACCGGAGCTTGAGATTTTTGACTTGGGCATGGTTAATTATGCCAAGGTTTTGATTAAAAAAGGACTGCTGACTCCGCCTTATTATTTCAATATCTTGCTGGGTAATATGGCAAGCGCCCAGGCCAGCCTGCTGCACGTAGCGACCATCGTCAACGATTTGCCGGAAGAATCGATCTGGTGTCTGGCCGGTATTGGCGCCGCGCAATTGCCGATGAACAGCCTGGGCCTTGCAATGGGTTACGGGGTGCGCGTCGGTTTGGAAGATAATCTGTGGCTAGACGCAGCGAGGACAGATCTTGCATCAAACCTCGAACTGGTCAAAAGGATCGCCGCATTGGCAAAACTTCTGGGGCGGCCTCCGGCAACACCTGAGCAAACACGACAGTATCTTGGATTGCCTTCGGTCTCCCTGGCAATATCTATATGAAAAACGTTAATGTCTCGAATGATTTTATATCCCTAACAGAGCTGAATAGCTCATGAGTATTCAGCCCTAAAAACACCGGAGGTTATTTAATGCAGTGTCGAATCGGTTGTGGTGCTTGCTGTATAGCGCCATCTATTTCTTCAGCAATACCTTTACATCCTCTTGGTAAACCCGCTGCGGTGCGGTGTCTGCATTTGGATAATGAAAATAAATGTTCTATTTTTATGCAGCCCAACCGACCTCTTGTTTGCCGTGGTTTTCAGGCAACTGAGGATGTTTGTGGCAGCACCAAGGAAGAGGCGTTGGCTATTTTGTCGGAATGGGAAATATTGACTGGCAGCAGGCAACCATGATCATAGGAGAAATCATTTTATCCATGAAAAACATTAAATATTTCAAAATGTTATAAAACCGTAGGCCGTTACCCAAAGGGTGAGTTACTAAGGTAACGCGCAGAAAATAAACTACCGCATCCTAATAATCTTGACACCTTGGCAGCTAGAAAAATAGAACACGGATGATACAGATAAGACGGATTTACACGGATTTTTTAGAATATTCTGCGCTTTTTAATCAGTGATTATCCGTTCTATCTGTGTCATCCGTGTTCTATTGTATTTAACACGGTATTTTATTTATTGCGAGTTGCCTAAATCAATACAACATATTGTTTTATTTGGTATCTTTCGTGCTTTTCGTGGATAAACTGCGGTTTTTAGGTTTATCAATTCCGCTGTCTATACTCACACCTTATTAAACCGCAAAGTCGATGTTGAGCAGTCCAAAGCCAGCTTTGGACTCTATGGTAAAGTCATATTTCCTTGGACACTGATTTTTACCGTTACAGCTAAAACGCATAAACCAAACAACTGAATTTTCTTGTCGATTGCTGCAAACAGCAAAAAACCGAAAAGCTAAATATCTTTTAATTAGATATGCGCATCTAATAATGTCGTTTTATTAAACATAAAATTCTCTTTAAACTTTCCTCCAACATCAACGACAGGTTTTACCTTCAGACGGTAATAGCCTTCAGGAGTATTGTCATGGCGCTTAAATCGGAAACAACACAGAGAGAACCTCGAACGCTGGAAATCGCAAACCAGATTGCCGATATTTTGCAAGAGATCAAGTTCGGTTCGATTGAAATCACCATTCACGAAAGCAAGGTTGTACAAATCGAGCGTAAGGAGAAATTACGTTTTGATAGTAAAAAATAATTGCCCATTTCTACCGTAAAAAAAACGGCGATTGATACTGCTATACCTGGGATAGCAGACCGACCGGACCACCGGATGAATATTTTTTTGAGGACTAAGACCATGAAACATTTTAAACGCACCGCTTTAGCCAGCGTGATCAACCTTGCTTTATTCGGTATTCCCGATGCTCATGCCGCCGATACCGAAGCGCTGGAGCGGCGCGTCCGCGAATTGGAAAGTCGCCTGGAAAAGCTGGACCAGGCGGCAGCGTTAGCTAACAAGCCTGTTGCAGCAACGCCTGACGTGGAAAAATTGACCCGTAAAGTGAATACTCTGGAACGTAAACTGGAGGTGCAAGATGAAGTGACTACCGGTGCGCTCCAAAAGCTGCCGGTATTCGAGGCGGGCGAAGGCGGCTTCAAAATTTCTTCTTCGGATAAAAAACATCAGGTGCGGATACGCGGCGCGGTGCAAACCGACGGGCGTTTTTATATAGGCGACAACGGCTTTACAGGAACCGATAAATTCGAGCTTAAGCAAGGTCGTGTCTGGCTGGAGGGTTACTTTTTTAAAGACATCTATTTCAAGATCATGCCCGACTTTGCGGCGAGCAGCAATATTTTGCCTGATGCTTACCTCGACTATGCCTACCATCCGGCGGCCAGCCTGTTGGTCGGCAAGTTCAAGCCCTCAATCAGTCTTGAACGGTTACAGGGCGACTCGGACGGCACCTTTTTGGAACGCGCTTTCCCCACTTATTTAGCCAGCAATCGCGATGTCGGTATACAGCTGCATGGCGCGTTTTCCAAGCCGGGCTATGCGGCGGAGAAAGTAGCCGGGCCTATAGACACCAAAAATACCTTCACTTACCAGATCGGCGTTTCCAACGGTTCCGGTGACGATGGCAGTCCAAATAATAATTCGCCCGATACCGATGACAATAAGGAAGTGAACGGACGTTTATTTGCCCATCCGTTCCATCACACCGGCTATTCCTGGTTGGAAGGTTTGGGACTCGGTGTGGCGGGTTCTGTCGGCAACCCGAATAAGCAGGCGCTTAAAGCGCAGGCTACGCCGTTGGGTAGATCTACCTATCTTGATTACAGCAAGGTTAACGCCGGTTTTGCTGCGCCGACATCCGATGGCGCTACTTACCGTATTTATCCGCAGGCTTACTGGTTTGCCGGTCCGTTTGGCGCTATCGGCGAGTATGTTGTTTCGTCCCAGCACTTGGTCAGCGGAAAAACCGATGTTCAGCAGAACAATAAGGCTTGGCAGTTCCTGGCTTCTTATGTGCTGACCGGCGAGGATAATAGTTTTGCCGGTGTGAAACCGATCCAGAATTTTGATCCGCTGAAAGGCAACTGGGGCGCTTTGCAGCTGGCCGCACGCTACAGCGAACTGGATGTGGATAATGATACCTTCCAGATTGTTGACCCGAACCTGTCCGCTTCTAAAGCCAAAGCCTGGACGATAGGCGCCAACTGGTACCTTAACAGCAACGCCGTTATTCGGGCGGATTACGAAAATGTCTCTTTTGACGGCGGCGCGGCCAAAGGTAAAGATCTGGCCAACGAACAAGTCTTTGCCACGCGTTTCCAATTATCGTTTTAACCAACAGGAGTTTTACCCATGAACAAAAATCTAAGCAACATCGTCTTTGCGGCCGTGTTAGCCGTATTGGCAGCCGGTGAGGTGCGTGCGGCGGATATTAAGTTGCTGAACGTATCTTATGATCCGACGCGCGAGCTGTACAAAGACTACAACACCGCCTTTTCCAAATATTGGAAAGCTAAAACCGGCGACAATGTGACCATTAACCAATCTCACGGCGGTTCGGGAAAACAGGCCCGTTCGGTACTGGAAGGCCTGGAAGCCGATGTGGTTACCTTGGCGCTAGGCTATGACGTCGATCAGCTCTACCAAAAGCGCAAACTGATTCCGGAAAACTGGCAAAGTTTGTTGCCTAACAACAGCTCGCCTTATACATCCACTATCGTATTCCTGGTGCGCAAGGGTAACCCGTTGGCTATTAAGGATTGGAATGACCTGGTCAAACCGGGCGTAAGCATTGTGACGCCGAATCCTAAAACCTCCGGCGGGGCGCGTTGGAACTATTTGGGCGCTTGGGCGTATGCGCTTAAACATAACAATAATGATGAAGCGGCGGCTAAAACGTTTGTCGGCCAGTTATTTAAAAACGCTGCGGTGCTGGATACCGGCGCTCGCGGTTCCACCACCACTTTTATCGAGCGGGAAATCGGCGATGTATTGATTGCCTGGGAAAACGAAGCCTATTTAGCTTTGCGCGAATTCGGCTCGGACAAGTTTGATATTGTGACGCCTTCATTGAGTATTTTGGCGGAACCGCCGGTCGCGGTAGTAGACGATGTGGCGCGCAAGCATGGCACAGCCGAAGTCGCGACAGAGTATTTGAAGTATTTGTACAGCAAGGAAGGGCAGGACATCATAGGCAAGAACTTTTACCGTCCTACCGATCCTGAAATAGCCGCTAAGTACGCCAAGCAATTTCAACCTTTGGAGTTAGTGACTATCGCCCAGTTCGGCGGGTGGGATGCAACGCAGAAAAAACATTTTGCCGATGACGGTGTGTTTGACCAGATTTACGGACCGGGAAAATAGTTAGAGCAGGTTCCCAATCACCGGATTGGGAACCTTGAAGCTTGATGACTAGCGGGATTTTTTCAAATGAGGGAAATTATGCTGACTAATATTTTAAAGACGCGATTTATTCGCCATGCACTTTATTTACTGGGTTTGCTGGCGCTATTTTTTGCGTTCAACGTGAGCGCTAAAGAATACACGCTACTGAATGTCTCTTATGATGTTTCTCGTGAGTTATATAAAGATGTTAATGCCGCATTCGCTGAGCAGTGGTCAAAGCAAAGCGGCGATAAAGTAACGATTCAGCAATCGCACGATGGTTCCAGCAAACAGGCGGGCGCTGTCATCAACGGCTTGGAAGCGGATGTCGTGACGATGAACCAACAAACGGATGTCGACAAGATTGCCGCCAAGGGCTTGACCGATAAAGACTGGCGTAAACGTTTCCCGGATAACAGCGCGCCTTACACGTCGACTACGGTATTTTTGGTGCGAAAAGGCAACCCTAAAAACATCAAAGACTGGGACGACCTGATTAAACAACCCGATAACGTCGTGATCCTGTCCAATCCTAAAACCTCGGGCAATGCCCGTTACAGCTATTTGGCGGCATGGGGTTACGCCTTGCGCAAATTGGGCGGCGAACAAAAAGCACAGGAATTTGTTACGCAATTGTTCAGGCATGTGCCGGTTTTGAGCACAGGAGGACGTGCCGCAACTAATGCTTTTATTCAGGACAATACCGGCGATGTGTTGCTAACCTTCGAAAACGAAGCCGCCTTGATTGCAAAGGACCTGGGCGCGGATAAGTTTGATGTCGTTATACCTTCAATCAGCATAGAAGCGGATCATCCGGTCGCGGTGATTGATCCTGTCGTCAAGAAAAAAGGCACGGGAAAGATTGCCGAAGCTTATCTTGGTTTTCTGTGGACGGATGCAGGGCAGGAAATAATCGCCAAGCATCATTATCGTCCGCGCAATCCCGATATTTTAGCGCGCCATGCCGATGAATTCGCCAAGTTGGAGTTGTTTTCAGTGACAGACATCATCCCGGAAGGCTGGGCTGCCGCACAACGCATTCACTTTGCCGATGGAGGATTATTCGACCGGATTTATCAAAAGGAATGAGTTAAGGAATGAGTATGGAATAACTTAGGCGAGTTACCAATAGTCGGAGTGCAGGCTTCGCCTGCATGCGCAAGCAAAGCTTGCACTCCTGCTGAACACAGTTGTCGACTTTATTTCATGCTCGTTCCTAAGCAAAGTGTAGTTATCCAATCAACGAGAATCCGGTTAAAGAGCAAAACCATCGATTGAATGGAATTAAGATGACCTGTTGGGGGATGTCTCCCGACCGACAGGAATTAATTTTTTGAGGACACTAATGAAATCAACCTTATCTATTGTCGGCCTAGCGACACAGCCGCTTGCACAAAGCAGGCAAGCACCGGAGGAGAACGGCAATGGCGCGAAGTAGCATCATGCCCGGTTTTCGTCCGACCATCGGGTTCACCGTAGCCTATGTCTGCCTGGTGGTTTTAATCCCGCTAAGCACCCTGGTTTTTCGAAGCTTTCAGCTGAGTTGGGATGATTATGTTCATATTATTACCAACCAACGGGTGTTATCGTCGTTTCGAGTCAGTTTTTCCACCTCGCTGATTGCCGCTTTGGTTGCCAGTTTCTTCGGTTTTATTGTCGCCTGGGTGTTGGTGCGTTATTCATTTTTCGGCAAACGCTTTTTTCATGCCTTGATCGACTTCCCGTTTGCCTTGCCGACAGCGGTTGCCGGCATTGTGTTGGCGACTATTTTTCAGCCCAGCGGGTTCCTGGGTAAATTACTGATCGACGTGTTTGGCGTACAAGTTGCTTTTAAACCGCTGGGTATCGTGATGGCGCTGATTTTTATCAGCATTCCGTTCGTCGTGCGCACCGTCGAACCGGTATTGCTGGAATTTGAATCATCAATGGAAGAAGCCGCATCCAGCCTGGGCGCTACGCGCTGGCAAGTGTTCGGCAAAATTATTTTCCCGAATGTTTTCCCTGCTTTGCTGACCGGTTTCGCATTGGCTTTTGCCCGAGGCGTGGGTGAATACGGTTCCGTGATCTTTATTGCCGGTAATCTTCCCTACGTATCGGAAATTGTGCCGCTATTGATTGTGACCAAGCTGGAACAATTTGACATAGAAGGCGCTACGGCCATTGCCTTGACCATGCTGGTTATCTCTTTCCTGCTGTTGTTATTGATTAATATGCTGCAATACTGGGTGCGCAAGCGCTCGGGACAATTATGAGGATGATTCGACTATGAACGCTATGACTCAACCTGTAAGCCCGGCCAAGTTGGTCGAGCGTCAACCGCTGGCCTTGCAAGATGCAGATTGGGTCAGGTGGAGCTTGATCGCCATTGCGGTGAGCTTTATCAGCCTGTTTATCTGCCTGCCTTTGGGGCTGGTTATTTTTAAAGCCTTCTCTAAAGGCGTAGCGGCCTATTGGGCGGCGTTATCCGAACCCGACGCGCTGGCCGCCATCAAGCTGACCGTGTTGACCGCATTGGTCACCGTGCCTCTGAATACGGTATTTGGCGTTGCTGCCGCCTGGGCGATTACCCGTTTTGAATTTAAAGGCAAAAGTTTGTTGACCACCTTGATCGATTTGCCGTTTTCAGTATCGCCGGTTATCTCGGGATTGATTTTCGTGCTGGTGTTTGGCGCTGAAGGTTGGGTCGGCGATTGGCTGATAGAGCGCGATATAAAAATCATCTTCGCTATCCCCGGCATTATGTTGGCGACCTTGTTTATTACCTTTCCTTTTGTCGCCCGGCAGTTGATTCCGCTGATGCAGGAAATGGGCAACCAGGAAGAAGAGGCGGCGTTGTCATTAGGCGCCAGCGGTTGGAAGACTTTTTGGGCGGTTACGGTACCGAATATCAAATGGGCCTTGCTGTACGGCGTGTTGTTGTGTAACGCCAGGGCGATGGGCGAGTTTGGTGCGGTTTCCGTAGTTTCCGGCCATATCCGGGGGCTGACCAATACACTGCCCTTGCATGTGGAGGTTAACTACAACGAATACAACATAGTCGGCGCCTTTGCCGGCGCTTCGATTCTTGCCGCATTGGCTGTCGTGACCTTGATTTTAAAAACGGCTTTGGAATGGCGGCAAGCCAATCGGTAACCATAATTAATAGAACACGGATGGCACGGATTGGACGGATTTAAACGGATTTCTAAAAGATCAAGCAGCGTTTGTCCTACGTCCTGATTAGTAAGGAAGTTTGTTATACGCTTTTAATCAGTGATTATCCGTCTAATCTGTGTTCCATTTCTCTTTGCGTTGAAATGCACGCAATAAATTTATTTTTGAGGCACTCCCTATGAGTATTTTACTTTCCAATATCAGCAAAAAATTCGGTACGTTTACCGCGCTGGATAATATAAACCTGGAAATCCCGGAAGGCGAGTTGGTGGCCCTATTAGGGCCTTCAGGTTGCGGCAAGACCACGTTATTGCGCATCATTGCCGGTCTTGAAAGCACCGACCAAGGACGCGTATTGATCAGCGGACAGGATAGGACCGATCATGACGTCAGCCAACGCGGCATTGGTTTTGTGTTTCAGCATTACGCGCTGTTTCGGCATATGACGGTATTCGAGAACGTGGCCTTCGGCTTAAGAGTCAAGCCTCGCCGCGAGCGGCCTAACAACGATTTCATCACTAAAAAAGTTCATGCTTTGCTGGAGTTGGTGCAGCTTGACTGGCTGCACGATCGTTATCCCGATCAGCTCTCAGGCGGTCAACGCCAGCGTATCGCCTTGGCTCGCGCCTTGGCCGTGGAACCTTCGGTGCTATTGTTGGATGAACCGTTTGGCGCGTTGGATGCCAGTGTGCGCAAGGATTTGCGGCAGTGGCTGCGTAATCTGCATCATGACCTGAATGTTACCAGTATATTTGTCACCCATGATCAGGAAGAAGCCATGGAAGTCGCCAGCCAAGTGGTCGTGCTCAACCATGGACGCATCGAGCAACAAGGCTCGCCCGGCGATATTTATGATCATCCTGCCAATGCTTTCGTATCCCGCTTTATCGGGCACACCAATATTTTTGACCTGGAAGAGCATGATGCCGATTGGCTGCAAACGGCGGGATTGCCTACGGCGAACTGGCAAGGCAAGATTGCTCATGTTCGCCCTCATGACATTGTCATTGAAAAATCGACAAGCCATAGCGATGCGTTTGTAACCCTGAAAGACTGGCAACACCTGGGCTCCCTGATCCGTATTGAGCTGGTTAAGAGCGGTTCGCATGGATCGGCTGCAAGCGTATATGCAGAAATGCCCAATGACCAGTTCCGGCGCTTGCATTTGAAAAAGGGCGACAAGGTTGATTTAAGAATACGTCATGCGCATTGGTTTCATTAGTTTTTTTGATTGATAAAACGATTCGTCTCGTTTTCCCGCCACGCTACGTGGGAACGAGGATAAACATGCCGATATGCAGACCTTCCAGGTTTTTAAAACCTGGAAGGTCTAACTTATACCCTTCTGAAACAGATAACATCCCTTCAAGGGATGTTATCTGTAAATCGGCTGTAGGAGTTATTTAATTCCACCTCGTTCCCACGCGGCGCGCTCATCGTTATACACAAGTGTCTGGGAGACACCGTCATCCCGGCAGGGATTGCCGGGATCCAGAGCACAGGGATGTGAATGCTTGATTTCATTGAGCAATTCCTGTGGCGAGACT
>SCPZ01000080.1 GCA_004299305.1 Methylobacter sp.
TTTTGCCCGTCTCCTGCGTTGCAAAAATGGTTGCATAGCTCGCTATGCGCCCATTTTTACGCCTTGTAGACGAACAAAAATCCTGCGCCATTTGGGTATATTTATTCTTGGCAATCACCTTATATGGTTTTACTTATGCCCTGTCCGTTTGGCTTGGATGTTTTAAATTTATACGGCTTATAATTGGCATGATTCCGGTTATACGGACTGGCTGTGATTCGTGGCGCGGCGCGCCTTAATACATATTCCACGCGGCGTGTGGGATCGAGATATAAGATTTTTTAATGGCTAACAATTTAATTTTCTCTGCGCAACTCCCTCAAAAGCAAGACCAATCACTTATCTGGACGGGTTTAACCGGCTGCGGTGATTCATTAGCGTTGGCTTCCGCCATTAAAAATGAAAATCGTCTGTTTGTTATTGTCACGCCGGATAACCAGACCGCTTTGCGGTTTGAGCATGAGTTGTCGTTTTTTCTACAAGATGACTGCAAGGATGCGAGAGCCGTTGCCAACCAGCATCCTATTTTGCATTTTCCCGATTGGGAAACCTTGCCTTACGATGTGTTTTCACCGCTGCCGGAAATTATCTCGGAACGGCTAAAAACGCTGGCCCTGTTGCCGCAGGTGAAGCGCGGTGCGCTGGTGGTTTCGGTGACGACGCTGATGCACCGATTGGCCCCGCGAGAGCATGTTTTGGCCAACAGTTTTGCGGTTAAGGTCGGCGATGATTTTAATCTGGAGCTCAATCGTATCAAGTTGGAAAGCGTCGGTTATCATTGCGTTTCCCAAGTCTACCAACACGGTGAGTTTGCGGTCAGGGGGTCGATAGTCGATTTATTCCCGATGGGCAGTAAGGTGCCGTTTCGCATTGAATTATTCGATGAAGAAGTTGAGTCTATCCGCACTTTCGATCCTGAAACGCAGCGATCACTAGAAAAGATCGACCTGATTCAGTTATTCCCGGCACGGGAGTTTCCGTTTACCGATGACTCCATCAAGCATTTTCGCCAAGCGTTCAGGGAAAATTTCCCGGAAAGTTCGCCTAAAAACCATTTTTATCTGGATGTCAGCAAAGGCATTACACCCGGCGGCATCGAATATTATTTGCCGTTGTTTGTAGAGCAAATGGCGTCATTGTTCGATTACCTGCCGGAATCCGCCGTTTTGGTGATGTCGGATAGTTTTGACGAAACATCGCGCGCTTTTTATGCCGAAGCCGAGGATAGATTCCAACAAAGGAAATATGATGTAGATAGGCCGCTACTAAAACCCGAGCAACTGTTTTTATCGGCCGATGAATTGGTGAAAAGAACCGGCGCATTTGCCCGGATTATTCTTGGCGATATAGCTGCCGACGCCAATAGCGTTGTTTTTAACTGTCATCCGCTGCCCAATGTAACCATCGATGCAAAATTTGAGCAGCCTGCACAGGCATTGCAACAGTTTTTAAACGCTTTTAGCGGTAAGGTTTTGTTTGTCGCGGAATCGGCGGGGCGCCGGGAAGCCTTAATGGAAAGGTTAAGGCAGTACAAAATCAGCGTGAAGCAGGTTGAAAGCTGGGATAAGTTTCTCCAGTCCGAACTATCGCCGTGTCTTCTCGTTGCGCCGATGGATCATGGCCTATGGTTAGAGAATCCATCCATAGCGATCATTACCGAAAGCCTGCTGTCCGGCGAAAAAGTACAGCAACGGCGCAGACGGCGTAAGTCCGGGGCGCATGAGCTTGAAAATATCGTCAATAACCTGAATGAATTGACCATAGGTTCGCCGGTCGTGCATCAAGAGCATGGCGTGGGCCGCTACTTAGGCTTGCAGACTTTACAGGTTGGCGGAATCGCAGCGGAATTTTTAGCCTTGGAGTATGCGAATCAGGACAAGCTTTATGTACCGGTTTCCGCCTTGCATGTGATCGGCCGCTACACCGGTATGAGCGCGGAAAATGCGCCGTTGCATAAATTGGGCGGCGATCAATGGAGCAAGGCCAAGCAAAAAGCCATTAAGCGCATCCGGGATGTCGCTGCGGAATTGCTGGAGATTCATGCCAAAAGAGCGATCAAGCAAGGCCATGCCTTTGAGCTTGAAAATGTCGAATATGCGGCCTTTGCCGATGCGTTTCCGTTTGAAGAAACGCCGGATCAACAAACCGCCATCGAAGCGATACTGGAAGACATGGGCAGCCCTCATCCGATGGATAGGGTGATTTGCGGCGATGTCGGTTTCGGCAAAACCGAGGTGTCGATGCGCGCCGCATTTATTGCCGTGCAAAACGGCAAACAGGTGGCAGTATTGGTGCCGACTACCTTACTGGCACAGCAGCATTACCAGAATTTTCGCGACCGCTTTGCCGATTGGCCGGTGCGTGTCGAAGTGCTGTCGCGCTTTGTCAGCCCCAAGCAGCAAAAAGAAATTAGCGATGACCTGGAGCAGGGCAAGGTCGATATAGTCATCGGTACGCATAAACTATTGTCCAAGGAAATCGGATACAAAGCATTGGGGCTGGTGGTCATTGACGAGGAACACCGTTTCGGCGTGACCCAAAAAGAGCATTTCAAAAAGCTGCGCAATGAGCTGGACATGCTGACCCTGACCGCAACGCCGATTCCGCGAACCCTGAATATGGCGATGTCAGGCTTAAGGGATATTTCCATTATCGCCAGTCCGCCGCCTAATCGTCATGCAATCAAAACCTTTATCAGCGAATGGATAGATGCACAAATTAAGGAAGCCTGTTTACGTGAAATCAAGCGTGGCGGCCAAGTGTTCTTTTTGCATAACGATGTTAAATCGATGGAAAAAATGGCTAGGGAGCTGGAAGCATTGGTGCCTGAAGCGCGAATTGAAATTGCGCACGGGCAAATGCCTGAGCGTGAGCTGGAGCGCATCATGCTGGATTTTTATCACCAGCGCTTTAATTTGCTGTTGTGTTCTACGATTATTGAAAGCGGCATCGACATTCCCAGCGCCAACACCATTATTATCAATCGCGCCGATAAATTGGGACTGGCGCAGTTGCATCAGTTGCGCGGGCGGGTGGGACGTTCGCATCACCGGGCTTACGCCTATTTTGTCGTACCGCCTAAAACCTTAATGAGTAAAGATGCGATTAAACGGCTGGAAGCGCTTGAGGCATCCGGCGATTTGGGCGCCGGCTTTATGCTGTCGTCGCATGACATGGAAATTCGCGGTGCGGGTGAGTTGCTCGGCGATGACCAAAGCGGGCAAATTCAGGAAATCGGCTTTACCCTGTATACCGAGTTGCTGGAACGTGCAGTCAATGCGCTAAAATCCGGCAAACAGCCGGAGCTTGAGGCCCCGATGGATAGGGGGCCGGAAGTCGATCTGCAAACTTCGGCGCTGATTCCGGAAGATTACCTGCCGGATATTCATGGCCGCTTGGTGTTGTATAAACGTATTTCCAATACCGAAACTAAGGAGGATTTACGCGAGTTGCAGGTCGAAATGATAGATCGTTTCGGCTTATTTCCTGAGCAGGTAAAAACCTTGTTCAGCGTCGCCGAGTTGAAGCAGCAGGCCGAAAAATTGGGTATTAAAAAAATAGAAGCTAATGCAGGCGGCGGGCGCATTATTTTTTCAGCGACGCCTACCATTAACACCGACCAGCTGATTTCTTTGATACAGACTCAGGCGCAATGTTACAAATTTGATGGTGCGGATAAGTTGAGATTTATCAAGCCCTTTGAAACCACCGAACAGAAGCTTGAATTTATAACCGAGTTGCTGGACAAATTAACCCTGAAATCGGCGGTTAAGAAATGACAATGCTTAAAATAATGCTTTGCAGTTTTACGGCGATGCTGGTTTTTTTTAGCGCTTCCGTTTTGGCTGAAAGTAGCGCCTATCAAATAGAGTTGATCCTGTTTTCTCAGGCCATGCCTAATACCGAGGTGTTTGATCAGGCTGTGCAGCCAATACACTGGCCGTCAGGATTGATTGAGTTGTCAGCTTATGCAAAACAGGAACATACTTCGCTTGACGATAGTTATGCTGCATTGGCAAAAGACTCGACTTACCAGCCTATCATGCATGTTGCCTGGATTCAGCCGGTTGGGGAAGGCGGTTTAAGCGCGCCTGTTCATATTCAGGGCGTCGACGGCAAGTTGAATGGCTATCTACAGGTGCAACAGGGGCAAGGTTTGCAATTGACGGTTGATTTGGAACTCAATTCTACTCCGGGCGATGGCACCGGAAAGCCGGTGGTTTATCGATTAAATGAAAAGCGGCCCATGAAATTTAATGAAATTTATTACCTGGACCATCCAAAGCTTGGGGCTATCGTAAAAATTAGTCCCTTATAAAAATATGTTTTTATCCGTAGTTGTCGTACATCTTGTAAGATAAGGGCTAAAATATAGTGTGGACTGGTTTTTTATGTTATTAAAAGAAACGGCCTTTGAAAGATCATGAACTACCCCCGCTGGTTTAAAATTGCAGCAGATTCGTAAATTATAAAGTGATGCTTTTTAAGTTTAATCTACCAACCTGTCCTTGGCGAAGTCGAAGGATCTGTGGCGTTTTGTTTTTGCTGCCGAATAGTCACGAAAGATCTCAAATGTATTGGGATTAATCAGGTTTTTTATGTATCTATGACTATTTACCTGACGTTTGATAAAAATAAACTGGCCAACAAATTTGCTAAAAGATCGCAATATTTTGTTAGCCAAAATAATTGACTGAGGAAGAATAATGAAGAGAAAAGATATAGTCCCGACCAGTCGGGAGCGGGTGATGCGGGAGGATGATTTCATTGTTTCCAAAACTGATCTAACTGGACGGATTACTTATGGAAACGAGATTTTTATCGAGTTTTCCGGGTATGAGGAGCACGAGCTTTTAGGAAGTCAGCACAATATCATTCGACATCCCGATATGCCGAGGGTGGTATTCAAGTTACTGTGGGATTATTTGGCTGAAGACAAGGAGATTTTTGCTTTTGTTAAAAACATGTCGAAAGATGGCGGGTTTTACTGGGTGTTTACTCATGTTGCACCGATGAAAGATAAAAATAAACAAAAGATAGGCTACAGCTCGGTGCGCCGTATGCCTAATCCCAAGGCCATTCCGATTGTAACGGATGTGTATCGCGCTATGCTGGATGCCGAACGGAACGCGGGGCCGAAGGATGCTATGGCGGCCTCAGGAGCCGTGTTGGGTAATGTATTAAAAGACAAGGGCGTTACTTACGAGGAGCTTATCAATGTATTACAGTCGCTTTAAGAATAATGAAAAACTCGCTTTGGCGGTAGTTGCTTTTTGCTGGCTCGGCTCGCTGATTTACGGTTGGCTGCTTGCCCTTAGCGGAACTGAAGGGCTTGCCGTGACCGGCGTCGGACAGATAATCATGCCGTCTTTATTGACGGTTGCTTCGGCTTTATCTGTCGCGTGGTGGCGCAAGTCAATATCGGGCGATCAACAATTGCTGGAAAAACTACTTAGCGCAAGTCAGGAATGGGCGGAAGGATCCGTAGATGTACGACTTACTTATATTGGCGGAAAAGAACGACCGCTTCAACGGCTGGCCTGGGCGCTGAATAATTTGATGGATCAAGTGGAAACTGCGCAGGTGGATATGTATTATTCCATGGCCTATGTCACCTATGGGGATTTTACTCGAAAAAGCTATCCGGAAGGCTTGCATGGCGGCTTTGCGACAGCCCTAAAGCAGCTTAATGGTGTTGCAAAGACGCTGTCCGTCACAACTGCCGCCATCACCGAGCTTATGACCGCCATAGCCGAGGGCGACTTTGACAAAAAAGTTAATATTAATGTCGATGGCGAATACAGGCTTGCTGTAGACCATGCTATGCAAGCTATGCAAACTATGCAAATCATGCTGGGCGATGTAGGCAAGGTCATGGGCGGCGTTGCTCAAGGCGATATCAGTCAGCGCGTTCAGGCCGAAGGGCGCGGCGACCTCGGCAAATTAAAAGAGGATATTAATCTTTCGCTTGATGCGCTGGGTAGCCTAAATGACATATCGCTGATTGCGAGCGCTCTGTCTGAAGGCGATCTGACCCAAACCATCAGTAAGGACTATCCCGGCACTTTTGGCGCGGTGATTACCGGCATGAACAGTACCGTGGAAAACCTCAGGGGGCTGGTAGAGGAAATCAAGGATTCCACCATCAATATCAACACCGCCGCCAAAGAAATTGCCGCAGGAAACAATGATTTGTCGCATCGCACTGAAGAGCAGGCCGCCAGTCTGGAAGAAACTACAGCCAGCATGGGAGAGCTTACCTCTACCGTACAGATGAACGCCAAAAGCGCCCAACATGCCAACCAACTTGCTGTCGGCGCGACGGATATTGCGGGCAAGGGGGTTGCTGTGGTTGAACGAGTGGTAACAACGATGGAAGGCATCAATGAATCCTCACGCAAGATAGTGGACATTATCTCGGTGATTGACAGTATTGCTTTCCAGACTAATATTCTTGCCCTCAACGCCGCAGTAGAAGCGGCTCGTGCCGGTGAGCAAGGTCGGGGTTTTGCCGTGGTGGCCGGTGAAGTGCGCAATCTTGCTCAACGCGCTGCCGCTGCCGCAGGAGAAATAAAAAACCTGATTGGCGATTCGGTAGAAAAAGTTGAAGATGGCACTAAACTGGTCGCCCAGGCTGGAAAAACCATGGAAGAAATTGTTAGCGCCATTCGTGGTGTAACCGTCATTATGTCCGAGATAAGAACCGCCTCAATTGAACAAACTTCCGGTATTGAGCAGGTCAACCAAGCTATTGGACAAATGGATGAAGTGACTCAACAAAATGCCGCCTTGGTAGAACAGGCGGCGGCGGCAGCGGAATCGCTGGAAGAACAGGCGCAGAATTTGTCGGTTACCGTAGGGCGTTTTACTGTAGATAACGATTTTCGTAGTTCCCCAAGTTCCGCCCGTGTCGCGCCGACGGTCGGTAAAAGTCCGGCGCCGCTTAATACTAAACCGCAGTTGCAGATTGCAAGCGGCGATGACTGGGAAGAGTTTTAATAGTGTAGCGCCCAATCGCTATAAGTCTCGAAAAATCATTTCGTCCACGAACAATACGAAAGTTTTTTACTCACCACGAAGGCGCGAAGAAAATAGATAAACTTCCTGTCTTCGTGGTGAACAATTGGCAGTATATGCTTGTCGTAATCGTCTTTGGATTGTAATAACCGTCATTTATACTAAGTCGGAGCCGATTCCCGGCTTTTTTATTGCCACCAGGGCAGGCGCACCCCCGCTCCGCTCTAATAAAATCAACAGATTGGCGTGTTAGGAATTTGCGTTATGGGGAACGCTCGGCTCGCGACATGGATTGTGTCGAAGTAGCAAGTTAATTTTGAATTGAAACGTTGAGGAGATGAGGTATGAAAGTGGGAGCCCGTTTGGGTGTTGGGTTTGGCGTAATCACTATGCTGATGGTCGTTGTCGGACTGATAGCATGGCAACGATTGGCAGCGGTTGAAACCCGATGGCAGGATTTCGAGAAAATCACCCTGGTGAAGAAAAATGCCGTGATGAACGGATACATCAATCTGGGCAATGGCGTACACCACTTCAAAAACTATGTCCTGCGGGGCGGCGATTACAACGTCAAATTTATGCAGGACATGGACGCACTGGATAAAATCGAGCAGATATACCATGCCACGGGCGTTGTTTCGGCTGAGGAAGAGCGTCTGCTCGGCGTCATCAAGGACGGCACCCGAATCTATCGCGAAGGGATGGCCAAACTGGTCGATTTGAAATCCCGACAAACCGGCATTACCGAACTCGATAATGCCGTAAAGGGGGCCGACAAAGCCCTTGCCGAGGCTTTAGCGCAATTCTTTCAACTGACGGAAAGTAATGTTCAAGCAGCAACGGGCGATTTTTCCGGGCTGGTATCAATGACCCAGCGAATGCTGGGGGAGGCAGGCGTTCTAACGATAATCCTGTCAATCGTGCTGGCCTTTGCCATCGCTCGTAGCCTGCTCAAACAACTGGGCGGCGAACCGGATGAGGCCGCTACGGCGTTGAACAAGATCGCAAGCGGCGACCTGTCCACGGATCTGATGCTCAAGCCGGGCGATAACAGCAGTCTGCTCTACTCGATGAAAACCATGCAAGACAGCCTGCGCTCCATCATTGCTGAGATTCATGGCGTTGTAGAAGCGGCGGTACAAGGCGACTTCAGTAAAGCGATGGACATGAGCGGCAAGGCGGGCTACACCCAAACCCTGTCCGAATTGCTCAACCAATTAAACAGCACTAATACCATCGCCGACAACCTGTTTAAGGACACTATCCGTGTGGCCGACGCTTTGGCCCAAGGCGATCTTAGCCAGAAGATCGGCAGGGACTATTCAGGTGTTTACAATCAGGTAAAAGTCGGTGTCAATACTACAGTCGACTCCCTGATTGGGATTGTCGGCGAAATTCAGGGTATCGTCGAGGCCGCCAACCGTGGCGACTTTAGCAAGAAAATAGATATGACCGGCAAGGCAGGGTATATCAAGACTTTGTCTGATTTGCTCAATCAGCTATCCAATGTCACGGAAACCGGCATTAACGATGTAGTGCGTGTTGCTAAGGCGCTGGCCGAGGGAGACCTGACTCAAACCATCAGCAGAGACTATCCCGGCTCTTTCGGTGAAATGAAAGCCGGTGTGAACGGCTCCGTTGAGAATCTCAAGGTGCTGATCGGTGAAATCAAAGCCTCCACCGATACCTTCAGCACTGTTGCTAAGGAAATCGCAGCAGGTAATAACGATTTGTCGCATCGCACCGAAGAGCAGGCCGCCAGTCTGGAACAAACTGCCGCCAGCATGGAAGAGCTAACTTCTACTGTGCAGCAAAATACTACGAATGCCGATTATGCCAACCAGCTTGCTGTCGGTGCGACGGATATTGCCGGTAAGGGCGTCGCGGTGGTAGAGCGGGTGGTAACGACCATGGAAGACATCAATGAATCCTCGCGCAAGATTGTGGACATTATTTCGGTGATTGACGGCATTGCTTTCCAGACCAATATTCTCGCTCTTAATGCGGCGGTAGAGGCGTCTCGTGCCGGTGAGCAGGGCCGGGGATTTGCCGTGGTGGCCGGGGAAGTTCGCAATCTGGCTCAACGGGCTGCCGCTGCAGCAGGAGAAATCAAACATCTGATTGGCGATTCGGTAGAAAAGGTTGAGGACGGCACCAAGTTGGTTGCCCAGGCTGGTTTAACTATGGAAGAAATTGTTAATGCGATTCGCGGCGTTACCGCTATCATGTCTGAGATCAGGAACGCATCTGTCGAGCAAGCATCCGGTATCGAACAAGTCAATCAGGCTATTGGACAAATGGACGAAGTAACCCAACAAAATGCGGCTTTGGTCGAGCAGGCCGCTGCTGCTGCGGAATCTTTGGAAGAACAAGCGCAAAGTTTGTCGGTTACAGTAGGACGTTTTACTGTTGATAGCGGCTCGCATAGTTTCCAGCTTCCTATCCCTGTAATGCCGGCAGTCAGTAACAGGTCAATTGCTTCGGCTTTGCTCGGCACAAGACCGGCCAGGGTGGAACCCCAGTTACAGTTGGCCGGTAGTGATGAATGGGAAGAGTTTTAAGCAGATTGCCGTGTTCCATTGTCTATGCGTTGAATGTCCTGAGCTTAAGCGAAAATAGACTGCTGTACGGTAAGCAAGAAACGTCAGCTCTGCGCTACACTTTTGGTTTAAACAGTCTTCAGGTTATAATAATCGCCATTACTAAGTCTTGGTCAATTGTCCAGGGCTTTTTTTCATTACTGTAAGGTGGCTTACTGCCACCGTTCTGTCTTAATAAAATCAAGAAACGGGGGTGTGGCCTCAGTGATTTCCAGGTGATTTAACTCAAAAATATGACTCAAAAACTTTATATTCAAACCAACGGTTGCCAAATGAACGAGTATGATTCCGATAAAATGCGGGATGTACTTAACGCCTCACATGGATTTGAATTGATTGACGACCCAAAACAAGCTGACGTTCTGTTGCTGAATACTTGCTCGATACGCGAAAAAGCGCAGGAAAAAGTATTTTCGGCGTTGGGTAAATGGCGCAAGATTAAAGACAAACGCCCCGACGTGATTATCGGCGTTGGCGGCTGCGTCGCCAGCCAAGAGGGTGCTGCTATTCAAAAACGGGCGCCGTTTGTGGATATAGTGTTCGGGCCGCAAACTCTGCATCGCTTGCCTCAGCTATTGGATCAAGCGCGTAGCCAGCAAAAGCCGGTGGTCGATGTTTCCTTTCCTGAAATAGAAAAATTTGATGCGCTGCCTGAACCCAGAGCCGAAGGTCCGAAAGCCTTTGTTTCGGTGATGGAAGGTTGCAGCAAGTATTGTACATTCTGCGTGGTGCCTTATACCCGCGGCGAGGAAATCAGTCGTCCTCTGGATGATGTGATTGCCGAAATTAGCTCGTTAGCCAAACAAGGCGTAAGGGAAATCAACCTGCTAGGTCAAAACGTTAATGCCTATCGCGGTGAAATGGACGATGGCGACATAGCCGATTTTGCTTTGCTGTTGCATTATGTGGCGGCTGTGGAGGGCATAGACCGCATTCGTTTTACCACCTCGCACCCAATGGAATTTACTGATGAGCTGATTGAGGCCTTCGCCGAAATTCCGCAACTGGTCGATCACCTGCATTTGCCGGTGCAAAGCGGCAGCGACCATATCTTGAAAATGATGAAGCGCGGCCATGCGCGTGCCGACTACATTGAAATCATCCGCAAGTTGCGTGCAGTGCGGCCCAATATTTACCTGTCATCGGACTTTATTATCGGCTTTCCCGGTGAAACCGATGCCGAGTTTGAAGAGACCATGTCGTTCATCGAAGAAATCGGTTTCGATTTATCCTTCAGTTTTGTTTACAGTCAGCGTCCCGGAACGCCTGCGGCCGATTTACCGGACGATGTGCCTGCGGAAGTTAAAAAGCAGCGTTTGGAACGTTTTCAAAATCGCATTAATGAAATGACGGCGGCGATTTCCGAGAGCATGATCGGCACCGTGCAAACGGTGTTGGTTGAAGGCCAATCCAAAAAGAATCCGTTGCAAATGCAGGGCAGAACCGAGAATAACCGGGTCGTTAACTTTATCGGGCACCCCCGCTTGGCCGGACAGTTTGTCGATGTGCTGATTGCCGAGGCCCTGCCCAATTCTTTACGAGGTCGGATGATCGATATTTCCCAGCCATTAAATAGAATGGAACACGGATGACACGGATTAGACTGATAAGCACTGATTTAAAAGTGCATAACAAATTTGGTTTCTGTTTTTTAAAAATCCGCGTGAATCCGCTCAATCCGCGTCGCCTAAAGCGCCTACTGTTGGCATCCGTGTTCTATTAGTCGTAGTTAATATATGATTTCACAAGAAATTTCTCTGGTGCCTGCCGATATTGGCCGGTTATCCAACTTTTGCGGTCAATTCGATGAGCATTTACGGCAGATTGAATCGCGTCTTCAAGTCGAGATTGCCAATCGCGGCAACCAGTTCAGGGTGACCGGTGTAGATAGCTCAGTCAAGGCCGCCTGCGCTGTCATGCAGAAATTATTTGCCAGTACACAGACAGAGCACCTGACTGCCGAACTGGTTCATTTAGCCATGCAGGATTCATCGATCGACGAGCTGTTGGATGCACCGGCAACGCCGACTCAGCAAAATGTAAGCATCAAGACCAAATGCGGGATGATCAGGGGGAGGGGGGCTAACCAGCAAGAATATCTGAGGAAGATTATGACTCATGATATAAATTTTGGCGTGGGGCCTGCCGGAACCGGCAAGACTTACTTGGCCGTCGCTTGTGCCATTGAGGCTTTACAAAGCGAAAAGGTCAGGAAGATTATCCTGGTGCGGCCTGCGGTGGAGGCCGGTGAAAAATTGGGTTTCCTGCCGGGCGATATGGCGCAAAAAGTCGATCCTTATTTGCGGCCTTTGTATGATGCATTGTATGACATGCTTGGTTTTGAGCGGGTAGAGAAAATGATCGATAAGGGCATCATAGAGGTTGCGCCGTTAGCTTTTATGCGTGGCAGAACGCTCAATGACGCGTTTATTATCCTGGATGAAGCGCAAAATACCACCGTCGAGCAGATTAAAATGTTTTTGACCCGCGTGGGTTTCGGATCGACGGCTGTGGTGACCGGCGATGTGACCCAGATCGATTTACCCTCGGAAAAAATGTCCGGTTTGCGGCATGTGCTTGACGTGTTGAAGAAGGTTGAAGGTATCAGCTTTACCTTTTTCGAGGCGCGTGACGTGGTCAGGCATCCCTTGGTGCAACGCATTGTTTCGGCCTATGAAGCCTATGAGAAAGCAAACAAGGCCGAGTCGTGAACAACATAGAAATTCAAACTGTTGTTGAATCGGCAGGTCAGCCGGATCAACAACAAATCCAGCTTTGGGTCGATACGGCGTTGGATGGTTATGAGCATGATACTGAGATTGTGGTGCGCATTGTTGACGAACCCGAAAGCGCCGAACTGAATGAACAGTATCGCCATAAACAAGGCCCAACCAATATTCTCAGTTTTCCGGTTGATTTGCCTGAAGGCATTGAGCTGGATTTGCTGGGCGATTTAGTCATATGCGCCCCGGTGCTGGAAAAAGAAGCGCTGGAACAAAACAAGTTATTAATGCATCATTGGGCGCATATTATTGTACACGGCGTATTGCATTTGTTAGGTTATGATCACGTCGACGAAACACAAGCCGAGCTTATGGAAAACAAAGAAATAGCCATTTTAAACAAATTAAATATAAATAATCCCTATATAGAGGCGCAGGATAAATGAGTGACGAACAACCCCCAAGTAGAAACTCCCCACAGAAAAGCTGGGTTGATAAAATCAGCCATTTACTGACTGGGGAGCCGCAGGATCTTGAAGATTTACTTGAAATATTAAGGGAAGCACGGGAAAAACGCTTATTGGATACGGATGCCTTATCCATGATTGAAGGCGTTTTACAAGTGTCTCAAATGCGGGTTAGGGATATTATGATCCCCCGCATTCAAATGGTTGTCCTACCCAAAGATGCCGAACTGGAGACAATTATGCCGCTGGTTACGGAATTTGGCCACTCGCGCTATCCGGTTATCGACGGCGATCGTAGCAAGGTAGTCGGCGTGTTGTTGGCCAAAGATTTGCTGACTCGCATCCTAGAGAATAAAACTCTGAAAGTACATGAAATAATGCGGCCTTCCTGTGTGGTGCCGGAAAGCAAGCGCTTAAATGTGCTGCTTAAAGAATTGCGTACCAACGGTAATCACATGGCGATTGTCGTCGATGAGTACGGGCAATCGGCAGGCTTGGTCACCATTGAGGATGTGTTAGAGCAAATTGTTGGTGAGATCGAAGACGAACATGACGATCATGAAGACGAGGGCTATATTTTTCAGCGCAGCTCAAATGAATATATGATTAAAGCATTGACGCCTATGGATGAGTTTGACGAATACTTTTCTACGCAACTGGCAACTGATGAATACGATACCATCGGCGGTTTTATTGTCAGCCAGCTTGAACATATGCCCAAAAAAGGCGAGAGCCTTGTCGTGGATACAATGAAATTTGAAGTTATTAGAGCAGATAGCCGCCGTGTACATCTGTTGAAACTAAAAATACTGAAGTAGCGGTACGCTGGTTTAAATTCAAAGCCGCCGCAGATTCACAGGTTAAAAATAAATGAATCTGTGGCGATGATTTTTTTAAATTCATTTATTCAGTCTAATCATATTTGATATATTTAAACCTCGGGTCATCGGGTGTGCCTACTAATGCGCCGCCTTCTTTGCCGGGTTGCCACATGACGACCTCTTCGATTTTACGGGCCAATTCAAAATCCTTGTTGGTAATACCTTTGGCCGCATGATTCATTAATTTAACGATCACAAAGGCGTAAGAAACGGTGAGGTCAGGATGATGAAATGCCGCTTCAGCCAAGTGACCTACCGTATTAACAACCATCAGCGTGGCCTTCCAGCCGCTGGTTTTGTATTTACGCCGAATCCAGCCGTTTTCCAGATACCAGTGGGGCAATTCTTCTTTTAAGCGCTGTTCGATGTCTGCATCGGAATACGCATCTTCATGTGCATGTTCTCTCCAACTCATGATGGCTCACCTCTTGCCTGGTTATAAAATGGTGTTGTTATCTGTTTACCGGCTCCACATGCGTAGCATCGCAGCCTTGCTGATAAAACATAAATGAAGGGGGAAATGGGACAACATCGATAGTTAAGGATGTTTCCTGTTGAAATAGATTAACGGCATTCGCTACGCTATTATGAAAATTAGCAGATACTTGTTTCATCAACTTCTCTTGCGCTTCATCTGCACCCAGGGCAAAGGGGTCTTCATTGAGATTGCTTGCATCAATGGCTGATTGAAAAGCTGTTGTTGAAAAGGCTTGAATTTTGATTTCGAAATCACTAAAGACTTGTGGTCCTTTTTCATCTTTAATCCGATCTATATCAGCCGGATCGGCGTAGATAAGAAATGCACCTTTAGCGCCTTGAAAATCATTTTTACAGGCTCCGCCATCCATGATTCTGACCAAGTTTAATGTTTTATCATTTTTAAGCAGGGTCAGTGGTGGATTTTGAGCTGAGCTTTGCAGTGAATCTTCAGGTGTTGTCGGCAGTTTAGCAGGCGCCGAGACGATGTTTGTATCTTGTTTGACCTCTTGAGTTGAACATGCCGTCAATGCAATAAAGGCTATGCCGATTAAAATTTGTACGCTTGCTTTCATAAATCACGCTGTGTTGTTAAGTTAGACCCGAGCATTGTAATCTTTAAAAAAATCGTAAGCTAACAAATATGACTGAGGAGAGCGCTATGACACAAAAAAATCTTGGCTAGCAATTGATGTTTTTTTTAAAAGGGATGCCTGAACTATCGCGATCTTCATGTTTTTTATGTTTTGGCTTTGAATAAGACTTATAAATCAATTTAATGTCTCTATGCGCATGTTCGGCGAATGATATGGCAGGGAAGTATTCTCTGCCCTAGCGCCGGATTAGCGGACTTTCCTGGAAGCAAAAACTAGAAATTTTCAGGGAGAATTATAGGGTTTTATTACGGTTAAATTAAAATTTCGCTTTACAAGCTTGGCATAAGTAATTAAAAAGTGAACTTTTAAAGCTATATTAATTATGACTATGAAAGTATCTAAATCTGTATCGGATAAAACCACATCTGAAGTAGGGGTCGACAAAAACAAAGATGATGTTGATCTTGATATTGAAGGCTTCGATTTGGGATTGAGCAATGACTATATAACGCTTCCTAATGAAAGTGAACGAGCCGCAAAAAAAATGGCTGCACGCAGAAAAATTGAACTGTATTGGGAGAAAAAACGCCTGCAAGAGCAGCTCGGTGATTTTTATGATGAGGATATTGATTTTTAATTTAGTACTATAAACGGAGCAGGACTCCGTTTATTTATTGCATGGTAAAATAAGCTTTTTGTTAAGTAACAGACTGTTGGGCTGGCTTTATGGTCGAGAGTCGGCTGTATGATTATGCTCAACCGATTATTCAATCTGGTTTGCACGTTTTTCGGTTAATATTATCACCCGTTGGTGAATTTTTCTTTTTGCAATCTGGATGTCATGACCATTTTTACGCCTGTTACAGCAGTCAATTACTTAAATAAAGCGTGTTTGTTGATTTTTCTTATTGTCTTTTTCGGCACGGCATCCGCCCAAGAGCATCGCTTTTTAGCTCTCAATTATCACGATATACTGAGTGCGGAAGACGCTAAACGGTCTCTTAATAAGATGGATGTTGGCATTGAACATCTTGAAGAGCACCTTGATTGGTTGAAAAAAAAGGGCTACAAGATTATCAGTGTGCAAAATATTATCGATGCGGCTGCGGGTAAGGATGTATTGCCCGATAAAGTCGCGCTGTTAACCTTTGACGACGGCTATCTAAGTTTTTATACCCGCGTCTTCCCGCTATTAAAAAAACACCATTATCCCGCTACGGTTGCGCTGGTGGGCGCCTGGATGGATGGCAATGTTACCGCCGACGAACCGGGCAAGCCATTGCTCAGTTGGGATCAGGTCAGGGAGATGGTGCAGTCCGGTTTGGTAGAGGTCGCTTCGCACAGTTATGACCTGCATAAAGGCGTGAACGCCAACCCGCAAGCCAATTCACAGGCCGCCGCAGTTACCCGGCTGTATGACGACCCGATGCTGGTTTACGAGACCGATGAACAGTACCGAGAACGTATCCATGCGGCGTTGTCGAAAAGCGCCGAGTTTATTTTTCAACACGCCGGTATTAGACCCAGAGTTATGGTTTGGCCGTATGGTGAATACAACCAAATCACCGTGCAGGCTGCGCGTGAAGCCGGAATGCCGGTGACGATGGGGCTGCTGGACGGCCTTAACACCCTGGCGGATATCAGCGCTTTACGCCGCTTGATTATGGTCGATAATCCCGACCTCAGCCAATTTGCGGAACTTGTTACCGGATTACGTGCCGACCCGTCTTTACGGGTAGCGCATTTGGATATGGATTATCTATACGATAAAGACCCCAAGCAAAGCGAGCATAATCTCGATGCCGTGATTCAACGCATCAAAGACATGCACATCAACACGGTTTATCTACAAGCCTATGCCGATCCTGACGGTGACGGCAATGCCGATGCCTTATATTTCACTAATCGCCATTTGCCGGTAAAACAGGATTTGTTCAGCCGGGTTGCCTGGCAATTAAAAACTAAAGCAAGAGTCAGGGTTTATGCCTGGATGCCGATCATGGCCTATCAGGGCAAAGCGCCGGAATCCTGGTATGTCCAGGAATGGCGGGACGGCAAGGCGCAAAAAGCCAGTCATATTTATACCCGCCTGTCGCCGTTCAATCCCGAAGCGCGCCAGTATGTGGCTGAAATTTATGAAGACTTGGCCAAACATTGCAGTTTTGACGGCATTCTGTTTCATGACGACGGCATCTTATCCGATTATGAGGACGTATCGCCGTTAGCGCTAAACTTTGCGAAAGAGGTCTGGGGCCTGCCCGATCAATTTGAACGCTTGCATGACACCAGCGCCATGCGCATGGCTTGGGCGCAAGGTAAAACCGAATTGATCAATCGATTTACCGATGAGCTGGCGAACCGGGTGCGTATTTATAGACCCGGCATAAAGACTGCGCGTAATTTTTATGCGCTGCCGCTGTTAAAGCCCTATAGCGAAGAATGGTATGCCCAGTCGTTTAAATCCTTTTTAGCGCATTATGATTATGTTGCGATTGAAGCCATGCCGTTTATGGAAGATGCGGAAAATCCCAAACAGTGGCTTACACAATTAGTCAAAGCCGCAGCGAAGGAGCCTGAGGGCCTTAAAAAGACCGTGTTCGAGCTGCAATCGGTCAACTGGAAAAACCAACAGAAAATTCCGATGCCGGTATTTATCGAACAGTTGGAATTGTTGAAAAAACTGGGCGTCAACCACATCGGTTATTATCCTGACAATGTTTTTGAGGATCAGCCGCGCTTAAGTGATTTACAACAACATTTTTCACTTCCTATCCTGCCTTAACCATGAATTTTGTTTTAATCAACCTGAGTAGGGTGGGCTATGCTACACCCCTTGGAAAACCATGAGCACTTCATTGCAGAACTGGGTCGTAACACTACAGAGCCAATGGCAGGACTTTGTGTCTGTCTGGGAGCCGCTAGATGACATCATCGAAGGATTTATTTATTACTATCCTTTGTTTATGGCCTACATCTGGATGTTCGGCGCGATTATTTTTTATTTACGACACGAATGGCATCCGAAGGGCAATGCCGAACATCTGCCTGAGTTAAGGGAGTTTCCCCCGGTTTCCATATTGGTTCCCTGCTATAACGAAGCGGATAATATTTGCGAAACCGTGGAAATTTTATTGCGGCAGAAATACCCGGATTTCGAAATTATCGCCATTAATGACGGCAGCAAAGACGACACCCTGACGATATTACAGGAGTTGGCCGAACAACACAGCCAGCTTCGCGTAGTCAATTTACATACCAACCAGGGCAAAGCGATGGGTTTACGCACCGCCGCATTGCTGGCTAACAGTGAAATCCTGGTTTGCATAGACGGCGATGCGCTGCTGGCTCCCGAAGCCATCGCCTGGATGGTGCGGCATTTTCTCGATAACCCGAATGTCGGCGCGGTCACCGGCAATCCGCGGATTCGCAATCGCTCCACATTGTTAGGCCGGATTCAGGTCGGCGAATTTTCGGCCATCGTCGGCATGATTAAACGGGCGCAGCGCTCTTACGGGCAAGTGTTCACTGTTTCCGGCGTTATTGCGGCATTTAGAAAATCCGCATTGCACGATGTCGGTTACTGGAGTAACGATATGGTCACCGAGGACATCGACATCAGCTGGAAACTACAGCTGGCCGGTTGGTCGATCTATTTCGAACCGAACGCCTTGTGTTGGGTGCTGATGCCGGAAACCCTGCAAGGCTTATGGAAGCAACGGGTGCGCTGGGCGCAGGGCGGAAGCGAAGTGTTGCTGCGTTATTTCCGTTCCCTGTTTCGCTGGTCGTCGCGCGGCATGTGGTTGTTATACGGCGAATGCCTGATCAGCATCTGCTGGGCGTTTTTGATACTGTTGCATGTACTCTACGCCCCTGTCGCATTGTTTAACGAGTCGACCAGTGAATCGCTGCACGATTTAAGCCCTAACTGGACCAGCATGTTGCTGAGCCTGACCTGTCTCATACAATTCGGCGTCAGCCTATTCATAGACTCGCATTACGAATCCCGTACCGGCGGCGTCGCGCGGTATTATTACTGGATGGTCTGGTATCCGATCGTGTATTGGCTGATCAATGTCGGCACCACTATTGTCGGCTCGATTCGAGCGATAAAAAAGAAACGCGGCCAACGCGCGATATGGGTCACCGTGGACAGGGGCTTGCGCGAGAAATGAAAGAATACATTATTAACGCACCGCAGCTACAAAGCCTGCGAAAACGGATAGGCGCTTTATTTGCCTGGGTCGTTTGTTGGGTGATGTGGATTTATTTGTTGATCCCCTTGGTCACCTTAAGCAGCTGGGTGCTGGGCGATAAAAAAATGATCAATGAAATGCGCTGGTTCGGCGGTTATAAAAGCCTGCTGGAACTGATGCAGATTTACTGCGTAACCTTGCTGGTTATGCTGATACTCTGGTTATGCTGGATAAGCTATCGCACTTTGCGAAGCAAACCGATACTTCCGTCGGCGCACAAAATTGTTGACGATGCGGCGTTGTGCGCGTTTTATCAAGTCAAGGCCGATGAATTGCAACAGTGCCGCAACGCAGCCATGATTACCGTTTATTTTGATGATCATGGGCATATTGTTCATCTTGATGGGTGCTGATGTTTCGGGTGCATGATGTCAAGGAGAACCGTTATGCAGTTGACGGGGCTTGGGCGATTAAAAGCAGGTAGGGTGGGCGGTTTTTTGCCCACCCTTGCCCCTCCTATTTATCGGGTTTCACAAGATTATAGGCGTTTTGGCTATTTTTGATTGCAGTGTCTGTTGGGTGAATCTCTGACGGCGCTCGATAATCGCCTTCAGATAAATAGGTAAGAAACATCGGCAGTAATATAAGAATGGATAAAACCAGTACTAGGCCGCCGATGGCTATTAATAGCGTCTTAAAGTTACCTACAAGGCTGTCTACAACATTCTCTGAAGTATCGTCTGAACGGGGTGAGGGCAGGGGGGATTCGGTTTTGTTGGGTTCGTCTTGGTTTGGCATGATGATCTCCCGATAATGGACTTAAAGGAAATGCCGTCTCATATTTGAAGTCGGCAGCTGGTCATGCTAGTCTCATCATGAACTCCCTGCAACTTTAATTGTATAGTCAGGGGGTATGCAAGTTAATGATTATATAAGTGAATTGATTGTGTTTGATCACTTGGTCAGGGCTTTTTAAATTTCACAACCTTGTTCAATGGACTCAAATTGATTTCATCAATCACTATCTGAGTAGGTGAATTAAGCACGTAGGACAGGGCTTCGGCGACATCTTCCGGATCGATAAAATTGCTTTGGTCATCGCCCGGCTCAAAAGGCAGTTGCTCAAAAAATGCGGTTTTGACCATGCCGGGATTAATCAGGCATACCCGCACATTGCTTTTGGCGCACTCTTCGCGCAAGGCTTGGGTAAAACCCCGTAGCGCAAACTTGGAGGCGCAATACATTGCACCTTTACGACTGCCTTTTAATGCCGCTTCCGAACCGATAAAAATCAAATCGCCATGATTTTTGCGCTTTAAAGCGGGCAGCAGCGCCTTAACTAAAAAAGCCTGGCTGGTAAAGTTTAGTGTCATCAGACTTTCAATTTGCGCATAGGAAAACTCTTCCACCGAGCCGAACTGGCCCCGCCCGGCACAAAAAACCACCGCATCGATTTCAGGAAAGGCTTGTTCCAATTCGCGGATTTTTTGCGGGATGTCGCTTAAGCGGCTTAAATCCAGTTGCACGGGGCTGAAATTATCCATCTGCCGGATAAACTTGCCGCTATCGCGGGATATGCCGATTACATGATGGCCCTGTCGCAATAAATTCCTGGCAATGGCGCGGCCTATGCCGGAACTGGCGCCGGTTACCAGAATAGTCCGTTTTATAGTGTGCATGGGAAAAATTTGTCGGTTGGAATGTAAGATAAGATTTGCTCGGTGCAGTAGTGCATCATCTCCTGCTCCAATTCCTGTGTATAAGAAACCATGCCTTGCTGACTAACCTTCTGATTGATCAGGGGGCCCGCAAAGAGTTTTTCTTCAGGATAAAGTTTATGCACTTTTTTAAAAAAATTCTCCGGCAACCTGAAGACGCCAAGACTGACCGAATGCAGTCGGTTTAAATCGATACGGGAAAAAACCTGTTCGAACAATTGCCGGTATTGCTGTTGATAGCCGGATTGATAAATCAGCGGATCGAAGCGCAGCCCGATTTGCCAGCCTTGTTCCTGTAATTTGCACAACGCCTCCAGGCGACGCTCAATCGAGGGGGCTTTAGCTTCGACTTTTTCGGCAATTTTGTCTGGCGACAGGCTGAACGCCACAATACAGCGGGGCAAGGGCTCGCGATTTAACAGAGTCCTGACTTGGGTGCTTTTGGTTCTTAATTCTAGCCAAGCATTGGGTAGCGTTGCAAAAAACGGCAAAAACTGCTCGGCAAAACCGGTTACTGGTTCCAAAGCCAAGCTGTCGCAATCGTAGCCGGAAAAAAAATGCAGGTTTTCATCAGGCGATTCGGCACACAACTGCCGGATGTCTTGCTGGAAATCCTCGTAATTGACAAACAGCACATAATTGGCCGATTGGTACATGCCCTGTAAAAAACAGTAACGGCAATCGTACAGGCAATTGAGCATGTGCGAAAAATAATAATTCCTTGCGGCTCCGATGCCGTAACCTAAGGGCGCGGGTAGGCTAAAATTTTTATATTTTTCCGCCAGTATCAGGGCGGGCTGTTGTTTTTGCAGGCGGAAGTTTTGCGCTTTGGGGTTAAATACTTCGCCGTAACGGCCGCAGGTTATTTTCCTGGCTTGCGGGAATCGCGTCACAATGCCCTGAACACGCGGGTGTTTCAGTATGGCTTCTTCTATATAAATGGTTTCAATCATAAGCTTTGTTTATTGGTAACTACTCACCCTCTTTTTTAACCGCAAAGTCGATTCTTACTGTCTAAAGCCAGTATTAGCATAGGGTGAGTGGTTACGTTGATTGTTTAGTACGCCTAATGTAGCACAGCTTGTCCGATCAAAAGCCTTGTGCTTTATTGTGATTGATCAAGCTGCCCCCATATAGGGTAAAATACTTTCAACTCAACAAACACAGTAACAATCATGAAAACAAACAAAATAGGTTTTATCGGCGGCGGCAACATGGCTTCAAGCCTAATTAGCGGTTTAATTGCCAGCGGCCATGCTCCGGAACAGATTTGGGTATCGGATATTAACCCGGATACGCTGACCGCTTTGGCGAAACAGCTAAACGTTAACACTGCGGTAAATAATGATGACGTCATCAATGCTGTTGATGTCGTGGTTTTGGCGGTCAAGCCGCAGACGCTGAGCGCTGTCGCGCAAAGCATTGCAGCCCTGATTCAGCAAAAACAATCGCTGGTGGTATCGATCGCCGCCGGTATTAATCAGAACAGTTTGAGCCGCTGGTTAGGTGCCGATACGGCCATAGTACGCTGTATGCCCAACACGCCGGCACTGGTTTTGACCGGCGCTACCGCATTACATGCTAACGACAAGGTGACGGCTGAGCAATGCGACTTAGCGGAAAATATTTTACGTTCGGTGGGCATTGCACTATGGGTTGAGGATGAAGCCGAGTTGGATGCGGTGACCGCCGTTTCCGGCAGCGGTCCCGCGTATTATTTTCTGCTGATGGAAGCCATGGAAAAAGCCGCGTTGGAATTGGGCCTAAGTCAAGAAACCGCACGCTTATTGGTGCAACAAACGGCTTTGGGGGCGGCCAAAATAGCGTTGGAATCATCCGAATCGCCCGAACAGTTACGCAAACGCGTCACCTCGCCCGGCGGCACTACGCAGCAGGCGATAGAGACTTTTGAGCAAGGCGGTTTTACCGAGCTGGTTTCAAAAGCGCTACATGCGGCACGAGACCGCTCTATTGAAATGTCTAAACAAATGGAGAATTCCTGATGGATTCCAGCTACATGACCGACCCGGCTATTTTTGTAATCGATTCGCTATTTTCCCTGTATATTCTGGCCGTTTTGCTGCGCTTTTTATTGCAATGGTGTGGCGCTGATTTTTACAACCCTATCTCCCAGTTCCTGGTCAAGGCGACACACCCCCCGTTAAAATTGCTACGCCGTTTTGTGCCGTCTATCGGAAAGATTGATACATCCTCGCTGGTTCTGGTGCTCAGTCTGCAAATGTTGGCCGACTTTTCAATATTGCTATTGAAAGGCGTGGCTATCAGCATCGGTGCATTAACGATTTTATCGTTGACTCAACTGGTTTCGTTGTTGATCAATATCTTCATCTATGCGGTATTCGCCAGGGCCATACTCAGCTGGATTAATCCCGGTTCGTTTAATTCGGCATCGTCTATCTTGCACAGCCTGACCGAGCCGGTACTTAACCTCTGCCGCAGATTCATTCCCGATTTGGGTGGCATAGATTTGTCGCCATTGGCTGCATTAATGTTGTTGCAACTGGCAAAAATGGTCATACTGCCGCCGTTGCATCAACTAGCCAACTTGATCGGTTGAACTGGTATCATTGGGAACATGGGATTTTGACGCTGAATCTCCATGTTCAACCCAAAGCCAGCAAGGATGAATGGGCGGGGCTGCACGGCGAAAGGTTGAAGTTGAGAATCAAGGCTGCGCCGATTGACGGCAAAGCCAATCAGCACCTGATTGCATTTATAGCGGATCAGTTTGCGGTTAGTAAATCGGCCTGTAAGCTCATTTCGGGGGAATCCGGGCGGGAAAAGCGTATTGCCATTAGTTCGCCAAAGAAACTTCCACCCTTGCCCGATTCTCTGCAAATTGATATTTCTTTGTAACGACTGCGATTTGCATGAATATGGGAAGGTTAGTCCCGTTCCCACGCGTTGCGTCACTGCCATTAAGTTAAGAAAAAAGCCCCCTCTCGGCAATTGCTCCTGCATTGCTCTACTACCTACATCCATGTAGGCATCCTGCTGGACGACTGCACGGATGCAGGAGGTAGAGTAACGCAGGAGCAGTTACCGAGAGGGTTGGGGGGAGGAGAATAAAAATAAGGCAAAAAACTTTATTTGATCCCCTCATCCTAACCTTCTCCCTGAGGGAGAAGGGACTGTCCATCCTTAACTTAATGGCAGTGACGCACTGCGTGGGAACACAGTATCAACGCGTCGCCTAAAGCGCCTACTTTTGGTGAGAGATAGACCGCAGCGCGGACAGTATGAATTCCCACGCAGCGCGTGGGAACTAGGCGATAATATAATTTATTTTTCTCGGAAAAAACCACTTAACCAGCCATGCAAACACATACTTTTTCACTCAGTATTTTTTTAGCCTGTTGCCTTCTTCTATGTAGCAGCCAATCTGCTTTTGCCAAAAAGATGTACCGCTGGGTAGATGAGCACGGGGAAACTATTTACTCCGACCAAGTGCCGCCGGAACATTCTCAATACCGCCGGGAATCGCTCAATGAAAAAGGCCAGGTTCTTGAAGTCACGGAACAGGCAAAAACAAAAGAACAGCAAGCGTTGGATGAGCGCTTGAATGCACTGAAAAAAGCCCAGGAAAAAATCATTGCTCAGCAAGCGGCTCACGACAAAGTATTGCTCAGCACCTTTCGTAATCTGGATGACATGCAAGCAAGCCTTTATGCAAAAATGCAATCCTTGGATGCGCAGCGAAATGTGGCTCAGGGCAATTTAAAACGCGTAGAAAACCAACTGGAAATGCAACAAAAGAAAGCTGCGGAACTCGAGCGTAACGGTAAAAAAGTTCCAAAAAATTTGCTGGATGAAATTAAGCAAACAGAAGCGCAGATACAAGCGGCTTATGCTGAAATAACTAAACATATCGAAAAGAAGAATCAGGTGAAGGCCGACTTTGAAGCCGATATTGAACGCTTTAAATTTTTAACCCAGGAAAATACAGATCCGTCAAAAGCGTCTGAAAAAACGGTGGAAAATAAAGTTATCGATGAGATTGGCCTGTATGCCTGTAAAACGGATGCAATCTGCATAAAGGCTTGGACAAGCGCACATGACTTCATTAAAACCTATGCGACAACACCCATCGATACCGATACCGACAAATTGATTATGGGGCGGGCGCCTGCAAACGACAGCGATCTGAGCTTGTCGGTTTCAAAAATAGAGGGTGATAACAAAAAACAGCAGCTTTTTCTCGATATTCGCTGCCGGGAGTCATCGTTGGGCGCTGAACTCTGCGCCAGCCAGAAAGTCCGAGATATAAGGTCTGCATTCAAGCCGTTTATTGACGCTGCGCTGGCTAAATAACACACCTAGGGTAGGCAGAAAAGCGTTGCATGGACATTACCGTTATAAAATGGAAATAATTATGTTGAGATATCAAGTTACTGAAAACACAGTGAATTTAACCTTTTCTAAAGAATATTTAAATTCACGGGAATTATTGCGACTCATTGAAATATTGCGCATCAAAGAGTTGCTCTCGAAAAGCCAAATGACCATAGACGATGCTATAGCGCTTGATGATGAATTAAAAGAAAATTGGTGGCATAAAAACCAGGCCCGGTTTTTAGCAAAAATCCAATGAAGCCAATTATTGTCGACACCAATATCGTATTTTCGGCATTGGTGAATAAAAATTCACCCATTGCCTCGTTTTTGTTAGAGCCCCAGCAGGCTTTGTTAACGCCAAAGTTTGGTTTTGTTGAACTTTTTAAACATAAAGAAAAAATCTGCAAAATTAGCAAGCACTCGCATGATGAAATTTTGGAAGTTCTTTATGAGCTTATCAGGCATATTGATTTTTTTGATGAGAATACAATTTCCGTTGACGCGCTACAAAAGGCTTGGGAGCTTGTAAAAGATGTTGATCCAAAAGATATGCTATTCGTTGCGCTTACTATTGAAATGAATGGATTGCTCTGGACAGGCGATACTAAGTTGCGCTTAAGTCTTGAGGCAAAAGGATTTAATAGTTTTTTTGATGATTTTTATGCAAAATCAACCTGCTCGCCGCGAGAGGATTTGTCTTAATTTTTCTTCGTCTCCTTCATGGTAAAAATTAACTTTTTTCATTTGTTAAAAAGTTGTTTTTACAGCTTATTTACCAAACCCATGCCGGTTTCAATATAACTATGCTGGAAACCTCTGAAGATACGCTGGATCCGTCCGATTGGAATGCCTTTCGCCTGCAAGGCCACCGAATGCTGGACGACATGATCGACTATCTTGAACACCAGCGCGACCGACCGGTCTGGCAGCCTATGTCCGAGACAGTGCGGCATTCATTTCGACAACCCTTGGATGACGGACAGCATGATCTTGAACAAGCATATACCGTATTCATCAAAGACATACTCCCTTACGCCTTAGGCAATGTTCATCCCGGTTTTATGGGCTGGGTTCATGGCGGGGGAACCCCCGTCGGGATGCTGGCGGAAATGTTGGCAGCCGGGCTTAACGCCAATCTTGGCGGACGCGATCAGGCGCCCATCGAAATCGAGCGGCAGGTGCTACAGTGGGTTCGGGAATTGTTTGATTTTCCGGAAACCGCCGGTGGGCTGTTTGTAAACGGAACCTCAATGGCCAACCTGCTTGGCGTGTTGGTTGCGCGCACCGCCCAATTAGGCGACGCTGTACGCCATAAGGGCATCGCTACGCAGCAGTTGATTGCCTATACTTCGGCAGGGGCTCATATCAGCATTAGCCAGGCCATGGATATTGCGGGCTTGGGTACTGATGCTTTACGCATGATAGCGGTTAATGAACAGCACCAAATGGATGTGCTCGCGCTTGAATATGCCATTGCCGAGGACAAAAAAGCAGGCATGACGCCGTTTTTTATTGCCGGAACGGTGGGGACCGTCGGCGTCGGCGCTATCGATAATCTTCAGGCTATTGCCGAGCTGTGTCAGCGCGAAAACATCTGGTTTCATGTTGACGGCGCTTACGGTGCGCTGGCTATGTTGGCCCCCGATATTGCACCGCGCCTGCAAGGCATAGCGCGGGCCGATTCCATTGCCTTTGATTTCCATAAATGGGGGCAAGTTCCCTATGATGCAGGATTCATCTTAGTCCGGGACGGTGAGTTGCAGCAACGCACATTTGCCTCGCCCGCCGCCTACCTGAAACGGGAATCCCGCGGCATGGCGGCAGGTTCTCCGTGGCCGTGCGACTTCGGTCCTGATCTTTCACGCGGTTTCAGGGCGCTTAAAACATGGTTCACTATAAAAGTTTACGGCGCGGAAAAATTAGGCAAGGTTATTTCAAATACCTGCGCATTAGCCCAGCACATGAAACGGCGTATCGAAGCCGAACCGCGACTGGAACTGCTTGCGCCGGTGGCGCTGAATATCGTCTGCTTTCGCTATCGTAGCGCCGATGCCAACCGGCTCAATGCAGATCTGGTAGTTGCGCTGCAAGAATCCGGCATTGCCGCACCGTCAACGACTACGCTCAACGGGCAATTAGCTATTCGAGCGGCTATCGTCAATCACCGCACCACGGTAAGCGACATTGACGCCTTGATCGATGCTACGCTTGAATTGGGCGATAATGCCGCAAAAAACTACAATTTCAGGAACAGTAATGCAATTCAATGAACATTCCGAACCGTTGATCGGCTTAGCGAAGCTGATGCGGATGGCCTACTCCGGCTGCGATCTTGCACCGTTAGGCACTCAATTAATCGAGCGCGCCGAGACCGAGACCGGCGGTCATGCCCTAATGGATTTATCCACGGTTTTGCAACTTCGAGGCAATCGCGATTTAGCCCTAAGCATGCAAGCCCAGGCCATAGAAACCCAGCAAATATACTCCCCGCCCACAACCGCCGGACCCGTTAATATCCGGCTGCTTGCGATTATGGGGGAGGGCGATTTGATGGCGAATACGCCCTTGGAATTTTTGCTCGAAAACTCCGATGTCGCGCTGGATATAGTCTATGTGACTCAGGGCTTGCCTCTGCCGGACAATCTCCCTGATCACGATGTGCTATTCGTTGCGATTGCCCAATCCGACCGGAATATGCCGCTGTTAAAACAAATCGATGCCGCTGTTGCATCATGGCCGCGCCCGGTATTAAACAGGCCTGAGCGTATCGCATTAATGTCGCGCAACGAGGCTTGTCTATTATTAAAATCCGCTCCGGGAGTTGAGATGCCGAGCACGGTGCGTGTGGCCCGGAAGGATCTGCAACAAGTCGCCGATAAAGAGCAGCCGCTTAGCGGCATTCTTGAGGACGGCGAATTCCCGATTATTGTTCGTCCGGTCGATTCGCACGCTGGAAAAGATTTGGACAAAATAGAGGATTCGGACGCGCTGCTTAATTATCTGCAAGACATGCCTAATAATGAGTTTTATCTGTCTCGGTTTATTGATTACCGAGGGCCGGATGGCTTGTTCAGGAAATATCGCATCGTATTGATCGACGGTAGCCCCTTTGTTTGCCATGTCGGCATATCCGAACATTGGATGATCCATTACCTGAATGCCGGTATGGCCGAAAGCGCCGAAAAACGTGCCGAAGAAGAACGTTTTATGCGCGATTTCGACAGCGGCTTTGCCTGCAAACATGCCGAAGCCTTCCGCGCGATCAACGAACGGGTTGGGCTGGACTATCTGGGCATTGATTGCGGCGAGACCGCCGACGGCAAATTGCTGATTTTCGAGGTTGACAGCTGCATGATTATCCATGCTATCGATCCGGTCGATATTTTTCCTTATAAACAACCGCAGATGAACAAGGTATTTGCCGCCTTTCGCCGGATGTTGCAGGCTGCCATGCAAGGCTTAATTTAATGTAAGGCAACTCGCAATAAATAAAATACGCAACTTCAACAGCTAAAAAATAGCACACGGATGACACTGATTGGACAGATTTAAACGGATTTTTAACAATTTTAATGACTTAGAGTTTTATCAGTGATTATCTGTCTAATCCGTGTCATCCGTGTTCCATTATAAATTAACCATACTGAGTTACCTACATCCATGTAGGCAAAGCCAGCTTTGGACTCCTATAGCACATTTTCTGGAGTCCAAAGCTGGCTTTGGACAGTAAGAATCGGCTTTGCGCTTAACAAGGGGCGAGTAGTTACGTTTAATCAATATAATAAATTGGGTTATCTGCCTAATCCGTGTTCCATTTTTCTAACTTCCGAGTCGTTACAAATATCGTGCAAAACTCATCCAAAGCACTAGGCGGCCTACCGTCTACCGAGCAACTCCTGGTTGCAGGCGGCGATGCCCGCATCGCACTCGATCCGCTCAGTGGTTTGAACAAATACGCTTGCCAGCCGTTTCCCGATCCTCAATTGTTGGCATTTGCTTCCTCTACGGCATCCGTTATTTCCACGGAGGGGTTTGCTGTCGCAAATCGGCTACGCCGGAAATTATTAGAAGCCGTCAGCACAGCGCCATATTCAGCTGTTTATGCGTTCGAAATGCAGCGGATTCGCCGGGAGTGGCTACAGTTATGCGAGTTATCCGGCAGCGCCGGGTTAGAACTGGTATTCGCGCCATCGGGTACCGATATTCATGCCATTGCAGCCCAATATATAGGCAGTGAGGTATCGACACCGGCGCTGGTCATCATGGTGGAAGCCAATGAAACCGGAAGCGGCGTGGTCTCGGCGATCGACAATAATGCAGTCGAAATCGTGCAAGCGCCGATCCGGCTGAACAATGGGGAGCCCAGGCCGTTAGCGGCAATCAATGCCGAAGTGGAAGCCTTGGTCAATAAAGCCGTTGTATCAGGTCGGCGCGTCCTGTTGATTCTTGTCGACCAATCCAAAACCGGCTTAATCGCGCCGAGTCCGGCTTGCGTTATCGCGTTACAGCGTCGTTTTCCCGATAATATCGACGTGTTGGTCGATGCCTGCCAGTTCCGTATTGCCATGCCGACTTTGCGCGCCTATCTGGAGCAGGGCTTTATGGTCGGGTTGACCGGGTCGAAATTCCTTGGCGCGCCGTCTTTTTCAGCCGCATTATTGCTGCCGACAACAGTAGCGGAGCGTTTCCGGCAACAGGCATTTTCTAGCGGATTGCTGTCCGGCTCGCCACAGGATCATGTCGCCAATTTTGGACTGCTGCTGCGTTGTGAAGTGGCCCTGGAAGAACTGCGTAGCTTTCGCGCCGTACCGCAAGCCTCTGTTATAGACTTCCTGCAAGCCTTTGCGCAAGCGATCCGGCAACGCCTGACATCCGATCCTCACTTTGAACCGTTACCTGTACCCCAACTCGACCGCCGCCCGTTAATAGAGGCAAATAGCTGGGATCATCTCCAGACTCTCTTTCCTTTTCTGCTTTATGATGCTCAGCCTGGAGGGCGGATGCCGCTAAATCGCGAACAGACTCGGCATGTGTATCGGCAATTGCCGATAACGATTGACTATTCCGGCAGCGATATTGCCATGCTACGCTGTCAACTTGGACAGCCCGTTGCCTGTGGCGTCCGTAACGGTATAGCGGTCAGCGCCTTGCGTTTATGTGTTGGCTCACGGCTGATTGTCGAAGCAACAGCGAGCAATGATAAAGGCAATGCAATCATTAAAGATGCGCTGACGGTTTTGGATAAAACGGTATGGTTAATCCGGCAAGCTAAAACATGCGAGGCGTTGTAAGGTAACGCGCAGAAAATAAACTACCGAGTCCTAATAATCTTGACAACTCCGCAGCTAGAAAAATGGAACACGGATGACACAGATAAGACGGATTTACACGGATTTACACGGATTTTTTAGAATATCCGCGCTTTTAATCAGTGATTATCCGTTCTATCTGTGTCGCCTAGAGGCGCCTACTTTTGGCATCCGTGTTCTATGGTATTTAACACGGTATTTTATTTATTGCGAGTTGCCTAACGCAACGACTGTACAATGTTTAACCTGCCATTTAAATTTACCTTGAGTTTATTCCTATGCCTAAAATCACTCAATTGTCACAATTAGATTTAAATCAAACTTACAGTTACGCTGATTATTTAACATGGCAATTTGACGAAGCCGTTGAATTGATTAGGGGCAAAATCATGTTGATGTCGCCTGCACCGAATGTTAATCATCAACGTATTTCAATGAAGTTCAGCTACTCGTTATTTAAGTTTTTCAAAGATAAGGAATGCCAGGTTTTCGCGGCGCCGTTTGATGTCCGTTTGTACAACCGGAAACAATCGGTTTTAGCCAATCAAGACATTTATACGGTGGTGCAACCTGATTTATGCGTGATTTGTGATCCCGGCAAATTAGATAGTCGAGGTTGTAACGGTGCGCCTGATTGGGTTATTGAAATCCTGTCAAAAGGGAATTCTAAAAGGGAAATGGACGTTAAATACGCTTTATATGCGGAAAGCGGTGTAACTGAATATTGGTTGGTTTATCCCTATGAGCAAGCTATTTATCAATTTGTTTTAGACGACAATAATGTTTATCAATTGAACAAGATGTATGCAAATAACGGCATAGCCGTAGCGCATTTATTTCCTGACTTGGTAATCGATTTAAGTGAAATATTCGAATCGCTTGATGATGAGTGATTTGTGATTTTTAAATCGGTCCTTTATCCGGCTAAAAAATGTTAAATGACTTTTGAACGACTACTTACCAACTAAAGCGGGACGAATTTACAAATAACCGGGAACGCCGAGCCCCAGCTCGGCAATGTTGATAAGTACAGATACTCGCCAAGCGGGGGCTTGGCGTTCCCAGCCACCAACATAAGTAGTTGTTAAACGACCGCAAAATCAGCATAGCTTAGGGCTAGATTTGTCCCTAATACTGCGATTTGCACGGCATCCCTTGCACCATTACCATCTGCGTCATACAGCAGTGCGCCGCTGGCAGGGTTATAGATAATATAATCATTGGCGTCGTGCGCAGCGGCAGCTTTTACAAATACGCCGGGATTTAACAGGCCTGTTGTCTTGAGTTTGGTAAAAATGCCGCTTCCTAGCTGAATCGTGTCATCGGCTACAGTAAAGTCAGTGATGCTGTCGATGTTTGCAGTCGGTGGACTGCTGAATCGAAACAGGTCTGAGCCTGTGCCGCCTGTCAATTTATCGTTCCCTGCGCCGCCGTTCAGTATATCGTTGCCCGTTCCACCGCGTAGTGTGTCATGGCCCGAACCGCCAGCCAGGACATTATTAGCCGTGTTGCCAAGCAGGGTATTGTCTAAATCGTTACCGGCGCCGTTAATCTCCGCCGTTCCGGTTAAGCTAAGATTTTCTACATTCGGCCCTAATGTGTAACTCACTGAACTATTAACGCTATCGATTTCTGTCATCAAGGTTGACGTTTCAGTCACGCTGTCCCCGGTATTATCGACAACATAAACATCATTGCCTAAACCGCCAATAAGCTTGTCAGCGCCGATGCCGCCGTTGAGTATGTTAGCCGCTGTATTGCCGGTTAAAACATTATTGAGTGTGTTGCCCGTACCATTTATAGCGGCTGATCCGCTTAGGCTAAGATTTTCTATATTCGCTGCCAATGCGTAACTCACTGAGCTGTTAACGCGGTCAATTTCAGTTGCCAAGCTTGAGGTTTCTGTCACGACATCAGCCTTGTTATCCACGATATAGGTATCATTGCCTAAACCCCCTAGCATGGTATCTGCACCGGCTAAACCGTTGATAATGTCATTACCGGCTAGGCCATTAAATTTGTCATTAGCCGGGCCGCCGGTCAAGGTATCGTTGCCGAAGGACTCGGTTATGCCGTTTTGTGCAATATTAATAGCCAGTGTTTTACTGCCGGTTAGTGCCCCATCCGATACGCTAACGACAAAGTTGGCGCTTGTATTAAAGGTTAATGCTTCAATAGCGGTATCGTTTGCCGTAAAGCTGTAAGCTCCGCTAGCCTTAGTCATCATTAACACGCCATAGGCGCTACTCTTGGCGATTGTGCCGTCGCCATTGTCGGTACCGCCATTAATGTCGTAAGTTAAGACGTCGCCGTCAATATCGTCGGCGACTAGCGCCCCTTTGATAGTGGTAAAGCTGTCGTTAAAAATAGTGTCGGTATAGTGAATAGCGTTCGGCGTTGTGAGAATCGGTGCGTCATTGACTGCGCTGACATTCAAGGTGATGGTGTTAGCAGGCGTGCTGTCTAAATTGCCGTCATTAACGCTGAAGTTAAAGTCGGCATAATCCACGCCGTTGGCATTAACGGCGGGCGTGAAGGTTAAGTCGGCAATCGAAGCGGCGGTAATAACTTGGTCTAAAGTAACTTCTGCGCGATTCAGCTTTAATGATCCGGCAGCGGGTAAACGGGTGATTTTGATGCCCGACATAATATTGCCGTCGACATCCGCATAACCAAAGTCAGTCGATGAAAAGCTATAGGTGCTGTCTTCATCAACGCTGACGGTTTTATTTGTCCCGGTGGGCGCATCGTTGACTGCGCTGACCTTCAAGGTGATAGCGTTAGCCGACACGCTGTCCAAACTGCCGTCATTCACGCTGAAATTAAACTCGGCATAATCCGACCCGTTGGCATTTACGGCGGGTGTGAAGTTTAAGTCTGGAATCGAATCGGCGGCAATCGCTTGCTCTAAGATCACCTCCGTATCGCCCAGTTTTAATGATCCGGCAGCGGGTAAGCGGGTGATTTTGATGCTCGCCATAACATTGCCGTCGACATCCGCATAGCCAAAATCAGCCGACGAGAAGCTGTAGCTATTGTCTTCATTGATGCTAATCGTTTTATTCGTCCCGGTGGGCGCATCATTAACGGCTGTGTCGCTAACCGTTACTTGAATAGCGGTGCTGGATTCCAAAGCATTGTTATCTTTCGCCACAACGGTAAAAGCATTGAGTATGCCGTTGGCATTGGTTTCAGGCGTCCAATAAGCATTATGAGTGGCGTCAATGGCGGCATTAGTATCGGCAGTCCAGCCAGTGGCTAATTCCGCCGAACTGCCGATTTTTAAGACGCCGCTGCTGACGGCTTTAACTACAAAGCTATCCACTGTACCGTCAATATCCGCTTCGTTACCTTGAGCTTGTAAATCGGCAAAGGTGAGCGTCACTTCGCTGTCTTCATTGCTTACGGCAACGGGAGAGGTAAAGGTAGTCAGGCTTGGGGCGTTATTGATTGCCGTAACCGCGATTGTCGCTTGAATTGCGTTGATCGATTCTAAACCGCTATTATTTTTAACCACTGTGGTAAAAGCGTCTAAGATGCCGTTGTCATGGACAGCAGGCGTCCAATAAGCGTTGCGTGTCGCATCTACGGTGTTGTTAATTATCGCATCCCAAGGCGTTGCCGTTTTCGCTGAGGCGCCGATTTTTAAGCTGCCGTTGCGGACAGCGGTGATCACAAAGGCGGTAACGGTATCGTCAACATCCGCTTCGTTACCCTGCGCTTGTAAATCGGCAAAGGTCACTGTCACTTCACTATCTTCATTGCCGACGGCAACGGCTGAACTAAAGGCCGTTAAGGTTGGAACATCGGTTACTGCGGTAACAGCCACCGTTGCTTGAATTGCGTTAATCGACTCCAAGCCGCCATTGTCTTTAGCCGCTACGGTAAAGGCGTTCAAAATGCCGTTGGCGTTGGCGGCGGGCGTCCAATAGGCGTTGCGTGTGGCATCTACGCTGTTGTTAATTACCGCATCCCAAGGCGTTGCCGTTTCCGCTGAGGCGCCGATTTTTAAGCTGCCGCTGCTGACGGTTTTAATCACAAAGGCGCTAACGGCGCCGTCAACATCCGTCTCATTGCCTTGGGCTTGTAAATCGGCAAAAGTCACCGTTATTTCGCTGTCTTCATTGCCGACGGCGACGGCCGAACTGAAGGCGCTTAAGCTTGGGGCATCATTGCTGCCGGAAATGCTGACGGTTAACGCCGTTGCAGCGCTGCTTGCACCGTGGCTATCGATAATCGTGTAGCTGAAGGTATCGGTAAGCACTTGTCCGGTTGACAAGGCATTGATTGCGGATTTGGCATTGTCCAGCATATAGATGTAGTTGCCATTGGCTGACAAGGTCAGGCTACCGTAGAGACCCGCAACCGCTACGCCGACATTGCCTAACTGATCGTTTACCTTTTGTACGTTTTTGGTTTCGCCCAGCCCTAAAGAACTATCGGCATCCGTGTCATTAGTCAATACATTGCCTGCAGCAATACTGTCACCGGCAACGCCGGCGCCCGCTTCAGTAACGGGATCACCGGTATTATTGTCGAGCACAGCTACAGGCGCATCATTTACCGCTGCCTCTGTTGTCACGCTGACATTGTTAAACATTAAGTTTTCAATGTTACTAAGGCTATCGGTGCCGTTAATGCCGCTTAAGTCGGTTATTGTTGCGCTGACCGAGTTGCCGGTTATAGTGCAAGTCGACCAAGCGCCGCAAACAGCCGTGTCTGTGCCGACGCTGCCGTCGATAGTGTCATTACCGCCGCCGCCGCTTAAAACGTTGTTGCCGCTGTTGCCGACCAGGCTATCGTTACCGATGCCGCCGCTTGCCTTTTCAATCGTAGTATTAAAAGCAATCGCAATATTATTATTTAACCCGCAAACCGATGAATAGCTTCCAGGCGTGAGATTGATAGTCTGGTTTCCGCTCCATCCTGAACAATTCAGCTCATCGCTGCCGCCCGCATCCCAAATAGTAAAAATCGGCAGGCTATTGCTGGAAAAATCAAAAATAGACTTTTCAGGATCGCCGCTTGCAAAATTGTTGCTGTAACCATAAATATTGTCGCCTGTTCGGGTAGTGGTATCGGCGCCATACAAGGACTGAATAGCGGCAATATCGTAAACCATCGGGGTTTGGGGATATTTATAGTTGGTGGTGGAATCCTGGGTCCAGGCATTGGCTGTCGTATCGTAGCCGCCGAAATACGACATGATGGTATTTTGCCGACTATCCTGGGCAAACTCCGCATTCGCATCATAAGTAATGGTAACGCCGGATGCGGCGTCGTATGCGCCGGGATGCGAAAGTCCTAAAGCATGGCCAATCTCATGTAACAGGGTTGTGAATCCATAACCGCCGTTTATCATTCCCGAATCGGCATTGGTAGCCCAATTTGACGATAACCAGATTTGATCGGCGGCTATATTCTTGGGTACTGTGTTATGCGTTAAGCTATTCGTATAGCTGCCATTGTCGGTAGTGGCGCTGGAGTAATTCAGTGTGATATTCGCACCCGCTCCGCCGCTTTCAACCAAGCTGCCGGGTATCAGTTCATCCCATATCTGGAAAGAGAGTCGCGCCGTTGCCACTTGCAGAGCGGTCATAGCGACTAAACCATTACCTTCTGATGATGCAGGTCGGCCTAAGGCGGTAAAGTTAGTCGGGTTGCTCGTGTTAATGCCAAAGCTGATAGGGGTAGCAGTCCATAAGCGTTGCGTCGTATCGCCATTACCCCAGGACGTTGTTAATTGAGTGATAATCTGGTCGATGGTGTAGCTGGGTTTAAGCGCGGCAATAGCTTGTTTATCAATTGAAATGTAATCAGTGAGTTTAATGGGGCGTCTCCCAATACAGTGGTAAGCGTCGGATAATTATCGGCTTTGCTAGTTAAGCCTAACAAAATGTAGCCTGGTTTTTCGGATGCGTAAAACAAGACCGGATTACAACACCGTCAAATGATCGCTACTTTCGGTGTGAACCAGCTTTCCACGGCGTTGTAACACAAAATAGCCGCGTCTTAATGCTTCCTTTTTAGCATCGTCATTGATGTGGAATGACGCAATAGCGCCATATTGCTTGTAGTTTTGGTAAATGGGAAACAATTGCTTGAAATTCCGCATCTTGCGATCCAATTTGTCCAGATCGTTTTCATGAGCCTTGTATTTGACTTCAACAATGCCGATGGCGTTACCGTTGGTCATAATGATGTCGTACTCTTCTTCAGTTTTGCCTCGTCGCTTGTGATTATTTTTTTCAATGTCGTCAAAGTGAATATCACCTAAATGCGTGTCATTGGCTAGGCTGTTAAAGAAAAACTCTTCCGCTACATCGCCCTGATTTTTCCCTATGTTGCCATATAACTCGCCGAGTCTGCCAAGCTTAGCGCCAATGCGATTCAAGTTCTGAGTGGTACGTTTCATTTGTTCATCAGTACGATCTTGAGAAGCGGCAAGACCCGCAACCAATGCTTTTAATTCATCATCAGTCATCTTTTCCTCCAGCTATTTTTAATGTTTATGATTTTAACATAAGGCGATTTCCTGCGAAAAATCCTGCGTCATTTGGGTATATTTATTCTTGGCAATCGCCTAACAAATCGCCAATCAATTTACACGGGCGGATTCAACATAAAACCAATTATGAGGAAAAGCCGGGGAGGGTGATGCCTTTTTGTCCACCATTCATGGCAGCGCGTGGGGACAAGAGTGTTCCTGCGCCTTGGGCCGATAGGTTATTTCCCTTTCTTGCATTTGATCTGCTTCCGTTGTTTTGCCTGGCGGTTATAATGTGTGATTTTTGCGATTGCCGCGTTACCGGATTAAGGATCAGGTAACTTTAAGATCGTGTACATCAATGAGTACATAAGACCAATGAGCGACACTTTGAATTCTATACAGGCAAGAGAAACCGCTAGGCGTAGAACTTTTGCTATTATCTCCCACCCTGACGCGGGTAAAACCACTATTACCGAAAAACTATTGCTGTTCGGCGGCGCCATTCAGCTTGCAGGTTCGGTGAAAGGCCGTAAAGCAGCGCGTCATGCGACTTCCGATTGGATGGAAATGGAAAAGGAGCGGGGTATTTCGGTGACCACTTCGGTGATGCAGTTCGAGCATAACGAGTGCATTATTAACCTGCTCGATACGCCCGGGCATGAGGATTTTTCCGAAGATACCTACCGTACTTTGACGGCGGTCGATTCTGCGTTGATGGTGATCGACGTTGCCAAAGGTGTTGAAGACCGGACTATCAACCTGATGGAAGTGTGCCGTTTGCGCACCACGCCGATTCTGACCTTTATTAATAAGCTGGACAGGGAAGGGCGGGAACCGATTGAGTTAATGGACGAGGTCGAAACTGTCCTGAACATCAAATGCGCGCCGATGACTTGGCCTATCGGCATGGGTAAGCGTTTTAAGGGCGTTTATCATCTGTATAAAGATGAGATTCACTTGTTCAGCGCCCAACATGGCGGCAAGATTGCCCAGGCTGAAATCATCAAGGGTTTGGATAATCCAAAGCTCGATGAGTTGTTGGATGACCAAGCCCAGGAACTCAGGGATGAAATCGATTTGGTTAAAGGCGCCAGCCATGAATTTCATCTGGAAGACTATTTGGCGGGTAAGCTGACGCCGGTATTTTTCGGCTCGGCGATCAACAATTTCGGGATTATCGAGTTACTCGATGCGTTCGCCGAATATGCGCCGTCGCCTAGGCCCAGGGAAGCGGAACAACGCACGGTGTTGCCGGAAGAGCCTGCGTTTAGCGGCTTTGTCTTTAAAGTCCAGGCCAATATGGACCCGTCTCACCGGGATAGGATCGCTTTTTTAAGGGTGTGCTCCGGTAAATTCGACAAGGGCATGAAGATCCATCATGTCCGTATCGGCAAAAATGTCCAGGTCGCCAATGCGATTACCTTTCAGGCCGACACCCGAAAAAGCGTCGAAGAAGCTTATCCAGGCGACATCATCGGCCTGCATAATCACGGCACTATCCAGGTTGGCGACACTTTTACTCAGGGCGAAACGCTTAAATACGGCGGCATACCTTATTTTGCGCCGGAATTATTCCGCCGGGTGGTGTTAAAAGACCCGTTAAGAGCCAAAGCCTTGCAAAAAGGCTTGGTGCAATTGACTGAAGAAGGCGCTACCCAGTTGTTCAGGCCGTTAAAAAACAATGACCTGATTTTGGGCGCGGTCGGTGTGTTGCAGTTTGACGTGACCGCGTTCAGGCTTAAAAGCGAATACAATGTCGAATGTGTTTATGATGCGATACCCATTTCAGCCGTGCGTTGGGTCAGCTCGGACAAACCGGCCAAGCTCGAAGAGTTTAAGAACAAGGTGTTTGATAATCTGGCCGAAGACGGCGGCGGTTACCTGGTTTATGTCGCCAACAGCCGAGTTAACCTGCAACTGACCGAAGAGCGTTGGCCGGATATTAAATTCAGCGCGACGCGGGAATTGTAATTTTGCGCTCTTTTAACTTAGTGGCAGTTACGTAGCACATGGGAACGAGGTGAATTACTGGCGTTTACATCTCCTTGCAAGGCTCCTTCAACAGACTCTTAAATCTATGCGTGTTCTCACTTTTTTTTATTTAGTTGCGATGGCGTTGTCGATGGGTGCGCTATCGGCAGCAGCGGTGGCGTCTGATACCGATAGTGCTTATCGGCTGGGCAGTGGCTATCCTGTAGGTGAAACCGGGTTACGTCTTGGCGGCTATGCCAGTACGCAAGTAGATGTGCCTCGTACTGACCCATGGTCTTTCGACTTTACCGATCTTAGTCTGTTCCTGACCTGGGATAATGGTTCACGGTTGCGTTTTTTTTCGGAATTGGAAGTTGGCGATGTTCTGAGTGCAGGCAAGCATCAATCGCTGGGAACAAAGAATGCCAGTTTCGAGTTTGAAAGGTTTTATATTGATGCTCTGGTGAATGACGGTCTAACGGTTCGTGTCGGTAAGTTTCTTACCCCTATCGGACAATGGAACCTGACTCATGCGTCGCCCTTGGTTTGGACCAGTTCTCGTCCGGTAGTGACAGAAGATTTATTTTCTACCCATGTTTCAGGGCTTATGTTGCACGGTTCTGTCTCCGTTGCTAACCGTCAGCTTGAATATCGTGTCTATGGTGATGTCACTGATAATATTGATCCGCACCGCTCAGGTGATCCTTTTGAAAATGCATTAGGCGCTCATTTGCGGTATTTTCTCAACGACACGTTGCAGATAGGGGCTTCTTTTTCCCATTTTGCCCTAAATGAGATAGATCCTATCCGGTATTATTTATCGGGACTTGATATTGCCTGGTCTTATCGGAAATTTGAACTTAGCAGTGAAATAGCTTACCGCACTAATAATAGCGCCAATACACCAAACCTTTGGCAAGGTTTTGCTCAAAGTGTGATCCCTGTAAGCCAGCATTGGTTTGTTGTGGGACGTTACGAGTTTTTTGAACAGCAGCAGGATACAACAGGGCAAGTCGGCTTGCTGGGACTTGCCTATAGACCTTTGCCGCCTGTGGTCTGGAAGTTGGAATATCGGTTGGGGACGCATAATGAAATGTTGGCTCCGGATGGTTTGTCAGCGTCTTTTGCGATACTGTTTTAATGACTATGCGCATAGCTTACTTATTATTTGCCGCTATGTTGTTTGCCTGGTTTCCTGCGCAGGCTGTCGAACCTTTAGCGGTTATAACCGCTACGAGCAATCCACAAGATACGCTGTCGTTTGATAGCTTAAAACTCATTTACCAGCGTAAAAGTCAAATGGACGCGGAAGGAAACCGCTGGATCCCCTTAAATTTGCCCATTTCCGATCCCTTACGGCGCGGTTTCTCGCTTGCACTTTTCTCACTGTTGCCGGAAGAACAGGACGACTATTGGAATGTTCAATATTTCAACGGCATCAGTCCACCTAAAGTGATGGCTTCCGAAGAAGCCATACTGCGTTTTGTGGCTTCTACAACCGGGGCTATCGGTTATGTCCGCAAACAAAAAGTGGATGACCGGGTAAAAGTGCTGCGACTCATCACGCCTCCCGCTACAAAATAAATGCATGGATAAAATCAGTCTTCTTTATAAAGGGAAGGCTAAGGGGAAAAAGCCGACTTTGAACTTCTATATCGAAACTTATTTGGAGTCCAAAGCTGGCTTTGGACGCTTCAAGTCTTTAGAAAGTGGTGTGCAGTTATTCTTTTTCATACCAAAATTGCAGACATTATTTGCGTAGACTGCAAAAATAAATGCCTGGATTTTTTGTAAGGTAATATAAAAATCAAATATAATCAGCGTGTTGAGTTATGGCATGGATAGTGCTTTATCTATTTTAAGGCGGATAAGGTATTTATCACATAACCTTAAGCTAAGAGTTATTACCGTGTTAAACGAAGATAACTAACAATTACGCCGACTTAAAATCTGCCGATTGCAACCGATTTTTCAGTTCGGTTCGATAGTAAGGTAGGCAGGGTTAATGAAGTTTATTTTTTATTTAAAATCAGAGGAAAAAATCATGGCAATTACAAAATATGCACAAACGTTCGGCATTCTTGATACTGAAGACGGCACTGATACAGCAGATAATGGTCTAGTTAGCGACGATAATATACTCGGTGGCTTGGTCAGCGATCCCTTAAATGGTGGATTGGGAAATGAGACACTTGGTAACGACGGCAATGACACTGAAAACGGTAGCGACGGTAATGATAGTTTGTCGGGCGGTTTAGGTCTTGATAGCTTAGTCGGTGGCCTAGGTAATGACCACATTGACGGCGGTGACGGTAATGACACTGAAAATGGTGGTGAGGGCGACGACAATTTATTAGGCGGTCTAGGCAATGATGCTTTAAGTGGAGACCTTGGCAATGACAATCTCGATGGCGGCGATGGCGCGGATAATCTATCGGGTGGTTTAGGTCTTGACATCTTAGGTGGCGGCTTAGGCAATGATCATCTCGACGGCGGCGAAGGTGATGACACCGAAAATGGCGGAGATGGCGACGACGATTTGTTAGGCGGTCTAGGTAATGACGCTTTAAACGGAGACCTTGGCAATGACAATCTCGATGGCGGCGATGGCGCGGATAATTTATCGGGTGGTTTAGGTCTTGACAGTTTAGGCGGCGGCTTAGGCAATGATCATCTCGACGGCGGTGACGGTGATGACACCGAAAATGGCGGAGATGGCGACGATAATTTATTAGGCGGTCTGGGCAATGACGTTTTAAGCGGAGACCTTGGCAATGACAATCTCGATGGCGGTGATGGCGCGGATAATTTATCGGGCGGTTTAGGTCTTGATAGTTTAGGCGGCGGCTTAGGCAATGATCGCATCGACGGCGGCGACGGCGACGACAAGGAAAATGGCGGCGATGGCGACGATAATTTGTTAGGGGGCCTAGGCAATGATGTTTTAAGCGGAGACCTTGGCAATGACAGTCTCGATGGCGGCGATGGCGCGGATAATTTATCGGGCGGTTTAGGTCTTGATATTTTAGGCGGCGGCTTAGGCAATGATCGCATCGACGGCGGCGACGGCGATGACACTGAAAATGGCGGCGATGGCGACGATAATTTGGTAGGCGGTTTGGGCAATGATTTGCTTGATGGCGGCATAGGTACTGACAGTTTAATCGGTGGTTTAGGTAACGATAATCTTAAAGGCAGCACAGGCATCGATAATCTCGATGGCGGCGACGGCAATGATTCCTTGGATGGCGGCACTGAAAACGATGTCTTGGACGGCGGTGCAGGCACTGATGGTTTAATCGGTGGCTTGGGTAACGACAGTCTCACCGGTGGCGCAGGCACTGACAATGTTAGCGGCGGCGATGGTAATGATTCATTGGATGGCGGCACTGAAAACGATGTTTTAGATGGCGGCACAGGCACTGACAGTTTAGTGGGTGGCTTGGGCGACGATAATCTTAAAGGCAGTGCAGGTACTGACAATCTTAACGGCGGTGACGGCAATGATTCGTTAGATGGCGGCACTGAAAACGATGTCTTGGACGGTGGCGCAGGCACTGATAGCTTAAACGGCGGTTTTGGTAACGATAATCTTAGCGGTAGCGCAGGCACTGATAATCTTAACGGCGGTAACGGCAATGATTCATTGAATGGTGGCACTGAAAACGATGTTTTGGACGGCGGCACAGGCAATGACGGCTTAATCGGCGGTTTGGGTGACGATAGCCTTAACGGTAGTGCGGGCATTGACAATGTTAACGGCGGTGACGGTAACGATACGCTGGCAGGTGGCACAGGAAATGACACGCTCAATGGCGGTAATGGCGATGACCTATTAACCAGCGATTCAGGCCGGGATGTGCTAACTGGCGGTGCAGGCGCGGATATTTTCAAATTCTCTAATGAGACAAGCTATCTGAAAGATACCATCATCGATTTTACCCAAGGGGACATCATTGACTTAACTGCGATTGATGCTAATACATCAACACCGGAAAATGACGCATTTACCTGGGTGACCGATGCTTTCACCGGTGCAGGGCAATTGCGCTACGATGTGGCGAGTCATACCTTATATGGCAATGTGGATGCCGATAATGCAGTAGAACTTGCTATTCAACTGACTGGCGTGAACAGTCTAGCGGAGGCGGATGTATTGATGTAAGCGCTGGCTTTTTAAGCCGGGGATATTTTTTTTCGCGGTATAATTGCGCGGGGTCGAGTTAGTTTATCAGTGCAGGCTGACTCGGCCTTTTGTTTTTAGCCTTGGCTTAACTTAAAACTTATTGGCAAATAAACGCTCTGTACAGGACATGTTTTTAACTCAACTTAGTTATGGATGTTTCCGCTAGATGTTTAAAAATATAATTATATGAATTATAAGGATACTTTTAAATTTATAGTTGCTATTTTGTTTGTCTTTGTCCTGGATTTTTCGTTTGCCATTTAACAATAACAGTGTGTTAAATCCCACAAAATTACAAAAAGAAACAGGTGGAACTATGCAAAATTCTATCACTCGAACAAATGCTTCAAGCTCTTCTCTCGTATTTCTATTGGCGTCGGCAGCAAGTTTGCCGCTAATAAGCTCAAATGCCAATGCTATGCCGAGTTTCGCCAGACAAACAGGTGCTGCTTGCAGTCAATGCCATACCCAATCTTTCGGTCCTAACCTAACCCCGTTTGGACGCGACTTTAAATTGAGCGGTTATACAATGAGTAGCGGCGGTAGTGATATTAACGCTAAATTACCGCCGATCAGCGCTATGATTACCGGGTCTTTTACCAATACCAACAAAAATCAAGACCCGGCTACGCTGCAACCGGGATTCAATAAAAATAACAACTTTACTTTCGATGAAGCCTCGTTGTTTTACGCAGGAAAAATTTATGACCGAGTCGGTGCGTTTAGTCAGTTGACTTACGACGGTTATTCCGAACGATTGGTTATGGACAAAACCGATATTCGTTTTGCCGATAGTATGGATGTTGGCGAGACACCTGTTACTTACGGTATTTCCTTGAATAATACGCCCACCGTGCAGGACTTGTGGAATACCACAACCTGGGGATTTCCTTATACGGGAAGCGGCGTACAACCGGGCGTGGGTTCCAGTGCGTTAATTGATGGCGGACTTGATGCCCAAGTGGGCGGCGCAACGGCCTACACCATGATTGATAATTTGTTGTATCTGGAAGCCGGGGCTTATGGTTCGTTTTCGTCAAATTTTCAACGGGGATTTGGTATCGCCGCCCCTGATCGGGTTTCGTTGGATGGGCCTGCGCCGTACTGGCGAGTGGCTTTGCAACAAGATTGGAAAGGACATTTTTTCTCGCTCGGTCAATACGGCATGATTGCCGATGTTGTTCCAGGGCGTGACCGCACTAATGGCGCGAACCGCTTTACCGATGTCGCTTTCGATGCGACTTACCAATACATGGCAAATCCAAAGCATATCTTTGAAGCAAAAACGACTTATATCTACGAAGACCAACGATTGTCAGCTGACCGACTTGCTGCGGGTGATCCTTCGACAGGTAAGACGTATTTGAACACCTATAAGTTGAATCTGGCCTACACCTTCGATCAAACTTACGGTGTTACTTTTGGCTATAACAGGATAACCGGTTCACATTCTCCGCTAATGGATGATACCGGCTTGATTTACGATCAAACCCGGCCTAACAGTGAGTTTTACACCGCAGAATTGGTTTATGTTCCGTTCGGAAAATCCACTTCGACGCTGAATCCATGGCTGAATTTGCGCACCAGTTTGCAGTATATCGGTTATTCACAAGCTAACGGCACTCATACGCAGGCTCAAGATAATAATACCTTTATGGTGAATGGATGGCTGGCGTTCTAAGCTAGGCCTAGGCCGGTAAGTCTGTTTTTGCTGTTGCTCGAACAGACTTATTCCGGCTGACTTAAGCTATCACAAACAATTACCGTAACTACTCCCCACTTTTTAACCGCAAAGCCGATTCTTACTGTCCAAAGCCAGCTTTGGACTCCAGAAAAATGTGCTATAGGAGTTCAAAGCTGGCTTTGAACATGACCGGAGACAGCATTAGCATAGGGTGAGTAGTTACCAATTACCGATGTGATGGGTTTTTTTATTGCTCTAACCCCTACCGAACACATTGTCTGGGAATTATTATGTCTGAAAATCGTTACGAAAGAAGAAGATATACCCGCTTTAAAGATATTTCCGTCAGCGAAAGAATTTTAAATACCGTATTCCTGCTTACCATAGGGCTCGGTTATCTGGCGGCTCTTGCTAATATGTATTACACCCATCAGGGCCTTGACGGCAAGGCTGGGCTCTCTATGGAAGATGTCGTCATTAGTTATCACGGATCAAGCAGTCAAACGCGATTGGGCAATGCCATTAGAGGCATCATGGAGCCTAACCTGAAATATAAAAGCGACAAAGATGTGATCTTGCAATGGATACAACATGGCGCCGACGAGCCGGAATATAACGAAAAAATTGCCCCAATATTAGATCGCGACTGTGTTTTGTGTCATACCCCCAGTGTTAACCCGTCTTTACCGGATTTAACTCATTACGCTACCGTATCTGAGGTTGCACATGCAGGCGGCGCAACAATACCGACTTTAATTCGCGTATCTCATATTCATTTATTTGGTATTGCTTTCATTCTATTTTTTATCGGCAAAATCTTTTTACTTTGCGATATCAATGTTTACGTAAAAAGAGTGGCGGTAGTGATTCCTTTTGCGGCAATGTTATTGGATGTCGTTTCATGGTTTATTACCAAATCCACTCCTTCATTTGCCTATGTCGTTGTTTACAGCGGCGCGTTAATGGGACTTTCTATGGGATTGCAGATTTTACTCAGCATCTATCAAATGTGGTTTTATTCCAAGGAAAAAAGTTAAGGGCTAGGGGGCTAATACTGTTGACTTAGGTGATTTCCAATAATGAATTGTGACTCCTGTTTTTTCTACGGATTAGATTCTTGAAGGGTGCTTATTTTGGAAAGCATCTAAGTCAAAACCGCTGAAAATTTCGATGGGATATGCCGAATTCTCGATTTTGTTTGTGATGCCAACAAAATAACAATCATTTCATATCAATATAAAAAGGACTGTGTATCTTATGTTTAAAAATGTTTTTTTAAGTTTTAAAACTCGTATTTTATTAGGATTTTGTAGTCTCATTATGATGATGGTTGTCATTATTTATATGAGCTTAGTGCAGTTTTCAAAGGTTCAGCAGAATACGGCCGAATTAAACAATACGATTATGCCTTCTGTTAAAGCGGCGGAAGGCATGGTGGTTGATGTGTTAAATGTTCAACAGTTTTTTACCGATGTTTCAGCCACCCATGATCCGCAAGGCTATAAGGAGGCCGACTTGGCCGCCGCCGATTTTACCCGGAGAATGGTGCAAATTCTTACCGCTGAAACTACTACATCCGAGCAAGCGGCGGAATTGGCTAAACTCAATTCCGCTTTTGACTTGTACTATAACCAAGGCAAGCGCATGGCTGCTATCTATGTCAATCAGGGTATTGAAGCCGGCAATGTCGCTATGAGAGAGTTCGATGCTACCGCCAGTCACCTGACTACGCTGATGGAAAAGTTTAAAGATAGCGTGATAAATGTGGAGCTGCAAACAACGACTGAGCTGAGTGATGGGGCAAAATATGCTTCTCGCCTTATGATGGCGATTTCGGTTCTACTGGTCACCCTAAGTTTGGGTATTGCCTTCTATTTAACGAATTATCTCTACAAACAATTGGGTATAGATCCGTACTATGCGAAAGTCATTGCTAAAGAAATAGCCGAAGGTGATTTTAAACGGGATATCGGATTGGACAAGGGGGATGAGAACAGCCTGTTATATGCGATTAAAACCATACAAACGTCAATTATTGCTTTTGTCGCCGCACAGGACGTTATGTCGAAAAAGCACGCGGAAGGCTGGATCTGGGAAGAAATAGATGCTACCCAATTTCCCGGTACTTACGGCAGGATGGCCCACGATATCAATGCACTGGTTAGATCCCATCTTGATGTCAATATGCAGGTAGTGAAGATTATCTCTCAATATGCCAAAGGCGACTTTAGTCTCGATATGGACAGGTTGCCCGGCGACAAAGCTAAAATTACAGAAGCGATCGATAACGTTAAAAAAACCCTTTTCGAAATCAGCAGTGAAATCGATGTGCTTGCGGCCGCCGGCGCCAAAGGTGATTTTTCCAAGCGCGCCGATACCTCCAGATTCGAGTTCATGTTCAAAGACATATTAACCGATTTCAATACACTGATAGCGACTTGTGACGTCGGTTTTGGCGATATACTGAATGTGACTAACGCTATGGCGCAAGGCGATATGACCCAGACTATCGACAAGGATTATCCAGGCACGTTCGGCGCAGTGATTACGGGTATTAATGCAACAGGGGAGCATCTTAAAAATTTAGTGGGTGAGATTAAGGAGGCAACAGACACTATCAACACTGCGGCTAAAGAAATCGCATCAGGTAATAACAATTTGTCGCATCGCACTGAAGAACAGGCGGCCAGTTTGGAGCAAACCGCCGCCAGTATGCAAGAGCTCACTTCCACTGTGCAAGCCAATACCGAAAATGCCAAACAAGCCGACCAGCTAGCCAGGAGTGCAGCCGAAATAGCGGGCAAAGGTGTCGCTGTAGTCGGCGAAGTGGTTACGACGATGGAATCAATCAATGCGTCATCGCATAAAATCGTCGACATTATTTCGGTAATAGATGGCATTGCTTTCCAGACCAATATTTTAGCCCTTAATGCAGCGGTAGAGGCCGCTCGCGCCGGAGAGCAAGGGCGAGGATTTGCTGTTGTCGCCAGTGAGGTACGGAATCTTGCCCAGCGTGCTGCCGCTGCGGCAGGAGAAATCAAAGGCTTGATTGGGGATTCGGTTGAGAAAGTCGAGGACGGCAGTAAACTGGTCACTCAGGCAGGGTACACGATGAAAGACATTGTCAGTTCTATTCAGCAGGTCACGGTTATCATGTCAGCGATTTCTGCCGCTTCTGTCGAACAAAGTTCCGGCATTGCACAAGTCAACCAAGCCATTAGCCAAATGGATGACGTGACCCAGCAAAATGCCGCCTTGGTAGAGCAAGCTGCGGCAGCAGCGGAAGCGATGGAAGAACAAGCTCAAAATCTTTCGATTTCGGTTGCTGTTTTTAAAACGGATAACAACCTGCTCGATCTTGCTGCTATTGATCAGGGTAAAAAAGCAACGCCGGTAAAAATAGAAACTTACAAAGGCCAGCGTACGGCCTATATTCCAGAAAATAACAATGTCTATAAAATGAAAGAAGTCGGCATGAATCCGAATAAAGCATCGCACAAGCCTGCCGCTGCGGCTAATAGCGAATGGGAGGAGTTTTAGGTGGCGCCGGTTCAATCGCCTTAGTATTGTGCTGAGTAGCTGCTCTCATTTTTAAAAAACCTTTCGTCTCTTTGGGATTATAATAAGCGGCGCTGTTAAATCCGGTATTTAACAAGCGCAGTTACGGCGCGGTAAGTCATCGTTTCAAACCTGGGTTTGTTAAGATGCGCCGCGTTTTTTATGAGGTTTATTATTGATAACGTGTGATGATAAAAAAACGGCAGACATGGATGGCAAAACCAAGAATTATAAAAACGACAATCGCTTTTACGCTCGGCAATCGCTCCTTGTATTGCCTCGCTTCCTGCTTGTTTCTAGTCATGCTGGCAGGCTGTTCAAAACCGAGTATTCAAAAGCTTGAAGGCCCGGCTCAAGGCACCACTTACCATATCAGTTATTGGTCCGAAGCGCCGGTGGACGATAAAGCCATTAAAACCGGCATCGAAAACGAATTCGCAGCCATCGATAAACTACTGTCCAATTATCGCCCCGACTCCGTCATAGAAACCTTCAACAGCGCTGAGAACACCGATAGCCAGGAAGTCGGCAGCGAAATCGTAGCCTTGGTTAAAATCGCTCAGCTTGTGAGTCAGGCTAGCCAGGGTTGCTATGATTTAACCATCAAACCCTTGTTCGATTTATGGGGCTTTCGCGGCGATGCGCTGACGATACCTAAAGATTCGGCCATTGTTACCACGCTGAAACAAATCGGCATGGAAAAACTGGAAGTCGTGGATGACACGCATCTGCGCAAAAAACAGGCCGATTTGAAAGTCGATTTGTCGTCGATTGCCCAAGGCTATAGCGTGGAACGGATCAGCAAGGTTCTGGCGCAACAAGGCATAACTAATTACCTGGTCGAGATTGGCGGCGAACTGAAAACCAACGGCTATAAACCGGGATTGCAGCCCTGGCGTATCGCTTTGGAAAGGCCGTTGCCGGAGGAGCGGACCATGCAAAAAGTTATTACCATGCCCAAGGACTTACCTATGGCAGTGATGACTGCCGGCACTTACCGGCATTATTTCGATGATCATGGTCAGCGCTATAGTCACATACTCGATGCCCGTAACGGCAAGCCGGTTACTCATAACCTGGTTTCCGTCACTGTTTTGATTAGTGATCCGACGGTTGCCGATGCCTGGGATACCGCGCTGCTGTGTTTGGGCCAAAAAGACGGCATGGCTGCTGCGAACACTGCAAAAATCCCCGTGCTTTTCATCGAGCTGCAAGGCAACGAACTGATCGAATCCCGAAGTGATGTGCTGAACACTTTAAACACTCTTACCCTACATTGATGCCCGAATCCTGAGTTATGACATTTAAAACCCGTAGTCACATAATTTTTTCTCATTGGGGAAACTTGACGCTAGGCAGACCGTTTGTGGTTCTGGCAATAGTGGTTTTGCTCGGCGTTTTGGCCTTGCAATACACTGCTGGGCATTTGAGCATTAATACCGATACCGCCGAACTGATTGCTCCCGATGCGCCTTTTCAGCAAAACCGCCGCAATTATGAAAAAGCCTTTTCACAGGATATGCATACGCTGCTGCTGGTGGTTGAATCGGATACGCCGGAACTGACCAAAGCGGCCACTAAAAGATTGCTGCGCCTGATGAGCGCCGACAAAGCGCATTTTAATTCGGCTTATATCCCTAACGACAGCGCATTTTTCCGCCAAAACGGCCTGCTTTATCTCGATGCCGACGAGTTGCAGACTTTATCCAACAACCTGTCGCTGGCCCAGCCGTTTATCGGCAGAATCGCCCAGGAACCGAATCTGACCGGCTTTTTTTCGATTTTTGAAGATGCCCTAACGTCCGCCGATAAAGCCCAGGTTGTGCCTATCGATTTAACCTCGCTGGTAGACAAGGTTGCGTCGGCCTTGCATAAAACGCTTAATGACGGGAACGCTTTGCTGTCCTGGGAGTCATTGATCAGCAACAGGAAAAATCATTCCGATAACGGCTTTATTATCGTCTCGCCCAAGTTCGATTTCTCGCAAATCCGTCCTGCCGAAACGGCGATTGACTCTATCCGCAAAGCCGTTGCCCAAGTTCAGGACCCCGATTTGCCAGCCGTTAAAGTCTGGGTCACCGGCGAAGTCGGTCTTGAAGACGACGAATTGTCGGGTATGAGCACCGGCACTTTTACCGCCAGTATTTTCTCCATTGTACTGGTGTTGTTTATTTTGTTGATTGCGTACCGCTCCGTTTTACTGACGGTAGCCACCTTGATTACACTGGCCTTGGGAATGCTGTTTTGCGGGATGTTCGCGGCCTTTTCAGTAAAAGAATTAAACCTGATTTCAGTGGCTTTTGCGGTATCCAATATCGGCTTGGGCGTGGAATATGCGATCCATTTCTGTTTACGTTACCGGGACAATTTGATTCATCATATTCATCAGGACCTGGCGCTACGCAGCACATTAATAAGCACGGCGCCTTCGCTGTTATTGTGCGCTGGCACTACCTCCATCGGGCTTTATGCTTTTATACCGACCGATTATAAAGGCGTTTCCGAACTCGGCCTGCTGGCGGGCACCAGTCTGTTTATCTGCTTGTTAATCACCTTGATTGCATTACCGGCGCTGCTAAGCGTCATCCCGGTTCCGGCAAAGTTCGAGAAGGCGGAAGTCAAAAATGGACTGGCGAAACTGTCGGAAAAACTGGCGATTTTGCCGCTTCATTATGCCAAACCAATTTCCATTGCAACCTTGGTTATCGCCGTCATCTCCATCGTACTGACCTGTAACGTGAAGACCGATTTCAACCCGATTAACCTTCGCGACCCTAATACCGAATCGGTTATCGCGTTTAAAAATTTGATGAAGGACAAGGAAACCACGCCGATGACCTTGACTGTCCTGGCCAAGGATGAAAACAGCGCCAAAGTTCTGCAACAAAAGCTTTCGGCCTTGGCTACTGTCGATAAAACCGTCAGTCTTTTCGATTTTCAACCCGCCGATCAGGACGACAAATTGGCCGTGATTGAGGAAATGAGCTTGATGTTGGGCGCGCAGACACAAAGTTTTCCCGCGTTAAAACCCGATACCGATCCTGTTCCCGGCATTAATCGCCTGATTAAAGCCATCGACACTATCCTGCCTCAAAAAACCGATGCTCATGAACGCACTGCGTTGAGTCATTTTAAACAAGAATTGCAGGACATTTTGATCGAGCTTGATGCGCGGCAACAAACCAGCCGGACCCTGTTTATTGATAAAGTCCAGGGTACGCTGCTCGGTACCTTACCTAATTTAATGAACGAACTCTCGGCAGGCTTTAATGCTAAAAAAGTCACCCTGGCTGATTTGCCTCCCGAGATCAAGGACAAATGGTTGAGCAAGAACGGTTCGTACCGCATCCAGATCTTTCCTAAAAAAGACTTGAGCGATTTGGCCAGTTTGGAAGAGTTTATTACCCAAGTGCAATCGGTCGCGCCTGAAACGACCGACTTGCCGATCATGTATTGGGAATCGATGAAAGAAGTCATTTCCGCGTTCCAGGAAGCCATTGTGATTGCTCTGATTACGATAGCGCTGCTGCTGTTTGCTATCCGGCGCAATATTTTCGACACTGCGCTGGTCATGACGCCTTTGATATTGGCAGGACTGTTTACCATGGCGAGCGCGGTTATTACCGGCACGCCGATTAATTTTGCCAACATTATCGCGCTGCCGCTGTTGTTGGGGTTGGGTGTCGATAATGGTATCCACATGGTGGAAAAGCTGCACCATTCGCTTTCCGAAGAGCAGAATATCTATCAATCCAGCACCGCCAGGGCCATGTTCTACGGCGCATTGACCACCGCTTCCAGTTTTGCCGGATTGGCATTCTCTCCGCATCAAGGCATCGCCAGTATGGGTTTGATTATTACCATGGGCATATTCTGGATTATGGTTTGCACCTTTGTTATCCTTCCGGCGCTGAGTAAGTTGGTGTTAAGAGTGCAAGCTTAATAGGTGAAAGGCGAAAAATTGGCCTTTCGCCTCACTCTTAAAATCAGTTAGCCACAGATTTACACAGATAAACCTAAAAACCACAGTTTATCCACGAAAAGCACGAAAGACACTAAATAAAACAATGTGTCGTATTGATTTAGTAACTCACCCTTTGGGTAACGACCTACGGATTGATAACCCTTTGAAACTTTTCGTGCTTTTCGTGTTTTTCGTGGACGAAGTGATTTTTCTAGGATAAACGCAGATAAAACATGCTGTTACGCGAGGTTGGCGGTTAGCGGCTCACCCTAAGGGTGAAGCAGAGAATTGAGGCGCCCCGTTGCTTATCTGTGAATATCCGTGTCAATTTGTGGCTGAATAGGCAGCAATAAAAATGGATTGTTATCCAACGCAAAACCCGCAGCGTTTTTGTGTCCTCCTCCGCCAAAACCTAGCGCCAAATGACCTACGTCATAAGCACCGATTGAGCGGAGCGAGAAATTCCATTGCTGTTTTTTGCCGTCATAGTAATAAGTCATGCCGAACGTGCCTGATTTTTCGGCTAACACCTGACCAAGATCGCTTGAAAATAATGATGGCGCATTAACGGCGAGTCCTGCCTGACCTGCCACCGAAACGTTATGTGCGGATTTGGCGAGCCTTCTCACCATCCCGGCAATACACTCAACCTGTATGCGGCCTACCGGTAACAGCTCAGCCAGGTCAAGCGCGCCTATTTCGGCAAAATTGACGGGCATTCTTTCATACAGCGCCGTCGTTATTTCGCGGGTGCCGTCCAGCTTAAAACGCCAAAGATCACGGTCTTCGATATGCAACAGGATTTTGGCCGGTTTCAGGTCGTGGAAGAAATACTGCCAGGTCAAGATGCAACCACTTCGTGACATATCGAAGTTAATCGACAGGTTTTCCGGGGGTTGCTGCGCCTTAAAAAAGGCATCATATTGTTCCTTGGCGGTTATATGGTGATCAATCAAGACGATCCGGCCCGCTTTTGCCGAGGCATCGACTAATACAGAAGGCGAGTAGGAAAAATCCAATATATAAAGAATAGCCCCCGGTTCAAAATCGGGAATATCGTCGCCATAGTGAGCAGGAATGTAACGACATTGATTGCCCAGCCTGCAAAATGCGCTCCATGCTGCGCCTAAACCATCCAGGCAGTCAGCGTGATAGATAACTAAGGTTTCATTGGTTTCTGACATGCTTTTTTAAAAATCCCTGCGTTGTTGAATAGGTCGATTGCTGTTGCCGCGTTATTGGGCTGCCAATAAAGGACCGCATGAATAGATTATGACATGTAGAGGAGGCAAGCGCTGCTTGCGAAAGAGCGGTGTTGAACAATCCGGCGGACTTAGGTGATAGCCAGGAATGAATAGGATGATTACGCGACAGAGGGCATTTTGTTGTTAACCATGTTTGTTGGTTTTATTGCCGTTACTTAGTGGTGACAATGCTTCATTGCTGCTCAGCGGTGTGATTTCTACAGTCCCCAATCCATGAATGCCGAGTTCTTTTGCGGCAGCATAGGATAAATCCATGTCTCTTGTTCCGTGAAAAGAACCACGGTCATTGATGCGAACAATAACGCTACGATGGTTTTTCAGGTTAGTGACTTTTGCATAAGACAACAGCGGTAGTGATTTGTGTGCGGCGGTCATAGCATACATATCATATTTTTGACCGCTGGCCGTTTTTTTGCCGTGAAACTCGGAGCCATACCAAGAAACCATGCTCCGATGATTATTTGAATGATGCTTGGTTTTATGGGCTTTTGCGACAGTGTGTTTGGGCGCTTTATGCGCTTTATGAGCCGGGCGATGCTCAGATGCTTCGGCGCTTTGTATTGGGTTAACAAAATAACTGCATATAAAAAAAACAGGAACTGCTAGCATGATTTTATTCATAGGGTAGAGCCTTTTTTATTTAAATCTGGCCCGATTTTAACTTAACAAGTCTTAAGGGTATCTTAAATGCGCAAAATCAATGCCTTGTAAAAAAGCGTTGAGAGTAATAATACGTGGTTTTTAAGTTTCGCTTGCAACGCTGAAATATCACGGACGTCATGATTTTTTCATAAGTTGAATTGCCAAGTATTGTATGATTCCAGCTTTTTCAAGATTTCAGGAGTCGATTATGAATAACTACGAGCAAGGGAAAAAAGCCAGACGTATCGTTTCCGTGGTTTATATTTTAATAATGGCGGTGGTTATGGGCGGGACTTACTTGTCGCAACAGCAAAAAGAGGCGCTTGGTCAAGCATCGCAAAGTTCAGCCAGTCATTAGACGATAGCCTTCAAATTGTTTTGCTTGAACATAAACACTTGCCTTTTCAAGCTCTCATGAGTAATTCCGCCAAAAACTTAGCTCAATCCATTCGTGAAGGCGCTGTAAAGACAACGCAGGCAGTGCAAGCCTGTCTTGATCGAATTGACCGCCACAATCCGGCAATAAATGCCATTGTTACTCTGAACAAAGAAGCTGCGCTGAATGCAGCAAGAGTAGCTGACATTCGTGTCAGGCAAGGCGGGGATTTACCACCACTTTTCGGAGTTCCCATCTCCGTTAAAGATGCCTTTGAAACCCAAGGCATCAAGACAACCGGCAGTCATCCGTCACTCAAAGATTTTGTTCCAACAAAAGATGCAACGGTTGTTGCGCGATTAAAAGAGACCGGAGCCATCGTGCTTGGAAAGACCAATTTGCCGCAACTTGCCGCAGATATTCAGTGCTGGAGCCCGTTGTTCGGTCGCACGAATAATCCGTGGAATCCGGCATTAACCAGTGGCGGAAGTTCCGGCGGCAGCGCGGCAGCGGTAGCCATGGGTTTTTCGTTTCTGGATATTGGCAGCGACCTTGCCGGTTCAATACGCATTCCGGCTGCTTATTGTGGCGTGGCAGGTCTTAAAGCGACTGAAAACCGTGTGCCTCGCACGGGGCATATTCCTCATCTTCCCGGTGCCGAACGTTCTGTGCGCCATTTGCTGTCATTCGGCGTACTCGCCCGATGTGTCGATGATCTTCGCTTAGGGTTTGACAGTATTGCGGGGCCTGATGGCATCGATACTGAAGTTCCTTTTGTACCAATGACTACAGCCAAGCTAATGAAAACAGGGCCTTTGCGTGTCGCGTGGTGGGATGATTTTGGCGGTTTGCCGATATGCAGTCGTACAAGAACCGGCTTAGATCGCGCCGTTCAGCAATTGACTCAGGCAGGTATGAATGTTGAACGCTGTTGCCCTGATGGTTTCGACTTCGAGGCGGCGTGGTATGCCTATGGCATTATTGCGGGAGCTGAAGTCGGCTTGGGTCTGCCCGCTATGGAGCGCTTGCCTTTAGCAATGATAGGACGATTTTTGCCTAAATCCCAAGCGCTCATCCGCTCGTTCTCCGCCGGACTGAGGTTCGATTTCCGGCAATATAACGAAGCCCTCAATATCCGGGAGCGGCTTATTTTCCAGCTAGAGCAGTTCCTTGACCAGTGGGATGTTTGGTTATGCCCAGTCACCCCGAGTGTCGCCTTTCCGCATCAACGACCCAATAGGTTTGGAAAGCCGCCAGCTATCATGGTAGACGGTCATCGGCTGTCTTATTTAGAAGGAACTATTAGCATGGCTGCTCCGTTTTCATTGACGGGAAGCCCAGTTACGACATTGCCTGTTGGCGTTGTAAATGGCTTGCCGGTCGGGGTCCAGCTTGTCGGTCAACGTTGGTGTGATGAGGCCTTATTGGATAATTGCCTGGCAATTGAGGCTGTCACCGGCGGATTTCAAGCTCCGCCGGGTTATATCTAACTTAGCCCATATTGAATTCATGCGTCTTCTAAAACACCTTGTCTTTTCGGTCGCTTTTGTCGTTTTATCCGGCTGTACGCCCATTCAGCGCATAGCTCATCTGTATAGTAATGACGCGCCATCGCCACTTTTCTTCACCTATAAAAATGGCGGATCAAGCATTTATTATACGTTTTCCGTTGGTGATACAGCTTGGTCTGACACGGTCATTTTCTTTTATGGCGGCACAGGTTGCCCCAGTTGGAAATCGGTAATGCCGGAGTATGTCGATGGTCTTTCTATTAATGCCCGCGTTTTCGCGCTCAACAAACGCTTTGTGGCGGATCGCTCAACCGGAATGTTTGATTGCGGCAAAGAATTTCATCTGATGAACAATCCTGGTCAATGGCTAGCCGACTATTCGGAATTCATCACGGCACAAATAAACGCCTTGGCTCCCAAACCCAGAAATGTCGTTTTGCTTGGCGTTTCGGAAGGGGCCTTGACGGCAACCAAAATTGCCGGGCAGTCTTCCGAAGTTACCCATCTTGCAATCATCGGCAGCGGCGGCTACTCAATGCGTAAATCGCTCGCCACGCTTGCGCAGAGAGGGGCGGTATGGTTTGATGTCGAATCGGGTTGGAAAAAGATTGCCGACGATCCTCGCAGCATCGAGACAAATTGGTACGGCAACCCCTATCGCTGGTGGTCCGATGTCATGGATATTGAGCCTCTTCCTGATTTTCTCAAGCTGAATATTCCCATCCTTGTCGGCATTGGCGAGCAAGACGAAAGTGTTCCGGTTGAGTCGGCGCGTTTTCTGGAATCGAAGTTCAACGAGGCGGGTAAGGCTAATCTCATTCTCAATGTCTATCCCGGTGCGGACCACCGTCTGAACGATAAGGGTCGGTCTTATCGCAGTGATTTTTTTGCTGAGCTGAGTCGACTGCTGCAACCGACCCATAACTTTAAGCCAGATCAATTTAGGAGTACGAAATGAAACATCACCTTATCACGGCGGCAATCTTGTTAGTCGCACTCACTTTTTACGGTCTCGGCTTAGTGGGCTTAGGCCTTGTGGCGTTTATTTCAGGAGGGATTTGTGAATTATGGTTTTGGGTGCGGCTTATTTCCCGGCGCTCTCCGACCGGTAAAGAGGCGATTCATCATGATTAAACAGGTTGGAATGACGGTTATTAACCCGAAGCACCTGGCAAGGTGCCACTGCGGAGCCGTTGTGCTGGAGCTCGACTTGCCTGACGGCATTGTTGATCCGCGTAGATGCGATTGCTCGATCTGCCGCAGAAAGGGGGCTATAGTCGCCTCGGTGCCGCTCTCCGGCATCAAGATTATCAAAGGCCAAGAGGCATTGAAGCTCTACCAGTTTAATACCCTGACCGCGAAGCATTATTTCTGCTCAATCTGCGGCATTTACACGCACCATCAGCGCCGCTCGAATCCAAATCAGTATGGCTACAATGTCGGCTGTCTGGACGGCGTTAATCCATTTGAAATTGGGCATGTTCCAACCAACGATGGCGTTAACCATCCGGCGGATCGGGATGATTCATAATCCAATCGGATGGCATCGGACATTTTTGTCGGCATTGTCGTTGCTTTAGTTGTGTCTAATCCACACTGTCATTAAGTTAAGAAAAAACGGCACGCCCTACAATCGCGAGAATTTTGTTCAATTGTTATAAATTACCTATCAACTGGAGCAGCCATTGAAATTTAGTCAGTTCGGTTCCGATAATGGGAAAACAGTTATCTACTTTCATGGTGCGCCCGGCGCGCCGGAAGAATGCGCCATTTTTGATCTTTATGCTAAAGAACAGGATTTGAGGTTTATTTGTTTCGACCGGTTTTCCGGCGATTATTCGATCACCGGTGACGCGTATTACCAGCTCTTGGCCCAGGAAATTTCAAAGCAAGCCGCCGGGAAACAAGTAGATGTCATCGGTTTTTCAATCGGCGCGTTCATCGCACTACAGACCTGTCGTTATTTGGGCAACGGAGTCCGTAATTTGCATTTAATCTCGGCTGCTGCGCCGCTGGATGCGGGCGATTTTCTTGAAAGCATGGCCGGGAAGCAGGTTTTTCAGTCAGCAAAGACATTCCCGGCCTTATTTGTTTTATTATCTTACTGGCAAGGCTTACTCGCCTCGCTTTTTCCCAATGCCTTATTTCGCTTGTTGTTTGCCAGCGCCGCCGGTGGCGATAAAGCATTGTCAGTCGACCGCGCGTTTCAATCCAGCATCACCAAGGTATTGAGATCGTGCTTTATCGGTCGCATCCAAGGCTACGTAAGAGACGTCAAGGCTTATGTCCATCCCTGGAAAGACACGCTTTCCGGTATCAATGCCAACACGCATATCTGGCACGGTGCGGATGACAATTGGTCTCCGGTCTCTATGGCGGAGTTTTTGCACTCGGCGCTTCCCGGTTGCAGCTCGATAGAAATATTTAACGGTCTGTCGCACTACTCATGCCTCTATCGGGCGGCGCCTGAAATTTGTCGTCAGTTAGGCGACCAGAGTGAATATCCAATCTTAGGAAGCATTGATGCAGAAAATCGATCTCAAGAAAACCTTGCCTGAACAGCACAGCTCACAGGAGTAATAGTGCGTTTACATCATATAAGCTTAGCGATATTGGTCGTTGCAATTTGGGGAGTCAACTTTGTGGTAATCAAAGTCGGCCTTAAAGAAATTCCGCCTATCCTGCTTTGCGCACTCAGGTTTTTTCTCGCCGCGTTTCCGGCGGTTTTTTTCATCAAGCGCCCCGCCGCGCCATTGCGTATGATTGTGGTTTTCGGGCTGGTGATGTTCGCACTCCAGTTCGCATTGCTGTTTTCCGGCATGTACGCAGGTACAACAGCGGGGCTGGCGTCTTTGGTGTTGCAGGTTCAGGTGTTTTTTACAGTCTTGCTGGCGGTCTTATTCCTGGCTGAAAAACCATCCATCTGGCAAATCGTGGGCGCCTTGGTTTCATTTTCTGGAATCGGGCTGGTTGCGGCAAATCTTGGCGGCGAAATTTCGGTTTACGGCCTGATTTTGATCATCGCCGCCGCAGCCACCTGGGGAGTAGGCAGCCTTATTTCCAAGAAAATAGGCAAAGTCGACATGCTTGCGCTGGTCGTTTGGGGAAGTCTTGTTGCTTGGCCGCCTTTATTGGTTCTGTCGTTTTTCCTGGAACAAAACAGTTGGAATGTTGAAGTCATTTCGCATATTTCATGGCTCACTATCGGTGCAATCGCTTATATGGTATATCCGGTAACCGTGCTTGGGTTTGCCGCATGGAGTTGGTTATTGAACCACTATCCGGCTGCAACAGTAGCTCCATTTACTTTGCTGGTGCCGATATTTGGGTTTGCGGCTTCAACGCTGGCCCTGGGGGAGCCGCTTTCCCACTGGAAAATCAACGCCGCCGTGCTGGTTATTGCAGGTTTATGCATCAACCTGTTTGGGCCCCGCATTACTGTGCGCATCCGGCCTGTTTAAACGTAAAATGCACCGTTCTTCATTACTGCAACATGAGAATAGAAATATGAGTACTATTACCGTTCGTCAAGCCGTTCTGTCCGACCTTGAGGCGCTCGCGCCGCTTTTTGACAGCTATCGCCAATTTTACGGTCGCGTCGGCGATTTGCAGGCGGCAAGAGCGTTCTTGTCGGCACGATTCAATCATGGTGAATCCGTCTTGTTCATTGCGCATGAAGGCAATCAACCCGTTGGCTTTACCCAGCTTTATCCGAGTTTTTCATCGGTATCGATGGCCCGGATATTCGTGCTCAACGATCTGTTCGTTTATGAGCATGGACGCAGAAAAGGCGTGGCCTCAAAATTGATGTCCGCCGCCGTTGACTACGCGAACGCCCTGGGTGCAGTCCGCGTCTCGCTGTCAACCGCGACAAGCAACGAAGCAGCCCAGAGGCTTTATCAATCCGCCGGGTGGAAACGTGATGAGCAGTTTTGTGTTTATCACTTTACTATCCCGTCTAGGTAAGCTGTTTAGAAAAATAAACAGCACATTTTGTCCCCTCTCCCTGAGCATAACTATCTATACAACTATAAATACAATGGGTTGCAAGTTAACCTGGCTCCCTCTCGGCAATTGCTCCTTGCATTGCTCTACTACCTACATCCATGTAGGCATCCTGTTGGAGAGGGTTGAGGGGGATAAAAAGCCATGTTATTTAATTTTCATTCCTAAACAATCAACTACATGAATTTATGAAAAACAAAGGATCGGCAATTAATTCTTTCTGCGCCTGGGATGGTGAGACCTTAGTGCTTAATATCCTCGGCCAACCCAGTGCAAAGCAGGATGCTATCGGCAAGGTAAAAGGCAAGCAACTCAAAGTCAGTGTCACTGCCGCGCCGGTGGCGGGTAGGGCGACCGATCATATGGTTCGGTTCCTGGCCAAAGAATTTGGCGTGACAGCCAAGGATATTGAAGTTGTGTTTGGCAGGTTCAATGTCAATAAACAACTGCGCATTAAGTCGCCTAAGAATTTACCTTCGGTAATCAACAAACATTTACTTCAATAAGTCATGTAGGCATACGCTATGCGTACTTGGCTTCAATATCGATAAATATCGCACGATAGGAGATTGTCAAACGTAAGCCCCGTCTTTTGTGTGTAATCAATCGCGAAGCCATTTTTGCATTATGGGAAAAGGCTCGACGCCTAATTCTGCGGCCTTATTGTTGGTATATGCCAGTTCGGCATCCTCAATGCCTTTAATACCGATATAAACCCCCATCTGGAAATTAAACAACAGCCCTTGAGCCCCTCCTTTATAGCCGTTACTGTGGAAGAGTATTTCATGATCGATTCCAAGAGCAACAACTGCGGCCCAGGACCAGGCAATCGCTTCGATTTCGTAGGAATTGCCGATTTCATCGATTTGCCCGACATTACCGGTCGCGTAACATCTTAGCTGGCTTGGAATCATTGCGATATGTCCGGCTTCGTGGAGTAAATCGCCGGGATAGAGTAATTTCTCTTCGTTAACCAGCAATTTTCCCTTTTCAATATAAATGCCGGGAATGAATGTCTCTTCATTAAATGGTTTTTCAATGACGTCGATGCCAACTTCCCGGATGAAGTCCACCATCTTTGCCGTTACCGGATTACAAAATGCCATGCGTTTTCCTAAAAATGTTTAATGGCTGCAAAATGTTGTGATAGTCGTTTAAATCGTGAGGTGAGCACGGTGAACCGCATCAATCGAGAGATCTCTTACTTCAGCTTTTGTACGCTGTGCGTGCCATTGGCCACCGCGCAACGCCAAACATCAAAAGGTACGCACAGCGTACCCTGGCTTGTCCAACAACCGGTTCAGATTGTGGTTCGCTATCGCTCACACAATCTAACCTTATTCGTTAGGCTGGACTGAAACCACCAAAGTTGAACACCCGCTTAAAATATTTTTCTCGTAGGTGTAACCGATATTCCGCACCCTTAAAAAATAAGCATTAAAAATCAATTAATTGAAAATCATGTTGCTATTTAGCAAAAATTAACATCGTTTAATATCAATAAGATGCTAAGGGGGTGCGGAATGTCGGTTATATAATTGGTTAAATCCCTACCTGCTTTTGTTTTTCTTGATTCAATATATTCAGGAATATTGTCATACCTGCTGGGAAGGGCTGGTCTTATAATGCCAAGCTCTAACAGCTCAGGATTGTTACGAAAAATTAACTCACACTTTTCTGAATACATTAAGTTTGATGGAATCACTAATTCTTCATTTATTAAAGAAAATAGTTTCAAATTTCTAATAATTTCCAGATCATCGTTTGTATTCCAACCAAATTGGGTAAAAAACAATCGTTTAGCCATAATTGAAGAATGTATTTGTTTATATGTGCCTACCGCCCGCACAAGGCGGCACGTCCTTTTGAGAGAGGCTATAATTTTTGAAGTATTTTTTCATATTCTCTATGAGAACCAATCCAAAACCACAAGATTTCAGCGTCATCAACAATGCCCACCGCTCTATAGTCGATGTTGATGCGTACCGAATAAACTGGTTTGTTGGAATGAATCCGCTTGAACTGTAAACTTGGGTGATATGGATTATTTTTAAATTGGATATATGCAATTTTTGCCTGCTTCCGAATATCCACAGACAAAGCGGAATACAACTTCCAGAATTTTTCTGTTGTATGCGAAATCACAGCGCATCTAAGTTTAAAGGCTTAGTCTTACCTGCGCGATGTTCGCTTAAAGCCTCATCGGCAAGGCTTGCTAAAAAATCTTCAGATTCGGCAAATAACGAATCCCATTTTTTTTCTGCCAATAATTCATTCAGCAACCATCTTGCAATTATATTCTGCTGCATATCAGGAAGTTTGGATGCTTCTTGAAATGCTTGGTCAAGTAACTGTGTCATATAATTTTTCCTGAAACGCACATATAAAAAAATAATCTAATGCTCGCATTCAACCACGCTTCGCCTACAAAACCCGAAAACATTAAGGAGCTGTGGCGCAGGTGTGGTGGTTCGAGTTATTAGGCAAGTATGTTAATTGAGAATGTCGGGCAATGATAGAGCCATTGGCCAGAGTCAGTCGGTTTATTCTGCTACAATCATGGCAGCATCGGCAATAACATATTTTCCAGCGGTATTTTGATAGGGGGTTATATCAACGGTAACTAAATATCTGCTCTGCAAATAGACTCTTGTACTTAGCCGTGTACGCTGTGCGTACCTTATCAACCGCTACGAATTAAAATAATGGTACGCGCAGCGTACCCTACCTGGCTTTTTGCGGTCAAGTGGATGCATTGGTTAGCTGGGATTTTTCATAAACCCACTTATATAAACCTGAAAATACTTCCATTAAAGCTTCATAAAACTCAGTATCTTCCTCAATATTTAGTGTTTTTTTAATTTGCTCTAATCTCATATACCTTAAGTTTGGTTCAGGGTGAGACTCGCCTGAACTTTTGCGAATAATATTTAATATTTCAAGTAGTTTAAAAAAAATTAATGGAACACTAATAAATTGATTATTTAATTTTAAATCCTTTAAGTTTTCGTATTCTTTTGAGATATTTGTATATAAGTGAAAACCAATCTCATCCGCTTCGAACTCTTCTTCAATACTTGTTTTATTGAAACCAATGCTTACTTCTGTATTTTCAGAAAAAATAGCTTTTTTTACTTTTCCTTTCTTTGTATGCCCTAAAATATGATGCCCTAACTCATGGCAAATTATGAAAGCATAGATTGCTGCTCCACAATAGCTTCCAAGCATAGTCAAGTCATAATCTTTAGTAATTATTTTAACAAAATCATCTCCCTGTTCTTCAGATGATTTTTTAATCGTAAAACCTTTAAATTGCAGAAATAAATCATAAACATGACTAAAATAAAAATCAACTTCATCATCTGAAGGATGACTATATACACATACAATACATGTAATAATCACATCATTTATAAATGTATATAACTCGGAATCAAAAACAACAACATAATCTCCATTCTTAGTTGTATTTGCATAGGCATTTAATTCTTTAGTTCTTGCTAAACAAAAGTGCACATTTTTATTCTTTAAATTATTTGCTTTTACTATATCTAAATAGTATTTTTTAAATATAAGATGAGGCTGATGAATGACATCATCTGTATCCTTTCCTCTGGAAACACCCTGTTTTTCCCATGAATCCCAAGCTGCATTAGCCAGTCTTACAGCTCTAGGGTTACTAATACCTAAGCCGGAAACACTTTCAAGTAATTCAACGAAATATTGTCCAGTATTAGTGTCCGTCATCTTTATCTGAGATTTTATATTTTGCTAATTCTTCTTCTATGGCAGATTTTTCCAAAGGTATTTCTTTTCCATTTATTTCAATTTTTTCTATTTTCTGTGGCTTAAGTTGGTCATAAATGTATGCCGATAATAGCCCTAAAGAAACAGAGTTGATATTTTCTAATATAAAACTAATTACTGATACAGTATCAATACCTTTTTCAAAACCAGATAAAAGTTTGCAGTTTGCTTCACCAGGGAGGTTAAAACTTTCTCCTAAGTGGAGATTTATATCAGTGTTAAAAAAACTGCATTTATCAAGTTTATTGGCTTTAAATGAAATTTTGATCATTATTTCTCCATTAATGTAAAGCTAACTAATATTAGCCATCCTAATAGACGCAAAACATTGCGTTATCTGTTTGTCTAATAAATTATAAAAATTAAAAATCATTGTTATTTCATGATGTTGTGAAAATTTAGCACGTCCTAAATTAAATTCAGGTAGCCGTGTAGGGTACGCTGTGCGTACCTTATCAACCGCTACGAATTAAAATAATGGTACGCGCAGCGTATCTACCTGGCTCCACAACCACCCTTAAAAAAAGAACTCAGCGGCATCACCGTCATCGACGTATACATATACCTGTGCTGTGGTACTGCCAATTCCTTTGATGATTTTTAGTACCGAGCGAAGATTGTGTCCGTGATAGCGAGCACTTTTTTCATCCCTTGAATTTACGAATGGAGGGAAGTGATGGGTAATGATGGGCTGCCCATCAACAAATACCAATGCGGTAAAGGTACGACCATTAATTTCCGCGTTCAATTCTAATGTATCAGCTCCGGCTCGATGCCGAATCGGCTCGCCCCGAACCGCGCAGCCAGACAATAACGCTAACAGTGCTAAGAATATGATGACGTGATTCATAGACTATAATGACCGCGCTCTAGTTGAGCGCCATATTGGGCATGGTTCAGCATTTCTAAATAGTCCGCAGATTATATTCTTTCCATCGGGGCTCGCTTTTTTCACAGATTGTTACCCAGTCAGCTAGTTCTTGAAGTTTAAGCTGGGCTTCTTCATGTGTCATTTCGCCATTGTTAATTTGTCCCCATATCCATTCAAGCAAATTACCAAAACTGCTAGGATAATTTATAAAATCCTGCTCAAAGTTACTGTAAAACAGTGGGGTGCCATCTGGTTTGCAGTGACCGTTTATTGCGATATACGAAATATCCCACCCAGTCGGTATTTTCTTGATCCTATATGTAAGATCGCATGATTTTCTGCTGCTATAAACCACAAATCTAAATTCGTTCATTGCTATTCCTTTTTCGAATATGTGCCTAACGTTACGGTAAGCCGTGTAGGGTACGCTGTGCGTACCTTATCAACCGCTACGAATTAAAATAATGGTACGCGCAGCGTACCCTACCAGGCTGATGATTCGTGAGCCGCTTGTTTGATTAAGGTAATCCATTCCTCAATGCGTGAGTGCAAGTCTTCAGGCGGAAGGTTTCGGACAATATTGCTGAAACCGAGTAAATCCAAGAGAAGTACATATCCGTTCATATTGTCCTCTTAGGGTTCTGGAAATGCCTAACGTTACGGTAAGGGGCGCCCCGCTCACTAAGCCTAAACAAAGCCCCGAACCTTGATAAAAACCAAGCCTTCAAAACCGCCAACGGTCGGCGCGTCCCTTTGACCGATTTGTTAGGCCAAGCAACACAGCCAACTAGCCATTTTCAAAACCAATTACAAGTTAATTGAGATGTTCATATACAACAGAACCGATAACACTAGAAATAACTGAGAGTGCAAATCCAGAAAATACAATTGACCGATACCTGTTTCGGTTTTGCCATTCATCCTCTTGACGCCCGATAATGAAAGTTATTCGTGGAAATAACCATGATTGAAATTTATCTATAGGCCAAACAAGCGCAAAGAATACAAGCGCCTCCAAAACACCTAAATAGAGTAGATCAATACCTGTCAGATGTGACAAAGCCTCTGGTTGCTTAAAAGGTCCAATCAAATGCTGTATGCTTGACCACATTCCCAAAACCATACCTATACCGATAAGAGAAGTAGATGCCTTGATGCGAGTGATTGGACTCCACATAGGCCGAGCCTCATGGATTAAATTAAGCATTTCAGATATTAGATGAAAAGCTTCCTTATTTTTTTGACTTTCTATAAACAGCTTAGCTGTGGTATTACTGTCATTAGAGTAACTTAGCCGAAAACGCTCATCCAAAGATGACCTTGCAGATAACTCTAATTTCAGGATATAGCGATAATTTGGATTTTCGTATGCAAGTAGTTCATTAATATCATTCGATTCTAATATTGACCCGTCACTACAGGCGGCTGACAACCTTAAATCTGAGTAATTTTCTTGAAGAAGTTTCCAGACAGCTAATAGTTCGCGTGTTTGGATTGCAAGTGCGTGTGTGACTTCTTTTGTAATTACTGTTCTCATTATTACACTCTACTGTGAATCTCAAACAAAGAAAGCCTAACTAATATTAGCCATCCTAATAGAGGCAAAACATTGCATCAAAGGCTTGTCTAATAAATTGTAAAAATTAAAAATCATTGTTATTTCATACTGTTGTGGAAATTTAGCGCGTCCTAAATTAAATTCAGGTAGCGTCAAATAAAAGCACGAAAAGGATAGTAAACCTAAACCCTAGACTCTGTAAACCTTTCATGCGGCAATTAATTACCCACATGCTCAATATGCAGATAACTCTCCGACTGCATATCAATCAATCTCGACACGGTCCGTTCGAATTCAAACGAGCCTTCGCCATCGATGTAAAGACCATGCGCAACGCCAAACATCAAAAGGTACGCATAGCGTACCCTGCCTGGCTTTAAATGGCATGGGTGTTGCTTATGCATCATGAGCCTCTAAATTCAATTCAGGAGTATGATGCAATGAATATTTCGCCCTTTTCATCAAGTTACGCAGTAAAAACCGCAGCTTCCGACGGCAATCTTCACTCCGCCGCCACTTCGGCAATAAAGACAAGTGCCGGCCCGAATGCGGTGGTCACCTTATCCAGCAAGGCGCTTGAGCTGATGCAAGTGCGTCAGGTTTCCGATGAAGCCGCCCAGCAGTTTAAGGACATTCTTGCCAAGGCTAATACATCGAACGCGCAGGCGGCTCCCAAGGCCTTTTTGAACGGCCTGTCGCCGACGGAGATGGAAACATTGAGGCAGGTACACAGCCTTGGTGATTCGATCAATGTGTCCTCCATATCGAATGAAGGAGCCACAAACTTGCTGGTTCAACCCGGATCGGAACAGGATTTGGACAACAACGGACTGACGAGTGTCGGCGCAGCCAATGGCTTCACATTTCCGCCCCGGAACGCACCTGAATCCTTCAAGGCTGCCTGGGCTTCGGCCAGCGAAGGCATGTCGTTTAAAGACATTCCCACCCACATGATATTTGCCGTGGGTTTGGCTAACATTCACTACGATCCAAGTACCGGCAAGACAACCACCGTCGAGCCCGGCGACCCAAATTGGCGTAATCCTTATGCCGATCCCGGTTATGATTACAAGGGCGCGGTCAGCAGCATTATGAGTAGTTTGGAGTACCAGCATACACATAACATGATGTCGCACGAAAAGTATCGGAATGATATGAATTTCTATACCCGCCTGTCGAAAAGAATGGGTTAGCCGCGATTACTTTGGGGAAGACCGTGAAAATTTAGCCCAATTACACAAGCCGAACGATTTTAAAATCGGCAAAAGCGGCAAAGTTATACCGCTGAGTCGGCAAGTTCGGCTACCAACATAAGCCGGGACAGTTTTAAGTGGGGGGGACGCCAAGCCTCAATACTGTTGACTTAAGCGGTACAAAGCCCTCTCCAGAGGGAGAGGGTTGGGTGAGGGGAAATCAAAATAAGGAAAAAAGCTTATTTGTATCCCCTCATCCCAGCCTTCTCCCGGAGGGAGAAGGAGTTCACACTCTTAAGTCAACAGTATTGACGCCAAGCCCCCGCCTTAACGTATTGGCTGTGCTGTGAAAAAATGCATCAGCAGGTCTTCCTTGGTTTAACAGGAATATACGATAATGGCCCGCCTAAGGTGGTTTCCAAGCAAGAACATTCCTGCAAGATCCGGTTTGTAGAAAAAACACCGTCCACGAAAGGCAGGAAATAAGAATTTGGAGTACAAATCCGAATACCAGGTTTGTACTCCAGTATACCGGAAGTTGGTGCTTCCAAAACTGAACTCCCAAGCTTGAGTTCTCATCTTTATACACAGGTCTGCGGGACGCCGTTATTCCGGCAGGAATGACGGAACGCAACGGGCGCGCCGTAACTCCCTAGAGTTAGGCGATAAACAGGCTGATAAGCAGACCTTCCAGGTTTTAAAAACCTGGAAGGTCTAACTTGCAAGGTTCTGAACAGGCGGGACGTTGCAGGATGTGTATAAAGACGAGAGCTTGAGTTTGGGAATAGCTAAAATTTAAGAGGAATCCTTATGATTGGATATGTAACTATCGGAACCAACGATTTTGAGCGCGCCGCGAATTTCTACGATGCACTGCTTGCCGAATTCGGTGCAAAGCGCATCATGGAAACAGATAGATTTATTGCCTGGGGAACGGGGGGTAAAGCAGCTTTAAGCATTATCAAACCTTTCGACGGAAATCCGGCAACCGTTGGCAATGGCGTCATGGTGGCGCTTGCTGCAGATAGCCCGGAACAAGTCAATGCCATCTACGAAAAGGCGCTGGAACTGGGGGCGACTGATGAAGGCGCACCCGGTCCGCGCGGTGACGGCGGTTTTTACTGCGGCTATTTTCGCGATCTCGACGGGAATAAACTTAACGCATTTTTTATCGGCTAATTAGCTTATCCGGCCTGACAGGAGCAAGCTATGGCTCAGGTTAAAATTTACGGCATTCGGGAACATTTAATCCCCATTCGAGAACGCTTGTCTGATGTCATTCACGAATGCGTGATGGAAGCCTTGCAGTTTCCAGCAGATAAACGCGCGCACCGCTTCTTTCCGATGGCAAAGGACGATATGATTTGTCCGACGGGTCGCACTGATGCTTACACTATTATCGAGATCACGATGATTACCGGTCGCTCGATTGAGGCCAAGAAGAGGTTAATCCGTCTACTCTTCGACAAGATTAGGGATATGATCGGTATCGGCCATCAGGATATCGAAATCTGCATTATGGAAAGCCCTGCTGAAAATTGGGGCTTTCGGGGTATGCATGGTGATGAAATTAAATTGAATTACAAGGTCGAAGTCTGATGTGAAGTTGCTTAAATGTGCATGAAATATAACTTGAGCAAGTTTTATTTTTAAACCATGAAGAATATGAATGGCATAAAGGATTTATGTCTTCATGCTTACCACCTATCAGTTTTAATGGGAATTCCCAATACGTCATTCCGGCAGGGATTGCCGGAATCCAGAAGCCGGGGATGGCAATGCCTAGATCACATCCATGTGTTCTGGATACCGGCAGTCCATGCCGGTATAACGTGCTATTTAAACAAAGTGATAGGTGGTAAGGTCTTCATGGTAATTGCTTGACTAATAACTAGCTTTGCGAAACGGGAAGTAAGAGCTTGGGGAACTAGGAGAAATTCAACATGAAACGTAACAAGATAAGTGAAGGTTCCAGTCAGGATGTCGATGCAGATGTAGATGTATTAATAGAACATAAACAATGCATTGCTTTTCATGCAGCAGGACATGCAATGGCTATTTATTTAAATAACAAAGCCGGAAATCTTCCGCCGCTTGCTTTTCAGATTACGCTTAATGATTTAAACAGTAAGTCTGAAGAAGAGCTAGTGGCGTATCGCACGACGCATGACGATTGTATTGCGAGAGTCGAAGGCGGGCGGCTAATCGAATTGTTACCCGATAGTCCAGTGCATCCCGGCACAGGCCATAATGACGCAATGCCGCCTTTAAGCAATGATTATATGAGCGCCTTTGAAACGGACATCATTAACTTGCTTATCGGCTCTTTAGCCGAGGCTAAACATATCGCTGAGATTGATGATGAACTGTTTAACCAACAATTAGTTAATTTGACGGCCTTAAAAAATTATGGCGGAAGCTCGGATTTTGCACTGGTCACTCAATATATCCAACGTTTTTCCGCCTGCAATCAACAGCAGGACAAAAAACTCTATGAGTTGTTTAGCATAGCATTTAACTTTATTGATAAACGGGAAAACTGGGCGGCGATTACAAGGCTGGCCAACTATATTCTTAATTGCGATAAAAACATTATTAGCAGTGAAGAAGTCGTTTTGCTGGCTAAACAGCCGCGTGCTGCGAATGAAAAACCTGCGGCGATATTGTTTGTCGATGATGAAGAAAATGTCCTGAGCGCCTTGCGCCGTTTGTTTCATAATGAGCGTTATATTACTTATTTTGCCTTGAGTGGCGCAGAAGGCCTGGACATATTACAACACCATGCGGTTGACCTGATTATCTCAGACATGCGGATGCCAGAAATGAACGGTGCGGAATTTTTAAATCAGGTCGTTATGCAATGGCCGGAGACCATCCGCATTTTATTGACCGGTTACTCCGATATGCAATCAACGATTGATGCCATCAATAAGGGGCATATTTACAATTACTGCAATAAACCCTGGGATGATGATGCACTTAAATTACTGGTTCGCAATGCCTTGGAACAAAAAGAATCCGGGCAAAGAGTATAGGCGAAAATAGTCGGCACAAATATCTACATCACTTTTACAAGCATTTTATTTTTATGAAATGGTCGTTTTTTTATCAAGGGTGCAGATGCACTACATTGTTTGTAACGTGTTGTTATTACCATGGAGATAATGAAGGCGGGAGAACTGAGTGTTTTATGAATCGTCTCAATATCACAATGAAGTCAATGCAGTAATATCTTCAAGTCCTTCATGGTAAGAATAAAGGCTGCCAACTTAAGCCGGGACAGATAACATCCCTTCAAGGGATGTTATCTGTAAAATCATCCCGCTTTGAATTGGAGGTTAAAATAAATAACATCTTTTGGAATCAATCCCCTTTATCAAGTATGCTAACTATTTGTTTTACAATCGCTAATAAAATAGGTGTAGATGCCTGTAGTCTACGTAAAGGGCATAGCCGTCGATCTGCACTGGAGCGAATTCAAGCGGGTGGTGTTGCTTCACGGGTTGTTAGCCTGTTGGCCTATGTATGATAGACAGAGCCAAAATTCTCGTTGTTGATGATACTCCGGCTTCCCTCAAGTTATTATCGGACATTCTCAAGGCGGAAGGCTACAAAGTGCGTGCCGCCATCAACGGCGAACTGGCCCTGCATTCCGCTATCATCAATCCCCCGAAACTGGTGTTGTTGGACATTTGTATGCCGGAAATGGATGGTTTCGAAGTGTGCCGAAGGCTCAAGGCGCAACCTGAGACCCGTGACATACCGGTTATCTTTGTCAGCGCCGTAGCGGACACAAATGAAAAGGTGCAAGGCTTTGAACTAGGCGCCGTAGACTTTGTCACTAAGCCCTACCAACGCGAAGAATTACTGGCCAGGGTTCACACGCATCTGGAAGTTGACCGATTGCGCAACGACCTGAAAGACTTATATGAGGACCTCAAGCGAGTCCAGGCCCAACTTCTCCAACAGGACAAAATGGCCTCCATAGGTCAACTTGCAGCCGGGGTGGCCCATGAGATCAACAATCCCGTCGGTTTCGTAAGCTCCAACCTGGGCGTCATGCGGCGCTACATTGACAACCTCTTCAAATTACTGGATGTCTACGATGCGAGCGAAGATAACTTGCCGGAACAAACCCGTGCCGCTATAACTGGCCTGAAGCAGGCCATCGATCTTGCCTTCCTGCGTGCGGACATGCCGAATCTGTTGACCGAGTCGATGGACGGTTTGCAGAGAATCAAGCATATTGTTCAGAATCTCAAGGATTTCTCCCACGTAAGCGAATCCGATAAACAGTGGGCGAACCTGGAGTTAGGGCTCGATAGCGCGCTCAATATGGCCCAAAACGAATTCAAGTACAAAGTAGATGTGATCAAGGAGTATGCAGGCATACCCGAGATCGAATGCCTCCCTTCCCAGCTCAACCAAGTGTTTATGAATCTTTTGATCAATGCCGACCAGGCCATCAAGGATCACGGCGAAATCAGGATAGCGACACGAAGCGACGCGGATTCGGTACAAATTGCCATCAGCGACACGGGATGCGGCATTCCGCCGGAAAACCTGAAACGGATTTTCGATCCGTTTTTCACCACCAAAGACGTGGGGAAAGGAACCGGGCTCGGTCTGGCCATTACCTACGATATCGTCGTTAACAAGCATGGCGGCCGGATTGATGTGAAGAGCGAAGTCGGCGTCGGAACAACCTTCACCATTGTGTTGCCGATAAAACGCGAACAAAAACCGCAAGATGCGCAGACGGGGTCTGTGGCAAAATTTAGCTGAAGGCATACAGTGGCTTGTTCAATCAAATTGGTAACTATTCAGCGTATGCTAAAAATGATTAATGGAACACGGATGCCAAAAGTAGGCGCCTTTAGGCGACACGGATAGGACAGATTTATACAGATTTTTTCAAAATAGTCTGGGTTTTTAATCGGTGATTATCCGTCTAATCAGTGTCATCCGTGTTCTATTTCTTTTTTCGCTGAATAGTTACTCAAATTGTTCAAATAGGTTCAACATTTCCCAGTACGGTTGGAAGTTCGACGTGTCGCGCTGTCAGGCTTACCGACCTAGTTCCAGCATCACTCTGTAACAAGGAAATAAAAATGAAAGGTAGTTGTTTATGCGGGGCAATTGAGTACGAAATCGACAGCATCGACATGCCTGTTGCGCACTGCCATTGCCGGACTTGCCAAAAAGCCCATGCGGCGCCGTTCGCCTCGAGCGCCGGGGTAATGCGCGAGCATTTTCGCTGGTTGAAAGGTGAAGAAAAACGTTCATCTTTCGAGTCTTCGCCAGGAAAACTGCGCCATTTCTGCTCGGTGTGCGGTTCCCATCTGGTGGCCGAGCGGGTGATGCAGCCTCATGTTATTGTTCGGGTGGCAACCTTGGATGAAGATCCCGGCGTTACTCCGCACATGCATATCTGGACATCGCACGATGTCCCGTGGCTCGGCTATGAAGGCATTCCTTGTTACCCGGAATGGCAGCCGGGGCGCTTATGAAAGCCAGTATGGAAGGCTATCTCGACAGCAGCGAGTACATCGATTGGAAACATCCGTTGCTGCTTGCAAAGGCGGCTGAGCTTGCCGAGGGCTGTGTTAGCGATGAAGCTGTAGCGAAACAGTGCTTTGAATTTGTCCGCGATGCCATTAAGCACAGCTGGGATTGCCGGATGAACCCTGTCACTTGTAAAGCCTCTGAGGTATTAACCCACGGCACAGGCTATTGTTATGCCAAAAGCCATTTGCTGGCCGCGCTGTTAAGAGCCAATGCCATTCCGGCGGCGCTTTGCTACCAGCGTTTGACGATTGGAACCGAAGGTCCGCCTTACTGTCTTCATGGCTTGAATGCCGTTTATCTTAAGCGGCATGGCTGGTATCGCATTGACGCCCGAGGCAACAAGCCGGGCGTATTCGCCGACTTTTGTCCGCCTATAGAAAAACTGGCTTTCCCGGTTGTTGATGTGTTGGAAAGAGATTTTCCGCAACTATTGGCTGAGCCCTTGCCGCAAGTGGTAAAAGCATTGACCCAGAACCAGACGGTGGAAGAGGTCTTCGACAACCTGCCGGATGCTGAAGTTATCAAGGTTCCGCCGAGAAAGCTCCGTCCTCTTACCGTGCGCCCTAAAGAGTAATCATGAACAACAGCTTTGCCGAATATTTTGCCAACGACTGGATAGATTCGTGGAACAGCCACGATTTGCAACGCATCTTGTCCCACTATACGGATGATTTTGAAATGTCATCGCCCGTGATTATCCAGCTTGCCGATGAAGCTAGCGGAACTTTACGCGGCAAAGCTGCGGTTGGCGTCTATTGGGCTAAAGCCCTGAAACTCATCCCTGATTTACACTTTGAATTGATAACGACATTGGTCGGCGTGAACAGCATCACGCTTTACTACCGAGGCGCGCGAGGCCATCTGGCTGCCGAAGTATTTCATTTTAACCAAGAGCAAAAAGTGACCAAAGCCTTTGCCCATTATTCATTACCTATGAAGTCTTCATGATAAAAATCAGGGCCGTAGGATGTGCTAAACAAAGTGAAGCACATCTTCCGCGATTGATGCGCTTCGTGCCTCAGCACATCCTACGGGCTAAGGGTTTAACGCAAAATTGCAGGATTGCTATCTTTATGGCGGCTGATATAAGCTCAAACATGTTTACACCTTTTTAAGTCAAATTGATAAAGCCGAAGATAGGCGGGTCTTATGAGTTTAAGAATTTTTCAGCCTTCCAGCGTCCTGAAACCTTACGTTATGGCGATTTGGGATTATGAGGATTTATTGGGCGGCGATAACTTGGCACTTTCGATTCTGCCAGATACTGCAACCTATTTATGTTTTTTATATGTCGATTTACTAACCACTGCGCACAAAGAACAAATCTATACAACCCGTAGCGGACTTGCCGGTTTCCAAAGCTTTCGGAGCGATCTGGGGGGATTAGGGAAAGTCTCTGGGGTTTCTGCACGTCTCACCCCCTGGGGCTTAAATGTATTCCGTCGTGGCATTGTAAGAGATTGCGCTGAAAGGCGGGTGGACTGTCGGGATATTTTTCCCAAATATTCGATAGTGCTATTTAAACAAAGTGATAGGTGGTAAGGGTATAAAGAGCAATAAAGCTTGAACGCCGTTTTACACGCTAATGTGGTATCTTGAGCAATCTGTCGACAAAGAGATATTCCATGAAAAAAATACTTATTGTTTCAGTCGCTATAGCAAACGCACTTATATCAGGATGCGCCTCGCAACCAGGATCAATGGATCTATGCGACGAATTAAGCCCCCTTAAAAGCGCACTCCTATTAAGTTGCGCCTCGCATCCGTTCAGAGAGTTTAAAGACGCGCCACACGCCGCCTTAAAAGCCGTCACGCCGACACTTGTGGTTGCCAACTGCTCGACGCTGGATGACGATGCCGACGGCATCAACAATTGTAATGATAAATGCCCGAACACCTTAAAAGGCGCTCACGTTAACCCATTCGGCTGCTGGACTGTTGAGGTGAAATTCGACAACGACAACAGCACTATCAAGCCCGACTATTATCCTGAACTCGATAATGCAATTGCCGTCATCAAAGCAAATCCCGACATCAATATTGAAGTGCAAGGCCACACCAGCAATACCGGTTCAGCGGCTTACAACCAAAAATTATCCGAGCTTCGCGCAATGGCTGTTAAAGACTATTTAAGTCGCTCCACTCTCTATCCTACAAAGGGATCATTAACCGCCAGGGGCTACGGTTTAACTCAACCTATCGACACCAATGAGACTGAAGCAGGCCGCGCTAACAACCGCAGAGTACAACTGGAAGTGCTTAAATAAGGAATGTATAACTTAGGCGATTTCCTGCGAAAAAATTCTGCGCCATTTGGGTATATTTATTCTTGGCAATCGCCTTAGATGTCGTCATTCCGGTAACGTTAACATACCGATATGCAGACCTTCCAGGTTTCTAAAACCTGGAAGGTCTAACGCGAAACATCCTTTTTCTGCTCGGGACGTAAAGCGTCAGCACAAATTTATCAAAAAAATATCAATATGTTATTCTAATTGCAATTACTGAAATTTAATTTTACTGAAGGGGATCTTATGAAAAAGTTAGTTTGTATTTTAGCATTAGCTGTTGTTTCTAATGGGGTTTGCGCTGAGTCAGCGCCCGCCGCCGCGACTACAGCTGTTGAAGCTCAAAAGGATGGAGTAAGAACAGGTGTACGTACGCCTACGGGAGATGTAAATAAGTTTTGGGATGCCATAGATTGGGACGATTTGTCCGCTGAGGAACAAAAACTCTGGAGTGTTTTATCTGACGGCGCTTCGTGGAATAAGTTAAGCAACGAAGAACGGGCGGCTGCAACGGCCTTAGGCTTTAACAAAAAATCATGGAATAGTGTTCCGGCGTCAAAATAGTTGTCGCCTTAAATTTTAAGTGCATAGGATGGGCTACGCAGCCCATCAACAACAGCGAACGATGCGTTTCCTGCGTTAGTCCCAGCCATAGGGGTACTGTCATTAAGTTAACGGTTGCGCATTTCCATTCCTAACGTTTTTGCTATATCTCAGGAAGCTTGAGACACAGTCCAAACTCAATTCATTTAGAGGGTAGATAATGTTGCTGAAAATTGGTTCAACTGGCGATGATGTAAAAAAAATGCAGGAAAAATTAGGGCTTCAAGCAGATGGCATCTTCGGCCCCGGCACAGAAAAAGCGCTAAAGGATTGGCAAGTTGCAAATGGCTTGACCGCTGATGGCGTTGTAGGTCCTGCGACATGGGAAAAAATGTTTCCCGATGCTCCGGCGAGTTCGGCTACAGCATCTGTCGATGAGCTAAAACTAGATAAATTAGCCGGTCATGTTCCCGATGCGGTGATTAGTCAAATCAACGATTGTGCGGCAAAATTTAATATCAACTCGTCTTTGCGGTTGGCGCATTTTTTAGCGCAGTGCGAACATGAAAGCGGTGGCTTTAAAGTAACACAAGAAAACTTAAATTATTCCTCCGACGGTTTGAAAAAAACATTCCCCAAATATTTCCCAGACAATTTAGCCGACAGTTATGCCGGACAACCGGAAAAAATCGCTTCGCGGGTTTACGCAGATAGAATGGGCAACGGCGATGAAGCAAGTCAAGAAGGTTATAAATACAGGGGGCGTGGCTATATTCAGCTGACCGGCAAAGATAACTACGGTGCGTTCGATAAATCCGTAGATGACGATATTTTAAATAACCCCGACGCGGTCGCAGCAAAATACGCTTTATTATCGGCGGCTTGGTTTTGGAATTCCCGTTCTCTTAATACCTCGGCTGATAAAGGTTCAAGTGATGCGGTGGTTACTGAAATCACCAAAAAAGTTAATGGCGGCATCATCGGTTTAGATGATCGCATTAAATATTTTAATGAATACTATGCTTTGTTTGCCTGAAAAATCAGCTATGAAATACAATGCCCTTGCACTGACCTGTCTGCTTTATTCGGTTTCCTTATCGGTCGTCGCTACGGAATCGTATTGTAGCGAACAAGAGCAAACTGTTTTTTCTTGCTCGCTAGGTAAAAAAATTGTTTCAGTGTGCGCCTCAAAAGATATTTCGCCGACTAGCGGCTATCTGCAATATCGATTCGGCAAACAAAACGCGCCGGAGTTGATATTTCCTGCTTTAACCAATGCCCCTTCTCAGCGTTCCGGTATTCAGGCACGAAGCTTGATGTTTTCAGGGGGAGGCGGCGCTTATTTACGATTTATCAATGGCAACTATAACTATATCGTCTATACCGCTATCGGTAAGGGGTGGGGGACTAAAGACGGTGTTTCGGTTGAAAAAGACGGCAAACTGATTGCTAATTTAAAATGCTCGGATGTTCCCGTTTCAATATTGGGGGAGGATTTTTTTAGCCGTGCCGGTTTGAGTGCCGATCAAGACGAGTTTATGCTGCCTGAATAAAATGTTTTCACCGCTCTTGTTCAAAGCCGGCTGGAGTCCAAAGCTAGCTTTGGATATTGATATTTCTCTATAAACATCCAGAGATTTGACTATGCAAAAGTATCAAGCCATCGCCAATAAATTAAAACAAAAAATAGTTGCAATGCTGATAGTCATGAGTTCCACGCCAAAGCGAGCCGGTATTTTTTATTACCTGGTTGCAGTCGCCTTGGTGGGGTTCGCCGTCGTGGTGCGTCTGGCAATTGCCCCCTTCAGTGACGGCATCCCCTTTTTGACGTTCTTTCCGGCGGCTACCCTTGCGGCTGTTTTGGGCGGCTTTGGGCCGGGAATGTTCGCCACGATTCTTGGCATGTGCATGGCATCCTATATATTCATCCCCCCCTACAATTCATTTTCATTCGAGTTTCAATCGGTAATCTTATGGTCGAATATGGTGTTTTTTGTGGAAGAGTTCGTCGTATGTTTGGCCATTGAGACCATGCATCGTTTCCGACGTAATAATTATACCGTGACACACGACCTGAATGTCGCCAACACCCAGCTTCAGCAGGATCTCAAGGAACGTGATCGAGCCGAGCTGAGGCGAATAAAATTGGAGAAAAAACTGACTCATATTGCCGCCTCTGTGCCGGGCGTCATCTATTCATTCCGATTACGACCGGACGGAAGCTATTGCTTTCCTTACGCCAGCCCAGCCATCAAAGATATTTACGGTATCGCCGCTGAAGATTTGACCGAAGATGCAGCCCCGGCTGCCATGCTGGTCCATCCTGATGACATGGAATACCTGCACGATTCCATTGCTGAATCTGCGCATTCCCTCAATCCCTGGAAGGCGGAATGGCGGATAATGCACCCCGAAAAAGGGGAGGTCTGGTTAGAAGCGAGCTCGGTTCCCGAACGTGAACTTGATGGCAGCACCCTGTGGTATGGCTTTATCCACGACATCACGGATCACAAACAAGTGGAGGTGGCGTTTAAGGAAATGGATGTCCGAAAAAATGAATTCCTGGCCATGTTGGGACATGAACTCAGGAATCCGTTGGCGCCTATTCGTAATGTTGTGCAGATAATGAAAGCGCAAAGTTTCACCGATCCTACCTTGGAATGGAGTATTCATGTTATCGACCGGCAGGTGAGTCACATAGCGCGATTGCTCGACGATTTGCTTGATGTTGCACGTATCATGCAGGATAAGATTGTGCTGAAACTCGAACGCTTTGATTTTGCCGAGATTGTGGATAGCGCCGTAGAGGCCAGTCGCCCGCTGATTGACATGCGCGCCCATGAATTGCTTATTGCTACGCCTAAGACACCGCTGTGGGTCGAAGGCGATCATGTCCGGCTAACGCAAGTGTTCACTAACATACTTAATAATGCAGCCAAATACACCGAGAAGGGCGGCAAGATTACCCTGACTGTGACTCTGGAAGACGCCTGGGTAGTCACCAAGGTTAGGGATACCGGCATTGGTATGCCGGCGGAGATCCTGCCGCTGGTCTTCGATCTTTTCACCCAGGCCGAAAGATCGATTGATCGTTCCCAAGGAGGCATGGGCGTCGGACTTACCCTGGTGCGTAGATTAGTGGATATGCATAAAGGCGTTGTCACCGCATCGAGCGCGGGCATTGGTCAGGGCAGCGAATTTACCGTGCGGCTGCCGTTGTCGAATGCCATTCCTGTCAGCGAATCCCCGCAGGCGGAATCCACGTCATCGTCCTCCAAGCTTCGTATCCTTGTCATAGACGATTACAGCGATGCGGCGGAAAGTCTTGCGTTGATGCTTCAAACAAAAGGCTATGATGCTATCACCGCAGAGTGCGGTGAGCAGGGCGTCGAACGGGCAATAGATTTTCGTCCCCAGATTGTGCTGTTAGACATTGGTCTTCCCGATATTGATGGTTATGAGGTTGCGAAACGGCTGCGAAAATTACCGGAAACCCAAGGTGCAATCTTGATCGCGCTAACCGGTTATGGACAACCGGAAGATCATGAACGTTCAAGAGCCTCAGGATTTGACTATCACTTGCTCAAACCTGTGGATACCGAGGCATTGTCCGCTTTACTGGCGCTTAGCGGACACCATTTGTAAAATGGTTACAGCGTTTTCAAACTCAGTTAATGACTAAAAATAATAAAGCTATGGCGCCGCTGGAGTGCAGGCTTCGCCTGCACTGGCAAGCACCAAAAGTAGGCGCTTTAGGCGAAGCTTGCACTCCAGCGACAATGAAGCCGACATATCCCGCTAATAATTAGTAACTCATTTAAATTGAAAGCGCTGTAAAACGGTGTTTCCGGAAAATACCACTCAAATATGCCGGAAACGCCGCGCCCTTCGGCCTTGCTCAGGACAATTCCGGCCTACGCCAGAGTGGGGAGCTAGGCTGTCGAAATAAGCCTCTTTGCATCAGCACCCAGCATAAAGCGGATGTAAGTATATGCTTACAAAAAGTTAAGCATATACTTACATACGGCGGTAACTTTTTTTGACACAATAACTCCGTCGCTTCATACCAAGCCAATAGCTTGTGTTACATTCGGACTAGACCCTAAATAATGCCAGGTCGACTCTCGCAATATGCACGTTATTAAGCAAGGTAACTCGCAATAAATACCCCCCAGCCCAAATAGTTCCCACGCCGGAGCGTGGGAACGATAGCTATGGGGGATTATTTATTGCGAGTTGCCCAAGGTGTCGTCGGGCGACTTATGTTGGTTCCATTTAACTTTCAAAGGGGAATACTATGTCAGAAAAAACTACACAGGAAAGGTTAGGTCTTGGGCTTTCCGGAGGGGGGCTTCGCGCCTCGTTTTTCCATATCGGCGTTTTAGCGCAAATGGCTGAACTCAACCTGCTACGGCATGTAGAGGTTATTTCTACCGTTTCCGGCGGCTCCATTATCGGCGCATTATATTACCTGCACGTCAAGGCGCTGCTGGAGAGCAAAGCAGACGCGGATATTACCGACCAGGATTATGTGAACATCGTTAGCAACATAGAACAGGATTTTTTGGCGGCGACAGAAAAAAACATTCGTATGGCGACTTTCTCCAGTTTCGTCGCCAACTTCAAGATGCGGTTTCTCAACTATTCGCGTAGCGACCGTATCGGTGAGTTATACAATGAATGGTTGTACCAAAGCGTTTTGCAAAACGCGGGCGATCCGGTAGAGATGCGGAACCTGAAAATATATCCCGGCGGTCAGATGGATTTTCATCCCAATCAACACAATGCCGACCGATCCGCAAAAGTCCCCATTTTAGTGCTCAATGCGACTGCCTTAAATACCGGTCGCGATTGGCAGTTTACCGCCCAGACGATGGGTGAGCCTTTTATTTCTAAAGATGATCCTATCGACACAAAACCCATTCGCTTGCTTCAGGCGAATGCTTATGGCGACATCGTACCCAGCCAACAAAACTTCCCGTTGGGCCACGCGGTAGCCGCTTCTGCCTGCGTACCCGGACTGTTCGACCCCATGTCGGTCAGCGGCCTGTACAGCGATTTGGCGCAGCAGCAGGAAATACGCGCACAACTGGTAGATGGTGGCGTACATGATAATCAAGGCATAGAAGGATTAATAAATAACGGTTGCAGCTGCTTCGTCATCAGCGACGCTTCAGGGCAAATGGACACGCAAAACAGTCCGGGTACTGGCGCTATTTCCGTGTTATTGCGTGTCAGCAGCGTTCTGCAAGATCGGGTGCGTACCGAAGGCCTACAACACCTGATGGATAGCCGGGGTACGCATAACGTCGCCTTCATGAATTTGCGCAAGGGTATAGAGATTAAGGAGATTCACTGGGTCGACCAAGACAGTGTCCAAGCTCCCGATACCATCATTGCACCAACATCCACGAATTTTGGTGTTCATCCCGATGTGCAAGACAGTCTATCGAAAATGCGCACCGATTTGGACGCATTTACCGAAGTGGAGGCTTACTCCTTAATGCTGGATGGTTATCTGATGAGCCGGGACGATTTGCAACATTTTAAAGACCACGCACACTGTATGCGCGCCGCCAATCCCGCCGGTAACAGAACGCTACCGGAAACGCCGTGGAAATTCCAGGCTATAGCGCCCTGGATCAATAACCCGACAGACGACTATCGTAGGCAACTGGAGATAGCACAATCTACTTTCGGTAAAGCGCTGATGCGGTTTGTTTGGCTTAAGGTCGCTCTGTTAGTGGTTATCGCCGTGGCGGTATATTTCCTTTGGCCGCAGATTAAGACACTGCTGCTCAGCAGCGTCCCGGTTTATGTTTTTGTAGGCGCTGTTCTGATCTGGTTAATCAATGACATGGCGCCTAAACTGGCGCATAAATTTCGTTTTCTGGAGTTATTGCGTCCCTACGCGGAAATAAGCAAAGCGACCGCCAGGGCAGCCGGATTGTTGTTGGCTACCGTCTTTATCAAGTTTTATTTGTATTTTATTAATCCCCTGTACGTCGAACAAGGGCGGGTTAGTAAACTCACTAAACCGTAAGTATTCAGTCCCCTTAGCTTCCCGGTTGGCTTAGTCATTAAACAGTCGTTTAGAGTTTTATGGCTAGATTAGCCTATTGAAAAATATATTGTTACGCTAAGACCTTCCAGGTTTTAAAAACCTGGAAGGTCTAAATACCGGTCGGGGTCTGAATAGTTACACTAAACCCAACAGCTGAGTTATCGCGGCTTTTTTTACACAAGTTGTCTTGTTCTTGCGCGTCTCCATTGAGGATATAGGTTCGCAGGTGTTTGCCGGAAATGCCGGTTTTAGCTATCGCTCGAACCGGCTTATTCCGGCGTTTAATCTGTGTCGGTTTGTTTTTTGCGAGTTACCTAAATGGGCTTTCAATTTAAAGCGGGACGATTTTACAGATAACATCCCTTGAAGGGATGTTATCTGTCTCGGCTCTGCTATGAACGCTTTCCCCGGCGTCCTGCTTGTTGTTTTTCCTCAGGTTTGACGATATATTCTTTATACAGTCTAATGTAGTCTTTTACTTACATCGACTGTATCCATGACCTTGTTTTTACGCTATTTTCCCGCCTGCCAGAAGAGAGATTTCGAAATGCAAACACCATTGCCAGCAACTTTGTCTAATAACCCTCGAAACAAAAACAGCCAAGGTTCGACCACTAAACTATCCTGGTTTTGGACCGTTTTATCGGCATTATTTTTAAGTCTGTCGTTTTCTACGCCTAGCTACAGCCACAGAGGAGCGCTTGATGAAATCGATATTTGTCGTATCAGGGTAGGCGCCGAAAAAATCCACTTTACCGCCTATACGCCAACATTCACTCAAAGCGAGGGCTTTTGCCGCTTTATTCCCAATGTCGGCATGACTAACCTTATTTTCGATTATGAAGGCAAAAAACTCAGGGATGTCTCAATAGAATTTGAAGTGACTAAAGAACCCGAAGGAACGCGCATTTTTTATCTGGAGCCGCAAAAAACCAAAACCGGCACAGTTAAAGCGGATATCGACTTTTCCAAATATGGCGCCGGTGATTATCTTGCGCATGTGACTATTGTTCATGACGGCGAAAAACTGGATACCCATTTGCCGTTTGTCGTTGGTGCTGAACAAGCAAAAACACCTTGGGGCCGCTATTTGTTTATGTTGGCATCCGTGTTGGTATTGGTGGTCGCCGGTATCTCAATATTAACTCGCCATCAAAAAACAGGCCAAGGAAACCCGGAAGGATAAGATTATAGCCCCTGTTTTACACACAAAACCGCCGACCCAATAGCCAAGCCAAAGCACGAAACCCCATGAACCAGACCGACTATACCTTAGAGGGCGATAATCGCTTCGTCATTAACCAGTACAACGACCTTGCCCCTTTCGCCAGTTTTTTGCCCGGCATCGCCGGTGCCTTAGGTCGCCCGGCCTGGGCTTTTTATGTCAACCGGGGCCAAGCCGTGGCCAGTTTTGGGCTGCGCAACAAAGACGGGGCCTTTTTGGAATTTTTTCCTGCCGACAAAGCTTATCAATTGACGCCGTCCAGAGGCTTTAGGACTTTCCTGAAGATCGCCGATGGCGAGCAAATTCTGACCCACGAACCTTTCCAGCGCGGTGCGGGGCCGGAGGTCAAACAACGCCTTTACGTCACGCCTCATGAAGTCGGTGTCGAAGAGATCAATCCGCTTTTGGGACTTAGCATTCGAGCCGATATGTGTACCTTGCCCGAAGCGCCGGTAGCCGGATTGCTGCGGCGGGTCGAGATCGTCAATATCTCCGGGCAGGCCAGAAAGATAGAGATTGTCGACGGTTTGCCGCAAGTGCTGCCCTTTGGCATGAACCAATGGATACTCAAGTTTATGAGCCGAACCTCGGAAGCCTTCATGCGCGTCGAGGGCGTGGAGAAAAATTTGCCTTTTTACCGCTTGAAAGTGTGGCCTACCGATTCCCCGCAAGTGGAGCCGGTGATAGCCTGCAATTTCTTCGCCGGATTTTTAAATGGTGGACGCACCCGCGTATTGGTTGATGCGGAGCGGATTTTCGGTTTGGCCGGGGATTTTTCTAGCCCGGAACGGTTTTTTGCCAATGACGGCCTGGATTTCGCTAACCAAGTGACGGGCAATCAAACGCCATCGGCTTTCCAGGCGTTGACCCTCGAACTCCAACCGGGACAAAGCCAAGTCTTTTACGGTTTTTACGGCCATGTAGAATCGCAGTCGGTGCTTGAGCAATTCATCGCGGAGGCTGATCAAGAAGATTACTTCGAGGCCAAACGAGAGCTGAACCGCCGCTTGATCGAGAACATCACGCAACGGATATTTACCGCGACAGCCAAGCCGCTGTTCGATGCCCATGCCCGGCAATGTTATCTGGACAACGGTTTGCGCGGCGGCTTTCCCAGGGAAGCGCCGGGCGGCGCGCAATTGTATTTGTTCGGTCGCAAGCACGGCGATCTGGAAAGGGATTACAACGACTTCCTGTTGCAGGATACGCCGTTTTCCGAAGGCAACGGCGATTTTCGCGACGTGCTGCAAAACCGCCGGATGGACTTGTTTTTCGATCCTGCGTTGGATGCCAAAAACATCCGCTATTTCTTCAACCTGGTTCAGCCGGACGGCTACAATCCCTGTTCGTTGCGGAACTCGCGTTTTGTTGTGGACGCACCACTAACCCTTGCGCATCATTTCGCCCGGTTTGCAGGCCTCGAACAACTGCTGTCCCGCGAGTTTAAATACGCAGACTTATGGCAGGCGCTTCAAGGCGCGGAAAACCCGGAGCCGATCATCAAGGAAATTTTGGCGCAAGCGCAGGAAGTCGAAGATGCCGAATTCGATCGGGGCTATTGGTCCGATCACTGGACTTATTTAGTGGATTTGCTGATTAGCTACGCGGCAATTTTCCCGGATCGATTGCCCGGCTTGTTCCAGGACAAGACCTACACCTTCTTCGATTCCAGCCATTTTGTCGTGCCACGTTGCCAAAAATACGTGCTGACGCCCAAAGGCGTTCGCCAATACGGCGCGGTGCAGGGCAGTCCCGAGAAAGAATCCCTGATCAACTCCCGTAGCCATCGCCGTCATCAAGTCCGCTCGCAACGCGGTCGCGGCGAGATCGTTTACACCACGCTGCTAGGGAAAATTCTCACCCTGATAGCCAACAAGCTGTCCACGCTGGACCCATTCGGCGTAGGCATAGAAATGGAGGCGGACCGTCCAGGTTGGTGCGATGCCCTGAACGGCTTGCCCGGCATTTTCGGGTCATCGGTCAATGAAACCATTGAACTCAAGCGCCTGACAGACTTTACTTCGAAAATACTCGCCGATGGACCCTTTTCCCTGCCGATGGAGCTGGCGTACTTTATAGCCGGATTGGAAGCGCTGTTAAATCGGCCCAACCTGACCCCCGAGCTATTTTGGCGGGAAAGCGGAGCCCAAAAAGAAGCTTATCGGGACAAGGTGTTCATGGGCTTTGACGGCGCCGAACGCATCATCACTGTTGCAGCGCTGCAAAGCTTTTTGACGACGGTTTCGCGCTATCTGGATGCTGCGATCGACAAAGCCAGGACGCCGGAAGGCATCCTTACCTATTTCGCCTATGAGGCCGAGCAGTATCAGGAAATCGGGGAGGGCAGGGCGGCGGTGACTCGTTTCCAACAAAAACCGCTGCCGTTGTTCCTGGAAGGTTTCGTCCATGCCTTGCGCATCGCCGAACCGGAGGAAGTCCGGCGGCTTTACCACGCCGCGCGTAACTCCGAACTGTTCGACAAGAAGCTGGGCATGTACCGCGTTAATGAACCGCTGGGGGAAAATGCGCTGGAACTGGGACGAATAGGCGTATTCAACTATGGCTGGCTGGAGAACGGCTCTATCTTCCTGCACATGCATTACAAATTCGTGCTGGAAATGGTTCGGGCCGGGTTAAGCGAGGAGTTTTACGATCAAATCGAACGGTTGCTGGTGGCTTTTCGTGACCCCGCTGAGTACGGGCGCAACCCGGTCGAAAACTCCAGCTTCCTGGTCAGCAGCGGTTTCGCCATCGATCCACGGCAACACGGACGGGGTTGCGTAGCACGCCTTTCCGGTTCTACGGTGGAATTTTTGCACCTTTGGACGCATCTTTTTCTGGGGGCTAAGCCGTTTGTGTTCGAGGAAGGAAGGTTGCTGTTTAGGCCTGAGCCGGTGTTGTCTAAATCATTTTTCTCCACGAACGGGCAGTGTGTTAATCCGTTCGGTGTTGATGAAACCTTGCCGGCGGACAGCGTGGCCTGCGCTTTATTTGGGGCAACTTTGTTGGTCTACATCAACCCCGAGCGCCAAGATACCTTCGGCGGTGCTGCTGTTAGGCCTTGCCGTTATCAGTTATACGGGCGAGACGGCAGTATGCAAACCGTGGATGGGCCATATTTGGAGGGACAAGTTGCTGAAGCATTGCGTCTAGGCCAATTCCGACGGGTGGATGTGGTGCTATCCGTCCAATACAGGATGTAGCCTGAAAGCTCCAATTCGCATTGCAAACACAGAACAAGCCACAAATAAATCGGCTTCCAATTTAAAACGGAACGATTTTACAGATAACATCCCTTCAAGGGATGTTATCTGTCCCTGCTTAGTTGGTAGCCAATAACTCAAATTAGACGGATCAACTCTGATTAACCTAAAAACCGCAGTTTATCCACGAAAAGCACGAAAGACACTAAATAAAACAATGTGCTGTATTGATTTAGTAACTCACCCTTTGGAATCTACGAATACGTCGGCGCAAAAGCCTGCTCAGGATTTGCCACCGGTCCGTCACCATCCCAATACGGCGACAATTTGCGTAAAGTCGCTACAATGCCGGGCATCACTTTCAGCACTTCATCGACTTCGGCCATGGTGTTATAGCGCGAGAACGAAAACCGTATCGTGCCGTGCGCAGCGGTGTAAGGAATATCCATAGCCCGCATTACATGCGAAGGTTCCAACGAACCGGAAGTACAGGCCGAACCGCTCGACGCCGCAATACCGGCTTTATTCAATAACATCAAAATCGACTCGCCTTCGATATATTCGAAAGCGATGTCAGTCGTGTTAGGCAAACGGTTGTACATATCGCCGGTTACGAAACAATGCGGAATTTCTTCGGTAATGCCTCTCTCCAAACGGTCGCGCATGGCTTTGACTTTGGTATTTTCATACTCGATATATTCCAGCGCCAATTCGCAGGCTTTACCCAAGCCGACAATGGACGCGGTATTTTCAGTCCCCGCCCTTCTGCCGCGCTCTTGATGACCGCCGCGCAACAACGGACGATAACGGGTGCCTCGACGCAGGTACAAAACGCCGATGCCTTTAGGCGCATGTAATTTGTGTCCCGATAATGACAACATATCGATCTTGGTATCCTGTAACATCATCGGAATCTTGCCGACCGCCTGTACCGCATCGGTATGAAACATCACGCCCGCAGCATTAGCCATCTCCGCCATTTCCGCGACCGGGAAAATCGTACCGGTCTCATTATTGGCCCACATCACCGAGACTATCGCGACTTGGTCGGATAACAAGCGTTGATAAGCATCCAGTTTTAAACGCCCGGCTTTGTCGACCGGCATCCTGTGGATCGTGTAGCCATCTTTTTCGAGATAATCGCACAGGCTTAAAATGGCCGGATGTTCGACCGTGGTGGTAATAATTTCTTTCTTGTCCGGTTGTGCCTTAATCGCGGAAAGAATCGCCGTGGAATTGGATTCGGTGCCGCACGAGGTAAAAATGATCTCGGAATCATGCTCGCAACCGATCAGGGCCTGAACCTGTTGCCGGGCCTGCTTGAGTCCGCGCGCCACGCCGTCGGCGAATTTGTGTATGGATGAGGGATTGCCGTATTGTTCAAGAAAATACGGAATCATCACATCGACCACCGCCGGATCGACCTTGGTGGTGGCATTATTGTCCAGGTAAATGTCAGTCATCACGCCACCTCTATATTGACTAATTTTTTCATTTCCGATGCCGGTACGACTTTAATGAACTCGCCCATGACTTCCATCAAGCGTTGTTGAATACCGGCAATGGTCATCGCGGCCATTTGACAACCGTTACACGCGCCGGTCATATTGACGTAAGCGGTGTTGCCGATGACTTCGACCAATTCCACGTCGCCGCCGTCCGCCATCAGTGACGGTCTTAACGACTCCAATACCATCTCGATTTTTTTGATGCGTTGCAAATTGGTTAATGGCGCTTTAACGGCAGCGATTTTTTCCGCAGGTTTGCTGACCGGTGCCGCGCCGGGATCGAATTTCTCGCCTTTTTCGGCCAACACTTTTTCCAGAATCGCTTCGATGTCTTCATGGCAAGCCGCGCAACCGCCGCCCGCTTTGGTAAAGTTGGTGACGTCTTCAACGGTGCGCAATTTATTAGCCCAGATCATTTCCTCAATCATCACCGCATCAATCGCAAAACATTTGCAAATCAGCGCGCCTTCTTCATGATCGTCTTTCCACTCTTCGCCGCGATAATTGGCTATCGCCGCTTGCAGGGCTTCGCGTCCCATGACCGAACAATGCATCTTTTCCGGCGGCAAGCCTTCGAGTTGATCGGCGATATCCTGGTTGGTCACCTTTAACGCTTCATCCAGCGTCATGCCTTTAATGATTTCGGTCAGAACCGATGACGAAGCAATCGCCGAACCGCAACCGAAGGTTTGAAAGCCGGCTTCTAAAATAACTTCACTGTCGTCATCAACTTTCAGCGTTAACCGCAAGGCGTCGCCGCAACTGATAGAACCCACTTCGCCGGTCGCATTAGCATCAACGACCGCACCCGCATTTTTAGGGTTAAAAAAATGCTCTTTTACTTTATCTGAATAGTCCCACATGGCTTTGTCCTCAAAAATTTATAGGTAGGATGTGGTGAGGTACGAAGCGCATCGACCACGGTGTTGATGCGCTTCACTGCGTTCAGCACATCCTACAGGTTTATCAGCTACGAACAGGTCTTGGTACCGGCGCCATCGGCACTGGTATTAAACGAAGTGCCGCAAGCGCAACTTTTAGCCGCATTAGGGTTGGTAAACTTGAATCCCGAACCTTCGATAGTGTCGAGAAAATCGACCGACATGCCGTCCAGCATAGGCAAACTGGCCGGATCGATAAATACTTTTACCTCGCCGCAATCAATGATGGTATCTTCCGGCGTATGGCTGCTTTCGAGTTTCAAGCCGTATTGATAGCCCGAACAACCGCCATCGGTGACTTCTATACGTAGACCCGCTGTAGGTTTGTCCGATCCTGCGATAAAGCGACCAACGGCGCTAACGGCCTTTTCTGTTAATGTAATCATTTCTATGCACTCCTGAATGTATGGCATCGTTCTTGTTAATACTTAAAGCAACCTGTATGCCATTTCGTTATTTATTTATTACCGGCTTGTTTAACAAGGCTTTAACAAAACTTCCACATAATAAACAATGTATTATCAAACAGGTTTCAATCACACAATCAGCTAACAATGTAAGGTTTGCTACAAAATAAAGGGGAAAAGAGATGAACGTAGAAGATTTAGATGTAGGCGATGTCGTATATGCTGCAAAAACGATTACCGATGATGGCTCAATACCCGATGGCGCCGAAGGTGCAATATTGGCCGAAGCTGGGACGCGCGGTGTTATTACGCTGATTGGTCATGTCGAGGAGGAGCCGGATCGTAGCGTCTTTTTGGTGCGCTTTGAAGATAAAGATATGAATTTGGGCAATCCGATTGGCTGTTGGGTTGAAGATTTGGCTGTGGAGCCTAAGCGGGTTAATTGACCCTTAGGCGATTTCCGGCGAAAAATATACCCACCTGACTGGTCTTTTTGTCCGTCTGCTGCGTTGTAAAAATGGTTGCATAGCTCGCTATGCGCCCATTTTTACGCCTCGGCAACTGCTCCTGCGTTGCTCTACCT
>SCPZ01000081.1 GCA_004299305.1 Methylobacter sp.
TCAAAATCAAACTCACCCGAATGCCCCCAGGTCATGGGATAAACACCCATTTTTACAAACTTGAAAAAACTCGAATGCGGCCAATCTGCAACTTGGCAGACCCAACCGTGCTTGACCGGGACCCAATGAATGTAATCGACATGACGATTGAAGTCATCTTGATCCGTTATTAAATGCGTCCAAAAACGGCGTTGCCAGAGTCCGCGCTCGCGCCGTTTTTTCCTGCTTTTAGAAATGCTTTCGCCGGTATCGATGTGACTGGAAAAGCGCCCTTTGATCTGTCCCCAACGCATTGAATAATTAGAATCACCCGGCGGTAAAGTCCATAGACAATGAAAATGGTCGGGCATGATAACCGCCGCTTCAATGCGAAAAGGGTGTTTCTTTTTAACATCATAAAAGGCCGTCGACAGTACATCTATGTTTTCAACCAATAACCGATTATTTCGTCGTTTGGCAATATTCACGGTAAAAAACCATGTCGCGCCCGGCGCGTAAATGCGGCGATAGTTGGTCAATGGATTGATTCCTTTATTTACGCTTTATGCGAATGATGCGCCTCCTGGCGTCGGCACATCCTATATTGGAGTTGCAAACCGGCGAACTGCTTAGCCTACGTATTAATACGAGGTGGCAGCAAGATAGCATTATTCCTTTAGCAAAACAAAAAATATCTAACGTCAATCATTACTTATATGGTATTTGCTTTTTTAAAATTCTTACGCTGTGCGTATCCTACTGGGCTACGGGGCTTTTTCTTGATTATAATTTCGCCCAGCCTAACTGAGGCTTGAGTTCAGATCGGCAAGCGTTATCATCAGCAGCATCGGATCCAGCGGTGACGGATCAAAACCCACTTGCTGATAAAACGCCTTGGCTTCAAGCGAAAGCGCCCGAACAATTATTCCTCGGATGCCGAGGGTATCGGCGGCCTGTATAACCCTGATGCCGACATCCCTTACCAAGGCCCGCCCCAATCCTTTGCCATGCAATGACCGGTCTACTGCCAACCTACCGAGTACCACGACGGGGATAGGATTTGGCATATTGCGACTGAAGCGACCGGAGGCATCATCAACGGTCATCGCGCTCGAAGCCAAGGCGTAATAAGCTATGACGCGTCTATCTGCGCAAGCAACAAAAGTCCGTGATGCCCCCGTAGCCTGATTTTTCATCGCTCGGCGCTTGAGCCAAGTATCGAGACTTTCTACGCCAGACGCAAACGCCTCAGTATCGTGATGGACAGTCAACGGCTCAGGAGGCGAAAGCGTCACGCATTGTCCCAAGGAGCGGGAGTTTGCATGGTCTTGCGTAGCCGCTCATTGGAAGCAGGCGGCATGTCCAATCTGGCAACAAATTCCGCATACATTTCAGGACTCACCGTAATGATCTTTTGATCGAGCAGCACTTCTTCGGCCGCTAACCGTGCGGCATTCAAAATAAAATCAGTGCGATTCTTACCCCTCGCTTTAGCTGCACGATCAATCAGCATACGTTCTTCGGGCTTAATACGGATATTCAGCGTCTCGCGTTTATTGGCTGTTTCGTTCGATTTCAACATGATTTTGATCTCCTATTAAAGGTGATTTTTACTATAGCAAAGCGCACTGACAATGTCGTTACATTAAATTCGGAGAAAAACTTACCTCAATGCCATTAAGTTAAAAAAACACGCCGTTCCTGCAAGGATTGCCGAAACCCGGAAGCCAGGGAAAACATAGGTATACACACGACTTGCTTCGAACATGAACGACCCAACCTTGCAGGATTAATGCTGTTTCCGAGCCGACTCGGACGAGCGGACACAACGGAATCCGACATGGATAAGTCCGGTATCGGGACTGGCCTTCATGCGCGCGCCGGGCCGGTAACTGGCGCAAAAATTTTCTTCGCATAAATGCGAACCGCCGCGTTGCACCCGTTTGGGAATAAACGGCTCTTCGGGATCCAGGCTGCTGTCCGGCCCTTTTGGATTGACAATGGCCATCGGCCCCATACGCCGAAGGTAAGTGTCCGGGCGATACCAATCCTCCACCCATTCCCAGACATTGCCCGCCATGTCGTAAAGACCATAACCGTTAGGCTCAAAACTGCGCACCGGACTGGTTCCGATGTAGCCATCGGAACCGGCGTTATGCGTAGGGAATTCACCTTGCCAGATATTGGCGCGGGGCTTGCCTTGATGCGGCGATGCATCGCCCCAGGTATAGGTTTTTTCCTGTAAGCCGCCACGCGCTGCATACTCCCATTCAGCTTCGGTCGGCAAGCGCTTGTCCGCCCATTTGGCATAGGCGACTGCATCGAACCAAGACACCTGCACGACCGGATGTTGTTCCAGACCTTTAATGCTGCTGCCCGGCCCTTGAGGATGCCGCCAGTTCGCGCCCGGCACCCATTGCCACCAGCCTTCGTCATGCTTGGGCGGCACAAACACTAACGCCCCCGCCGTTAAATTTTCGGCAGGCGGAGGCGGGCTGCCCGGCGGCAGTTGCGCAACAATGTCCGCCATCTGCGGTTTTTGTTCTGCCGTGGTGACATAGCCCGTCGCCTCTACGAAGCGTTGGAATTGTTCATTGGTGACTTCGGTGGCATCCATCCAAAAACCATCGACTTTTACCTTATGCACGGGCTTTTCATCGGCTCTGGCTATTTCGGAACGACTGCCCATGACAAATTCACCTCCGGGTATCCACACCATACCGGCAGGCGATGCAATCGCCTGTCCGCCGTACACCTCGACGGCGCCGAGCAATACCGCCAAAAAAGCGCTTTTTAACATCGCCCCTGCGTTCATAATCCTGTGGCCTGACATTTTTTGCCGAAGTTCTGCTCGATAATCAAGCGGTCGTCTTCGTTAGTGAGGCCGTCGAGGTTAAAATCGTACCAACTGGATTTGCCTCCGTTCGAAGTGCCGTTGTCGCCGATAATAACGACGACGGTCTTCATGTCCTTCATGGTAATAAAAAAACAAGTTATAAACATTGTGCGCAATCAACACCCATGTATGGCTAAATTAGCCTATTGAAAAATATATTGTTACGCCAAGACCTTCCAGGTTTTAAAAACCTGGAAGGTCTGAATAGTTACAGTTTAACCATTAGCCCTGAGTATACCGGCTTAAATTGGTAGCCTTGAAAGAAATGGAGCATTCACAAGGTCGGGTTACTAAACTCGTGGGTATCGAAGGATGGCTCCCCTGTTTTTGAACAGTGTAACAGCGATTCACAGAGTCTGTGTATCGATATTTCGTTACCCAACATTTTGCTCATATATCCCCGGCATAAACAGCAAAGTGCGCAACTACACAAAGAGCCTGTGCTCAACAGGCTCTGGACGAGAGAATTTACTGTTCCCCGTCAAAATAGGCTTAACTGAGCATTATGAGGCCGACGACGATGCCAAGTCCAAGCGCCGATTACCGTTACAATGACCAAACCTGCCAGCGTTGAAGGTTCCGGCGCTGATCCGCCTGAAAAATTTTGCGCTACCATCATGCTTTGCGCAGGCGCTGTTTGCTTCGGATTATCGCCATAGGCTTTTGCGCCCACGCCTTTTACCATCGGCAAGGGAACATTGCTTTGCCCGGCTTGCTCGGGATGTTCATTAACGATTTTCTGCGATACCGCCACAAAAGCCGTCCACCGGGTTGTTAGGGCAAAGTTCAGCCCTAAGTCGGTGACCTTGGCTTTTATGGCTTCATCGACAATAGCGTCACTACGCAGATACTGAGGGGTGTTGATCTGGCGCATGGCTTCGGCAATTTGCGAACGCGCCCAAATTACGGGGATTGGATTGTCGGTGTCGCTTGAGTTTTCCGGCAGTGTGATGCTGACCGGTAACTGGGCTTTATGGCCGTTGACTAAGCCGCTCACTTTGACGGTATGTTGACCGGCTTGCCGGTATTTGCCTTGAATACGCAACGCGCCGCCGGCAAACAAGTCGGGGATTTTCGCGGGCGTGATGTCGCTGGCTTGTAAGTCGCCCCAATCAATGCTGATGTCGGTCAATACCGGGTTTTCCAGTTTGCCTGCCAATTGTATCGCCACATCGTCGGCTGTCTCGGTGGGGTCGATAAAGCGGGCGAAACCGCGGCCCATGTTGGCCATTTCTTCCAATAAATACCGGTTCACCGATGTTCCGACGCCGAATGCGTAGATCCTTGCCGTGCCTATTTTTTCGGCAATCAGCCTGAGCACTTCCGCCTCGTTACCAATATAGCCGTCGGTCAAGAACACTACTAAGCGCAAGGTGTCCGCTTTTGCCGGTTTAACAAAGGCTTGATGTATTGCGTTGGGGATTTCCGTGCCGCCGTCGGCGGTAAGTCCTTGCACATAACGCAATCCTTCCCGGATGTTTTCGGGTGTTGCCGCAACCGGCTCGCTGGTAAATTCTTCAGCGTTATTGCTAAATCGGATAATGCGGAAATAATCGTTGGCATGTAGGTTGTTAAGGGCGTGTTGCATAAACTGCTTGCTCGCCGCTATCGGCTGGCCGTCCATGGAACCCGAGGTATCCAATACGAATACCATTTCCCGCGCGGCTATGTCTTTGGCGGCGGGTACAGCGGGCGGCTCTATTTGCAGGCTGAAAAAGCCGCCGCGCTGATCTTGATGAGCCAATAAACCGGCTTGCACGGTGCTGCCGCTTAAACGGTAACGCAACACAAAGTCTTTGTTGTCGATAGTTTTGCCTTTAGCCAGGCGGATGATGCGCCGGGTTTCCGATATTTTTTCTTCGCTGATTGCATGACTTGCGCTGCTCAATTCGCTAATCGGCACACCGCTATCTAATTCAACGGTAATGGCTACTCGCTCTTTGTCGACGATTTCCGGGCTGTTTAACTCGGCGACTTCGGGATAAGCGGGGAGTTTTTCAATTTCCCATTGCCCTAGCTGTGCGGCGCTGTTCACTTCGGCATCCGGCGTCGGCGTTACGCCTGCGCCAGCCGGTTGATAACGGGGGCCGACGATTAACGGCAACACCAATTCATAGCGCTCATCGACTTTCGGCAGGGTTTGACTGTAAGTGAGGGTGACTTGCACCGGCAATCCGGGCATCAGGTTGGCAATGTCTTGGGTGAACATATTGGGGCGGTGTTCTATCAACAATGACGCCGCTTTGCCTTGTTGTTTGGCTTGTTCAAAGGTGGCTTTTGCTTCTTCGATGCGTTGAATCTTTGCTTCCACGCGCTCGTCGCCGACTTCCATTACCATTTGATGGACTGCGGCGTTTTGGTTCAATGGAAACAGGTAGGTCGCGTGTAGCGGTTTGTCATGCGGATTGACGAAGGTTTGTTTGACGGTAACCGTCACTAAATCGCCTTTAACCTTGGCCTGCATTTCGGTTTTGAGTAACGGGAAGTTTATTTTCTTGCCGTCGGCCTGGGCTTCAATGGCGCCGCTCATTTCCCGGTTTGCCGAGACGAAACCGGCAAACAGCAGCAAGACCAGGGCGACGGTGTATTTAATGTGTTTTAACATGATGATTCTCCTGAGACTGAGGTGACATTAAGTCTAAGGCGGCAAAAATGGCGGTATCCCATTCATACGCTTTAGATTCGGGGCTGTAAATCGGGGTAATGCGTTGCAAGGCGTACCAAGTGCTGTGCGGCTGTTGCAGCCAGCGCCACACGACTTCCGATACATTGGTGGTGAATTGGCCTTGATCGGAATAAAAGCTAACGGCTACGCGCCACTGCGCTCCATCCGGCGCGGTAGCAAGGTAAATGGCGGTGGCTAGCGGTTGATAGCGAACGCCTTGATACTGCACCTCAAAGCCCAGTCCGCGCAGGCAATCATCAGGCGTATGCAGATGCCGCAACGGTGAATTGGTGCGGATTAGCATGGCGCTTGCATCGCCGTAACGCATTTTTACCGCAGTGCCGCCGAATTGGGTGAAATAGGTTTGTTCTTGCTCGCTTAAGGCGACGGCTTGCCCGTATTGCCCATTCAGGTAAACCGGCAGGCTGAGCGTGGTACGGGCATCGGACACATCCAAAGGCTGGCGGGGCAGCGAGACAATCACCGCCGCAAGTAGTAAAAAGCCAAGCGCTGCGGCGGTTTTTGTGTTGCCGGATTGGCTTGACTCAGGCCGGTCATGTTGTGCGCTTTTGAGGATGCCTTCCCCGTCAGGTCGAGTAGGACAAAAGCGGCTATTGAGCAACGCCAACGGCATGGCTGCGAACATTAAACAAAACAAGCCAATCAAGTCATGCCAAGGCTGCGCCATCACGTTGATACCGCCTATTTTTTCCGGATAGGCGATAAAAATCGACAGGCAGCTAATGCGGATGATATTGGCCAGTAACGCGCTCGCCAGCGTCACTATGCCCAGCACCACGCTATTTAACAGCGTCGGCCTGAATACGCACATCAGCGCAGCATACAGGACGAACAACAGGGTGATGCTCTTAACCCCCGAGCAGGGCAAATCCACCAGCACATCGCGGCCTGCGAGTAAGATTCTTATGCCTTGGCAGCGCACATCGGCAAATAACCCTTGCAGCAGCGTACACGCGCCGTCCGCTGACAGGTGTTGCAGGCCGAAGCCGATGATCCTTTGCAACATGCGTTCCAGCGGCAGCGAAAAGGCAAATAGGATGGCCAGCCAACCTGCCGACAGCGGATTTTTTCTGTCGTTCAATCCTGCCAATAAGCCGAAGGCGTAAACATCGATCGCCAAGGCTAGCGCCCCCAGCACATTAACGGCAAATACCTGGCCGATGCCGCGAATGGATGCGGTGATTAACAACAATATCACGGCTTTTTTATGGCTATTGTCGGTAACGGCTTGTTTTTGGCTGCGCGCGCTCCAAACAAACAGCCCGGCGCACAGCAGGAATATCCAGCCGCCTTTGGAATCGTGAGCGGGTTCAACCCAGGTGTTGACCAGCCAGGCTATGGGTTCGACGGCCATTAACAGCATCCCCATGCCCATCCATAATGGGTAGGCTGGGAGCCGCATCGGCAGGTATTTTTTTAGTAAAGTGTCCATGTCTTTATGGTGACAGGACGATGTGCAGGGCAAATGGCGGGATTAAGGATTTTTTGTGGAGTTTTTGTGCAGATTGTTATTCACCAGACCGCAACGGGAGTGCAAGCTTTGCTTGCCCTTGCAGGCGAAGCCTGCACTCCATCCGAATTTTTAAAAACCTTTTGACCGATTGCTTAACGGTAAACTCAACACAAACAAAGCCCCCTGCCCGCTTTCCGCCAATTCAATCTTGCCGCCGTAGGCTTTTAACAAGGACAGGGTGATTTCCAGCCCCAGCCCTGTGCCGCCGGTGTTTCTGCGCGTGGTAAAAAACGGGGTAAAAATCTTGTTGCGATTGGCAGGCGAAACGCCCGTGCCATTGTCGTGCAGACTCAGTCGTAAGCTATTCTCATAGATAACGGCGCTGATTTCCATCCGGCTAGCCTCGTGTTGCAGACTGTTTTCGAACAGGTTTATGAGCGCCATGTCTAAGGCATCCGGGGCAATCGCCAGCGTTGTATCGGGTAGGCTGTGGTAATGCAGCTGCAAGCCGCGTTCCAAATAACGATTTTGCAGCGCATCCAGCACCGCAGGCAAGTTGCTATCCTCATCGCTAGGCTCCAGAACATCGGCACGAGCCAGTTCCAACAGGCGATTAACCAACTGTCTGAGGCGTTGGGCATCGACTAGCAGGTTATCAATAAAGCGCTGCCGTTGCTCGCCGGGCATGGTGTCCGAATGATCCTGCAACAGCTCCAGCGCGCCTTGCATAGAGGTCAGCGGGGTTTTGAACTCGTGCGACACATGGGTTGCAAAACGCTGGATATAATCGGTACGTTCCGCCAAGGCAGACGATAGACTGGCGAAACTTTCCGAAAGTTGGGCAATTTCGTAAGTGACTGGATTTTTCAGCGCTTCGAGCCGTTTTTGTTCGCCCTGCTTGATACGTTCGGTCTGGCGGATTAATTCACGGATGGGCCGCGAAATAGTCGACGAGACCAGCAGCACCAACAAAACCACTATCGCCAACAGGCCGATAAAGGCAACGAGAACCCTCTTCCTGACCTCAAACAGGTGCCGGAGTATATTATCCGGCGTTCGCGAAAGATAGATGACGCCTTGCAGGTGCCGGTCTTCAAGCACCGGAAAAGCGACAAATACGCGAATATTGGTTCCCCGACTTATTGAGTACAACGGTGGCGGCGGTTCATCGGAAATACGTTGGCGAATCGCCCCGGCATAGTATCCGTCCAAAGCACGCCGAACTTCCGGTACCTGTGCAAGCGATAGCCCGACGCCTTCCCGCCCGGCTATCACGGTGCCATTCATATCCAGAATAAGTATGCCGGACAGGGTTATGTGCTGGGTATCCGACATCACCGGGCGCATCATCTCACCGACATGTTGCGCCAGTTCGTCGGCAATAAACGGTAGCGGTTGCGCATCTGGACGCGGCGGCTGCACCGGGTTAATCAAACTCAACACAGGGACTACCGGTTCGTAGCTGTCGCTTTCCGGCAACGACGCCAGCGGTTTCCCGTAGGTGTTTTTTTGATGATTATGGTTCCGAACCAGTTGCCGAAAAACGGCGGACAGCACCGCTGATTGCGAGATTAATTCCCGCTCGGTTTGTTGCACTAATTCGTTCTCATAAATACGGAAAAAATACAGTCCGCCCAGCGGCAAGGCCAACACCATCAACATGACTATCAACAAAATATTCCTGAGCCGAAACAGGCGTCGACTTGGCGTCGGCAGCCCTGCGTCTACAGGCATGAAGCCAGCTTGTAACCGACGCCATGAACGGTTTCTATCGCGGTATCGCAACCGGCATCATTCAGTTTCCGGCGAATGTGGCGGATATGGCTGTCGATGGTACGGTCGCTGACGTAGACATTATTGGAATAGGCGCTGTTCAAGATAGTATCGCGACTGAACACCCGGTTGGGATGGCGTATTAAAAGCAACAGCATGGCGAATTCCGTGGCGGTAAGGTTGATCGTCCGGCCATTCCAGCTGGCGGCGTGTTGGTCGACCTGAATGCTCAGTTTGCCATGATACAGGCCGGTTGTTTCGATAACGGGTTTCGGCGCGGCGTGGATACGCTTGAGTATGACGTTGATACGAGCGACCAATTCGCGCGGACTGAAAGGCTTGGTGACATAATCATCGCCGCCGATTTCAAGGCCCAGGATGCGGTCTATTTCATCATCGCGCGAGGACAGGAACAAAATCGGCACATCGGAGGTTTTGCGCAGCTCCCGACAGACTTCCAGGCCGTCGAATTCGGGCATATTGATGTCCAGCACGATCAGGTCGGCGGGCTGTGCGCTAAATTGCTGTAATGCCTGTCGGCCATCTTCTGCGAGTGTTACTTGCATACCCGCTTTTTGCAGCGCGAAGCTGATGACCTCGCGGATATGGGCGTCGTCATCGGCTATCAGGATATGTTTGTTCATGTTTTGTTTGAATCCTTGTACGGAAATGACCGCTTCGCTTTGTTGTTACAACGCGGGTTGGGTCACCGGAACGCCTGTTTTCAGTTCGCCGACAGGGCTTCCAATTTAAAGCGGGACGATTTTACAGATAACATCTCTTCAAGGAAGGTTATCTGTCCCGGCTTAAGTTGCTAGCCCTCACCTGTGAATATCCGTATTCATCCGCAGCTCAACTGTGTTTTCTAGGATAAGTATTCAGCCCCCTTAGCGCCATACGGTTGGCTTACCCATTAAACGGTTCGTTTAGCGTTTTATGGCTAAATCATCCTATTGAAAAATATAGTGTTACGCCAAGACCTTCCAGGTTTTAAAAACCAGGAAGGTCTAAATACGGTCGGGGGCTGAATAGTTATTTCTAGGGTAATGGAATATCAGGGACCGCTTCGAATTAATCGTTATCTTCGCGAACAGCCTGCTTAGGAAGCGGTAGTAACGGAAAATTATAACCGCCCATGATGGCTCGAATCTTATCCGCTTTGGCTGCTATCAGCTTGTCCAGGGTTTCTTTTCTCGCTTTATCGCCATTACGCACGCCCATTGCCATCGCAAATTCAAATTTCATGTCCGGGGTTGATTTCATCGGAATCATGGCGTAACTGTTTTTGGGGCTTTGTGCTGCAACATAGCCCGCCATAGGCCCCCACAGGATAACCATGTCGATTTTTTTCGCTTTAAGATCCTTTTCTATTTGCATAGCCACGTTGTTGTCAGCGTCGCCCGACATTGATTGATAGGGGATGCCGACATCGAGCAGGCCGTTTTTCTGCATCCAGGTCGTGCCTGGACCGCGATCGAACATCGCAATCTTCAATTTTTCCTGTCTTTGCAAAGGCAGGTCGACTAATTGGGCCGCATCGGTAATATCGTCCCAGCTGCGTCCTTTGGCGATTAACAGCACATAAGTCGATTGGTAATACGGCGCAGTTGTTAAGGTGAGGTCGTAACCGGCAGGAACGCCCATAATGACGTCGCATTTATATTCGGTGCTTTCCACATCGCTGTCTTTTAGCGGGGCGTTTAAGCTGTTGCGGATAAAACCGATTCGTTGGGGAAGCCAATAATATTCGACGGTCTGTCCAAGCTCTTTGGCAAACAGTTCGGCGATTTTGTTTTCAAAGCCGTCTTTGTTTTTTGTCGAATAAGGCGGATTCAACGGGTCGGCGCAGACCTTGAATTTTTCTTCAGCTGAGGCAGTAAAGCTGATTGTGACTAGGAACAGGATGGCGAGTAGTTTGTTAAGGTGAGGTAAAGTCCTCATTAATATCTCCTTGGATGTATCAAACGATAAGGACAACTGCACGGATGCAGAAGGTAGAACAATGCGAGTAATAGTTTACTGTATAAGAAAGCAAAAAAAAGCCCCGGTTGATAAATCAACCGGGGCTTTTTACTCAATCTAAAAAATCAGATCGATTAGTTACTGGGTAATGTGAATACAGTTAATGTACCGCCCAGTTTAGTGAAGGAGCTTAAGCTTCTGTAAGCGCCCACCGCACCCAAACCTTCAGAGTTTGAGCTTGCTTCACCGCTGTCAAGACCGGCAGCGATACCGATACCCGCCCAGCCGCCGATACCTGAAAGAACGCCAACATATTGTTTGCCTTCATATTCCCAAGTATTAACGTTACCGATGATGCCGGAAGGTGTTTTGAACTTATACAGTTCTTTACCTGTTTTAGCGTCAACCGCTTTCAAGTAGCCTTCCAGAGTGCCGTAGAATACTACGCCGCCGGCAGTTGCAACAGAACCTGACCAAACAGAGAATTGTTCTTTGTTAGACCAAGCGATTTTACCTGTTTTTGCGTCATAAGCTGTGAACTGACCCAAGTTGGTTGTACCATCTGCTTTGCCAGTCATAACGTCCGCACCAGCAGGCATCATAGTCAAAGTAGCGCCAACGTATGGTTGACCTGCTGTGTATGATACTTCGAATGGTTCATAGTCCATGCACAAGTGGTTGCCTGAGATGTAGAACAAGCCGGTTTGTGGAGAGTAAGAAACCGGTTGTTGGTTTTTACTTCCTAACGCAGCAGGGCAAACGCCTTGTGTGTTAACGTCTTCGCCGTTTTGCTCAGTAGAGTATTTAGATACAACTTGTGGACGACCGGTGTTCATGTCGACATGAGTTGCCCAGTTAACTGATTTGTCGAATTTTTCAGCAACAAGCAGTTCGCCGGTTTCACGATCTAAAGTGTAACCAAAACCGTTACGGTCGAAATGCACGATAGTTTTATGCATTTTGCCTTTTACTTCTTGGTCAACCAAAACTGTTTCGTTGATACCGTCAAAATCCCACTCATCGTGCGGAGTCATTTGGTAAACCCATTTAACAGCACCGGTATCAGCGTCACGAGCCCATAATGACATGGACCATTTGTTGTCGCCTGGACGTTGTACTGGGTTCCAAGTAGATGGGTTGCCTGATCCGTAATAGATCAGGTTCGATTTAGGGTCGTAGCTTGTCCAGCCCCAAGTAGTGCCGCCGCCGATTTTCCATTGGTCGCCTTGCCAAGTGCTTAAGCTTGAGTTTTCGCCAACTGGAGTGACTTTACCGTCTTTCCAGGTAGTTGTTTTCTTGGCGTCAATCAATGTGTCTTTGTCTGGACCCATGCTGTAGCCTTTCCAAGCTAACTCGCCAGTGTTGATGTTGTAAGCCGCTAAGAAACCGCGAACACCAAACTCACCGCCAGAAATACCAGTCAGAACTTTATCTTTAACAACTAATGGCGCAGAAGTATTGGTCATACCCAGTTTAGGGTCGCCGTTTTGTACGCTCCATACGCGTTTACCGGTTTTAGCGTCTAACGCAGTTAAAACGGTATCAGATTGTTGCAAGAAGATTTTGCCGTCACCATAAGCCAAACCACGGTTGACAGTGTCGCAACACATAACAGGAATAGTCACATCAGCATCTTGTGTTGGCGTGAATTCCCAGATTACGGATTGAGTTTTTTGGTCAATTGCGTAAACAGTGTTGGGGAAAGGCGTGTGGATGTAAAGAATACCGTTAACAACCAAAGGGCCGCCTTCATGTCCACGCAGGACGCCGGTAGAAAAAGACCAAGCTGGTTGCAAGTTCTTCACGTTAGTGGCGTTGATTTCACTTAATTTGCTGTAACGAGTACCAGCGTAATCACCACCCCAAGTTGCCCAGTTTGCTGGGTTTTGGGTAAGTTTTTCAAGATCGCTGTTAGCAGTTGAAACTGCTGGTGCAGCTAATAAAGCAGCCACACTGGAAGCAAGCAGCCAACTTTTCAAAGGCTTCTTCATATTATATTTCTCCTGGTATCCTGTTAATTTGACAGAATAGTGATTATGTTTTTTAGGACTAATATTAGTTTTAGGGTGGTTTTCATGTTCCATGGAGACAGGAAATTTTCACTCTAGGGGCCTAAATTTAATGATTTTGCCCCAAAAGTCAACTTTTATAGGTAATGCGCCTGTAACGTTTTGATAAAACACAGGGTGTTTTCGAGTGTTTTCAGTTTTAAAAGATAGCTCGCCACAGATGGACTGCCTGGAAAGTATTGATTTAAATATTGCTTGATATAATGGATTTATGTTCGACAGATAAAATGTTTCTTCAATAAGAACATAGCTTTCGGGTACAGCTACTTTTACGAAATAATTACCAACTCCTTTACTATGTAATTAAATAGGACTAGAATAGTCCCAATTACTAGAGGTAAGATATGTTACGGTTGAGCAAGTTAACTGATTATGCAACGGTCATTTTAAGTTTTATGGCCAAGGATAAACCGCAGGTACACGCGGCTATGGAAATAGCGGGAGTGACCGGCATTGCTTTACCTACAGTTAGTAAAATCCTTAAACTGCTGGTTAACGCTAATGTCTTGACTTCTACACGCGGGGCCAAAGGCGGCTATGCCTTAGCCAGGCTGCCGGAAGAAATCAGTATTGCGATGGTTATCAGTGCGCTGGAAGGACCGATTGCACTGACTGAATGCAGTATTTCGCAACAGGGCTGCGAGCAGGCTTCGGGCTGTGATATTCGGGGCAGTTGGAACTTGATTAACCAGACTATTCATAATGCCTTAGAGTCGGTGACCTTGGCCGATTTAATCAGACCTGCTGCGGTGCCGGAAGAAGTGTTCATTCCGGTCTCCAGTTTATATCAATAGGAAGCTTTTATGTCAGCAAGCGCACAAGAAATCACCAACCTGATTAGTCAGGATTATAAACAGGGTTTTATAACGGAAGTGGAAACCGACACTTTTCCGCCCGGATTGGATGAAGCGGTTATTCACAGGTTGTCGAAAGTCAAGAACGAGCCTGAATTTATGCTGGAATACCGGCTGAAAGCGTTCCGTCATTGGCAGACCATGAAGACGCCTAAATGGGCTTTCGTCAAATTCGATCCTATCGATTATCAGGCTATCAGTTATTACTCCGCGCCTAAACGCAAAGAAGACGGGCCAAAAAGCCTGGACGAGATCGATCCGCAAGTCTTGGAAGCTTATAAAAAATTGGGCATTCCTTTGGATGAGCAGGAGCGTTTGGCCGGTGTTGCGGTCGATGCGGTGTTCGACAGCGTGTCGGTGGCGACCACGTTTAAAGGCAAATTGAAAGAAGCGGGTGTTATTTTCTGCCCGATTTCAGAAGCCTTGCGCGATCATCCAGAATTGATCAAGCAATATCTGGGTTCGGTTGTGCCGCATACCGACAATTATTTTGCCGCTTTAAATGCAGCCGTATTTACCGACGGGTCGTTCGTCTATATTCCCAAAGGCGTGCGCTGCCCTATGGAATTGTCGACCTATTTTCGCATCAACGCCGCCAATACCGGGCAGTTCGAGCGCACGTTAATTATTGCCGACGAAGGCAGCCACGTCTCATATCTTGAGGGCTGCACCGCGCCGATGCGGGACGAAAACCAGCTTCATGCGGCGGTGGTTGAGCTGATTGCGATGAAAGATGCGACTATCAAATATTCGACCGTGCAAAACTGGTATCCGGGCGATAAAAACGGTTTGGGCGGTATTTATAACTTTGTGACCAAACGTGCCGATTGCCGTGGCGAGAATTCCAAAGTGTCGTGGACGCAGGTGGAAACCGGCTCGGCGATTACCTGGAAATATCCAAGCTGCATCCTGACCGGCGACAATTCCACCGGCGAGTTTTATTCGGTGGCGCTAACCAATAATTATCAGCAGGCCGATACCGGCACCAAGATGATCCATATCGGCAAAAACACCAGCAGCACGATTGTATCTAAAGGCATTTCAGCCGGTCGCGCGCAAAATACGTATCGTGGTTTAGTCAAGGTGCTGAAAAGCGCGGCTTACGCCCGCAACTATACCCAGTGCGATTCGCTGTTAATCGGCGATAAATGCGGCGCGCACACGTTTCCTTATGTCGAAGTCAAGCAGCCGTCGGCTCAGGTCGAACATGAGGCGACGACCTCCAAGATCAGCGAAGACCAATTGTTCTTTTGCCAGCAACGCGGACTGTCGGCCGAAGATGCGGTATCGATGATTGTTAACGGCTTTTGCAAGGAAGTATTTAGGGAGCTGCCTATGGAGTTTGCGGTGGAGGCTCAAGCGTTGTTGGGGTTGAGTTTGGAAGGTTCGGTAGGTTAATTACTCAAACGGGAAATTGCTATGCACTATAAACAACTCACTGCCATTATTCACAAAGAAGATGATATTTATGTGTCACTGTGTCCCGAATTGGATATTGCCAGTCAGGGTGAAAATATTGAGGAGGCCAAGGGCAATCTCAAAGAGGCAGTGGAACTTTTCTTTGAATGCGCCTCAGCGGAAGAAATTAAGCAACGTTATTACGGTGAAACCTATATTTCCTCAATGGAGATTGCTTTTGGGTAAGCTGGGCATGTTGTCGATTAATCAATTTTTGAATACTGAGTTCGTGCAAATTAATCATTAAAGAAGACTTGATAGGTTAGGTCATTGGGGCAATACAATGGAATTAAAAAGGCAATATATTGTTGATGAAGACAATCACAAAGTAGCGGTGCAGCTTGATATTGATACTTTCGAGAAAATTGAAGATGTTCTGGAGAATTACGCGTTAGTTCAACTTATTAATGCGGATGAAAGTGAAACTCTGAGTATTGAAGAAGCAAAGAAATACTATGCGGCTCTGGATAAGGCTTGATGAAAGTCGAATACAGTAAAAAATTCTTAAAACAATTGACAGCGGTTCCCTGTGAAATTAGGTCAAAGATTGAAAGTTTTGTATTTGAAGAATTAGTTTTAACCTCATCCATTTATGAAATGGGGAAAGTTGAAAAAATGAAAGGCTATGATGGTTTTTATAAAGTCAGGTTTGGTAATTACCGTTTGGGTTTAGCGCTTGAAAATGAAGTTATTGTTGTAAAGACCGTTATGCACAGAAGAGAAATATATAAGTTTTTTCCTTGATTTTTATAAGAACGTTCATGAGTAATTCGAATAAAACAAGCAGTGCTGATTTAAACAGCATCAAAACAGGATGGGTTCTGACAATACTTGTTGTAATAGGATTGGTTATTGTCGGTTTCTATTTCTTTAATTTCAACTCTCATATACTAAAAAATGAGGGCTTGTGGAAAGTTTTTCAAAATCTGTCTGCAGATACTGGAAATTGGGGAACATTCGGTGATTATGTTGGAGGGATACTTAATCCTGTTATTGCTGCATTTGCATTTTATTTGATAGCTAAGACTTATGAGTTACAAAAAAGGGAGTTAGAAGCGACAAGGAGTTTATTGGAAGTCTCAACCGATGCGCAAAAGAATCAAATAAAACTAGCCGCGTTGACTGCGCTTCTTAATTCGAATTTAATGAAAATTGATATGCTTAACTCTGAAAGGATTAATTTACATGAAACTGTAGAGAAAAATCAATTGAGAAGAGTAACTGCGGATGAGGAGGAAAAAACAGCGATTCTTGACCAGAACTCAAATCATCTTACGCATCTTGAAATAACTGTTAAAAATATTAAAGAATACAATTGTGATGTTGCTAGGTTAGAAGAACAAATAAATGATCTTTTAAAAAAGCCATAGACTCACAGACTGAGGCACGAAGCTTATTTACCTTGCATTTTTACTATGAAAGTAACCACAATTCTTAAATTGTAGGCCAAACATGAACAAATACACAGCAGTAATAAAACAAGACGGTGATTGGTGGCTAGGTTCGATTGAAGAAATCCTAGGCGTTAGTTGCCAGGAAGCAACCCATGATGAATTAATAAGTCACCTTGCACGAAACATTAGCCTTTAATCGTGAAGAAGCATTAATAAATGCTGGCCTCATTATCGATAATAGCTTATTAGCTAATAAACAACTCGCTTTCAGTTTAATTAATAGGATTGATGATTATGCACATAACAGAAATAAAAAGCCTACCCATCGAACAAAGAATGTTATTAATGGAACAAATTTGGGATACTCTTTGCTATGAAAATGAAGAGATTAAATCACCTTCATGGCATGAAGATATTATTAATGACAGAATGCAGCTGGTTAATTCAGGAAAAGCTAAATTTATATCTATTCAAGAGTTGAAAGATAAAAATTCATGAATATAGACAATATCATTATTTTAGAGCAGGCGAGTGATGATATAACAGAAGGAAAGCAATTTTATAATGTCAATGGTATTAATGTCGGCGATTATTTTTTTGATAGTATTATTGCAGATATTGAATCGCTCAAGCTTTATGCAGGAATTCATTGTAAACATTTTGGCTTATATCGAATATTGACAAAAAGATTTCCATTTGCGATTTATTATGACATAGCCGAAACCACAGTAGTTGTTATTGCGGTGTTGGATTCAAGACGAAAACCCGCTTGGATTCGTAAAAAACTGACTCAACCATTGTGATTTTAAATCTAGGCGATTTTAGGAATAGGGGAAGCGACAATGTTAGAAACCACAGCGACCAAGCTACTTAAGAACTTACCCAAAGAAGTCGAACCTTGTTTTAATAGCACGGTAGGATGGGTAGAGCGGGAGCGAAAATCCATCAAAAACAATAATTAATTCGACCAATAACCAATTTAATTGCTGGAGGAGCAAAAATGCCTACTATCGACTTATTAGCTTTACCGCCTACAGCACAACAAGAGTTACTCGATTTTTATCAGTTTTTAATCGAAAAAAATAAATCGGCTAAGCAAACAATAACAACCAAGCCTGATTTTAAAACGTTTTTGCTTAATGCTCCTAAGATAGAAGAAATTGATTTAGAACGTCAGAGGGACTATCCAAAGGATATTGAGTTTTGAAATACTTACTTGATACGTGCGCTATTTCTGAAATAACCAAACCTCTAGCTAATAGAGGTGTTATCGAATGATTGGAAAGTACGAATTCGGAAGACCTTTATTTAAGCGTCATCAATATAGGTGAAATCAAAAAAGGCATTAATAAATTACCTGCTTCCAAGAAAAAACAAGATTTGTTATTTTGGCTGGAAACTTTACTTGAGGATTATCAAAGCAGGATTTTAACTGTTGATTTAAGCGTGATGGAGAACTGGAGTTTACTCGTTGCCAATGCCGAAAAAAAAGGACAGCCTATTGCTTCTATGGATAGCATTATTGCTGCTATTGCTTACACACATCATTTGACATTAGTAACGCGCAACGAACGTGATTTTTATGCCTGTAATATTCCCATGCTTAACCCTTGGACATTGGATAAATAAATGAATACAGCACAGCTTTTAGATGACATAGAACAACTACCCCCTGAAGCTCAACGTCAAATAGAAAACTTTATTGCCTTTATTAAAATGCGTTATCAATCTCTTGAAACAAAACCTCAACCAGAAATAACTAAGGGCGACAAAAGTATTAATTCAAGCGATTTTGCTGGAATGTGGGCTGATCGACCCACAAATTTATCGGACATTAGAAAAGATGCTTGGCAACGATCAGGATCAAAATAATTGTATTGTGCGATACCCCGATTTTTATTTATCCATGACATTGAATTTAGACCATTAAAAAATTGGAACTCTTATGCTCAGCATTAAAAACTTAACCGTCAACGTGAACGACAAACAAATTCTCAAGGGCATTAACCTTGAGATCAAAGCCGGTGAAATCCATGCGATTATGGGGCCGAACGGTTCCGGTAAAAGCACTCTGTCGCATGTGCTGTCTGGCAAGGGCGGTTATACCGTGACCGGGGGTTCGGCGACTTATCAGGGTAAAGATTTGCTGGAGATGGCGCCTGAAATCAGGGCGCGTGAAGGCGTGTTTTTGGCGTTCCAATATCCGGTGGAAATTCCCGGAGTCAGCAATATCTATTTATTGAAAGCGGCGTTGAATTCGATACGCAAACATAACGGTCAGCCCGAAGTCGATGCAATGGACTTTTTAATGCTGGTTAAAGAAAAAGTGCGCTTGCTGGAAATGGATGAGAAGTTTCTGTATCGCGCGGTTAACGAAGGTTTCTCCGGCGGCGAAAAGAAACGCAATGAAATCCTGCAAATGGCTATCTTGGAACCCAAGTTGTGCATCATGGATGAAACCGATTCCGGCCTAGACATCGACGCGTTGAAGATCGTGTCCGAGGGTGTTAATTCATTGCGTTCGCCGGAGCGTTCGTTTGTGATGGTCACGCATTACCAGCGCTTGCTGGATTACATCAAACCGGATAAGGTCCACGTTTTGGCGCACGGACAGATCGTCAAATCCGGCGGCGCCGATCTGGCATTGGAGCTGGAAGAAAAAGGCTACAGTTGGGTTGAAGAGGCGGCAGCGTAATGAATACGGCAATCGCGAGCCGTTATGCGGCTGAATATCCAACCATAGCGCCTGCATTGCCGGGGCAAAACCTACCTTGGCTGCAAACCCTAAGGGCTAAGGCATTGGAGCAATTTTCGGCGCTGGGCTTCCCATCGCCGCGTGAAGAAGAATGGCGTTACACCAATGTGTCCGGCATTGAAAAGAAGCTGTTTTCGCCGTCGACAGGTTTAACTGCCGCTGATGTCGATGCTGAATGGCTAAAAGCGTACCAGCTGCAAGATGCCTGGATCTTGGTTTTAGTGGATGGTCATTTCTCGGCAGAGCTTTCGGTTTTAGACGGTTTGCCGGAAGCTATTTCAGTAATGAGTATGGCTGATGCGTTGACAACACAGCCGGATAAAGTGGAACAATATCTCGGCCTAGCCGCAGATCAATCAGAACACAGCTTCATTGCTTTTAATACTGCATGGTTTACCGATGGCTTATTTGTACATGTACCGGCCAAGCTGGTTTTAGACAAACCGATACAGTTGCTGCATATTGTGACCGACAGCGATGCAATGGCTACGACCCGCAATATCATTATTGCCGAGGCTTTGGCTGAAGTTAAAGTCATAGAGACTTTTATAGGGGTTACCAATGCTTACTTAACAGCCGCAGTGACCGAGATTTTTGTCGGGCAAAACGCCGATCTGACGCTGTATAAAATGCAAAGCGAATCTGAAAAAGCCTATCATTTTGGCGGCAGCTACATTAAACAAGCTCGGGATGCGCGCTTTACCCATCACAATTTCGCCTTTGGCGGCTTGCTGGCGCGTAGCGATATTCATGTCGACCTGGATCATGCCTCGGAGTGTGAACTGAATGGTTTGTATTTGGGCGTCAAGCGTCAACATATCGACAACCATACCCGCATCAATCATTTGAAACCTTATGCGATCAGCCGCGAGCTGTACAAGGGTGTGCTGGACGACAGGGCCAGAGGCGTGTTTCAGGGCCGAGTGATTGTCGCTGTCGATGCGCAAAAAACCGATTCGCAAATGAATAACCGCAACCTGCTGTTATCGGACGATGCCGAAGCGGATACCAAGCCGCAGTTGGAGATTTATGCCGATGATGTTAAATGCGGGCATGGCGTGACGGTCGGGCAATTGGATGAAAAATCCGTTTTCTACCTGCAATCGCGTTGCGTTGATGAAGAGACGGCGCGGAACATGCTGACCTTTGCGTTTGCCAACGAAATGGTCGATAAGATCAAGATTAGAGGTTTGCACGATATGATTTTGGAACAAGTGTTGGCGCGCTTCCCGCAGCAAGGCGTGAACAAGGAATGGCTATAAAATATCGGCGATGTTGATGGTGATCTGGCTTAGTTGAGATAAGGTGACGGTATCGCCGACCCGCAAGGTGGTTTTTTCACCATAACATTCACCATGGGGTTGGCGGTATACTTCAACGCAGGAGTCTTTAAGGTTAAGTAACCAGTATTCAGGAACGTTGTGCAGTGCATACAAACGCAGTTTTTGGTTTTGGTCAAACATTAGCGAACTGTCGGCGACTTCGATCAGCAATAACACATCGCTGGCATTAGGGTGGCGGGATGAATAGAAATCATCATTCGGCTTTAACAGCATGAAATCCGGTTCAGGCTCGGAAAGGTCGCCCAGTTGAAGCGGATTTTGTACGCTGGGAATAACATCGCTAGGTATTAGCCGAGTTAACAATTTAACGAGTCGATTGATATGACCTGAATGATTAAAGCCTATAGGTGCCATTTCCAATATTTCTCCTTCGATGAGTTCAAGACGGCTGTTAGGCGGAAAAATATTGGCTTCACCCAATCTTTGCCATTCATTAATATCGGTCAGGTGTTTGCGTACACCCGCAGTTGCTATAGCCATGTTCTTAAAATAGGGTCAGGTAAGAATGTTTAAAATATAATACCTTGCAAATGCAGAATCAATAACTTATTTGAAATCTAACTATGACAAATTTTCCCGTAGAAAAAATCCGCGCCGACTTCCCGATATTGGCTGAACTGATACGCAACAAGCCGCTGGTTTACCTGGATAACGCGGCCACTTGCCAAAAGCCGCAGGCGGTTATCGACAGCATCGTGCATTTGTACAGCCATGATTACGCCAATGTGCATCGCGGCGTGCATACCTTAAGCGTGCGTTCCACCGATAAATTTGAAGGCGCTCGCACCAAGGTTAAAGACTTCATTAATGCCGCTAGCGACAAGGAAATCATTTTTGTCAGGGGCGCTACCGAAGCGATCAATTTGGTCGCGCAGACTTATGGCAAAGCCAATCTCAAAGCCGGTGACGAGATTTTAATCACCGCGATGGAGCATCATTCCAATATCGTGCCCTGGCAAATGCTTTGCGAACAGACCGGAGCGATTTTGAAAGTTGCACCGATTAATCTGCAAGGCGAATTGATCTATGCCGAGTTTGAACAACTGCTTAGCGACAAGACCAAGCTGGTTTCGGTCGTGCATATGTCTAACGCTCTGGGTACGATCAATCCGGTTAAAAAGATTATTGCGGCGGCTCATGCCAAAGGCATTCCGGTATTGCTGGACGGCGCACAGGCTATTCCGCACATGACGGTGGACGTGCAGGACTTGGATTGCGATTTTTATGTTTTTTCGGGCCATAAACTTTATGCACCTTCCGGCATAGGCGTACTTTACGGCAAACAGGCTTTATTGGAAGCCATGCCTCCGTATCAGGGCGGCGGCGATATGATCCGTAAAGTAACCTTTGAAGAAACCGAATACAATGCGCTGCCCTACAAGTTTGAAGCCGGTACGCCTAATATTGCCGATGTGGTCGGTTTGGGCGCGGCGATTGATTACCTGAATATCATCGGCATGGATAAGATTGCCGCCTATGAAGCCGGGTTGCTCGACTATGCGACAGAAAAAGCCAAGCAAATTAAGGGGCTTCGGATTATCGGCGAGGCTGAACATAAAGGCGCGATTTTGTCTTTCGTGCTGGATAAAATCCATCCGCACGATATTGGCACCATGCTGGACAGCCTAGGCATTGCGATCAGGGCGGGACATCATTGCGCGATGCCGGTTATGGATTTTTTTGAAGTTCCTGCGACCGCAAGAGCATCGTTTGCAATGTATAACACCAAAGCAGAAATTGATGTTTTAATGAAAGGCATAGAATCCTTGATTGAGGTGTTTGGCTGATGTTTTACACTATTAAAGCTTATATTCATGCGGGTGAAGAATCCGGCTTTGTTGCTGAATGTGTCGAATTGCCTATTGTTACTCAAGGACAAACACTTGATGAAGTAACGTTAAATTTGCGTGAAGCGATAAGTCTGCATTTGGAAGGTGAGGACTTAGCGGCTTTGGGATTTGCACCTAATCCGCCAATTGTAGTGAATTACGAAATGGCAGCCGTGTGCCAAAATTAAAACGTTTAACGGCCAAACAAGTATTAGCTATTTTGATACAGTTTGACTTTGTTGTTGCTTCACAGCGCGGCAGTCATATTAAACTAATGCGCATGGTTCATAACCAAAAACAAATTCTGACCATACCCAATCATACCGAATTGGACACAGGAACCAGTAAAGCTATTTTTAGGCAAGCAAGCCGCTACATTAGTACAGAAGAACTTTATCCCCATTTCTATACTGAATAACTAGGCAAGAGAATAAATATGTTTGATGATTTACGCGACCTCTATCAAGAGGTAATTTTCGACCACAACCGCAACCCGCGCAATTTCCGCGTCATGGAAAACGCCGACCGCAAAGTGGAAGGCTTTAATCCGCTGTGCGGCGACCGCCTGACCTTATTTTTAAAAATGGATGGCGACACCATTACCGATGCCAGTTTTCAGGGCTCAGGTTGCGCTATTTCGACAGCCTCGGTTTCGTTGATGACCGAGATAGTCAAAGGTAAAACCGAACAGGAAGCCGAAGACTTGTTTAAAACATTTCATGAAATGACCACCGGCAAAGATGAACAGATTAATCTTGAAGCGGTCGGTAAACTTGCGGTATTAGCCGGTGTGCGCGAATATCCGGCGCGGGTTAAATGTGCGACTTTAGCTTGGCATACGCTGGATGCGGCCTTGAAAAACGAACAAAAATCCATTTCTACAGAATAATAATTCACCACGAAGACACAATTGCTATTCAATGTTCTTCGTGACTAATTAAGTCATGACCACGAAAATATTACAGCAATATATCGGTGCCGCGCCTGTTCCCGACAGGCTTGCGGCATACACGCCATCCCTGGCGATAAAACTGGCCGTACTTTACCCTGAGCAAGGTGATAGTTTGCCGCCTCAACAGCTCGCAGAAAGACTGGGCGTTCCTTTATATCAATCGATCGATAGCGAAAGCCCGGAAGAATTCTTTTTAACCTGGCGTGACGGCTGCTTAAAATTACTCGATAGGGAGCTGATAAAAAAAGGCGGTTTAACTGTCGATATTGAGCCGCGCAACGGCGAGCAACGCTCATGGCCCGCCCCCAAAGACGGCGCTTTGGCCCAGGCGCTCGGGCGCAAAACCAGAACCGTAGTCGATGCCACTACCGGCTGGGGGCAGGACAGCCTGCATATCTTTCGCATGGGCTACGAGCTGCTGTGTATCGAGCGTTCCCCTGTCATGGCCGAATTGCTGGCCGACGGCTTTGCCCGCTTAGCGCAACAGGACTGGATGCAGCGGCTTAATCTCCACCCTCCCCGATTATTACAAGGCAATGCCATCGACCTGCTAGGCAATCTGGAAACCCAGCCTGATTGTATTTATCTTGATCCGATGTTTCCGCCCAAGCGCAAAAAATCAGCATTAGCCAAAAAATCGATGATGGTATTGCGTGACCTACTGGGCGATGATCAAGATAAGAAACAGCTTTTTGAAGCGGCTTTAAGCGCAACTGGAAAAAGAGTAGTAGTAAAAAGCCCGGATTACGCAGAACCGTTAGGCGGCAAGCCTAGTCAAAGCTTTCAGGGCAAGTTGTTGCGGTATGATGTTTATTTAAAAGGTTAGTTAACTTTAGCAACGGCCAGCAAACATTCATTTTAATGACTCAACGATAACGGTAAAAAAATGTCAGACTGGATAAATGTAATAGATGAAAATGCCTTAACGAATGGCGAAAATATCGTCATAGATGTCGATGGCACCGATGTCGCCATCTTTAAAATTGACGATCAATTTTATGCGCTTGAAGATGTCTGCACCCACGACGGTGCGGAAATCGCCAGCGGCAGACTGGAAGGCGATGAAATTATCTGCCCGCGCCATGGCGCACGCTTTTGTGTAAAAACCGGCGAGGTAAAATCCCCGCCGGCCTATGAAAATATCGACTGTTTTCCGGTCAGGATAGAAAACGGCAAGGTGCAGGTCAGGGATAATCGCTGGGATTAAGGCACGAAAAAAAGTCGAAAAAATCGTGTTCCGGGGTTTTTCCTGCTCTTCGTGAACGATTCTTTTGATTTTGCATGATGACTGACGGCCCTTAGGTAACTCGCAAAAATAAACCCCCTCATTCTACAATCTTAACTACTCAGTATGGCTAATTTATAATGGAACACGGATGACACGGATTAGACAGATAATCACTGATAAAACTCTAAG
>SCPZ01000082.1 GCA_004299305.1 Methylobacter sp.
GCAATCCCGTGGTGATAATTGCTATCTGTTTCGCTATCGCCATCCATGGCTTCTGGATCCCGGCAATCCCTGCCGGGATGACGCGCTCTTAAAGACTTGTGTATAACGATGAGCGCGCTATGTGGGAATGCGTAAATTAGCGGAAAGGCGCGCACGGTACGCCCTTGTCCCGCCTAAAAATGAAAGCCCTGTTTTATAACCTGCTCCAGCGTTAATAATTGCATTAGGACAAGCGCTTATACAGCTCTTTATTTTTATCCAGGGTGTAGTCCATGGCTTGCTCAAAATCGAGGCGGTTGTCGCTCCCCGTTTCCTGTATTTTGATTTTATGTTTCGGTAAATTTTCTAATATTTCCAATAACGCATCATACAAAGTATCTTCAACTCGAATGGTTAAGGTTTTCATGGTGACCTCTGTTCTAGCGCCTCAGGTTAGGATAGTATAATACCCAAAAAATACTCCTGGCCTTACATCTTGCATACAAAGCTACCGGCTATATTTCAACAATGCTTCTTGGTGCGGCCAGGATGTACCAACAACCTACTACATTGTTTCAGGCTTATTTTTTATAAAACTTTTTGGTGTAGCAGGACATAAGCAATCCCCTAACCGTTGCAATATCATCTTGGCTATAGAGTTTGCTGTTCTTGTCACTTATCGTAGGCATCAGTTTTTTTGTTTCATCGGAAATATGACTATTGCTAAATACGGCATCAGCTGCGCAATCGCAGTAAGATTTGGCCTGTTCCGCAGAACGTGCGGCACTCTCCTGCTTTATACAATTATTAATGAAAGCCGGTTTAACCTGGTATTCGTTGCCCTTATCTCCGCTACATGCAGATAAGCCGGTGCATAAAGCCGCGATAAACACTAAGATTTTCTTATTCATTTTTATTCCTTAATTATCGATTTGAACTAACCCTGTTTGATCTTTCCCTAATTTCACAAGCACATTGTTAAGCGCCTTGCAAAAGTTTACATGTATTGATTGCTACCTAGTACTCAGTCAATATTAATATGTCGTGTAAAAATCGTTTAGCTCAGCGTAAACCCACTCATCCTTCGACAGGCTCAGGACGAACGGATTTACTTTACCCGTCAAAATAGGATTGACTGAGTACTAGTTCAGTTTATTGAACGTAACGCGATAACGTAACCCGACGGAACTGAAAAATTTGTAAGTCTTCAGACCCCTTAGCGCCATACGGTTGGCTTAGCCATTAAACGGTTCGTTTAGAATTTTATGGCTAAATCATCCTATTGAAAAATATAGTGTTTCGCCAAGACCTTCCAGGTTTTAAAAACCTGGAAGGTCTAAATACGGTCGGGATCTGAATAGTTACAAAAATTTAAGACCATCAAAATTTATTCCCATCCCATACCAATGAAGCCTTAGCGCCCACCATATCTATATGTCTGGAAAACAACGCCGTACCGGTCGAATCTTTAACATGAAATATTGGCGCATCACCAATATTTGCTTTCGTAAAGGTAGCCTGGTCATGTGCCGCTACGGAATGAACTTCAATGTTGTTATTCATAATAACAGTAATGGCTTGATCTGTTTCGTTACGAAAATCTATAAGTGCGCTGCCGATAAATCTAAAATCAGTCCCTTCGGTATTAAACACAATTAAAGCGCCGAGAAAAGCAACCATACTGATTAAAATCATTTTTTTCATAATGTTGACCTCTTTTTCTCTAAGCGGAGCGGTTGCTTTTAACCGTTTCGGACAGAGTAACATCAATTAAACATCGTCCTCATATCCGCCTTCCCAATCAGGATGCCGCTCAGGCAGGTTCTGTTTTCGATGAGGATTTAAATAACTACGGCTGAATTTTAAACGTTTCCGTGTAGGTGTCGCCTTTAGTGCAAACGTCTCTCTTGGTTGGCGTTTCGCAAGAGGTATCGGTTACTTCGGCTTTTAATTCACCCGCTTTTTCCGGCACGAAATAGAACCTGAAATTAGGATCGGTGCTAATCGCAATATCGGTTTTCGCGGTTAAAACCGGTTTGCCGTTAAACGAAACTTTAACGTCCTTAACAAAATGCGCTTTTTTAATAAAGCGTGTGACTTGATCCATTTGCATACCGGTAATATTCGGATGGCTGATCATTAACTGCACTGAAGTTGGCTCGCCGACTTTAATATCGCCATCCAGCCTGAATTTCATTTTGCCCAAGCGGCTCATCGCTTCATCCAAATTGGCACCGATCGGGGCGGAACAACCGCCGCTGGCTTTGACGAATTTTTTAGTCATGATCAATTTGCCGTCATTCATCTGGGCAATCGCGCGAATATTGCTGTTGCTGTTAACCCGTATCCGCATCGCAATGTCGGCCTTGCCGCTTTCCGGGGTAAAGTCAAAATCGCCGACGAACGGGAATGGGTTGTTATCGACTAACACCAGGATTCTCTTGATATAGTTTTCCTTGGTTTGGCTGATCTTGCTGACGATTTTAAATGGAACTAATGCAGGGTCTTCCGCACGTACCGGCGCTTCCAGTTCAATCACCTTATCGGATTCTTCAATCGCTTGCCCGGCAAAATATTCAGGTTTCAAAACCTTATTCCAAATATTTTCATCTTCATCAGCGACAGCGGTAAACGGTAATAATGTCGCGATGAAAATTGCCGGTAATAGTTTTGTGTATTTCATAGCCTTTTCCTATGTTGTTTTAACTGTGTGAAATTAGTAACTACTCAGGGCTAATTTTATAATAGAACACGGATGACACGGATTGGACGGATTTAGACGAGTCGATGAACAGCCCATTCATTGATTTTATCCGCGTTTATCAGTCTAATCCGTGTCATCCGTGTTCCATTTTCTATCTGCTGAGTAGTTACTGAAATTAAATCATATTTATTTTAGCAGCCGGTTAATCTTCCCATTCCAATTCGGCAAAAGCGGTGGTGACGTTTTTGCGGTGATATTCATCGAACAAGGCCCAATTATTCTTCTCGGAATAACCGACGCTTTGCACGGCGTCTTCCAAATGTTGGCCTTTTTTAATCGCCGCGCGAATTTCTGTCAGCAGCAAGGTTAAATAGTGCTTTTGCGCCTGCATACTTTGCGGCCAATCCGTGACTAATTCGCCGTGTCCGGGGATTACATAACGGAAAGACTGTTGTTCCAGTTTGTCGATTTCCGCAATCCAGCCTTTTAAGCTGCCGTCCAGCGTCGGCACATGCTCGGTAAACAATAAGTCCGACAGCCATATTGTATTGGTTTTTTCATCGTACACGCTCAAATCGTTATCGGTATGCGCGGTAGGATGGGCCTTTAAGGTTAAAGTCCGTCCGCCTAAATCCAGTTTCAAACTGTCTTTAACTTCTATATCGGGTGCAATTAAATCGGCGGCGCTCAGCTTGACGTCTAATTGATCTGCGGCTTTGCCCAAATAGTACGAGCCGCGCGCCGACATGGCTCGGGCCAATTTATGATGGCCGACAAATTTGACCCCGGCCGCTTTGAAAGCGCTATTGCCGTAAATATGATCGGGATGAACATGGGTGTTGATCACATAGCAAATCGGCGTGTTTGTGGTTTCGGTAACGGCTTGTTTTAAAGCCAGCCCCTGCTCAGGATTGCCGCCGCTATCAATAACAGCCACACATTTTTGTCCGACAATAAAGCCCAGATTGGCGATTTCGCCGTGATTTTTACTGTCCGGGAATTGATGTTTGCCAAAATGCACATACACGCCGCTGCTAACTTCTTTAACCGGTAAAGCGGTGGCGGCTGTGGTTTGTATGGATACCATGAATAAAGCAAACAGCAATAGAACTCTCATTAGTTTTCCTTTTTTCTGAATACGTTTTAAATTTACGAATAAGGGTACGAAAACCCCGTTAAACATTTATTTAGCTGTGTCACTGCAAAAAAAACAAGTCTTGCATTTTGGGCGCAAAATTACCAGCTATAGATATGCCGTAACTACTCAGGGCTAATTTTATAATAGAACACGGATGACACAGATCGGACGGATTTAAACGGATTTTAAAGAGTCGATGGACACCCATTCATTGGTTTTATCTGTGTTTACCAGTCTAATCCGTGTCGCCTAGAGGCGCCTACTTTTGGCATCCGTGTTCCATTTTCTATCTGCTGAGTAGTTACGATATGCCATGCTTATTTATCGCTAATCGCGCATCGATTGAACGCCTATCTTCCGCTACCTCAGAATTGACACTCAGATCTGGCGATTATTCATTCGCGTAATGCCCATAACTTAGATTATGCGACCTTGAAAAAAATCTCACAGCCTGGTTTTTAGGATTTAGATAAGTGATTAAGTTTAATTCGGCGTTACAATGACAGTCATGAATACTAATCTCACGCCTTTTTCAGCACTGACTCCCGATATTATCTTGAATGCGCTCGACAATATCGGCCTACATAGCGATGGGCGCCTGTTGGCGCTCAATAGTTATGAAAACCGCGTCTACCAGGTCGGCATGGCGGACGCATCCTTTATAGTCACCAAGTTCTACAGGCCAGAGCGCTGGACGACGGCGGCGATTCTTGAAGAACATGCTTTCATTCGGGAATTGTTTGAGTCTGAAATCCCTGTGGTTCCGGCAATGCCGTTTGGCAATAACCAGACTTTAATCCACGCCGATGGTTTCCGTTTTTCTGTGTTCCCAAGGCAAGGCGGCCGTGTACCAGAACTTGAGGGCCGAGAAAAACTGGAATGGATGGGGCGCTTTATTGCCCGCATTCATGCGATAGGCGCGCTAAAGCCTTTTAAGGAACGCCCGACTCTCAATATTGCCGGTTTTGGCGATGAACCGAGAGCTTATCTGCTGGCAAATAATTTCATCCCCGCCGACTTGCTAGAGGCTTACCGCAGTGTGAGCGAACATGCGCTGGCTGGCGCAAGACGTTGTTTTGAACGCGCAGGTCAAATGAAATCCTTGCGACTGCACGGCGACTGTTATCCGGGAAATATTTTGTGGACCGATGACGGCCCACATTTTGTTGATTTCGATGACAGCCGGATGGGGCCTGCGATACAGGATTTATGGATGTTGCTGTCCGGGGATCGCGCCGAAATGACTGTGCAATTAAACCATTTGCTGACCGGCTACCGGACTTTTTACGATTTCGACAGCAGGGAATTGCATCTTATAGAAGCCCTGCGCACCTTGCGCCTGATTCATTATTCGGCCTGGATTGCCCGGCGCTGGGATGATCCGGCGTTTCCGATGGCGTTCCCGTGGTTTGATACGCCGCGTTATTGGCAGGATAGGATTATTGAACTGCGAGAGCAAATCGCGTTAATGGATGAAGGTCCGCTGGAGTTGGATTAAACCTATACATCCACGAAACATGATTCTTTCGTCTGCTTTTTTCGTGCTTTTCGTGGACAAGATTAATATCTTCCCTGCCGCATCAGCATGGTTTTCACCGGATTGAATGTTTTTCTGTGTATCTCTAAAAACCCGAACTGTTCGATTTCGGCCAAATGCTGTTTAGTGCCGTAACCCTTATGCAGATGAAACGAAAAGTCTGGATATTGTTGATGATAGTCAACCATCAGCTTATCCCGCTCGACTTTCGCCAATATTGACGCCGCGCTGATCGCCTGTACTTTGCTGTCGCCTTTGACGATAGCCTGGGCAGGCATAGACAATTTGGGGAGACGATTGCCATCCACTAACACTTCCTCAGGCTGGATGTGCAAACCGTTTACCGCGCGTTGCATTGCCAGTAAAGTGGCCTGGAGAATATTGAGTTTATCAATCTCTTCAACACTGGCCTTCGCAATCGACCAGCTTAAAGCGGATTCTTTGATGAGGATGTAAAGACTATCCCGTTTGCTTTCGCTCAGGGTTTTAGAATCGGCCAATCCGGCTATCGGTCGCATGGGGTCGAGAATAACCGCTGCTGCGAAGACCGGGCCTGCAAGCGGTCCTCGGCCTGCTTCGTCGACACCGGCAACAAGAATTTTGCTTGAAAATACATCATCCATAGCAGCTTACACCTCTGGAACCATTTAAGCCGATAGAGAATGGAACACGGATTAAACTGATAAACACCGATTAAAAACACAAGACAATTTTAGCTTCAGCTTTTAAAAATCCGTTTAAATCAGTCCAATCCGCGTCATCCGTGTTCTATAGTTATGAGTGCATCTAACGCAATATACCCCGGTTTACATTACGCAAAAAGCTGACCATATCCGACAATTCCTTGCTTTCTCCGGCCAGATCTTCCATTTGATCAATGGCATCTTCCAGTCGCAGATTGGTCTTATAAATTATCTTGTAGGCTTTCCTGATTAACCTGATGTCTTCCGGCGAGATGCCGTTACGTTCCATGCCGACTGAATTGATGCCGTGCGGCCTGGTAGGCTTGCCGCCGACCATAACAAAGGGAGGGATGTCCTGGGTAATCGCGCTACCCATAGCAGCAAAGCTGTATTGGCCTATTTGGGTAAACTGATGCACTAAGGTGAATCCTCCCAAAATAGCGTGACTATGCAAATGCACATGCCCGGCCAATGACGCGCCATTCGCCATAATGACGTGATTGCCGATCACGCAATCATGCGCCACATGGGTGTAAGCCATGAACAGGTTATCATTGCCTATCTTGGTAAGGCTTCGATCCTGCTTCGTCCCCCGGTGCATGGAAGTGTACTCGCGTATTGTGTTCCTGTCGCCGATTTCAAGCCGGGTGATCTCAGCCGCATATTTCTTGTCTTGGGGGTCTTCGCCGATGGAAGTGAATTGATAGATACGATTGTCTTGGCCTATGGTCGTAGGTCCCTTAATAACAACATGGGAACCTATCACGGTACCGGCGCCGATTTTTACATCCGCACCTATTACAGAAAAAGGCCCAACAGATACATCGTCGGCCAGCTCCGCCTTACTATCAACTATCGCTGTTGGATCGATCAAATTAATTTACCACGGCTGCACATCTTATTTCGGCACTGGCGACAAACTCGCCGTCAACTTCTGCACGACATTCAAATGCCCAGATATTACGCTTGCTTTTAAGAAATTTTGCTTCCAGCATTAATTGGTCGCCGGGAACTACGGGTCTTTTAAACTTGGCCTTATCGATACCGACCAAATAATAAATCATCCCGGCCAGTTCATCCCCTGCCGTTTCCGATGCCAACAATCCCGTGGATTGGGCCAGGGCTTCTAAAATAAGCACACCCGGCATAATCGGTTTTTGTGGAAAATGTCCCTGGAAAAACGGCTCATTATAAGTAACGTTTTTGACTCCCAGCAATCTGACGCCAGGTTCGCACTCAACAACCTTATCAACCAATAAAAAAGGGTAACGATGCGGCAAGAATTCTTGTATTTGTAAAATATCTAACTGAATGGACATATTTGATAATGCTTCTCTTAAAAGTTGATGACAATGCGATTAAATAAAAACCCCGAGTGTAATTATTCCGGCATGGTTGACAACTTTTGTTGAACTTGACTGGTCACATCAATTTTATCACTGGCATAAATAACGCCGTCTGTCAGTAATAAATCAAAATTTTGAGCTTTGGCTATTTCCCTAATAGCTTCAACGATACGGCGTTGCAATTTGCCCAATTCTTCATTACGACGCACATTAAAGTCTTCGCTAAACTCCTGTTGCGCTCTTTTTGCATCTCTTTTCTTATTTAAAATATCTTTTTCCAGATTAACTCGCGCCGACTCGCCCATTACGGCCGCATCTTTGGTCATTCTTTCATCCATGCTTTGGATTTCTTTTTGTTGGGCGACTAATTGCTTGTCTCGCGGTGAAAATTCTTGTTCCAGGCGTTTTTTGGCTTTTTCCGCTTGAGGTGCTTTTTCAAGAACGGCTGGTATATTGACAAAACCAATCTTTAAATCAGCATAGCTCACATTCGCAGCAAGCAACAATCCTAAAAATAAAGCAATTTTCGTTTTCATTGTTAAACAGATCTCTGGTGGAATTAAAATAATTAAGTACTAAAAATACGATAACTTTAGTCGGATTATAAGGGCGTTAAATTATAGGGGATAAGCTTGTCAAACAAAAACAACTTCTCAGAAATTTTGCCCGAAGTTGAATTGAAATATCTGTTTTTGATCGCCCGTAGTAGTACCGAGAGCCGACGTTCCGGAAGAATCGGCATTTAACGGTAATGCAGCACTAACGGATAAAGCGCCGAACGGCGATAACCACTCGCCTGAAACCCCGGCGGAATATTTCAGGTTATTCGCTTTAAATCCGTTATTGATTGATCCGGCATCCAAAAAGGTGCCTAACCTGACTGATTTGGTCTCCGGCATAAAAGGCACCGGAAAAAACAATTCGGCATTACCGATAATTTTACTGGAACCGCCGAATGGATAGCCGTTAGAATCCCTCGGGCCCACGGTATTATTCTTAAAGCCGCGTATAGACCCGGTGCCGCCGCCAAAATAGTTTTCAAAGAAAGGCAAGGTATTTGTGTTCCCGTAACCGCCTCCGTAACCTACTTCGCCTTGCAACCTGAACGTAAAATCTTTAGCCAACGGTAAATAGAGTTGGTGTTTATAACCGATTTTATAATATTCCAGATCGCTACCGGGAACTGTCGCCAACGCAGAAAAGCGCTGCTGTCCGCCCTTATTGGGGAAGATTGCCCGGTTAAGTGTATCATGGGTCCAGCCTATTGCCGGTGACAACGTTAAAAACGTATCGCCTGTAGCCTTAACTACCGGCCTGGTATTGGCAGTTCCTGCAATATAGCCGTTGGTAAGATTCGCACAAGAATCGCTACCGTTATTACCATAGATAAAATCGCAAATTTCATTGGATGAGTAGGCAGTAGTGCTCAGCTCAGTACGTTTTGCATCAATATCAAAACGCAAGCTGTCGAATTCATTCAGCGGAATACCAAAATTCAACCCTGCATTCATTACATTGGTTGAATAATTGGCAATATTCACTTGCCCTGCGTTTCGTTTAGTATAACCCAAGTTATAACCCTGACTTACGCCATCGACGGTGAAATAAGGATTAAAAAAACCAAACTGGTAACTGGTAGAATAGCTACTGTTGTTAAAGGCGACATTCACCCGCTTGCCCGAGCCAAAGACGTTATCCTGGGCAATGTTCGCATTCAACACTATCCCTTGAACCTGGGAAAATCCTATACCTGCCGACAAATTGCCGGAGGGCTTTTCCACTACCGTATAGTTAACGTCAATCTGGTCGGCAGTGCCTGCAACCGGAGGCGTTTCAACATTCACTTCCTCGAAATAACCCAAGCGTTCAAGACGCGTTTTCGACCGCTCGATCTTTGAACTTGAAGCCCAACTGGACTCCATTTGCCGCATTTCGCGGCGCAGTACTTCATCACGGGTTTTACTGTTGCCTTTCATGTTAATGCGCCGGACATAAACACGTTTGCCCGGATCGACAAAAAACGTCATGTCGACGGTTTTTTTAGCTTCGTTGATTTCCGGCACCATATTAACGTTAGCAAAAGCGTAACCGTCATCGCCTAAGCGATCGGAAACCGCCTTGGAAGTCTCGGTAGCGTTTTTCCTGGAAAAAGTCTCTCCGGGACCAAGCTTTACCAACTTAATGAGTTCTTCGGGAGCTACCACCAGGTTACCGGCTAATTTAACTTTTTCCAGCGTATAAATATCGCCCTCTTTAACATTGATGGTGACATAAATATCTTTTTTATCGGGGGTAATAGCGACCTGCGTGGACTCGATGTTAAAGTTAATGTAACCGCGATCCAGGTAATAGGAACGCAACGTTTCTAAGTCTGCCTGCAACTTTTGTTTGGAATACTGGTCGTCCTTAGTGTAAAACGACAACAGATTGGAGGTGTTCAATTCAAGATGCCGCAACAGCGTTTTATCATCAAACACAGTATTGCCAACAACATTGATCTGCTTGATCTTTGCTACCCGGCCCTCGGAAATCTTGATATGTATACCCACCCGGTTGCGGGTAAGATTGGATACATCCGTCGTAATTTTTAAGCCGTATTTACCATGACTGAAATATTGACGGCTTAACTCCTGCTCGACCTTATCCAGCACCTGCTGGTCGAATACCTTGCCTTCCGCCAAGCCGATTTTCTTCAAGGCTTTGGTCAAGTCATCCTTACTTAAGTCTTTATTGCCTTCAAAAATGATTTTTGCGATGGAAGGCCGCTCCACCACGTTGACAATCAGCGTTGAACCTTCTCTTTCCAAGGATATATCCTTAAAAAAACCGGTTTTGAATAGCGCCTTGATAGCCGGAGCGACATTGTCCAATGAAAATCTTTCCCCCACATTAACCGGGAGATAGTTATAAACGGTGCCTGCCGAGATACGTTGCAGGCCTTTGACTTGGATGTCCTCTACAACAAACTCTTCATCACCTTTGACCGCCTGGGAAACAAGTAGAAACAGTAATAGTAAGCGAGAAAAAGTATTTAATTTCATGTAGAAGTCTAAAAATAAAACAGCATTGTCCAATATTAACTATTTCGCCACAGATCAACACAGATTAAACAGATTGCTTTTGCTGTCTATATAAGGTGATTTCCTGCGAAAAATATACCCAACTGACTGGTCTTTTTGCCCGTCTCCTGCGTTGCAAAAATGGTTGCATAGCTCGCTATGCGCCCATTTTTACGCCTTGTAGACGAACAAA
>SCPZ01000083.1 GCA_004299305.1 Methylobacter sp.
GCCCCAACCGGCTGAGGTATGCAGTCCATTCAAATCCTTGGCGTTTTGAGTGATGATGTTAATAACGGCAAGAAAGGAATTAGCGCCATATAAGGCCGAACCGGGGCCGCGCACCACTTCAACACGCTTGATCGTATCCACCGGCAAATCATCGTACACCCAGGTGCTGCCGGCATTTTGCAGGTTATGATCCAGCGGGTGACCGTTCAACAGCATCTGCACTTTTTCAGACAACTGTGTGCTGACGCCGCGAACTTCAATTCTACGTATCCCAAGATTGGTTTGCGTAATGCCGATACCCGGAACCAATCGCAGCACATCCAACAAATTGCGCGCGCCGATATGGGCAATATCATCTTGAGTAATAACAGTGGTGCTGGCAATCGTCTTGTCTACATGTTCCGGTATTTTCGAGGCAGTCGTCACGACTTGTCTTTCTGCGGCAAGATAGGCCAATTCCTGTTCCAGGGTATTGTGCTCCGCTGATGTTTCTGCAAAAGCGCTCGAATTTAAGACCAAGGCACCGACCAGTAGGCTATATAGATATTTAATCATTTGTCGCAACCCACAATTGTATTAACCGAATCAAGCGCGTCTTGATTGAACTTGAATTGCAATGAGTCAAGAGCGCATTTGTTTAAAGTAATCGTTGAACCGGCAGGGCTTTGCACGGTACCACTCGGTATTTTATTGGTATCCATCGCCATGGCTAAATTCGCTGACTGCCGTCCAATCGTGGCAATATCCGCAGAAATCGCCAAAACAGCGCCTTGGTCTATATAGACATCGCTATAAGCATAAACGGGTTTTTTTTGCTGTTGCGCCGCTTGAAGGATTTTCTGCACCGACTCTTTACCGTTTAAGACAATCGGGTCGGAAATAATCCAGAACATGTCTATTTTCGGCAGCAAGTCATTGAGTGCGTCGCCGATTTCTTGCGGATCATTAATGGGTTGATTAATGATATTTAGCCCTAACGCTAAAGCGTCTTTTTTGATGGTTTCTACGTATTCATGACTAAAGTTATCATTGTAGAGCAGGCCGATTGTTTTAAGCGTTGGAAAGAAATAGTGTAATAGCGATATTTCTTGCGCTGATGACAATTCATTAGCGACACCATAAGTTCCTTGGCCAATATCCAATCTTTGCCAATTAATAGCCGCTGAAAATAATAATTTTTTCGTAGGGGCTGCATTGTGTGCTAGCGAATAGGCCTTGGTGCCGATGCAATAAATAAGTGCAGGATTTTCTTGTTGGATACGTTTTTTCAGCTCAACTTCGGCTTCAGGATAACGGTCTAAACTAAACTCAGTCCATTGGTAACCGTTTTGTTGTATGATTTTTTTAAATTCTATAGCGATTTTTTCATATCGATAAACAGCACTGTCGCTGTTAATAATCAGTACTTTGCCCGATTGGGCAAATCCAACGTTAGTCAAACAGGCCGTCAACAGAATTAAGACCTTATAAAAATTTATTATTTTCATAGTGGCTTCCTGTTTTTATAGAATGTGCGGCGATTATTGAAGTATTTCATTTCAACGTACTCCAGCCATCTATGCCCAATAACTTTAAATTTGCTTTTCCCGCTTCTACCTCCGACATTTCGCGTAACACCTTAAGTAATTGAGTTTCTTGTTGATTCGGTTTTTTTAATGTTGCAGCAATGAGTATGTAGTCTTTTTCGCTGAAACCCAAGGTATGTAATTCTCGAAAGTGACCGGGATTCATCTGCGCCAGTTTATCTAAACCATTTTCTGCGGAAATGGCAGCGGAGGCCATGCCAAAACCTACGGCGAGGAGCGCATCAAGATCTTTAGGCACGATAAGTATTTTAATATCTTTAAGTAGCGCTTCTTGCCCTTTTCCGAGGATTTGTTTCAATACACTGTGAACGTATTCTTCGCTTCCGGCTGCGGCAATCACGGTATTTTTAAGCATAGAGACATTAGCAATGTCTTTATTTGCGCTTAATACCTTCCTTTGCATGGTGTCGCCCTTTGCTGTGGCAACGAGAGCAATTTCCAGCGGCACCTTCTTTTGCTGCAATTCTTTTAAATGCCAACTGGATAATAGATAGATATTGCCTTTTTCCTGGATTGACTTTTCGAAGTTTTCTTTAAGATCAAAAGGTTGTAAGTAATAGCCGCCATGGTTTTCCAAATAAACATCAAAGCCCATTTTTAACGTGGCAAAATTATTGATGTTCGTTTCTGTATTGTAAAAATAAAAAGTCGGCTCTGCATCTACAGCATCTACAGTCGGCTCTACATTGGACTGGGCCGACCAATAGCCGCCGCTAATAAATACAAAAAAGATAAAAAAAATAGGCAAGGTACGCTTCATTTTTAATGTTTTTCTTTAAAACCGCATTTTCAATGTCAAGAAGAAAATCTTTAGATTGATCATGATGGTATTCTGTCAGAATTATAAGAGGTTGCAATGATAGCCTTTAAAGAAGAATAAAGCACTTTAAAAAACACGACTTAATTCCAGTAAATCGGCTTGCAATTACGACAGTCATTTGGTAATTCAAAAAAAATATCGAGCCGAGTTTTATAAGATTGGCGTGCCTTTCTGGGTAGCAAAGAGCTCTTGCCAGTATCATCATTCGACCTAGTGTAATCGTTCACTTCCCCTTTTGGAAAAAGGGGGGTGAGTGTTTACCAATAGGTTATTTGAGTTCAGCACAGGCCCGCTCGTTTCATTCGCTAAATACTCCCATCTGATTGACAAATCGTATACGTTTGTAAGCCTTGGTAGGCCTTGATCTTCAAGGTATTCCGTTGTTTCAAAGTTGTACGTTTTCAAGGTAAGATGGGAGTAGTAAGTATTCAGCCCCCTTGGCTCCATACGGTTGGTTTAGCCATTAAACGGTTCGTTTAAAGTTTTATGGCTAAATCATCCTATTGAAAAATATATTGTTACGCCAAGACCTTCCAGGTTTTAAAAACCTGGAAGGTCTAAATACGGTCGGGGTCTGAATAGTTACGCTAAATGTAGGTTCGCCAGAACTGGGCAATTTCTTCTACATCTTTCCACGCTGGGGTATTTTGCACGGTCTGGTCAAATACCTTCGGCCATTGTGGGGGCTGTGGTCTGACCTGTTGACGGATAATATGCAAGTCTTTATATCCATAAATAAAGTCATCTTCAAAAGTCACTTGCTCGACGTTTTCAAAATCATGGGCAAAGCCGGTCTCTCCTAAAAAAGCATAAATATCTTCCATAGCGCCCTTAGGATTTTGCGTAAGCTGATCGTATTCGACAAAATGCATACAGTCTAGCCAGCCACGAGTAGCTGCGTCACGGATGGCATTGTAGGCATATCCGACATTTTGACTGTTGTCTAAAAAATACGCCATTCGCCCTAAAGCGGTTTTTGATTTGATGGGGTCATCTTTCTCAAAGGGTGTCTGGCTTAATGCTGAAGTGCGGCGAAATGCCTGCTCAAAAGAAGCCAGTACATCGCGTAAATCACGTACGGCGACTATTACTTTTATCTTCTCCCTACCCCCCAGTATTGTGGCGGCCATTTCCAGATATTCGGGCCATCTACGGCTTTTATCAAAGCATACGGGTCTGTCTGTGTGCCGGAAATAGGATCGCAGTATGCCTTCAAGCACATTTCGCTTTATAGTTTCGCTCTGCCGACGACCCATAGCGCAAAATGCTAGGTTTTTATCCCAAATATTACGTACCTGTTCCAAAATATGTACAACTTCAGATGTGGGGGTCACATAAAAGCGCGGATTTTGTCCAAGAATGTTCATCAGTAAAGTCGAGCCGCTACGGGGTAAGCCCGCAACCATGTAAATTGTTTTCATGCGGATGTTCCAAGAAGGTTAAATAAGGGGGCAGTTTTTTTTGCTCGCTACTATAATTAAATGTATAAACTCAATACCTCAATCCAGGTAGCGCAGGCCAGCATGGATCAGTTTGTTGGAAGCGGATGAGGCTATCATGCCCAGTCGCCCTGATCAACGATGGCTATCTCAGGCCTTGCAAGGCCGTATCATTCGCGGTTCAGGCACGCGAGCTAAACGGTTTTTACACGACATATCAATATTGACTGAGTACTTTGTGCAAAGTCCCGTTTTACGAATCACGCAGCTGTAATGCCAGTTGCGGGTAATCGGTAATTAGGATATTGACTTTCAGGTCCAGCGCTTTTTGAATATCATCCACGTTGTTACAGGTATAAACCCCGGCGCCTTTGCCGTGGTCGCGGAGAAGCTTTGCAATGGAATCGTTATGGATGTCGATGGGCAGGCAAAAACCGGCAAGAAAACCATATTCTTCCATAAATTGCTCAATGTCGGCTTGGGTGTGATGGCCGGACAGCAGATAGTAAAGCGGCAAATCCGGCGCGTGTTGATGGGTAAATATCAGGCCGGGAAGGCTATATGAGGAAATAAACACCCCGTCGTCAGCCAATGAGCCGATGATAGCCAGCATTTGCAGTATCTTGCTTTCCAGTCGTTGCTGCGGCTCCCCGTCACGGCTTTTAAGCTCAATATCCAGGCCGCAACGCCCTCGGTAGGTATCAATAAATTCCTTCAGACTCAAAGCGCCTTCCGCTACTGCATCGGGTGAGCAATATCCGGCAAAATCCATTTGTTCAAGTTGCGCGAGATTAAAATCGTCTATGCATTTTCCCGAATAACCCAGCTTATCCAGATACCCGTCATGCCAAAGCACCGGCACCTCATCCAAGCTCAACTGCACATCCGTTTCAATACCGTCTATTGGGTATTGAAGCGCATGATTAAAGGCGGCGCGGGTGTTTTCGGCAATCGCTACGGCCTCCTTGTTAGCGCCGCGATGGGCAAATATCAAACATGTATTTCGCTTGCTCATGGTGTTATTCCTCATTGACGCAAATTAGCATTGGTTGCAGGTAACTATTCTAATAAGGTATGAGACCGCATACCTACGGATAAAAAACTCTGTTTTCAATTATATTGCTTTGTTCAACCGATTTTTTGGTTTATTCATCAATTTACTTAACTTGGAAGCGGATCGATAGCAGTTGATTGAAAATAAAATTGGAAGGAACTGGAGCGCAAAGATGTAGGCGCTTCGCCTAAAGCGCCTACTGTTGGTAGGCGATGCATGTGGCAGCGTAGCGCTGTGTCGAAGCTGGTATAATGAAACAACGATTCCAATTTTTTTTAAGTGAATATGAGTAAACAAAGAAAAGCAGTGGCATTAATTTCCGGCGGACTGGATTCAATGCTGGCAGCGAAAACCATCATGGAACAGGGCGTTCATGTCGAAGGCATCAACTTTTTTACCGGTTTTTGCGTGGAAGGCCACACCCATGCTATCAGGGCCAATGATAAGGCCAAACCTAAACGTAACAACTCCTTATGGGTGGCAGAGCAGTTAGGCATGAAGCTGCACATCGTCGATGTGATCGAGGAATATAAAGATGTCTTGATTAACCCGAAACACGGCTACGGCGCACACATGAATCCTTGCCTGGATTGCAAGATTTTCATGGTCAACAAGGCCAAGCAATGGCTGGTCGAAAACGATTTCGACTTCATCATCACCGGTGAAGTGATCGGCCAACGGCCGATGTCGCAGCGCAAAGCGACGATGCCGATCGTGTCCAGGGAATCAGGCGCCGATGATCTGTTATTGCGGCCTTTGTGCGCCAAAAATCTGCCTGCAACCCTGCCGGAACGGGAAGGCTGGGTTGATAGGGAAAAGCTGCATGATTTTAGCGGACGCTCGCGCAAGCCTCAGATGGCGATGGCCGAACAATTCGGCTTTGACGATTATGCCCAGCCTGCGGGCGGCTGCTGTTTTCTGACCGATGCCAGCTATTCATCCAAACTGGTCGATCTATGGAAAGCGCGCGACGGCGATAAGCAATATGACCTGGACGATGTGATGCTGCTGAAAGTCGGCAGACATATCAGGCCGGAGAAACACTTTAAAATCATCGTGGCCAGGGAAGAAGGCGAAGGCCGCTTTATGCAGGGCTACAAAAAAGAATTCATTACCATGAATTGCGCCAGCCATGCAGGCCCGCTGGTATTGGTGGACGGCTCGCCTTCGGCTGAGGATTTGTTTTTGGCTGCGCGAATTACCGCCCGCTACGGCCAAGGACGCAACGCCGAACAAGTCGATGTCAGTATTACCGATAAAGCGGGTTCTGAACGGATTATTCAGGTCAAGCCGTTCGGTGCAGAAGAAATTCCTCAGCAGTGGTATATATGAATAGAGAAACATTAAATGCACGCCGCTTGCTGTGCCCGTTGCCGGTCATTCGCACCCAGGATAAAGTCAAACAGCTTAAAGCGGGCGATCAGCTGGAAGTTATTTGCACCGATCCCGGCGTAATGCAGGACATCCCGGCTTGGTGTCGAATCAATGGGCATAAAGTACTGGAAACCATTTCCGGCGATCATGAATACATTATTATTTTGGAAGTAGGTGAGTAATGGCTGATGCTTTAGATGCCGTAAAAATGGATAAACTAAAAGCCAGGGCTAGCTATGTCGGCGCGGCGATTAACGTTCTCCAGACACTGATTAAAATCGGTTTCGGCATCCTTGGGCAGTCGGCGGCGTTAATTGCCGACGGTATTCATTCGCTATCGGATTTGCTCAGCGATCTTTTGGTGATTATTGCGGTTAAATTAGGCAGTCGCGAGGCTGATCTTGACCATCCCTATGGTCATCGCCGTTTTGAAACCATTGCAACCGTTATTCTGGGAGCCAGCTTAATCGCGATCGGCGGCGCTATCGCCTGGTCGGTCATGGAGCGCATGGCGAATCCCGAGCATCTGCCGGTGCCCAACGTGTTGTCACTGGGTGTCGCGACGCTTTCAATCCTGATTAACGAATGGCTATACCAATATACTAAGCGTATTGCCAAAACCACCCGATCCAAGTTGCTGCTGGCTAATGCCTGGCATCAGCGTAGCGATGCAATCTCGTCTCTGGTTGTTTTATTCGGCATAGGCGCGGTGATGCTGGGCTATCCGCTGGCCGATGCGGTTGCCGCTATTGTGGTTGCATTGATGGTGGCTAAAATCGGCTTGAATCTGGTGCTGGAGAGTATCAAGGAATTGGTCGATACCTCATTGCCGCCCGAACTGGTCGCCGAGATCAGGGCAGCCATTCATGCTATTGACGGCGTTGAAGGCATCCATTTATTGCGCACCCGGCAAATGGGCGAGGATGCGCTGATTGATGCGCATATCGTTGTCGATCCCCGGATTACCGTTTCGGAAGGGCACATGATTGGCGATATAGTCAGGGATGATTTGATCAGGCGCTTTGATGACGTGATGGATGTGCTGGTGCATGTCGATCCTGAAGATGACGAAGGTTTTTCGGGGCATTCCAGGCCGCTGTCTCGTGGTGATGTGCAGCATTTATTGGATCGCTATCTGGTGGACTTTAAAGTGGCTATAGAAGATTTTAGAATCCATTACCTGGACGGCCAGATTGAAGTGGAAGTGATTTTGCCGTTTTCTATCAGCGAGTCGCCGCAACAGCTGGAGGCAATAAAAAAACAATGCAAACTGATGCGCGTGGAAGTTAAAAAAATCGATAATGTGTTTGTGTTTTTTAAAGTTTGAAAAAATAGAACACAGATGATACTGATTAGACGAATTTACACGGATTGTTAAGAATCCAAAATAACTATTCTTTTATCAGTGACTATCCGTCAAATCCGTGTCATCCGTGTTCGATTATGTAACTAATGAGGCTTAACTTATGGCAGTAGGGCAGTGCAGTTTTCCGATCATGCATCCGGTACCGGGAATAACTTTGGGTACAGCGAACGCAGGCATCAAGCAAACCGTCAGGGATGATATTTTGGTCGTGCAAATGGCCGAGCATTCAAGCTGCGCGGCGGTTTTCACCCAAAACGCCTTTTGTGCGGCGCCCGTGCATGTGGCTAAAGCCAACCTGGCGCATAATCCGCGCTGGTTGCTGATTAACTCAGGCAATGCCAATGCGGGTACCGGCGAACAGGGTATGCAGGATGCTTTAGCGACTTGCGCCGATCTTGCCGAAGTTGTTGATGGGCTTGCGACGCAGGTTCTGCCTTTTTCGACCGGTGTTATCGGTCAACCGCTGCCGGTGGGCAAAATCAAAGCGGTCTTACGGGAAGCTGTAAGCAATCTGGATACAGACAACTGGGCCAAAGCGGCTCAGGCTATCATGACTACCGATACCTTTGCCAAAGGCGTGTCCAAAGTCATCGAAATTGACGGTCAAACCATCACCATCAACGGCATATCCAAAGGCGCAGGCATGATCCAGCCCAATATGGCGACCATGCTCGGCTTTATGGCCACCGATGCGAAAATCGACCAAGCCCTGTTGCAGAACTGTTTGGCGCTGGCCGTTGAGCAATCGTTCAACCGCATCACCGTGGACGGCGATACCTCGACTAATGACGCCTGCGTATTAATGGCGAGCGGTTGCTCAGCTGTTCCTGAAATCAAACAAGACAGCGAAAATTATAAGATTTTTGCCGATGCGCTGATGACCGTTTGTAAACAACTGGCGGAAGCCATAATCAGGGACGGGGAGGGCGCAACCAAGTTGATGCGCATCGTGGTCGAGCAGGCCTTGACCGATGAGGAAGCGGTGCGAGTCGGCAAGACCATCGCCCATTCGCCGCTGGTGAAAACCGCTTTTTTCGCCAGTGATCCAAATTGGGGACGGATACTGGCCGCAGTGGGGCGCGCCGGTGTCGAAGACATGGTGTTGGAAAACGTGCAGCTGTATCTGGATGATGTTTGCATCGTCAGGGACGGCGGCAGAGCCGACGACTACACCGAGGAAGCCGGGCAAAAGGTGATGAATCAGGAAGAAATCACGGTGACCGTCAAGCTGGGTCGAGGCTTGGCGGTACAGGAAGTATTAACCTGCGATTTGTCTTATGAGTATGTGAAAATCAATGCGGAATATAGGACTTAGGTACAAGGTGAAAGGTCCAAGGTCCAAGGTCCAAGGTCCAAGGTCCAAGGTTCAAGGTTCAAGGTCCAAGGTCCAAGGTCCAGGCAAGTATCCGCCTTTCACTTTGAACCTTGAACCTTGAACCTTGAACCTTAAATGAACACACTCCAAGTCGCCGTAGGCGTAGTTAAAAACCCGGAAGGAAAAATCCTGATTTCCCTGCGCCATGCCGCTTTGCACCAGGGCGGCTTGTGGGAGTTCCCCGGCGGCAAGATTGAAGCATCGGAAACCGCAGAATTTGCGCTGGCCCGCGAACTCAAGGAAGAACTCAATGTAACCGTCACAGCGGCAACTCCGCTGATTACCGTCAAACACAAGTATCCAGACCGGCTCGTACAGCTAAATGTTTTTTTGGTCGAGCAGTTTTCGGGCGAAGTTAAAAGCTTGGAAGGCCAGCCGTTTAAATGGGTGGATTCGGACGAATTGGAGCGCTACACATTCCCCGCCGCCAACCAACCCATCATCACCGCCGCCCGACTGCCGCATTATTACGCGATTTTGGATGACGCCGATGAAGCCTTGTTGCTGACCAATCTGCAAAAAATATTGAACCGGGGCGTCAAGCTGATTCAGGCCAGATTAAAAAAACTGCCGCCCGCTGCTGCGGCTGGATTTATCGAACAGGCTTACTCGCTATGCAAACAGCAACAGGCATTGCTGTTAATGAATTCCGCCGTTGATTGTCCAGTCGAAGCGGACGGCATCCATTTGACCAGCCGTCACTTGATGGACTTGGTTGCGCGCCCTGAAAACATCAAGTGGCTGGCCGCATCATGTCATAACCTTGAGCAACTGCAACATGCGCAAAACATAGGCGTGGATTTTGTCGTGCTGGCCCCGGTGTTGGCAACGCAAACCCATCCGGGTGCCGAATCGCTGGGCTGGGAGCAATTCGCCGAACTGGTTGCCAATGTCAACCTGCCTGTTTATGCCCTAGGCGGTATGACCGAATCCAGTTTGACTGTTGCGCAGCAAAGCGGCGGCAGAGGAATAGCCGCGATCAGGGCGTTTTTGGATTAATTCGGGCTATGCAGGTTTTTAAGTATCTCGAAAATATTAAAAATGGGAAGCCAATCAACTTTGATTGTTTTCGTGAGAAATTATCTTCGGAAGGATATGACGACCAAGCTATTTTGAAGATTTTTTCGACGCAAAAGATTTCCAAGTCGAGCCGTTATCAGGTCAGTATTATTGACCCAGAACGGTTTGCCCGGCTCCAGGCCGATTTTCCTGAGTATACGATAAGCAATAGAGTATCGGCGGCACAGGCCGGAGACAGTCATAAGCATCCGGTTAGCCAAGCGATGATTATTCTCTGGCCGAGCCGACAAAGTCATCCGGTTGTTATCCTGAATGATGCGGGCGGGATAAAAGCGCCGGTCAAGTTGGGGGAGCGTTTGCTGATTATTGAGAATCAGGAAAATTTTGTACAAAAAGACCGGACTTTAGCTTTTTTGCAATGCCAGTTTCCCGGTTTTAATGATCAAGCCTTGGATATTGCCTGGGGCTCCGGCAATGCGATTAGTAATCGCCTGAATAAAGCATTTTTCAATCACTATCAGCATGTCGATTGCCTGCTTGACCTGGATATGGGCGGGCTTACAACGTTTGCAAATATATGCGAACTAACCGTTCATCCCAGAATCAATTTTTTATTGCCGCCCTGTGCCGATGAGCAGTTAAAAAACTCAAAAATTAATTTACAAAACGAACATTTGCCGGACTTGCGCAAATTTCATGAAAATCACCCGCTATTAAGGCCAGCTATTGAATTGATGGTCCGTCATAAAAAAATGCTGGAACAGGAAATATATTTACCGGATTAATTATGGAAAATTTAGAATTATTGAATCCCAAAATCGCCTATTCGGTGAAAAAGCTGATTGCGATTAACTCTATCAGCTATTGCTATACCGAGTTGCCGATCGATCGACATTGCGCCTTGTTCGGCCGCAACAATCTGGGCAAAACCTCGCTGTTGAATGCGTTGAAGCTGCATTTGTTTCCTGAAATCAGTTTTAATGACAGTAAGACTAAATTTGCGTTTAAATCGTCCAAGGGCGAGTTGTACTCCAGTGAAGACAGTTACAGTTATTATTTTCCCAGCGACAGCAGTTTCCTGGTTCTGGAAGCGGAAAATATCCACGGCCCTTTTTGCCTGATCCTGTTCAAATCGAACAGCAGTTTCGGTTATCAGCGGCTGGCATTGCCTTGTGCTTACGACGAGATTCGCGCGCAGTTTTGGGATATTCATAATACGGAAGTCAACAACGGTCTGGGCAGTCCGGTGTCGGACTTGGGCATTCCGAAGATACATGCCTTGTATCAGCGCTATAAGGATGCCGGGGCGGTGATGCTGAAAACCAAAAAAGAAATCAAGGAAAAGCTGTTCAGCCACAACCCGATGCAGAAAGTAAAAGGCCGTTATTGTTTGGTGCCGTTAAAAGAAGGTGGGATGGAGCGTGAACTGAGCGCTTTTCGCCAGCTGATGAATTTTACTTTTGAAATTGCCAAAACCGATACCAAAGGCCTGAGCGAGACCTTCGCCACTATTATTGAAAGCGGTAAGATCAATACCCAGGATAAGCTGCATCAGGATTTGCAGACGATCCTCGACGAGTACAACGAGTTGCGCCGGACTCAGGATAAACTAAAAGCCATAGCGAATTATCGTGACGACTTTCAGCAGTTGAGCGCCCTGTATCAGGGCCGGAACGAACAGCAACAGCGTTTTTCCGCTACCTTTCAGGCTTATTTCAAATGCTTGGATAAGACCGAAAAGCAGATGCGTCGGCAAGTCGGACAAGTTGAGCCTGAAGTTAAACGCTTATTTGAAGCCCAGCAGCAGCTCGAGAAAAAATCGATAGAACAGCAAAATAAGGGCAGCGAGTACACGGGGCAACTGAAGGCTTTGCATAAAGACCTGGCTAAATTCAGGCTGCAAATCGAGCATTTCCAAAAGATTCAGCACCAATATTCCGAGGCTGCGATTGCTGAGCTCAGGAATATCTTGCAGGACAAGCGGGATGAACTGGATGAAAGAATTAGTCATCTTGAAGATAGTCGGAAAGCCAATGAAACCTTGGCTGCCAAAGTCGCGTTGAAAAACAGTAATATCGCCGATCGGGATAAGAAAAAGCAGGCGCTGGAACACTACGATAAATTACTGACCAGCCGGATTGACGACCATAGCGCTACGGTGCTGAGAAATCTCAACCAGCATTTTGCCGAGGTTATCGTTGATGTCGATGATAGCCAAACAGCAACTATTCAGCGTTTTGCACACCTGTTCAGTATTGGGCCGACAGGTTTAAGCTTTCTCGGCGAGCCATTTAGCAAGGAGCCGATAAAATCATCGCAACAACTTAAGGAGCAGTTGCAACAGGAACTGGACAAGTTAGATAAAGCTATCCAACAGCTGGATCATGAGGTTATTGAGCTGAAAAAAATCGCTTCAGCCTCCGGCGAATACCAAAAGCAACAGTGCCAGGAAGCTAACAAGGAAAGGGAAAAAGTTCAGAACGAGTTGAAGGTAGTCAATGCTGTCGAAACCACCGAACAACAAAGACAGGTTAAAGAGGCCGAGATCGAAGACATAGAGAACGCACAACGGCAACTTGTTAAACAGCTGGACGAAACTCAAGGTTTTCTGGAGCAAAACCGTAACGATCATGCGGCGGCTAAAGAGAACCTGGCGTTTTTGAGCCAGCAACTAAAGGATGCGGCTTATCTTTTGCAACGCCTGCAAAGCCTGAAACCCGACGACCTGAATGCAACGCTTGAAATCCAAGAGCTTGATGGCGTTTCATTCAGCGATTTGAAAGAGCTGGAAGGCGACCAGGCCAAACTGAATCATCTAAAACAAAGCCTGGATGAAAAAATTAATGAATTTGTCCGCTGCGGCCATTTTTCCGTACCCGTTGAAATAGCCTACAGCAGCTACAGTAACGAGCAGCAAAGCGTTATTTTGGATGCGCTAAACAATACGTTTGTCGCATTGCCCGATCAATTGGACACCTTGCAAAGCCGCATCATCGAACATAATAAAATGACCGGTGCCAAGATTAGCGAACTGACCGGCAATCGCAGTCATATCCGCGCTTTCATCAACAAGGTTAATAAACAATTTGAGAACTACAGTATTTCCAACCTGAAGGACATACGGGTCGAAATTGAGCTGGACCATCGTTTCGAAGAGCTGGTTAATGAGCTGGATCGGACTAACCTGAACACGACCGACATTCACGACGACGGCTTATATCAGCGGCTGAATCAATTCTGCGAGGATTTTTTTATCGGTGGGCGCGGTAACCGCATCCTGGAAATGAGCAAAATCATTACCAACGTCAAATACAGTTATAAAAAAGAACATCAGGACAAGCGCGAACAAAAAGACCAAAGCACCGGAACCAATGCGCTGATCAATTGCACGTTGTTGACTATTTTGCTCAGCGATTTGTTGGCGCAGGACAGCGAGCTGACCTTGCCGGTTATTTTTGACGAGTTTACCGCGCTTGATGAATACAATCAGCGCACCGCGATTCAGGCGGCAACCAAACATGGCTTTGCGTTGTTTTGCGCTTCGCCAACGGTAACCGCTGAAGTGGTTGCCGTTGTCGATTACTATATTACGCTTGATGATTTCCATGCCAACACCATTTACGACGCCGGCGGCGAACGTGATGTGGTGTTCCATCATTTTTGGGAGCGGCTTTATGAAGTGACGGAGCCGCAAGCCTTATGAATGTCGCTTTAGACCGGACACTGATTCTGCTGATCGAACATAAGGATATGATGTTCCAGCTGATTGATTACATGGACCAAAATCAACGCAAAGATTTACCCACCGAGGTGTTTTTCAATAGTATCCGCGCCAAGCTGGAAAATATAAACAGCAAGAAAGAAACCGATCGGCTTAACGATGCTTTTGATTTGGGTAACCTGGTCAAGACGGGGATTGTCTCCGAGTTTAATAAATCGCGCGGTACGATTGCTTTTCAACCGGCGGTGCTGGATATTTTTCGTTTGTTTGACAAGGAGCGGGTGCGCGGCTTGCGCAGTGCGGACTTGGAAAATATCCGCGTACAGCTGGAAAATGTCTATAGGCAGCTTGAGGCTTTAAGTTTTGCCGATGACAATATCGCCTTTCTTGAGCAGCACGATCATCTGTTTGATTTATTGCGTAGGATTAACAGCCAGATCCAAAACAATACCGATCATTTGCAGCATGAGGCCGACCGCTTGTCCCAGCGATTGGATCATGACCAGGCGCTATTGTCTTTGCATGAATCCCGGCAGCACCGGGAAATTCTGGCGCAGGTGAAAAATATTTACGATCGGGAGATTATTCCTACTTTAGAGTTTCTTAACGCCAGGGAATACAGCAAAACCAAGGCGCCGCTGGCTGTGATTGATGATATTAGTCGGCTTTACGATATGCGCGGTTATGAAGACGACAGCTATTATATTGACCAATATAAACTGTCGATACTCAGTCATTACAAAGCGCTGGAAAAGGTTAAACAAGCCCTGCAGCGCTATCTGCATCAGGAGCGGCATCATAGGCTGACCTATAATGCGATTGAGCAGGCTTATTTGGATTTACAGGCCTTGGCGCAAAGCACTTTTACCGAAAGCCTGAAAGAAAAATACATATTTAAATCACTGGATGCAAAAACGCTTTATTTTTATGGGCTTAAAACGCATTCTGCCGGACAGGAAGCGCGCATCGAATGGCATGACCGTAATCATCTGATTTACTTTAACGAATACCTGATAAACCAGAACGCGCGTAAACGCAGCGACAGCTCGGCCCAGATCAAGACCTTTGATAATAAGCAGCAGAGCGATCGGCACAATGCCGTCAAGCGGCGCATCGAACAGTTGGTCGAGGGCTTCGATATTAAACCGCCGGTCGATGATTTATATGTGGTTATGCATAATTTGCTGGCGGAACAATTGCAACAGGATTATCAGCTGAATTATTTACTGTACGGCGTAAGCTGTTTTAAACAACGGTACGGCAAAAAATTTAAGGTGCAGGTGAGCTTTACCCGGCCTCAGCAGCGTATTCGTCATCAAAATCAAGTGCTGGAATATAACAAACGCGAATTTATTTTATGATTAGTAACGAACTCAGCCAAACCATTTACAACGATCTGGTTAAAGGCAAAACTATTAACAAACACAGCTATAGCCTTAAAACCAACGAGTTGGAAGAGAACCCGCTGTATAACGAAATATTTATCAACTTCGATGAATATAAGCAGCTGTATCAGCGCATCAATTTTGACTTGGCGCATAAAAACAGCAGCTTTTTTTTCATCCGCGAAATGAGCGGCGGGGATGCGAACGAGGTGACCATTAAGATTCAAGCCTTACTGATTATTATCGGACGTATCGTTACTGAAAAAGGCTATCTGTTTGACGTGCTGACCGATCATCGTGTCGGTATCGGCTTGGAAGACCTTTCGGCGGCTATGTCGGAAGAACGCTATATCGATATTCTGCATACTTGTAAATTATGTGTGTCGCGCGGCATTGAAGAAGAAATCAATAATCATCTCATTGCCCGAAGCATTATGTTTAAAAACAGCCGTGGGCATTATGTGTTGAGCGATGCCGGGATTGCTTTTTTTAACGAACTAACTGAGTTTTAACCTGTTTTTTTAAGTTACAGGTTAAATTTAGAAGAACCGGTTATCAGTGGAATCGCGAAGGCTTTCGGCTGTTATGTCAAATTTTTCAAATAAAGATAACCGATTTGGCGCAGCAAGGTGCGCCGAGTATCACTATTTCCAAATAATAAGGAGACATTTCTTTGACAGATACTATCGATAACAATATGGTCATGAAGTGCGTGGCCTATCAAAACGGCGTCAGTATCGGCGACGTGACCATTGAAGATATTAGCGAGGTCTTAAAGCAGGAGCACACTTTTGTCTGGCTGGGTTTACGCGAAGCGAACAGTGAGTTGCTCGCCAAAATCCAGCAGGAATTCGGGTTGCATGACTTGGCTGTCGAGGATGCCTGTGCGGCGCATCAGCGTCCGAAAATCGAGGAATACGGAGAATCGCTGTTCATGGTGTTGCATACTGCCCATCTTGCGGAAGATCGGGTCGAGTTTGGCGAGACCCATGTTTTTCTCGGGCCGCGTTTCTTGGTGACGGTCAGGCACGGCGCTTCACGCAGTCACAACAAGGTCAGGGAGCGTTGCGAAGCTATGCCGCAACAATTGGCCAAAGGGCCGGGGTTTGCGTTGTATTCGATCATGGATTTTATCGTCGATAACTATGTGCCGGTTATCGACGGATTGCAGGAACGGTTCGATGTGTTGGAGTTGGCAATTTTTCAATACCGGCCTAGTCGGCAGACCATAGAAGGCCTTTATGAGCTGAAGCGGGAGTTGTTGCAGCTGGAAGGCGCCATTAACCCGGTCATTGATATTTGCAACGAACTGATGCGCTTCCATAGTGGAATGATTCCCAAAGAGGTGCAGGTGTATTTTCGCGATATTGCCGATCATATCAAGCGTATTGATCAGGCGATACACGGTATGCGCGAGATGCTGGTTGCGGCGATGCAGGTGCATCTGACCTTTGAAACGGTGCGGCAGAATGAAGTCGTCAAACGCTTGGCCGGATGGGGAGCGATTCTGGCGATACCTACTATGGTATTTAGCTGGTATGGAATGAATTTCAGGCACATGCCTGAGCTGGATTGGGAGTACAGCTATCCGGTGGTGGTCGGAGGCGTGATGTTGGGCAGTCTGCTGTTGTATTTGCGCTTGAAAAAGTCCGGGTGGCTGTGATAAATCCTGCGAGGCGGTTGTTTCCGGTAGCTAATTTTGGGCTTTCAGTGCTGACCGCCATGCTTGTAGCTTTTGTTCATAGGAAAGAGATGCATGTGCCGGGCTGGTGGACGGTAGGCGTATGTAGCAAATAGGAACGGCGCTGACGGTAGGCAAGACATGTTGGCGGTACGCCGATTCTGCTTTTGCCCCATTGAAGAAAACCGTATGGATATTTGTATGCGTAAGAAAGAAGCTCTGAAAGTCATTTACAGTGATGGAGTTAGCATCAATTTTGGCATCCAGACTACCGACTCGCGTGCATGACTGCAATACATCCCAGAGTGCGATGTGGGCTGCTTTCAGTTCGTGTAGCCGGGTCTCATAAGAGCAGTCAGGATCAAAGCCGAGTAATTCACCCATAATTTTCCAGAAGACATTATGGCGATTTGCATAGTATTGACTCGCCGTCAAAGATTTCTGTCCCGGCATGCTGCCTAAAATCAATATTTTTGCATTCCAATCGGCGATAGGTTCGAAGCAGAAAAGTGTTTTTGTCATGAGGCTCGGCGTGGTGGGTGGGGCGGCTTGAGCGACTTTGTTAGATTGCATTGTTTGTTTGGCATTGTATTGTCGTGGAATTATCTTTGAGGCTAGTCAAAATATTTTGCTCTTATTATATTTTTAGTGCTATTATCTGTCCAAGTTAACAGTTTGAGCCAGCTTTAATTGTAGAGTTGGGATTTGTAACGCCGATATAAAGTTGGCGAATTTTTTAAGTAAGAGTGTGATATGTCAGAGCAAGTTGTAGGTACCGTTAAGTGGTTCAATGATGAAAAAGGTTTTGGATTTATTGAGCAAGAAGGTGGAAAAGACGTTTTTGTTCACCATAGCGCAATTAACGGCGCTGGCCGCAAGACCTTGAGGGAAGGTCAAAAAGTTACTATGGAAGTAACTCAAGGCCAAAAGGGTCCGCAAGCTGAGAATGTAACACCTGCATAACAACCTCATGAACTTGGCCCCGGAATTTGATTGATTTTTGGGCCAAGTCCTTACTTAGCTGTTTATTATAAGCTTTGAAAGATAAGAGTATGTGTAGCCAGGCTAAAAGTTTGTTTTTATGATGGATGGCAAATGCGCTTGATCTTTAAGGCAAAACAATCGTAACGCTTCTGGGCTTATGTATGAATAAGCTAGTCAAGTAATTGGCGGTTTTTTTCAAACTTTTGGAGAGATGACTTGCGGCTGGCTAATTGCGTTAGCGTCAGGTCTTGCGTTCGTATATTATCGTTTATTTATGTTGTCCCGCTTGTCATAATCATGTCAAGCTTCAGCTAATCTATTCTTCTTAGTTATATCCTGTATAAAATCCTTCCTCTTGGAGCTATTGATGAGTGGGTTGGGTTTGAAGTGGTATTTTTATAAGTTCCTTTGTTTTTAATTGTTCCCTCATAGCGATGGTTGGAATTTCTGTCGCGGCGACTGTATGAGTTCTGGTGTATGTCTGTGTTTCTGCTTGGCTTTTGTTGGCTTAATTTGTTGGAAAAATAATCTGGTTAATGATGCGCTTTATTTGCTTGGTACGAGCGACTCTTAAGTCAGTGGTATTGGGAGTTAGATAGGTTTGTATGGGAAATAATGAGGTGGGCGATATGCAGGATTATCTGGATATTTGTATCGCCAGTCAGCAGCTGACTATTTATGAGGGTGGGAGTGGAGTGCAGAGTTATCCTGTTTCTACTGCCAAAAAAGGTGCCGGCGAATTGATGGGTAGTGAATGCACTCCTACCGGCTGGCATAAGATCAGGGCCAAAATTGGTGCAGATCAACCATTAAACTCGGTTTTTGTCGGCAGACGCGCCACTGGTGAAATATACAGTGCCGAGCTGGGTAGGCAATATTTCCAGCGTGACTGGATATTAACCCGAATCCTTTGGTTGGGCGGCCTGGAGCCGGGCAAAAATCGTTACGGCAAAGTCGATACTGCTTGGCGATATATTTATATTCATGGTTGCCCTGAGCAATTAATGGATGGTAGCCCTCAATCGCACGGCTGTATACGCATGAAAAATGCTGATGTACTGGATTTGTTTGATAGGGTCAAAGCAGGGGTTAAAGTTTATATCCATGAGTAATTGTTTTTTTGCAAGCGTAAAGTTTTTGTATGATTCAAAGAAGGCTTGAATGGCGCGTATCGTTTTAGGTATCGAATACGACGGTAGTGGTTTTTCGGGGTGGCAGTGGCAAACCCATCAGCGTAGTGTTCAGCAGGTGCTTGAGCAGGCGTTGTCAAGAGTCGCCAATCATCCGGTTGTCGTGCAGTGTGCGGGAAGAACCGATACCGGCGTTCATGCGCTTGAGCAGGTCGTGCATTTTGACGCAAAAATAGAGCGCGAGCTTCACGCTTGGATGCTGGGGGGTAACAGTAATTTGCCGGATGATGTCAGGATTACCTGGGTAAAGCGGGCGGTAGGTGATTTTCATGCCAGATATAGTGCTATTGCCCGCTTTTATCGCTACATTATTCTTAATCGACCTATCAAATCGGCGTTATTACGTAAGCAAGTGACTTGGTATCACAACCCCTTGGATGCCGATAAAATGCATTTGGCTGCACAACATCTGATCGGCAAGCATGACTTTTCTACGTTTCGGGCGCAAGGTTGTCAATCTAAAAGTCCTTGTCGGGCGATGTATTTTATTGATGTTTATCGGGAGGGCGATAAGGTCATTATGGATATCTCTGCGAACGCTTTTTTGCATCACATGGTTAGGAATATTGCTGGAGTGTTGATGGATATAGGCGCCGGAAAGCAGTCGGTAAGTTGGACAAAAGAACTGCTCGAGGTCAAAAGCCGCAAGCTGGGTGGAATCACGGCGCCTCCTGACGGCTTATATTTGGGGGCGGTTTATTATCCTGAACATTATGGCATTGCCAAGCATTCAGTGTTTGATAAATTGCCGCTTGATGCCAAACGACATGATTAAGAACATGTTTTAAGTGTTTGCTTGGAGACTGATAGAGCCTGCATTTTCTAAATGCGCTTTTCAATGACTGAAAAAACATCTACAATGGGCGGTTCTTAGGGGCTGTCTGCTCCTCCTTGCTTTACCATCTTTGAAGACAGAGATGGGAGGCTTAACCCGAAAGGAAAAATCATGCGACATTATGAAATTGTCTTTTTAGTTCATCCTGACCAGAGCTCTCAGGTTCCGGCGATGGTTGAACGTTATAAATCAACCATCGAAGCTACATCCGGTAAAATCCATCGTTTGGAAGACTGGGGTCGTAGACACTTGGCTTACCCCATCAATAAGATTCATAAAGCACATTATGTGCTGATGAATGTCGAGTGCGATCAAGCGACTTTGGCAGAATTGGAAAGTGGCTTCCGTTTTAACGATGCCATTTTGCGTAGTATGACTCTATTGCAAAAAGCAGCTATCACCGAACCGTCTATCATTGCCACATCAACCGCCGAAGAAAATAAAGTGGCTGAATCAAGGGCTAAAGATGCAGCAGCCAGAGAAGCGGTAGCCGCGACAGACACCGATGATGAAGTTGATCTGGATGATATCGGCGAAGATTTTGATGCTGACGCACTCGCTTCTGAATAAAACTTTCAATACTTGAATTTACGAGAATTATTATGGCACGTAACATTAGACGCAAAAAATTCTGCCGATTCAGTGCAGAAGGTGGAACAGAGATCGACTATAAAGATCTGGATTTGTTGAGCGATTACATTACTGAAACCGGTAAAATAGTCCCTAGTCGTATTACAGGAACCAGCGCCAAATATCAAAGACAGTTAGGCGTTGCAATTAAACGTGCTCGTTTTATTGCGTTATTGCCTTTCTGCGACGCTCACAAATAATACACTGGACGATCAGTGGGCTTTTTAGCTGAGTACATTATGCGGGGGAGGATGCAAGCCATGATCGTGGCTTCGACTCTTGCAATGGTGTCACTGATCATGCCTCCGGTGAGTATAGTAAGTTCAGCCTCTGTTGCGCTCGTTACGTTAAGACGGGGAGCTATCGAGGGCTTAATTGTTTTGGCGTGTTCAACTGCGGTAGCAGGGATATTAGGTTTTCTCCTATTAGGTAATTATCAGTTTGTATTGCTTTATGGGATGGTGCTGTGGGTCCCGGTTTGGTTGATTTCAATCATATTAAGAGAAGGACGGTATTTATCTCTGGCGATTGAAGTTGCAGTGTTGCTCGGGGTTCTGGGGGTTATTGGTTTCTACCTCTATAATGCCGAGTTGGCAACGATGTGGAAAAATATACTTTCACAAATGGTGCCTCCGAATGCCCCTGTTGTAGATATTCAGCATACCTTGGACGTGCTTTCCCATTACATGACGGGCATAGTTGCTGCCGCATCAGTATTTGGTTTGCTGTTCGGCTTGTTTCTGGGGCGGTGGTGGCAAGCGTTGCTGTATAACCCCGGCGGGTTTAGGCAGGAGTTTTTGTCACTGACTACACATCCAAGGTTGGCAATAGGCAGTATTGTAGTGGTAGTTATTGCATCGTTAAGTTCCGGTGTGATTTCTGAGGTTTCATGGAATATCGCTATTTTGCTGTTTGTGTTGTACACATTTATTGGAACGTCAGTATTGCATACTGTATTTGCCTCGATGAAAATGGGACGGTATATAGTGCCGATGTTCTATATAACCTTGTTTTTGATACCCCATGCCATGCTGCCTGTTGCTTTAGTTGGACTAAGCGATACGTGGATGAACTTACGAAATAAAATTTCGAACCAACACACGTCTTGATGGCGTAAAAAATAGCCGGATAAAATCCGAAATGAGGTAATAAAAGATGGAAGTTATTCTTCTTGAAAAGATAGCAAACTTGGGTAACCTGGGCGATAAAGTCGTCATTAAATCAGGTTACGGTAGAAACTATCTTGTTCCGTACGGTAAAGCCGTTGCTGCAACAGCTACTAAAATTGCCGAGTTTGAAGCGCGTCGCGCAGAACTTGAGAAAGCGGCAGCTGAAAAGCTGAGTGCGGCTCAAGCGCGTGCAACTGCATTAGGTAAGCTTGAAGTTGTCATTGCTCACAAAGCTGGTGATGAAGGAAAATTGTTCGGTTCAATAGGTACGCAAAATATCGCTGACGCTATTACTGAAGCAGGCGTTTTGGTTGAAAAGCATGAAATTCGTTTGCCTCAGGGTGTTATTCGTCAAATTGGCGAATACCAAATCGACATTCATTGTCATACTGATGTTGTCGTAAAAATGCCTATTAAAATTGCTGCTGAAGCATAATTAAAGGTTCAAGGTAAAAAGGTAAAAGGTTGTAAGGATGCTTACAGCCTTGAGCCTGTCCGCTATGCGAACTTTTTACTCCTGCCTTTTTTATCTGTTAATCCCCTTCATATTAATTCGCCTGGTCTGGCGAAGTCTTAAAGCTCCTGACTATCGATACCGATGGAACGAGCGGTTCGGTTTTTATAATAGAAAATTTGTTCAAGATGTTATTTGGTTTCACGCAGTTTCAGTGGGTGAGGCCGAGGCTTTATTTGCACTAGCTAAGCAAATACAGCGGCACTACCCTGATGCGGCCTTATTAATTACGACCACAACACCTACCGGATCCGCACGGGTTAAAGCGGTGATGAAAGAAAGTGTGGTGCATGTTTATTTGCCATACGACATACCCGGCGCAGTCAATCGGTTTATGCAATGTTTCAAGCCGAGAATAGCGGTCATCATGGAAACTGAAATATGGCCGAATCTGTTTGCCTGTTGCGGTAAAAATGAAATCCCTTTATATATTATCAATGCCCGCTTATCGGAAAAGTCAGCAAGAGGTTATCAAAAAATTTCAGCCCTTATTGCTCCGGCTTTAGCTCAGGTTAAGGTGATTGCGGCGCAAACACAGGATGATGCCAGCCGGTTTATTGCTATTGGCGCCAAATCGGAAACAGTTAGAGTGTTAGGTAATATAAAGTTTGATATTGAAGTTTCAAATGAAATTATTGAGCAGGGCTTGCAGTTAAAAGTCGGTTTGTTTGGTGGCCGGTTCGTTTGGCTGATTGCCAGTACCCATAAAGATGAAGAAGCGATCTTTCTTGAAATCTATAAAAACATAAAGCAGGAAATTCCTGAGTTATTACTGGTTATTGTGCCGCGACATCCCGAGCGTTTTGGTGAAGTAAGCAAACTGTGTGAGCTGTATCGGCTGGCTGTAGTGAGGCGTACTTCCGGAGAAGCATGTCCTCGGCATATCGATGTTTATCTGGCCGATACGATGGGTGAGTTAAAGATGCTTTATGCAGCGGCTGATGCGGCATTTGTCGGCGGCAGCATGGTGCCTGTCGGAGGGCATAATATCCTTGAGGCTGCAACAGTGGGAACCCCGGTTTTGTTTGGTCCGTACATGGCGAATTTTAAAGACATAGCACAAGGAGTATTGCGCCAGAATGCGGCAGTACAGTGCCGGGATAGCAACGAAATAATCAGGGCGATCATTGCTTTGCACGCGAATTCTGCATACAGGCAGTCGTTAGCTGAAAAGGGCCGGGCATTTGTCCGGCAGAATCAGGGGGCGATTGCTAGGGTTTTTGGTCTTCTTGAGCAAGATATTTAAGTCTGCACATATTATTCCTGCCCTGTACAACAGATTGCTGTTCGTTGTAAGCAAAGCGTTGTAACCAAGTAGTCGCTTTAGCGGCGTAGGCTTATTTAAATTTATTGTAAATACGATATAAACTTTTGATAGCAAGAATGGCTAAATTTGTATTTCAATTCATCTGTGGTTGAATAGTTGCAGCGCTTATTGGTAATAGAAGTCGATTTGATTAATAAGGCGTTGCAATGCAGTGTCAAGTTGATATGAGGGCCGCTTTATTTCACAGCCAACGCGGTTTATTTGTTTGGTGTGCTGGTAAGGAATGGTGATGTTGTTGACTATTTCGAAACAGGCAATGTATATGCTTTCATCGGGTAGGATGATATTGCAATCAGTATGCAGTTCGCCAATAGTTGCAAAACAATGATCTTCAGTTTGATCGATATAGGATAGACCGGCGACACTAATATCAGCTACGTTAAAGTATTCGGCTTGATTTTTATATTGTATTTTAACGGGGGTGTTGATGGGTACTTTTACCCTGCGGGCATTTCTTCGTTGCACCCATTCTATGCTTTGGGGGATAGGCACTCTCAAGTTAAATATTGCGTCAATATCATGACCGCTTAGGTCATTTAGCATAAAGCTAATCGCTATGCCTTCAAAATTAGCGGTGGCTGTTAAGGTATTTTGCGCCAGCAAATCCTGATTGAATCGCTCGTTTTGGAATCCGCCTAGAAAAATATGGCTGCCTTCGATGTAGGTAATCGTCGTTAGAAGTGTGCTTATCGCAAATTTCCCAGGAACTTTAATGGATAGTAAAACATTTTTTCTGAACAGGAGGTTTAGTTTGTTTCTGATGTCTTCTTGATTGACAATGGTGTAGTCGCTACAAGCATTGTCAATAATTGCTGATTCAGAGGAGGATTTATGATGCAGTGTGGTGTGACTTGATTGTGGTGTTAGCATTGTGTGCTCCATCATATGCCTGATAAAGTGTATTAATGCCGTTATCTAAGCAATTATGTTGCCATAATTTGATTTAATATTTATTTCAAGCGCTTAATTTTTTCTTAAATTAAGTCCATATTGCAAAAGGCTTGTTTCGTCGATATGTAATTTTGGGATGCATTAAGCATGTGAAGTGGTGTTGAAATTTTGACAGCTAGCAATATGCTTGAAATCACCTTGCCAGAAAACAAATTATTTTCGTAACTACTCAGCAGGTAGAAAAATGGAACACAGATGGCTGAGTGGTTATAAGCATTCTATGCTTGCACACAGCAACAATCAGTGACTTAGTGTTTCTTTTCGTGGATGTGCCCAAGGTTCGATGGGTATTTATAACTCATTGATAATTATTGGAATTGTTATTTTGTTGTATTTTTATACAATTCAACAAAACACTAATAAAAACGGCAGGTAAGCGATGAATAAAACAATCAATCCACAGACTTATCCACAGGTTTTGTGAATAACTAGTGGGAAGATGTTAATGGTTGCGATTGTGGTTGAATAGCATTTCTCGTTCCCGCGTTGGCGGGCAGGAACGAGAAGAGTTATCAAAGATTCGGTAAAAATTCGGGGAGATGTTGGCGAATATCGGCAGCGCTCATTAAAGTGATGTCTTTATCGAGTTCGAAGCGAACCAGTTTTTTAACTTGGTCCGGCAGATTATTGCGTAGCAAGCCAAGAAAAGAGGGGGCGGCAATAATGAGTAGTTGTTCAAACCGGTTTGCATTGTGCGCTTCTTCCAAATATTGGCTAATGTGATGCGCAAAAGTGTCGGCTTCGTGTTTTTTCGGATCGGTGGGTTGTTCAAAAGCGTGTCCGCCTGCGCCGGTGCTTTTGATCTTTCCCGGTAGGTCGGACGTCATTTCTCGGTCATGTAAACGGCCTTCCGTATGAGAAAAGTCTTCGATTTCCTCTAAAGGGGAAGACGGGGTGTCGGCAGTAAAAATGCGAGCACGCGTGCTGTCAGCCACGACTATCCAAGTTGATTTCATAATTATTTCCTCTGCGGAGAATTTGTTTAAATAACAAGAGACTTACAAATCCATTAAACCTAAAAAATATCTGGTTTTGTATTATCAGTTGTAGGATAGAGAAATTAAGCTTTTCAATCAATAAGTAGTAATACTTAAGCGAAGCCTGCAAATCCCAATTGGGTGTGAAAGCTATTCATACTTAATGTTGTCGAAGGGGAGGGGCTCTGCGCGAACGGTAATCGTTATCTCGATCACACGAAGTCTCGCGGACGGAGTAAAATAATCTGCTTGTGACATTTGAGTAAGTTCTTTCTCTTGCCGAAACATTAAACGTTGTGGATAACTCGTCCGATATAATGTCAACGTGAATCCACTTTCTAATTCCAGTCCATAATCCCCATGCAACCGGCATTTGTCCATTTAAGACTCCACACTGAATTCTCCCTGGTCGACGGTATCGTCAAGATCAAGCCTTTGGTCAAACGCTTGGCTGAATTAAATATGCCGGCGATTGCTATCACCGAACACGCTAATTTATTTTCTCTGGTCAAGTTTTATAAGGCATCATTAGGACAGGGCGTCAAGGCAATAGCTGGCGCCGATGTGTTGATTTTTAATCCTGAAGACCTTGCCACGCCGTATCGCTTGACTTTGCTGGTCAATAACCACACCGGTTACATCACCTTGACCGAATTGATCTCAAAAGCTTACCAGGAAGGCCAGCACCAAGGCGTGCCGATGCTCCGGCAGGAGTGGATAGAGGCCAATCATAACGGTTTGATTGCCTTGTCCGGCGCGATGAGCGGGGAGATAGGCAAGGCGTTGTTGGCCGAAAATCCTGATGCGGCCAAGCGCTTGGCCGAGTTTTGGGGCGGGCTATTCGAAGATAGCTTTTACCTGGAATTGCAGCGGGTCGGGAAACCCGATGAGGAGCGCTATATCGCCGCCGCCGTCGAGCTGGCGTTGGCGACCGGGTTGCCGGTAGTGGCTACCAATGATGTGCGCTTTATCGATCAACAGGATTTTGCGGCTCATGAAGTGCGGGTCTGCATCAATCAGGGCCGGGTATTGGACGATACCCGGCGGCCCAAGGATTACACCGATCAGCAATATTTGCGTAGCGTTGAGGAGATGCAGGCGCTGTTTGCCGACATACCCGAGGCCTTGGAAAATACCGTCGAAATTGCCAAGCGCTGCAATTTGACACTGACGCTGGGGAAAAACTTCCTGCCCGATTTTCCGGTGCCCGAAGGCATGAACCTGGGCGAGTTTATGGCTGCGGAGTCGATGAAAGGCCTGGAAGAACGTTTGCAGCATCATCCTGCGGTGGGCAAGGGTACGGATGAGGAAAACCGGCGCGTTTATTATGAGCGCCTGGATTTCGAGTTGAAAATGATTACCCAGATGGGGTTCCCCGGCTATTTTATGATCGTTGCCGACTTTATCCAGTGGGCGAAAAATAACTTTATCCCGGTCGGGCCGGGTCGGGGTTCCGGTGCGGGATCGTTGGTGGCTTATGCGCTGAAAATTACCGATCTTGATCCTATCGAATTCGACCTGCTGTTCGAGCGGTTTTTGAATCCAGAGCGGATTTCGATGCCCGACTTCGACGTGGATTTCTGCATGGATCGCCGGGATGAGGTGATCGATTATGTCGCCCGCAATTACGGCCGCGATCATGTGGCGCAGATCATCACCTATGGTTCGATGGCGGCAAAAGCGGTAATTCGCGATGTCGGGCGGGTGCTGGGGTTCGGCTACGGTTTCGTCGACCGCTTGTCCAAACTGGTGCCGTTCGAAATCGGCATGACGCTGACTAAAGCGCTAAAAGACAGTCCCGAGCTGAAACAGCTTTACGATACCGAGGAGGAAGTCAAGGCGCTGATCGATATGGCGTTGTCGCTGGAAGGCACGTCCAGAAACGCCGGTAAACATGCCGGGGGCGTGGTGATTTCGCCGACCAAGTTGACCGATTTTACCCCGCTGTATTGCGACCAGGACGGCAACAATCTGGTCACCCAGTTCGACAAGGACGACGTCGAAGCGGTCGGCCTAGTCAAGTTCGACTTCTTGGGCCTGCGCACGTTGACTATTATCGATTGGGCTTTGCAGGACATTAACGCCAAACAAAAGAAACTGGGCCTGCCGTCAGTCGATATAACCACTATTCCCAGAGATGACCCTGATTCTTACAAGCTGCTGACCAACGCCCAGACTACCGCCGTATTTCAGCTCGAATCGCGCGGTATGAAGGAGCTGATCAAAAAACTGAAACCCGACTGCTTCGACGACATCATCGCGCTGGTGGCGCTGTTCCGTCCGGGGCCGCTGGAATCGGGCATGGTCGACGATTACATCAACGTCAAGCATGGCGCCAAGGCCGAGTACGCGCACCCGTTACTGGAGCCTATCTTAAAGCCCACCAACGGCGTTATTTTGTACCAGGAGCAGGTGATGCAGATCGCCCGTGAAATGGCGTTGTACACATTGGGTGGCGCGGATATGTTGCGCCGGGCGATGGGTAAGAAAAAACCGGAGGAAATGGCCAAGGAGCGGGATAAGTTCATGTCCGGCTCGGTGCAAAACCAGGTCGATGAAAAAATCGCTACTTATGTGTTCGATTTGATGGAGAAATTCGCCGGTTACGGTTTTAATAAATCGCATTCCGCCGCTTATGCGCTGGTCGCTTATCAAACTGCTTGGCTGAAAGCCCATTATCAGCCTGAATTTATGGCTGCGGTAATGTCCGCCGATATGGACAACACCGACAAGGTGGTAATCTTGATCGAAGAATGCAGGCAGATGAAGCTGGAAATTATGCCGCCGACCATCAATGTTTCGAAATACAAATTTACCGTAAACGACGAGGGACAGATTGTTTACGGCCTGGGTGCGCTAAAAGGCGTGGGCGAGGCGGCGATTGAGGAAATGCTGGTCGAGCGGGAAGCTTACGGGCCGTTTTCCGGCCTGTATGATTTATGCAAGCGGGTCGATTTACGTAAATTCAACCGCCGGGTGTTGGAGGCGTTGATACGCGCCGGGGCTTTCGATGAGTTCGACGATAACCGGGCCGGGCATTTGGCGGAGTTGCCAACGGTATTAAAAGTCGCGGAACAGCATGGAAAGATGGCGCAAACGGGTCAGAACGATTTGTTCGGTTTGGCTGTTAATGTTGATAATGCGGATGATGAAGAGGCTTATGCTACTGTGGTTGAGCCTTGGTCGGAAAACGAGCGGCTGGCGGCGGAAAAACTGGTGCTGGGCTTGTTTTTGACCGGTCATCCGATAAACCAATACGAGCCTGAATTAAGACAGTTTACTCACGGAACCATTGCATCGCTGCTGGGCGATGTGGAGCGATCCAGGGGTAAGATGGAAGCTAGAGCCGCCGGTTTGGTCGTCGAAGTGCGCACTAGGCAGACCAAGAGCGGTAAAACGATGGGCTTTGCGACGATTGATGACCGAACCGGCAGGCTGGAAATTGCGGCTTTTGGCGAGATTTATGAAAAATACCGGGGCATTTTTTCCCGCGACAGTTTGTTGATTGCCGAAGGGGCGTTGGGTATAGACGATTATTTGGGCACACTACGCTTATCGGTAGAAAAGCTGTATAGCATGGAGCAGGCCAGAGAGGTTTTTGCAAGAAGCATACAACTGGTATGGAATGCGGCAGACTATGACTGTGAAGCCGGTGGTTTTGTTGCGAAATTGAGTGCCGTGTTGGAGCCTTTTAAAGGCGGCGGCTGTCCTGTGGGGATTAGTTATACATCAAAGGTTGCCAAAGCAAATCTACAGCTAGGTGACGAGTGGCGCGTCCATCCTACCGATGAGTTGGTTGCGCGATTGAGATCGTTGTTGGGGAGCGGGGCTGTTGAGGTTAAGTACAGGTAAGGCGGTTTTTTGCCGCGAAGCCATTTTACGATACTAAGTAATTATACGAATTTATCATAGTGAATGAGTAATGGATAATTCCCGATAGCGATTGTGCTTCGCGGCAAGCGGTATACGAACGAAGCAGCGGTATAAAATGTTAGCTGTTAACGAACAGCTTGCATATCCATTTAATTAATCAGGATATTATCATGGCTAATCAACCTACAGAACAAAGCGATATCCTTAGCGCAGGGCTGGGCATTAAAACCATTGATGGCTTGGCCGGTGTCGATACATTAATTATTGATTACCATACATTGACCCGTAATCTCAGCGGGGATTATTACTATCTTTCTGACAACCGCTTCAACAGCATTACTTACTAGAACATCGAAAAATGGAGTATTAGCGGTGGTTCCGGTGACGATACTGTTTCCGGCGGCAGTTTAAAATGATACGCTGTCGGGCGGCGATGGATGGGATGTTTTAACGGGTAATGGCGGAGCTGACATGATTGATGGCGGTGTCGGCATTGATACCTGGAAAGATGATTTTTCTGCGCTGACCAGCACTGTTTCGGTTACGTTGACAGCAACTACCGGAGCCAATACCGGTGCTGCTATTTCTTTGGGTAGCCTGCCTGTTCCGACGGTAAAAAATGTCGAAAAGCTTAATTTAAGTACCGGCAGTGGCAACGATAGCATTTCTGTCGGCACATTGGCCTATAACGATAATGTAAGCACCGGTAGCGGAACCGACACTATTAACGTCGGTACAGGAGGATCGGACTACGTTAACGGCGGTGACGGTGTGGATCTGGGTTATTTGACTGGTCTGTCTCGACCGGAGCTATTACCGTCGACCCTTATTATGATGATTACTCGGATAAGCAGGGGCGTTCTGTCAATTTTGATAATGTAGATAGTTTCAATATCACTGGCGGCAGTGGTGATGATCATCTGGCTGGTGGGGTTTATAACGATACACTGATCGGCGGCGTCGGTGACGATAAGTTGGATGCTTTTGGTGGCAATGATGCGTTAACGGGCGGAATTGGTGCTGTATGTTTAGTGTTAGATCGGGCGGCGGCAATGATGTCATTAGCGATTTTGAGGCGGGTCAAGGCTTGGGGGATTTGGTTAGCTTTGTTAACAATCCTTTTGGCACAATGAGTTTTGATGTTATTAAACAAAACATGAGTCAAGATGGTGTCGATACGGTATTAACGCTGTCCGATGCGGATTCTATCCGTTTTGTCGGCGTTAGCGTCAATGCTTTTGTTGCTGATGATTTTTTGTGGGGATAGGTCCAATACTGCTGGGGATTGGCTAATCTCTTTTTAAGCCGCGTTGGTAATACGCGTCTATATTTCTCTTCCCGTCCTCTGTGCTTTATTTGAAATACGGCTGGGCGGGAGCCATTGCGTGATGCGCAACTAAATCAATCAGGAGACTTTTCATGGCTAAACAACCTACACAACAAAACGATATTCTCACCGCAGGACTTGGTATTAACAGCATTGATGGCTTGGGTGGTGTCGATACGTTGATCATTGATTACTCTTCATTGACCCGTAATATCAGTGAAGATGGAAATAGTTTTACTGACTATCGCTTTAATAGAATCTCTTATTCGAACATCGAGAAGTGGAGCATTAGCGGTGGTTCTGGTGACGATGCTTTCTCCGGTGGAGGTTTAAACGATACTCTGTTGGGTGGCGTCGGCATGGATTTTTTAACAGGCTATGGTGGTGCTGACAGTATTGATGGTGGTGTCGGCATTGATACGTGGATAGATAACTTTTCTGCCCTGACCAGTGCTGTTACGGTTACGTTGGCAACTCTCACTGGAGCTAATACCAGTGCCAAGGTTACTCTGGGCAAGCTGTCTGTTCCTACGGTAAAAAATGTCGAGGCGCTTAATTTGCGTACCGGGAGCGGCAACGATAGTATTTCTGTCGGCACGCTGGCTTATGACGATGATATACGCACCGGTAAAGGTACAGATACTATTAATGTCGGTACGGGTGGCTCTGATTATGTTGATGGTGGCGACGGCGTGGATCTGGGGATATTTGACTGGTCTGCCTCGACCACAAATATTACCGTCAACCCTACGTATGACGACTACTCGGATGAGCAAGGTCGTTATGTTGATTTTTATCACGTTGAGCGCTTCAATTTAACAGGAGGTTTTGGCAACGACTATTTGGCGGGTGATGTTTATAACGATACGTTGATTGGCGGTGCCGGTCGGGATCTTTTATATGGTTACCGCGGGGCGGATAATATCGATGGCGGTGATGGCATTGATGTGTGGCAGGCTGATTACAGTTCTTCGACTGGGGCTATTAAAATTACGCTTACGGCAACACCGGATGTCAATGAAGTTGTGGGTGGAATAACAGGTGCATCGCTTAGAAATATTGAACGTTTGGATCTTTCTACTGGCTCAGGAAGTGATGTTATTTCGGCAGGAACGCTGCCCTATGATGACAGTATTTACACCAACAGCGGCAACGATACCATCGATGTAGGTACCGGTGGCTCAGATTACGTTAACGGCGGTGATGGAACCGATACCGGCATCTTCAACTGGTCGGCTTCGACTACCGATATTGGCGTTGATCCGACTTACGATGATTATTCTGATAGTGAAGGTCGTTACGTCGATTTTTATAAAGTAGAGCGTTTCAATATTACCGGCGGCAGCGGTGATGATCATCTGGCCGGTGATGTTTACAGCGATACGCTGCTTGGCGGTGCCGGACGCGATACCCTGGACGGCGCGACCGGCAGCGATTCCATTAACGGCGGTGAAGGTGTAGATTTATGGGTAGCGGATTATAGCGCCAGCACTACCGATATTAACGTCGAGTTGAGCGCGACAGCGACGACTAATGAAATACTCGGAGGCATTAAAGATGCCAAGGTTTATAGTATCGAGCGCTTGGATTTTTCTTCCGGTTCCGGTGATGATGCGCTATCTGCAGGTGTGTTGGCTAATGATGACAGCATTTGGAGTAATGGCGGCAATGATACGATAAATTCGGGGGCTGGCGGTTCGGATTATGTTAATGGCGGCGATGGCTTGGATGTGGGAGTGTTCGATTGGTCGGCTTCGACTACCGATATTGGTGTTGATCCAACTTACGACGATTATTCCGATAGCGAAGGCCGTTACGTCGATTTTGATAACGTAGAGCGTTTCAATATTACCGGTGGCAGCGGCAGCGATTATTTGGCTGGTGATGCGTGGAACGATACGCTGACGGGTGGTGCCAGTAACGATACTCTGGAGAGTGGTAGTTTCCGTGCTGATGTCGAGTCGTTTAATACGGACGTTATTGATGGTGGCGCGGGTGTTGATTATTGGATTGCAGATTTTTCTGAAAGCACAGAGCCGGTCAATATCCTGCTTTCCGATCAGCCGAATGTTAATGGCATTTTGGGCGGTATTAGTGATGGTGTTACCAATGGTGCGGTCAAAAATGTTGAGCATATGGAATTTATCGCAGGCTCTGGCGATGATGTTATTTCCAGTGGCACATTCGCCTATGATGATTATATTGAAGGCGGCGACGGCGATGATGCGATTAATGTTGGTACTGGCGGCAGTGATTATGCCGATGGTGGCGTCGGTATTGATATTGGTAGCTTCGACTGGTCAGTCTCTACCTCTAGCATTACAGTCGATCCCAGTTATGACGATTATGCTGACTTGCAGGGGCGTTACGTTGATTTCGACAACATCGAGCGTTTCGATTTGACGGGGGGGATGGGCAATGATTATCTGACTGGCGATGATTATTTAGATACTTTAGTCGGTGGTGCCGGTGACGATGAGTTGGATGCTTTTGGCGATAATGATGTATTAACAGGCGGTGTCGGTGCTGATATGTTCGATGTTAGGGCAAGCAGTGGTAATGATGTCATTACTGATTTTACAGCAGGTCAAGGCTTGGGGGATTTGGTTTACTTTGTTGATAATCCTTTTGATACAATGAGCTTTGCGGTTATTCGTCAGCAGATGAGGCAAGATGGCGCGGACACGGTGTTGTCGTTATCCGATGCCGATTCTATTCGTTTTGTTGGTGTTAACGTTAATGTTTTCGCGGCTGATGATTTTTTATGGTGATCATTATGACTGCTTATTTTTAGTAAATTAGCATGGTTGTATGATGGTTGTGGTAAGTGATTGGATAATTAAGGTTTTTAGGTGTGGTTTTGTTCCTAATACTGATTTAAATGAATGCGATAAGATGCGTTTTGGTGGTGTGAACGCCTCTTGTCGGGCTTATGTTGCGTGGTGGTTTAATGGTGAGCAGTTAAAAAATCACCGAGTTGATCGATAAATTTAAACCTGAATTATAATTGACGCATTTTTTGGTGGACTGGAATGGCTATGCGGCAAACAATAAAGGCAAAACACGAGCTTCGCTTGTATGAGCTTAAAAAAGCGGTGAACGACTTTCTTGAGTTCTCAGAAAATTTAACGCTACTTCAAGTGGTTAATGGGAAGGCTCAGGAAATGGCTCAAGCGATTGACGCGTTGCAACAGTTGTTGCAGCAGGGCTTGGCTGCAAATAAGTTGGTTAAGGCGCTTAATGCTACCGAAGCTGCGGCTCTGCTTGATGAGATTGTCGATGCCGATGTGGTGAGTGAGTTAGAAGCTTATATGCTGTCGGCGGCCGAAGGTATTGAAGATGCCGAGGTGACGCAGTTTTTAACTGAGGTTATGGACAAGGTTGAGCGTAAATATAACCTGTTGCTTGAAAAAGCACATGCTTATAATGCGTTGCTTAAGGGCTAGGTAAATGTTGTTTCAGTAGTTACGTTGCACGGAAAACTTCGCCAATAAAGTTAATGCGTGTTTGTATTCGGAATTAGGTAGAACGCTTAATGCGTTTATTGCTTTTTGAGCCTCTTCATCGGCGCGTTGTTCTGTATAATCAATGGCTTTGGTGCGTTGCACTATGGCGTAAACTTCGTTGAAGGCGTCGCGGTTACCATTCTTGATCGCGTCAATGATAGTTTTTGCCTCGCTTTCATTGCTGTTTTGTATTGCGTAAATCAGCGGCAAGGTCGGTTTGCCTTCGGCAAGATCGTCGCCGAGATTCTTGCCTAGTTCGTCTTGGCTGGCTTTGTAGTCGAGTGCGTCATCAATCAGCTGAAAAGCGATGCCCAGATGTTGGCCGTATAGCGCCAGACCTTGTTCGATTTCGGTTGATGCTTCGGCGAGAACTGCGGCCAGTTTGGTTGCGGCGCTGAATAAAATGGCTGTTTTCCTTGCAATCACTTCGAGATATTTTTCTTCTGTTGTCTCTGGGTTATTGCAGTTTAAAAGTTGTAATACTTCGCCTTCGGCAATGGCTGTGGTGGTTTTTGACAGGATTTCCATCACCCGCATATTGCCGGTACGCACCATCATTTCAAACGCGCTGGAGTAAAGGTAATCGCCTACTAATATGCTGGCCGCGTTGCCCCATACGGCATTGGCGGATTCTTTGCCGCGCCTGAGGTCGGAGTCGTCAACAACGTCGTCATGCAGTAGCGTGGCAGTATGGATGAATTCAATGACTGCGGCCATCAGTAGATGGTTGTCGCTTGCTCCTCCCAATGCCTTGGCTGCCAATAGCAGCAACATGGGGCGTAATCTTTTGCCGCCGCTGCCGACGATATATCGGCCCATCTGGTTAATGAGAACAACATCGGAGCTTAACTCGTTAATAATAAGCTGGTCGACGGCTTTCGCCTCGGTAGTGGTTAATTGCTTAATTGAATCAAAATCAATGGGTGCAGGAGCGTTAGCGGGGGATTGTAAATGCGATGCCATTATGTTGTGCTGCGTGTGTGTTTGGGTTACTTTTCATGGCGATAGCTATGAAAATAAAAGTCTGTTAAGCTATTATAACTTAATAAAGCGTTAATCGCCCATGCTATTGAGCGGGTGGATTGATGATAAGGGATTTTTTACGTTATTTTGATAAGATATTTAGGGGCTTAGTTAATTTAGGTTGACTTGTCCTTAGTTTGAAAATATAATTTTTTGTTCACTTTAAACAGATTAATGCTTGATGGAGCTTGCGCCGATGTATGCGGTAATTCAAACAGGTGGTAAACAGTACCGTGTAGAAGAAGGTACTTACTTAAAAATAGAAAAACTGGAGCTAGGCGAAGGCGACAGCATTGAGTTCGATAAAGTACTGATGATTCAGTCAGACGATGCTGTTAAGGTCGGTATGCCTTTTATCGAAGGCGGCAAAGTTACAGCGACTGTCCTGTCTCAAGGTAGACACAAGAAAGTCAAAATTATTAAATTCAGAAGACGTAAGCACCATATGAAACAAATGGGGCATCGTCAGTACTATACGGAAATCCAGATTACTGGTATTTCTGCTTAAGATATTAGGAGTTACAGATGGCTCATAAGAAGGCTGGTGGTAGTACCCGCAACGGACGCGACTCTAATGCGAAAAGATTAGGTGTTAAGCGTTACGGCGGAGAGAGTGTGACGGCGGGGAATATTATCGTTCGTCAGCGAGGAACTCAGTTTCACGCGGGTGATAATGTAGGCTGCGGAAAAGATCATACTTTGTTTGCAACGGCTGATGGCAAAGTGGTTTTTCAGGTTAAAGGTCCTCATAGCCGCAAATTTATCAGTATTGTTGCTGCATAAGACATACGGCTGTATCGCGCTATAGCATGGCGAGACAGTTAGGTCGGGTTTTCGTAATCCGGCAACTTTAAAAAAGCTCCGCCGTTATGGCGGGGCTTTTTTTGTTTTTATCGGTTGAGTTTGAAGTTTGGCGGCATGTGATTTATGAGATTTGTTGACGAAGCGGAAGTTCGCGTAGAGGCGGGCGATGGGGGTAATGGTACTATTGGCTTTCGGCGCGAGAAATATATTCCTATGGGTGGCCCGGATGGCGGCGATGGCGGTGACGGGGGTAGTGTTTATTTGATTGCGGCAGAGAATGTAAATACCCTGGTGGATTTTCGCTATCATGCCGTACACCGGGCGCAGCGCGGGCAGAATGGTATGAGTCGTAATTGTACCGGTAGGAAAGGTGAAGATTGCTATGTACCGGTTCCGCTTGGAACGCTGGTTTCCGATGCGGAAACGGGTGAGGTTATAGGTGATTTAACCAAGGTCGGTCAAACGTTGCTGGTTGCTCAGGGCGGTTTTCATGGTCTAGGTAATACGCGCTTTAAAAGCAGTATTAACAGGGCGCCGCAAAAGGCCAGTAAGGGCTCTGAGGGTGAGCATCGCAGGCTTAATCTGGAGTTGACGCTGATTGCCGATGTCGGTCTGTTGGGTATGCCTAATGCGGGAAAGTCCAGCTTGATTCGTGCGGTATCGGCGGCAACGCCGAAAGTTGCCGATTATCCGTTTACAACCTTGCATCCTAATTTGGGTGTGGTTAGTGTTGATGATTTACGTAGCTTTGTTATTGCGGATATTCCTGGGGTTATTGAAGGTGCGGCTGAGGGTGCTGGTCTCGGCTTGCAATTCTTAAAGCATTTGTTGCGTACAGGGTTGTTGTTGCATTTGGTTGATGTTGAGCCTTATGAAAGTGCGGAATCTCCAGTGCAGGCAGCTAGAAAGATTATTCATGAGGTTGAGAAATGGAGTGATGAGCTGGCTGCTAAGCCGCGTTGGCTGGTTCTGAATAAGATAGATCGGCTGCTTGACGAGGAGGTTGATCGGCATTGTCAGGCTATTGTCGATGAATTGGAATGGGCGGGGCCGGTCTTTAGGATTGCGGCGATTAACGGCGATGGCACGAGAGAGTTGATGTTCGCCATCATGAACTTTTTGGAACAGCAACGGCAGGAAAAAAGTGAGCAGGAGTGATTTTGCCAAAGTTAAACGGGTTGTCGTTAAAATAGGCAGCTCTTTATTGACCAAGGGTGGGCAGGGTCTTGATAAGACTTCCATTGCCGCCTGGGTTGAACAGATGGCCGGTTTAAGGCGGCAATCGATCGACGTGATCCTGGTTTCTTCGGGGTCCGTCGCGGAAGGTATGTGTCGTTTGGGTATGAAAGTGCGGCCCAAGACATTGCATGAATTGCAGGCGGCGGCATCTGTCGGGCAGATGGGCTTGGTGCGCGTATTTGACGATAATTTTCAGCAGCATCGGCTGCATGCGGCTCAGGTGCTGTTAACCCATGACGACCTGTCGGACAGGCAGCGCTATTTAAACGCCAGAAGCACGTTGCTGACCTTGCTCAAGCTTGGCGTGGTGCCGGTTATTAATGAGAATGATGCGGTGGCGACCGAAGAAATCCGTTTTGGCGATAATGATACGCTAGCGGCATTGGTGGCTAATTTGGTCGAGGCTGATCTGCTGATTATTTTGACCGATCAAAAGGGCTTGTTTACGGCTGATCCCGGTTTAAATCCCGATGCAGAGTTGATTTCCGAGATCAGCGTTAACGACGATCGGCTGGATGTGATGGCGGGTGACAGTCGCAGTGGCTTGGGTCGGGGTGGCATGTGTACTAAAGTACGGGCGGCGCGGCTGGCATCCAGGTCCGGCGCGGCTACGGTGATTGCGGCGGGTGCTGTCGATAATGTGATTGCTGTCGTCATTGCTGGGGCTGATTTGGGTACCCATCTATTGCCGGACATAGAGCCGTTGGTGGCTAGAAAGCGCTGGCTCGCCGGGCAGTTGCAGGTTAAAGGGCAATTGATTCTGGATGCGGGTGCGGTCAGGATGTTGCAAAACGAGGGAAAAAGCCTACTGGCTGTCGGTGTTAAAGCGGTGTCGGGTCGGTTTGAGCGCGGTGAATTGGTGTCTTGTCTGGATGAGGCGGGTCTGGAGGTTGCGCGTGGGCTGATTAATTACGGTAATGCCGATGCTCAATTAATAGCGGGCAAGAGTAGTTCTGAGTTTGATAGTATCTTGGGTTACTTCGATGATTCTGAGCTGATACATCGGGACAATCTGGTGATAATTTAGGTGGCTTGATAAGCAATAAAAAAGGCCGTAACTCAATGAGTCCGGCCTTTTTTATTGAGTAAGATTAAAGCAATTAAGCGATAGCCTTTACTTTTGCATTTAGTCTGCTTTTACCGCGTGCAGCTTTATTCTTGTGAATAATGCCTTTAGTAACTGCAGAATCGATAATCGGAACAGCAGTATTGTAGGCGGCTTGCGCTTTTTCTTTGTCGCCAAGCTTGACTGCGGCAATGATTTTTTTGATGAAGGTGCGTAAGTTGCTACGTTGTCCAGCGTTGCGAATACGGCTTTTTTCCGCTTGTCGCGCACGCTTTTTAGCTTGTGCTGTATTAGCCATAGTGTCTCGATTCTTGGTAGTAAATGAATTAAACCATGTATTATCTTGATAAATGATATTTTTGTCAAACCTTTTAACACGGTGCAACAGGAGTGGCGTTGAGTCGATGGCTTTTTAACTCGATCGTAGTTGTTGGTAGCATGACCTTGATTTCAGGTGTTCTCAGGTTTATCCGGGATATGCTGATTGCTTATATCTTAGGCGTAGATTCGCTAAACGATGCGTTTTTTGCGTCGTTTATTTGCGAAGGGCGCTTTTGTTCCGGTGTTGTCCGATTATAAAGGGCGTCGCAGCAAGGTTGCGTTAAAACGGTTTATCAATAAAATAACTCTGTCCGTGTTTTTATGGTCGCTCATGTTGATCGGCCTAGTGGCGGTACCTGCGCCCAGGGATGGGGTAATGCGGTTAAAAAATAGTGAGAATTTGTGATTATTGGCCAACGGTTTTGCGAAACTTGTTAGCTGGGTGTTGTTATGGGTTATACAAATTAAAAAAAGTCCCAGAACATGGGCTGTTCTGGGGCTAAAAGCCGCCTATTTGGTTGGCATGGATTCCATTTTTTGTAGCGTCCTGTGGTGGCGACGGGGCTATTGTCGCAGAAAACAACCATAAAAAAAGTCGGTTAAAGCTTAAAATAATGTAAGCTTAAGACTACGTAAAAGCGGCGGCGTGAATTGCTTTGTACTGGGCGAATAAATTGCATTGTCTATTAATAGCTTATCGCACATTGTGCGCGCATGTAGGGTATCAAAAGTAGGTGTTTTAAGTAATGTAGTAGAAAATCCGAGAAGTAATATTTGTCTATGCAGGCACTGTCTATAATCCTATAGAAAGCACATTTCTATGATCTACACTGAATACAAACACTGCAAAATCTTGCTTGTCATAGTAGAATGCCGAAAATCTCTAATATAAATCATGTCACCATGGATCAACGTACTGCGGAAGTAGAGCGAAATACGCTTGAAACTCAAATTAGAATCAAAATTAACCTGGATGGGTCGGGTAAATCCTCGTTTTCAACCGGCGTACCTTTTCTTGAGCACATGCTCGATCAGATTGCCAGGCATGGCTTAATTGACATGGATGTTGTAGCCAAAGGCGATTTGGATATCGATGATCACCACACCGTGGAAGATATCGGTATTACTCTAGGCCAAGCATTTGCCAAGGCCATGGCGGATAAAAAAGGCATTTACCGTTACGGCCATGCCTATGTGCCTTTGGATGAAGCATTATCGCGTGTCGTGATTGATTTTTCAGGACGCCCCGGTTTGTTTTATGAGGTTAAATATCCAAAAGCCATGATTGGCAGTTTTGATGTTGATTTGTTCCGCGAGTTTTTTCAGGGCTTTGTCAATCATGCCGGTGTGACCTTGCATATCGATAGCTTGAAAGGCGTAAATGCCCATCACGTCGCCGAAACCATTTTTAAAGCCATGGGCCGAGCCATTCGTATGGCGATTACCGCCGACCCGCGTATGGCTGGTATGATGCCATCAACCAAGGGTAGCCTTTAGCCTTGTACCTTTAACCTTGCACCTTTAGTCTGTATTTCTTATGTCTTCTGTCGCTGTAATTGATTACGGAATGGGCAATCTACATTCAATCGTAAAGGCCCTGCAACATGCAGCGCCTGAAGTGGATGTCGTTTGTGTTTCCGATGCCGATACAATCCTTGGTGCTGACCGGGTGGTTTTTCCCGGCGTCGGTGCGATACGGGATTGTATGTGGGCGCTCAACCAATCAGGTTTATCTGGGGTGATCCAACAGGTTGCCAAAAGCAAGCCTTTGCTGGGAATTTGCCTAGGTATGCAGGCCTTATTGACCAACAGTGAAGAAAACAACGGCATCCAGTGCCTGGACGTTTTTGCCGGACATGTCGTGCATTTTCCCGAAGCGTTAACAGGCAGCGACGGAAACTCACTCAAAATTCCGCACATGGGCTGGAATCAGGTTCATCAGCTGCAACAACATCCGCTATGGAACAATATTCCCCAAGACAGTCGCTTTTATTTTGTCCACAGTTATTATGCGCAGCCGGATGATGCGGCGGTAATAGCGGCGACTGCGCAATACCCGGACGCATTTACCTGTGCATTAGCTCAAGATAATATTTTTGCCGTACAATTTCACCCTGAAAAAAGCCAGGCAGTCGGTTTACAGTTGCTGAAGAATTTTTTGTATTGGGATGGACAAGTTTAGTTACTATTGACTGATTACAAGCCGCTGAGGATTTTAGTGTTATGTTATTGATACCTGCAATCGATTTAAAAGAAGGAAAATGTGTCCGTTTGCGTCAGGGACGAATGGATGACAATACGATTTTTTCCGATGACCCGGTAGCTGTAGCGGGCAAGTGGATTGCCGCCGGCGCTAGGAGAATTCATTTGGTTGACCTGGATGGCGCGTTTGCCGGAAAGCCAAGAAATGCCGACGTGATTCATGCCATTGTGGAAGCCTATCCCGATATACCGGTACAAATAGGGGGCGGTATTCGCGATGAAGATACCATTCAGGCTTATCTGAATGCCGGTGTAGAGTACGTTATTATCGGTACCAAGGCAGTTAATGAACCGCATTTTGTCAGGGATATGGCGCTGGAATATCCTCGTCACATCATCGTTGGCTTGGATGCAAAAGACGGCAAAGTGGCTATTGACGGCTGGTCCAAGCTGTCCAAACATGATGTGATCGATATGGCCCAGCATTTTGAGGAATACGGCGTCGAGGCCATTATTTACACCGATATTTCCAGGGATGGCATGATGGCCGGCGTCAATGTTGAAGCCACTGCGAAACTAGCGCGCGCGATTCGGATTCCGGTTATTGCCTCCGGTGGCATTACCAATATGGATGACATCAGGGCTTTGGGCGCAGTCACAGGTGATGGCATTATGGGCGCCATCACCGGACGGGCGATTTATGAAGGCACGCTGGATTTTGAAGCAGCCGAAAAATTAGCGGAATCATTTCAATAACCATGAGCTTAGCCAAACGCATTATCCCATGCCTGGATGTCGATAATGGCCGCGTCGTTAAAGGCGTAAAATTTGTCGATATTCGTGATGCCGGCGACCCTGTAGAAATTGCCAGGCGTTATGACCGTGAAGGCGCAGATGAAATCACTTTCCTGGATATTACCGCCACGCATGATAATCGGGACACTATTGTCCATGTTGTCGAACAGGTGGCCAGCGAAGTTTTTATTCCGTTGACGGTCGGCGGCGGTATCAGGACATTGGAAGATATTCGCCGTATGTTGAATGCGGGCGCCGACAAGGTGGGCATTAACAGTGCTGCAGTCTTTAACCCGGATTTTGTTCGTGAGGCGGCGGAGCGTTTCGGTTCGCAATGCATAGTCGTCGCGATAGACGCAAAAAAAGTCAGTCAGCCCGGAGAAGAAAACCGCTGGGAGATTTTCACCCACGGTGGACGCAAGCCGACAGGCATTGATGCAATCGCATGGGCAAAAAAAATGGTCGACTACGGCGCCGGGGAAATCCTGTTAACCAGCATGGACAGAGACGGCACCCGCGAAGGTTTCGATTTGCCGTTAACCCGAGCTGTTAGCGAGGCGGTAACAGTGCCGGTGATTGCATCCGGCGGCGTCGGCAATCTCGATCATCTGGCTGACGGCATTATCGAAGGCAAGGCGGATGCGGTATTGGCCGCCAGTATCTTTCATTTTGCCGAATATACTATTGAACAGGCCAAACAACGCATGGCCTCGCGCGGCGTAGAGGTGCGCCTGTGAGCGCATCCTGGCTGAACGAGATACGCTGGACCGAAGACGGCTTGGTGCCGGTTATCGCCCAGCAGGCGGAAACAGGAACGGTGTTGATGTTCGCCTGGATGAATCGCGAGTCATTGGCTTTAACCGTCGCCGAAGGTTATGCGGTTTACTGGTCGAGATCGCGCGGAAGATTATGGCGCAAAGGCGAGGAATCAGGACACAGACAAAAAGTGATCGGCCTGTTTCTCGATTGCGATGACGATGTTATTTTGCTTAAAATCGAACAGGAAGGCGGAATTGCCTGTCATACCGGTCGTGAAAGCTGTTTTTACCGCAGCCTGGTCGACGGACAATGGCAAACTGTCGAGCCGGTTTTGAAAGATCCTGCAACTATCTATAAAAAATCATGAGCGACGTATTACAACAGCTGGCGCAAATTCTCGAACAGCGTAAACTGGAAACTGCCGATAAATCTTATGTAGCCAGTCTGTATGCCAAAGGTTTGGATAGCATACTGAAAAAAATCGGCGAAGAAGCGACCGAAACAGTCATCGCCGCCAAAGACGGCGATAAAAAACAGATTATTTATGAAACTGCCGATTTGTGGTTTCATTGCATGGTGTTGCTGGCCGATCAGGGTCTGGGCCCGGATGATGTATTGCAGGAACTGCAACGTCGTTTTGGCTTGTCCGGCCTGGAAGAAAAGGCGCAACGTAACAAGTAGAAAAGCCTTGCACGGCAAGGTTTTTATTGGAGTTAGAAATGGGTCTTAGCGTTACTCACTTATTAGTTGTATTAGCCATCGTCGTTGTCGTGTTCGGCACCAAGCGCCTGCGCAATATAGGCGCTGATCTGGGCGGGGCCATCAAAGGCTTTCGCACAGCCATGCAAGAAGGTGAAGACAAAGGCAAGCCTGCCGCAGATAAGAACGAGGCCATTGAAGGTGAAGTCAGTTCTAAAGCCGATAAAGATTAACACGTCATGTTTGATGTAGGGTTTTCTGAGCTTTGCCTGATCGGCCTAGTCAGCTTATTGGTGATCGGTCCCGAAAGATTGCCCAAAGTAGCCAGGATTGCCGGATACTGGCTGGGCAAGACGCGCAGCATGGTGGCTTCGGTCAAGGAAGAAATCAAACTGGAGCTGCAAGCCGAAGAAATGCGTCAGATATTTAAAGAGCAGTCAGCCTTGCACGACGATGTTCAGCAAATGCTCGATGAAACGTCCAGCACAATTAAATCCACATTTGACCCGATGCCGATAGCCGCAAAGACGCAAAACGACGATATGGAGCCATTGTCGAGAGATACTACCGACCGGCATGAACCAAAATAATTATAACGATGGGGGAGAGCAACCCTTTATCAGTCATCTGGTTGAATTGCGCAACCGTCTGTTGCGAGCGGTTTTATGCGTATTAATCGTATTTTTGGGGCTGGCTTCATTCGCCAATGAAATCTACAGCCTGTTAGCAGGTCCGCTGCTACAGCACATGCCGAAAAATAGCACCATGATCGCTATTGATGTGGCTTCCCCGTTTTTCACGCCATTTAAATTGGCCCTGGTAGTTTCGGTCTTTATTTCAGTCCCCTTTATTCTTTACCAGTTCTGGGCATTTGTAGCACCCGGTTTATACAAGCGGGAGCGGCGCATGATTTTGCCGTTGCTGATTGCCAGCACCCTGCTGTTTTATATGGGCGTAGCTTTTGCCTACTTCGTGGTTTTTCCACTGGTTTTTGGTTTCTTGACTGCCGCCGCACCTGAGGGCGTAGCGGTAATGACCGATATTGCCAAATATCTGGATTTTGTTTTAGCCCTGTTTTTTGCGTTCGGCGTTTGTTTTGAGGTGCCGATATTTACCATTCTCTTGGTCTGGACCGGCTTGGTATCCACAGAAAATCTCGCAGATAAACGTCCTTATGTGATCGTTGGCGCGTTTATCGTAGGGGCCGTTTTAACCCCCCCCGATGCTATTTCGCAAACCTTGTTGGCTGTGCCGATGTGGATGCTGTTTGAGTTGGGCTTGTTATGCTCCCGGCTTTTCGCGCCCAAGCCTGACAGCGATTATCAAATGCCCGATGACGCCGAAATGGAAGCCCGGCTGGATAAGATTGAACGGCAAGAAGATGAGTAGTTCTGATAATGATTTCATAGCCCCATCTTAAGGTAAGCCGCAAAAAAATAAACTATTTCATCATACATCTTTGGTTTTTCAGGTTTTATTGCGAGCTACCCAAACATCACTTATGCAGGTGAATAATGCTCCAGCTTCAGGCCGCTAATAGGCGTAAAATGCTTAACATTAGTGCGGAGCAATTCATGATTCTTCAGCGCCGTTGCAGTAATGAGCGCCTCACCCATTTCGATGCTATGACTTAATGCGTATTGTCTGACCATTTGCCGCGCATGATAAGAAATAGAGTGGTCGATTTCATGAATAGTAAATTGCAACGCCATGAGCATTTTTTCAAAAATGAAATAATTATAAGGGTTATTTAAAATCAAGCGCTTGCAGAGCTTGCCAAGTTTTAACCTACTACAATTTTACTGCACCCTATATGAATTGTTAAAGGCGACTTGTCGCCAAAATACCGCCACATCCTCAAACATCGGAATCGATTTTGTGATTAGCCCAGTGCCAACGCTTGGATCGTATCTTTCAACATAAGATCGAGTCGCGTGATACGCTAACTTTTGTGCAGAGTCGTCAGTGCTAAGCAGACAGTCGATAAAATATTCAATAATTAACAAGTCAGTGCTTTTAATCAAGCGAACCGTTGTCCATTTGATTTTTTTATAATCAGACTGGTAATGGGCGAGTTGATTTCTATGCTTATGTAACGCATTACTAACGTCTTTTCCTTCCTGCATATCCACCATGACTTGCGCAATTTCATGCACTAGATTAAAAATGAACTGTTCTTTGGGCGTTTGCTGATGAACCTCAGTTACCTTAGTCTCTAATTGTCTTTTCACGCAGTCAAACAAGTACCAACAATAATGCCGCCTGAGAGTTTCATTCTTGCAAAGGCTTTTAATACTGCTCAATTTGGTAATCACGTAATAACGTTCTTCACCCGACTTAAGCTTATCTAAAGCCTCTTCCAATTTTTTGATTTTAGCGATGTCGGCTTTTTTTATTTCAAAGATCTGCATAAGCTTCATTATCGGCAGTGGAGTCCCATTCTCTCGCTACGGAGACTGTTTGAAAAGCGATTTGAAAAATGGCGTTCAATATTTATCGTCAATCAGTATTGAATTTTTCAGTCAAAATATCTTCATGCCTATAATATCAATATGACAGCAGCTATATAAATGCGGTAACTGGTATCAGGACAGGGTAAACGCATTTGACTTTTAAAATTATATTATAATCAATCGGTTATAGTAAAAAGCGAATTTATATTGGCTTTTTTATTGGTGTATCTATCTGATTTTAAAAGCTTAAAATTTATATGCGCTCACCCTGTATGGGGGGATGGTTTTTGAATCCAAGGAGAAGGTAGTGTTATCATTCAAATAATTATTTTGAGAAGTTTTTTTTAGGGTGGGAATAAGCATATTTTTTACAAGGAGTTTTTTCTTTTATCGGACGCCGTTTACAGGCCAACCGGATTTATACGATGGCAGTGGTAGTTGATTTTGTAGTGCGGGAATGGAATGTTTGGGGGCAGGGAATGGACTGTCATGAAAATGAGCGGGAGTGGTCTGAACACCAAACCTGCATCCAAGCAAAAAAAGCATTGATACCGGTTAGGGTATCCAAGGCAGTTCAGCGTAGATTAAGCTCATTAGCCAGAGCGGTTTTTAATGCTGCAGGAGCTTGTATTGACAGCAATAATACAGTGCCTATTGTTTTCAGTTCCGCCCATGGCGAAGTGAATAAATCATTAGAGATGCTTAAAAACATGCAGAAAGGTGAGGAAGTTTCGCCGACAGTCTTTAGTTTGTCCGTTCATAACGCCATCTCGGGATTATTTTCCATCGCCTATGACTACCATCAGGAGATTACTGTGATTGCTCCAGGCCAGGAGGGTATTGCGCCGGCATTTATTGAAGCAGTGGGGCTTTTGCAGGAACACCATACTGAAGTGTTGATAGTTTTTTATGATGAACCGTTATCTGATTTTTATCCGTCGCTACCGTTTTCTGTTAATGCGCCTGCTATTTGTGCGCTGGCGTTAAGAATTTCCTTAAGCGGTAGTGGTTTATCATTGCGATTTTGCAGATCGCCTGAGCATCGTGATGATGGTGAACATGCCTTGCAGATATTCTCTTTTTTGAAGTTTCTTGTTGCCGAAGATAAATCGTTGGTGCTGGGTAATCATAGGCATAGTTGGGAATGGCACAAAAAATAGTAGGAAAACTCAGCTATGGCTGGCGTTTTTTTGCAACAGCACTGAGTTTTTTTTGTTTTGGTGCGGGTGGATTGTTACTTTGGGCATTAGTTTTTCCAGTATTGTCTCTTTTGCCCTGCAATCCACGACAAAGGGTTAATTGGTGCCAAAAAGTGGTATGTTGCAGCTTTTATGTTTTTATTGGCTTGATGCACAGACTTGGGGTTATGACCTATGAAATCGTAGGTTTGGACAAGCTTAATCGGCCTGGTCAGTTGATAATTGCCAATCATCCAACGCTGGTCGATATTGTTTTTTTGATCAGCCGAGTTAAGCAGGCCAGCTGTATTGTTAAAGCCAAACTGTGGCATAATCCGTTCATGCGCGGCCCGATAATCAATGCGGGATATATCAGTAACGGCGATCCAGAGCAAATGATAGATGATTGCGTCGCTTGGTTACGCTCAGGCGGATCGATGATTATTTTTCCTGAGGGGACGCGATCAATTCCGGGTAAGTCGTACCGCTTTCAACGGGGTGCGGCGGCCATTGCTTTGCAGGCCAATGCTTTAGTGACGCCAGTAACGCTAACCTGTCATCCCAGCACCTTAACCAAAGCCGAACGGTGGTATCAAATTCCTGAAAGCCGTTTTCATTTGACCATGCATGTCGGCGATGATATTGCACTGGATAAGTTTGCCGACATTAGCCCAAAATCGATAGGCGTACGCCGCTTTACACAGTATCAGCAAGATTATTTTACACAACAGAGAGAGCTTTATAAGCGCGATGGAAAATGAATTAAAACAACTTATTATTGATACGCTGGATTTGGAAGATATTAGTGTGTCGGATATAGATAGTCACGCAGCATTATTTAATGATGGTTTGGGGCTTGATTCTATTGATGCACTGGAATTAGGGTTGGCAATTCGCAAAAAATATAACGTAAAGATTGATGTTGAAAAAGAAGATGTAGTAAAGATTTTCTTCTCGGTTTCAACGTTGGCAGAATACATGCAAGCGGCGCGCAGTTGAGGGTATGTTGACAAAATACCGCGAAGAAATTTTAACGACTATCCCATATTCTTGATGTTAGACTCTATTTCTTCTAAATTACTGACAAGTTGAACTAACAAGCTATCCCAAAAAATAAAAATATGAAAATTTTAATTGTAGCGCCATTTTTTTTATCATTTGTAGCTCTCTCTGGTTGCTCTATTTACTCAGCAATAAACGCCCCAGACCCAATAAATTATAAGGCTATTCAACTAGGCAATGATCGAATCGATGTGATTTCGATTTTAGGTCAGCCTAAAATGTCAGAAACAAAAAATTTATATGCTACTGATTATTTTGAATTTATCGATGGTAATCACGGTGGTTACAAAGCAAGGGTCCTCCCTTATTTGGCGGGTGATATTTTTACATTGGGACTTGCTGAAATTATTTTTTGGCCATTAGAAAAATTAGCACTCGAAGGCTCATTAAATAGGGCGTTTGTTACCTACGATTTAGATAACAAAGTTAATGAAATCAAAGTAAATAAAAAAAGCGATGGTGAGCCGCTTTATTTTAGTGAGGCCCCAAAAACTATAAGAAATTTGTCAAAAGTCAATACATCAGTCGCAATAGCACTATTTAACTGTAACTGCGACGATATAATCAAAGAATCGGTACAAGACAGTATCATGGATGTATTTTTTAAGTCTAACTATGGGAAACCAATAAAGGGTAATTTTGGCGATGTGCTTGTTAAAGGTACTGTTACTATGGCAGAAGGAGTCTCTAATCATTCGGAAGGCCACAGCTCAGGTAGTTCATCTATGTCAATATCTCCTTCTTTGTATTATTACGGCTCATACGGATCAGGATATTCTTCATCAGAAGGGCATAAAGCAGATTCTTCAGCATCAGGTTCTTATCTTTCAGTAATTACTATCCAAGCATATAGAAATGGTGAAATGGTAGCATCAGAAAGTATTGGTCAGAATCTGGGCACAGGTGAACTTTCGTCGCCTCAGCTTATGGCTAATCAGGCTGCAAATTCTATCCTTAAAATATTAGTTGGGAAAAATATTATCGAACGATAACTTCCCTTGTTCCCACGCGCTGCGCTCGTCGTTATACACAAGTATTTCAAAGCACGTCATCCCGGCAAGGATTGCCGGGATCCAGAAGCCATGGATGGCATACTGAAGTAGGCAACAAGTTTCGCCACAGGAATTACTCAATTAAATCAATCACTCACATCCCTGTGCTCTGGATCCCGGCAATCCCTGCGGGGATGACGGTGTCTCCCAGGCACTTGTGTATAAAGACGAGCGCGCTGCGCTAGGAGGACTAAAACATGGGCCGTAGCCGCTATCGAATTTGTTATGAAAAAGCCCCCTATTTTTTAACCTGCACCGTGTTGAACTGGATACCGTTGTTCACTCGTCCGCAAACGGCAGGTATCATTCTGGATGCGTTACGCTACAGACAAGAAAAAATAGGCTGGAAAATATACGGTTATGTCATCCTGGAAAATCATATTCATCTGATTGTACAAGCAGAGAATCTGGCTATGGAATTGCCGCGCTTCAAATCTTATACGGCTCGTAAACTGATCGATCACTTGAAGGAATGCCGCTCCGAGCGATTGTTGCAGCAACTGGCTTTTTTCCGTAAGGATCACAAACGTGATCGAGATTATCAATGCTGGGAAGAGGGATCCCATCCGCAGCTTATCGAAAACGAGCAGGTGCTTCGGCAAAAGCTGGACTATATTCATCAAAATCCGGTGCAACGGGGGGTATGTGGATGAACCTACACATTGGCGGTATTCCAGCGCTAGAGATTACGCCGGGCTTACTGGGTTGATTTCCATTTTTAAGGATTGGCTGTGATTCGTGGCGTAGCGCGCCTTGACTGCATTCCCACGCGGCGTGCTCATTGTTATACACAAGTCGTTGAAGACGAACAAAAATCCTGCGCCATTTGGGTATATTTATTCTTGGCAATCGCCTAAGTTCGTGCTGTTGATATGGCGCGTTTTACAATTTATCTTCTCCACCCGCCAGCTTCAACAAATCAAACACCACCTTAGCAAACCCAGCCGCTTTGGCTGGGTCCGATAATAACTGCATCATTTGGTTCTGGTGGGCCTCACTACTATCGATAATCGCATCATCAACGGCTTTGGTAAAATCGCCCAACATCGCCTGTTCCGTGGTGTTATTAGCGATTTGATTCATCACTAAGGCATTTTCACTGATTTTATCTCTGATGGTGTAGGCGTAATTTACCAAGTCATTTTCTGTTAAATGATCGGTAATAAACAGTTCATTTAAACGGCTGATGATTTGCGAAATAAATTCCTCATGTTTATCTTTTGGCTTTGCCGTACCCAAGCCTTCACCGGGTTCAAGTTTATAGTCGGCTGAGTCTTCTTTTAGCTTCAAATCCTGCTGACGAATAACTGACAAGCGATAATGACTTAGAACCACGGCGCTCAAGTCTATTCCCTCTTCTTCCATAAATGTTTCACGTAACATGGGTCTTAGATTACGGGCATAGAGACTGAGCTTTTCCAGTGCTTTATCATCATAATCAACAATCTGTGACATAAATTCATAAAAGCGCACGAACGTACCCAAATCTTTTTTAAAGATTTCCAAGGCGTCCTTTTCTTTTTTGCACTCCTTAAAACTATTTTCTGCATTGGTTATCAACACGGCATCGGCCGTTTTCTTGGTACGCTCAAACATGTCCCTGGCTTGTTTATAAGCATCTATGGCTGACTTATACCGTTTTTGCCAACGCTCCACGCCAGGTTTGCAAATATTAGCGATGGCCGCATTGCTTTTACTTTTTACAAAAAACGCCTCACAAAATTGTTCTACTTCTTGCCAGGTAAATATACCGGCGGCACGGAGCTTATTGAATAGATCAAAGATTAAATCAGGGTCCGACACATCGGCTAATTCGGCCGTTTGATAATAGGGTTGGAAGGCTTTTAGTATCTCTTCCGGCTCATTAAAAAAATCCAACACAAACGTACCCATTTCCGCTTTACCGGGATAAGTACGATTCAGCCGAGATAGGGTTTGCACACACTCCACACCACCGAGTTTTTTATCCACATACATGGCGCAGAGCTTGGGCTGGTCAAATCCGGTCTGGAACTTGTTGGCAACAATCATCACTTGGTAATCGTCCGAATCAAAGGCTTTGCGTAGTTCTCGGCCTTTGAGGTTCGGATTCAGGGTGCTTTCGGTAAACTTCTCGCCCACTAATCCCTCAGCGTTGGGGTCTTTATCGCTAAACTCAACCTCGCCCGAAAAGGCCACCATAGCATGAATATTTTGGTAGCCCTTGGCCTTAATGTATTGATCAAATCCCTGCTTGTAGCGCACCGCTTCTTTTCGGGAACTGGTAACCACCATCGCCTTGGCTTGGCCGCCTAACAAGCCCATCACATTGGCTTTAAAATGCTCAACAATGACCTGCACCTTTTGCGAAATGTTGTAATCGTGCAGACGTACCCATTGGTTAAGCTTTACCTTGGCTTTTTTGCTTTCAACTTCCTGGTCAGCGCCTTGGATTTTTAATGCCAAGTTATAAGCGACTTTGTAATTGGTGTAGTTTTTTAATACATCCAGGATAAAGCCTTCTTCAATGGCTTGGCGCATACTGTACACATGGTAGGCTTCTGGGAGATTAGTTTTTGACGGCGCTTCATTCGGGTTGGGCAGGCGACCGGATAGTTCAAGGGTTTTTGTTTTTGGTGTAGCGGTAAAGGCCAAATAACTGACATTTGTTGAAGCCCGACGCGAGGCGATGGCAGCATCCAGAATATCTTCGGCAGTCACCTCGTCGGTATCATTGCCTTGAGCGTCAATCATCAACACTTCTTTTAATTGACGTGCCGTGGAGCCGGTCTGTGACGAATGGGCCTCATCAGCAATGATGGCGTAGCGCCGTTCTTTTAAGCTGACACTGTTCTCAATGGCTCTTAAAACATAGGGGAAGGTTTGAATAGTGACAATGATAATCGGCTGGGCGTTATTCAGGGCGGCGGCCAGCTTTTCGGATTTGGACCCGTCACCTTCTTTATTATTGATGCGACCGACTACGCCATCCACATGCTCAAACTGGTAGATGGTATCTTGCAGTTGGTCGTCCAATACCGTCCGGTCGGTCACAATAATCACCGAATCAAATTGTTTGCGGCCATTTTGATCGTAAATTGACGATAACTGATGCGCAACCCAGGCAATAGAGTTGGATTTACCCGACCCCGCACTGTGTTGAATTAGGTATTTATGACCGGGGCCTTCAGTACGCGCAGACTCTACCAGTTTTGTCACCACATCCCATTGATGATAACGCGGAAAGATCAGGGCTTCTTTTTTGTACTTGCGGCCCTCCCAATCCTCTTTTTCTTCAATCTGTAAATGGACAAAGCGGGCAAGAATATTGAGCAGGTTATCCGGCAGCAACACCTCGTTCCATAAATAATCAGTCGCATAGCGGTTAATATCTTCCGGCACATCGTTACCGGCAGCGCCGTCTTTGGTGCCTTTATTAAACGGCAAAAAGAAGGTGTCATTACCTTCCAAGCGGGTAGCCATATAAACTTCATACTGGCTCACGGCAAAATGCACCAGCGCGCCGCGTTTAAACGTTAACAGCGGTTCCGGCTTTTTGGTAACAGGATCTATGGAATGACGGGTGGTTTTATATTGTTTAATCGCATTGTGTACGGCCTGCTTGAATTCCGATTTTAACTCTAACGTTGCCACCGGCAAGCCATTCACAAACAACACCAAATCAATGCGCCACGCTTTAGCTTTTGCACCTGTTTCAGCCAAGTGCGCTTCGCTTGCCCAGGGGCTATACACCAATTCCGGTACCACCCGGCAACGGTTTTTTTGGTAACGCGTCAATGTCTCCGGGTTTAAATCATGCTCCGGTTTAAACTGGCATAAACTAAAGCGGGTGCCACGGTCACGCAGCTCATGCCGTAACACGCCCAAGGTGCCAAAGGTGCGCATTTCTTTATTGGCGGCATTGGGATCGGCTTTATTGAGCTGAGTGGCGACACGTTCCAAAAACTTTTCTTCTGGATTGCTCGGGTAAAGCCCGCAGAATTTTTGCCACTGGGCATCTTGAGTTTCTTGGACAAAACCCAATAAGTCCTCGGGATATAAAGCAAGTTCTCGGTTGTAATGTTCCGGTTTACCTAACAACCAACCATGGCTCAGCAAATGAGCAATCATGTCGTTTTGAAAGGGTAACTCGTTGGCTTTGTAGTTTAGGCTCATAACAAATCCAATGCCTGCCGCCATTCTGAAAATAACGTATCCATAATCGCATAATGTTTTTTGATGACTACCGCTTGCATGATGCTGTCGTTAATCTCCAAATAATCATGCGCCAGCACGTTACGTAAACCGACAATCTTTAACAGCTCTTCATGCTGCTGAACGGTCAAATCGCCGCGACTTTTTAATTCGTCTAAGGCTTCACGCGATTGACTGACGGATAAGCTATATTTTTGCTGCACAAAATAACGCGCCATGCCAATAAACGATTCAATATAAACCTGCAAGGCCCGCTGTATCGCCAGGAAATCCCGCTCTGTCCAGGTGTCGGTATTTTCGCGGCTGTATTCGTCCAAGATGCGTAACATTCTGCGTTGATGCCGAAGCAATGCCTGTTCATAGGCAATATCTCTCATAATCCTTTTCCCATTTTGACAAAATACTTTGTTCAACCCGTTTAACGTGCGGCACGTTGCGATCAAACCATTTAACCGCCGACATTAAAATACTGTATTGCAAATACACTGGAGCCGTTTCCAAATCAATGACGCTGATTTGATTATAAAGTTTTAATTCACGCTCGATAGCGGCTTCTAACAATTGCGGACGCAACAGGCGGGCACTTAAATCCGTTTCGTATTCGCTAAATATAACCGCAATATCCCAGTCGCTCTGTTCATGCGCGGTTTGCTTGGCGCGGTGAACCGTAAAGATAAATGGCATCAACTTGGGCATGATGTTGAATAACACGCGTCATGTTTTCAGCCATTAACTTGTCATCACTCATTTTTGTTGCCCAGTTGCAGTTTTCTCGTTCCCACGGGCTCCGCTCATCGTTATACACAAGTGTCAAAATACCTTTTCTGCAACCTGGAGGGTTGCCAGCCATTAGCCGGGGGGTGAGCGTAGCGACACCCCCGGTTAATGCGAAAAAAAACCACGACCCTGGAAGGGTCGCAGTCACCGTTTTGTACGGATGAGAGTTTTATTCGCACAATGCAGAATTTGAATAATTATAAATAAATTCAAGGCATTAAAGATAAAACTGCGACCCCTCCAGGGTCGAAAAATCATTGTTGCCGCTATCCGGGGGTGTCGCTACGCTCAACCCCCGGCTAACAGCTTGAACCCCGCTGGGGTTCCATAAACT
>SCPZ01000084.1 GCA_004299305.1 Methylobacter sp.
TCGCCTAAAGCGCCTACTTTTGGTGCTTGCCAGCGCAGGCGAAGCCTGCACTCCAGCGGCAATGAAGCCGACATAGCCCGCTAATAATTAGTAACTCATTTAAATTGAAAACGCTGTAAATCCCAGAACCCATTTTGAAGTGTCCAAAGCGAGCTTTGGACTCCAGGAGATGTGGTTATCGGAGTGCAAAGCTCGCTTTGAACCTTATGGTTATAAACTGCATAGGAACGGGAATTAAATAACTCATACATTTGCACAAAGGGCGACCAGCCCTTATCGTGTGTTCACGTTATTTAATTTTCATTCCATATCTTATGGCGTTCGAAATATAGGCTGAGTAGTTACCATAAAACCCAGCATTCTTTGTCCCTGGAAAATCTTCAATGTTGGCTCCCCCATTTCCTGATAAATTTTGCACGGTAATTCACAGCTGTGTTCGGCATGAGAAGCAGAGAAGCCTATCTTTAAATCATTGATCGTAAACGTCATGAGCAGTAGCGTTTGCTATAAGGGCTACGCGATGCTAGATTGGTATACATTTGGTGCAATTTTTAGACTTTGCGTAAAATAAATCATTTTTTGGATTGGAGTGTTTGGCTTGAATAAGAAATATTGGCTGATGGCCTTACTGGGTCTTTGCGTTTTGGCATTACTCGGTTGTGAAAAGCAACAGGAACAAACGAATGTCGTTAAGGTGGCTGTTTCATCGACCTCGCCCCCTATGCTCTATGAAGAAAATGGCGTCATCAAAGGCTCCGACCTGGAAATTTTTGATGCTTATTGTCAGTCCAAGGGACTTACCATGCAGGTGACGCCTTATGATTGGCAGGGAATGCTGGGTGCGGTTTCCAGCGGGCAGGCCGAGGTTGCATTTTCCGGCATTTCTATTACCGATAAACGCAAAGAGGCGATGGATTTTTCACAACCCTATTACGACAATGCCTGGCATCTGGTTAGCCTTAAAAGTCGCAATATTAAAATTACCGATCTTTCAGAACTTAAGAAATATTCAATCGGTTATCCCAGGGGGATGGCTTATAACGACTTGATTAAAAATGAGTTGGAGCCTAAAGGCTATTACAGCCTCAGTCAGGTTAAGCTCTATCCTACTTACACCGAAGTGGCGACCGATCTTCAAAACGGCAATCTTGATCTTGCCTTTATTGAAGAACCGGTTCTGGCCAACTATAAATCCAAGCTGAACTTGCCCTTTGAAAGCAGCTATGTTTTTACCGGTTTCGACAAATACGGTTTTGCCTTTGCTAAAGGTTCGAAGATGCGCGAGGATTTTGATGTTTATCTCACCCAGCTTGGCCCAGAAAAAATCAAAGCCATCATGGATAAATGGATGAAATAAGACATCGGTTAATTACCTTTGAGTTTTCTTGATATAGTCATTCAGCTCGGGCGCGGCCTCGGCTATACACTCCTTGTCACCTTATGTTGCAGCGTGACAGGGGTGTTGGTCGGGCTGATCATCGCCTGTATTCGCAGGATAGGTTTTTACTGGCTCAGGCCATTATTAGACGCCTATGCCTATGTTTTTCGCGGCATTCCGGTTCTGGTCTTGCTGTTCATCGTGTATTTCGGTTTTCCCAGTATCGGGCTGAAAGTCACGCCCTTATTAGCCATGGTGCTGAGTTTAGGCTTGATTTCCGCCGCTTACCTTTCGGAAGTCTTTCGTGGCGCTTTAAATTCTGTCGATGCGGATGAAATTTTGGCCGCCGAGGCGATGGGACTGAGCCGACTCCAGGTTTTTAACTGTATCGAGCTGCCGCAGATGTTGCGCTTCTCGCTGCCGGGAATGATCAATGAATTTACCACGGTTTTAAAATATTCCCCCTTTGCGTATACGGTTGGCATTCCTGAAATCACCAAACAAGCGATGACCCTTTCAGCCGCGACACTGCACGGCGTTGAAATCTATTTTGCGGTGGGGGTTTTATATTTTTTGATCTTCCGTATCTTGTTGTTTGCCGTGCAACTTATTGAGAAGCGGTATCGCATCCCTGGGCTGGTATTGAAACAGCGCAGCAATATCTAATGGAGAATTTGTTATGCCGGTAATCGAGGTGCGCGATTTAGTCAAGAAATTTGGCGAGCAGATTATCCTTAACGGCGTGAATCTCGATATTTACGAAGGCGATTTGAAAGTCGTGATGGGATCATCAGGCTCAGGAAAGTCAACCTTACTGCGTTGCCTAAACCGCCTTGAAGAGCCTAGCGGCGGCAGAATTGTTTTTCGCGGTGAAAATATTATGGGCGCAGATGTCGACGTAAGGGCGCTGAGACAAAGCATAGGCTTTGTGTTTCAGCAATTTGCGCTTTATCGCCATCTTTCTGTTTTAGAGAATGTCACCTTGGCCTTGCGCAAGCTTAAGAAATTGTCGGCTGCGGAAGCGAAACATAAAGCGCTCGCCGAATTAGAGCGTCTTAATATGGCTTCCCATGCCGGGAAATATCCCAGTCAGTTATCGGGGGGACAAAAACAGCGGGTTGCCATTGCGCGCGCCTTGGCCATGGACCCGGCGGTGGTTTTCTTTGATGAGCCTACCTCGGCGCTCGATCCTTTGATGACGCGGGAAGTGGCGGACATGATGAATCGTCTTCACGATGAGGGAGTCACCATGCTTTGTGTCACCCACGACCTGAAACTGGCCGGACAAATCTCGGATAAAGTGGTGTTCTTGGATAAAGGCATTGTCAGGGCCGAAGCTTCGATAGCAACACTTTCCCAGAATCATGACGATGAACGCATTCGCGCTTTCTTTGCTCGTGAGGCGGATTATTGATGAACGGATGGGCAAGATTCCACAGCGATTTGCTTGAGCAAAGCCCGCTCATCCTGATGGGTTTGAGTAAAACCTTACAGCTGACGGCAATCATTAGTTTGAGCGGTCTGATTTTTGGCATTGTGATTTTTTATGCGTCCTTAAGCCGGAACAATGCGCTACGTTGTGTTATCAATGGCTATATTTCGTTCTTTATCGGTATGCCGCTGATTGTATTGCTGTTCCTACTCTATTATGGCTTGCCTCAGTGGGGAATTAAGTTGTCTCCTTTTCAGGTTGCTGTGTTTAGCTTCACGCTGAATGTCGCAGCCTATAACGCGGCCTACCTGACCAGCGCTTATAACGGACTGGATCACGCAGAAATGGAGGCGGCCAGAGCCCAGGGATTCAGTCCCCGGCAAATTTTTAAATTGATCACCTTGCCGCAAGTCATGCGCTTGTCAGTACCGGCGCTGACCAATCAGGTGATTGGTAATTTGAAAGACAGTTCGGTGGCATTCCTGATTCAATACACTGAATTTTTTGCCCGAATACAAGAGCTGGCTGCTACCAACTTTCAGTTTTTTAAGGCCTATTTATTGGCGGCCATTGTCTATCTCGCCTTGGTTTCGTTGATTGTGATTGCAGCCCGGCTAATAGAGAAACGCCTTGTCATTCCGGGATTTACTTCATAATCGGCTAGTCTTGATATATAGCTAGTAGTAAGGCAACTCGCAATAAATAAAATACCGTGTTAAATACAATAGAACACGGATGATACAGATAAGACGGATTTACACGGATTTTTTAGAATATTTACGCTGGTTCCCAAGCTCCGGCTTGGGAACCCCGTTAGCGAAGCTCTAGCTTCGCGAGTCGGGAAGCTGGAGCTTCCAAGACTGCATTCCCAAGCTGGAGCTTGGGAACGAGCGAAATACAATAGAACACGGATGACACAGATAAGACGGATTTACACGGATTTTTTAGAATATTCTGCACTTTTAATCAGTGATTATCCGTTCTATCTGTGTCGCCTAGAGGCGCCTACTTTTGGCATCCGTGTTCCATTTTTCTAGCTGCTGAGTAGTTACTATCGCTATTTTCCATTGCTTGCAGCAGAGTTTGCTAGCAATAACCGGTTGATTTGTTCAAGATCTTCTTGCCCCAGACTACTTGCCGCTTGTTTTAACTTGATGCTGTTTAGTAAATAATCATAGCGGGTGCGTGAATAATCGCGTTTAGCCAAATACAAATTCCTTTGCTCGTTCAGCACTTCAACCAGCGTTCTAACGCCGACTTCAAACCCTGCTTCAGTCGCCTGCAAGGCGGTTTCGGCGGAACTAACTGCGGTTTTCAGCGCTTCTACACGGCTAATGCTGGAGGTGATGCCTCGATAGGCATCTTTCACCTGTCGATTGACCGCTCTTTTCGCAGCCGTTAACTGTTCTTTGGCCTGCTGGTATTGGTAACCGGCCTGCTGGGTCCTGGAATTTACCGCGCCGCCTTCAAACAACGGCACATTTAGCCGCACACCCACAACTTCTGTCGATCCTCGCAAGCCGAAATTACTGGAAGTATCGTATTCGCCCAAAGACGCAACCAAATCCAATTTAGGCAAATGTCCGGTACGTTGCAAATCAATCGATTTGCGGGAAAATTCCATCTGGTTAAAGGCTGAAATGATGCTGAAATTACCGACTTCAGCAGAATTACTCCATGCCGATATGTCATCCGGCTCCGGCCTGGCCAGCGGAATATTCTCGCCCAGGTTATTCAGTCTGATGTCTTGCTCGCCAATAATCTCGGTTAGCGCTTCTTTTTGGCTATCCACATTATTGGCCGCCTCAATTTCGTTGGCAATGGTTCTATCGAAAGCGGCTTGAGTCTCGCGAACTTCGATAATGTCGATAAGGCCGATGGCAAATCGTTGCTTGGCCTGTTCCAGCTGTCGTGCAGTCGCCTGTTTTTCTGAACGGCTAAATTCAAGATTGTCCTCGGCGGATAACACATTGAAATAAGCTTCAGTGATTTTAACCATCAGTTTTTGCAGTTCGGCCTGGTAATCCGCTTCGGCCTGGGCAATTTGATTATCGGATTGACTTAGCTGTATCCAGTGATCCCAGTGAAACAAAGGCTGGGTTAAGTTCAGATTAAAATTGTTGTCCGAATATTTTTGTATACCGCTACCTTGATAGGTCACCCGCTTATTAGTCAAGCGACTCAAATTGCTAATGCCTGTTGCCGAAACATTGGGCAGAAAATTCGCAATACTTTGGTTTTTTGATTCGCCGACAGCTAGCTGACCGGCATGTGATTGTTTTAAAATAGGATCATTTTGTAAGGCCAGTTCATAGATTTCCAATAAGTTCTGGGCGTATGCAAGGGGTGAAATCCCTGTTAAAACAACAACAATAAAACCGGATAAATAATTTGATAGCGATTGCTTGATCATATTAACGGGCATGTCTCTGGTTAAATACATAGACTGATTTCACAGGGCTTCGGCATACAGTCACCTTCTTCCGCCCCAAAATCCCGCCAGTGCGCTACCGATCAGGCAATGTAACACCGCCGAAATCGCGGCCGGAACCGGAGCCATGGCCATGTCGGCAAAATGCGTTTTAGCCAGCGACGCGCCAAGTCCGCTATTTTTCATGCCCACTTGTATCGATACGGTGCGGCATTCCGCGTTGCCGTAACCCAGCCGTTTCATTACAACATAAGCCAAGACAAAGCCGGTAGCGTGAAATAAAAAAACCGAACAGAATAATGTTGGCCCCATCGACTCAAGCGCCGTTTTGTTGCCCGCTACTATGCTGTCCACCACCAACACAATCACTGCGATGCTGACGATAGGGCCGACTGTATTTACGACGGCGCGCACGGCGTGACGTTTATGCTGCTGCATCCTATCCAGTGCGGTGTTGATTAATAATCCGGCTATTAAGGGGATCAATACCACCTGAACCATAGAGCGAAACAAACCCCAACCGTCGACCGGCAAGTAGGTGCCTGCCAGCCATTGGGTCAGCAACGGCGTCAGCACTATCGCGGCGAAGGTGGAGCACATCGTCAACAATACGCTCAAGGCCACATTGGCGCGGGCCAGGTAACAAATCACATTGGATGCGGTGCCGCCGGGACAGGCGCCGACCAGGATCAGGCCTATCGCCAAGCTCGCCTCCAAATCCAGCACTTTTGCCCAAAAATAGGCCGACAGCGGCATGATGATAAACTGCACCAAAACGCCGATGGCGATAATCTTCGGCATCCGCAATACTTCCGAAAAATCGGACAGCTTCAGAGTTAGCCCCATGCCCAACATAATCACACCCAAGCCGACAGCAATATAAGGCTGGAACCATAACCACGCTTCGGGTTGCCACCATGCCCACAAACAGCCTGTTACTATCCACAACGGAAACCACCCGGCTATTTTTACACAGGTTTTTTGCCAAACATTTAACATGGAGTAATCCTTTATTGCCTTGGGGGGGGTTACTAGGAGAGGACTAAAATCAACAGTATTACCGGTTATCCACCCCAGCTTTGGGCATTAACAATTTGTATTTTAAACGCGGCTTGCGCGATAAAATCGCAAAATGCGTTATCGATTATGTGTTGCTCTGTAAGTTGATGCAGACTAAGGCTCGCATCGATAGCGGCTGACTTTACCAGGATAAGTTCGGTTGCCGACAGCGTCTTGGCCAACCATGCAGCCAAACTGTCTGAGCTTATATCCCAGCTTGCCGGTATGCCTGCATTATCGAGCTCAGTAATATCCGGCGACCAAATAACGGGGCTTTGCCGGTTTAGCGTACTTTGAATTGCGTTGATGGTATGGACAATAGCAAAACCGGGTTTAAGCCCTTTAAACATCAAGGCCATTTGCTGCATGGCCAAGACAGCCATCTGGTGTGCGGTGGTATCGTCAAATTGCCAGTGTTGTTGCGCCAGCCTGACTTGGTCGGCAAACGCGCCGCCACCTGGGACAATAACCACTGCCCTGCCCTGATAGTTTTTCTCCACCGCATTCAAGCAGTCAATCAGGGTATCCGAGCGGGACAGGCTGCCGCCCAGTTTGATAATAATCATGTGTAACTACTCAGGGCTAATTTTATAATAGAACACGGATTGGACGGATTTAAACGGATTTTAAAGAGTCGATGGGCAGCCCATTCATTGGTTTTATCCGCGTTTATCAGTCTAATCCGTGCCATCCGTGCCATCGTGTTCCATTTTCTATCTACCTGTACGCCGGGTAAATTGCGCATTACCTTGCCGTAAATTGCTGCAATAAATCGAGCATGGCCGCCGCTTTGTCAAAACTTTCCTGGTATTCTTCTTCGGCTACGGAATCATTGACAATACCGCCACCGGCCCAGAAACGAATGGTGTTTTCCGAATGCACCAGCGTCCTGATCGCAATATTGGTGTCCATATTGCCGTTAAAGCCAATATAACCGATAGCTCCGCAATAAACGCCGCGCCGGTTAGGTTCGAGTTCTTCGATGATTTCCATGGCCCTGATCTTGGGCGCGCCGGTAATCGATCCGCCCGGAAAGCAGCTTTTTAACAAATCCAGGGCGTGCTGATTATCCGCCAGTATGCCGGTTACGGTACTGACCAAATGGTGGACGGTAGCGTAGCTTTCCACATCGAACAAAAGCGGCACTTTGACCGAGCCGCTCTTGCAGGTTTTACTGATGTCGTTTCTGAGCAAATCGACAATCATCAGGTTTTCCGCCCTATCCTTGCTGCTGGCTTCAAGGTTTTTTATTTGCTGCTGGTTTTCCGCGTAATCTTGTTTTCTGGGCCGCGTGCCTTTAATAGGCTTAGTCTCGACCACACCACCGGTAAGCTTTAAAAATCGTTCCGGGGATGAGCTTAAAATCTGCACTTCGGGCAAATTAAGATAGCAACTAAATGGGGCGGCATTTAATTTGCGCAAGATTTGATAAGCCGTCCACGGATCGCCCTGGCAAGCTGCAACAAAGCGCTGGGCCAAATTCACCTGGTAACAATCGCCTTCCTTAAGATAATGTTTGATCCGGTTAAACGCACGGACGTATGAATCCTTATCCATATTGGACGTAATCTCGCCGACCACTTTAAACGCTTGGTCATCCTGCCCCTTTGGCGAATTGGTCTGACTGAACTGCCGAATTAAATCCTGCCATTTTTGCTGCTCGCAATGCCCTACCAAATAACTTTTTTGCAGATAATGATCGACGACGACCGCCCACGGATAAATCCCGACCGCCATTTCGGCAATATGTTCGGCGTCTTGGGCAACAACCGGCAACACTTCAAGTCGGCGGGCTAAATCATAGGAAAAATAACCGATGGCTCCGCCGTTGAACGGCAAGTGATCATCCAGCTTAAAACCTGGGAACCGGCAAAGCTGTTGTTTAACCAAATCAAACGGGTTTTCGGTTGATTGTATTGCCTTGCCGTTACAGGTGATCTCGGTAATCTCGCCATGCGTAACCAAGGTACACACCGGTTCAGCTGCGATAATATCGTATCGCCCATGATGACTGCCGGGAAAACCGCTATCCAGAAAAACGGCCCAGGCTTTATCCGCACAAACGGAAAACAGTTCTGCACTATCGGTAAAATAAGGAAGGGGAGCGATAAGTTGATTCGATGAAGGCATTTTTGAGAAGGGACTGGTGATGCGTTTTGCATTAACAATGTGGAATTAAATCGGGATTATCCGGTTGAAACGGGTTCACTTACCCATAAACTGCCCGAATGCACGGCTGCCTTCGCCGGTTTTAATGGTCTCAGTCACTTTCAGGGTTCTGGCGTCAATCACCGAAACATTGCCGTCAAACCAGTTTGCCACGTAAACATGCCGGTCATCGGGATGGGTGCTGATACCTTCGGGTTTAGTACCCACGGTAATCAGGGCAATTTCTTTCAAGGTTTCGGTATCAATCACAGAAACCGAGCCGTCATCCTGGTTAGTCACCAACAAGCGGCTGTCGTTAAGCGCCAGCGCTGTGGCATAAGGCAGCATATTGACTTTTACGGTGGCAATAGCTTTCATCCTGGCCGTTTCCAAAACCGTTACATCATCGCTTTTCACGTTGGCGACATAAATGCGTTCGCCTCTGCCATCAATGGTGAGTCCAAACGGATGCGTCCCAACCTGTGCGGTTTTTTTAACGGTCAATGTATTCAAGTCAATTTGGGAAACCGAATTACTGATCCGGTTGGCAACATATAACCAACGATTATCAGGACTGACAACCAAACCTGACGGCGATTCGCCGACACTAATCGTTTTGGTTATTTGCAGGCTGTCCGCATCGATAACCGAGACGGTATTCTTATACCAGTCTGCCACATAAATCCGCTTGCCATCAGGGCCGACAGCAATACCCAAGGCGCCGTTATTGACAGTCACATTGGCGATGACTTCGCGTTTTTTGGTATCGACAACGGCAAAGCCTTTAGCTTCCGGGGTGCTGACATAACAATGCTTGCCGTCAGGCGCAACCGCTATGCCCGCAGGTTTACCGGGAACAGCAATGGTATCGACTACGCGGCCTTTTGCTGTATCGATAACCGACAGGCTATCGTCTAATTGATTGCTGATGTATGCAAAGCTTACCGCTCCCAGCTCACGCCCCTTACCTACATCCCTGTAGGCAAGGGGCTCGGCTGCAAGCGGTGCAGATAAAAAAACTGTAGCGATACAAATCGCTACAGCCTTATTGCCAAGAATGGTGTGTATGCCGCAAACCAGCCGGGAGCCGGTGCGGCGATAGTTCACTTGGAACACTTTCTAAACCTTACTTTTCAGCCAATTTCTTCAGGTTAATTAATCCTGTTTCCAAAACGGCTTTTACTGCGGTGTTAGCCGCTTCTTCGTTCATTTCTTCAGGTGGATTGTTGTTCATGTAGGCGCGGTAGTAACCGGCTTTCCAGGAAACTTCGGTATTACCGCCTTTATCGGCTAATTCAATGCTTGCTGCGTAATCGTTTACGGGTAACGCGGGGACTTTCTCTTCGGCGCCGGCATGAGTGATGGTTTTAGATGAACTCATGTCAGTGATTTTGTAAGCATAAGACATTTTTGCGTCGTCATACTTTTTTAACTCTTCGGTAATCGTAGCACCGTCTTTTAAGGTCAAGACACGGATCGCGCCTTTAGTATTGTCACCCTTAACGGTTGTATTAAAAATATCGGGATGCCAGGACATATCGCCGTAGTTTTTAATAATAGCCCAGACTTTTTCAGCAGGTGCATTGATGGTGATTTTCTCTTCGGCTTTTTGACGAACAGGGCCGTGAGCGCTAACTACTGAGGTAAAAAAGAGCAGCAAGAGTGAAACAAATAAAGCAATTTTCTTCATATTAACTTACCTTCCGGGAACATAAAAACTAAAACGCGCATTATATGACAACCAAGCGCCGCAAGCATCAGCTTAGCGCGTTAAAATACAATATTAGGGAACAATTCGGGAAAACTTCAATGGTCGGTTTTATTATAGCGCTGGTGATTTTTGCTCTTACTGACAGCGATGAACGCAGTGCTTATTTAATAAAACTAAAAATATAGGCGGGAACTTTAGACTTCCCCGTAGCCATTGCAAGACTACGGGGAACTGTGATGACGGTTATTTCAAATCCGGACAATCGATATAATTAGGATGTACGGTAACCATCGATACTACGCGATGGTCCTGATTACGCGTATTATCAGGCCCTTGAGCTTCGCCTAAAGATTTTACATGTAATTGATCCATCTTGGCGCCATGCTTGACTAGCATATTGGTGACAAAAGCCGCCCGTCTTTCCGATAGATTTTGGTTGCTTGATGAGCTGCCGACCGTATCGGTATAAGCATTTACATCGGCGGTAATCTCGGGATGCGCTTCCAGGTATGCGCCCAGGATAGCAATTTCATGTTGTTCATATTTATAAGGCGTCGCACTGCCATCGGCGAAAAATACGGCGCTATGTTGGGCTGAAACCGCCCCATCCTGAACATGGTTTTGACTGTGAACCTGCGTTAACCACTGGCACATTTCCTTTTCCGACTCAAGCCTGTGCTGCGCAGCTGCCTGAGCGGCATCCAGGGCGGTTTGCCTATCATCAATATTCCAGTAATGATCGTTTTTCCAATGCGTTAAAGATTTATTGGCTTCTTCCAATTTTTTCTCTGCCGCTTCCTCATGCATAATAGCTTGGCGATAATGACCGGCATTTGCAGCGTCAATTCCAGAACTTAATCCGGGAACATCTTTCTGTGGCGGCGCACTACAGGCGGCAAGCGTGGCAACTAATACGGCAAATGGCACATAAATATGTTGTTTGTTCATAACTTTATCCTTTTTCAATCCTAATCAACCGCCGCTTTCCGGCGAATGAAACAATGATTATTTAATGGGAGAAGACTATTCGCCGTCGTCTAACGGCCCATAAGTAGTCCAGTATCCTGGAATATGCTGACCGAAATAACGGCTATCCTCGCTAAAACGATCCCACACATAAGGCGGCGTGATAAAGTCACTCGTAGGAATAGGAGAGGTAATCAACTCTACAGCGCCCACAGTCGTACGACTGACTGTTTCGATGACTCCGCGTAACAACCCCCAGGTCACTCCGACAAAAGCATTTTGTTCGTGACTGATGTTGATAATATTTTTCGGTATCTCAATGAAGCCGGTCGCTGTGTTAGCTAATCCTTGGCCGAATTTGGAGCCTACACCGGACAAATAACCATGCTCATCCGCGCAAGCCGCCCCTGTTGACAATAATGCGCTGCAAAGTACGCAGGCAGTAAAGAGGTTTTTCTTTTTCATTCGTTCGTTCCTCATTAAATGTTTAATCTGCCGGGTCTTTTATAATTCGATCAATTCGATTATAAACTTGCCCCCAAAAGCCTAACCAAGGGAATCACAAAACTTAAAACTCCCTTAAGACAACCGTAACTTAACATTGATGTATTGTCAAACATCTACCGCTCAAATCGATATACAAACAGGGTAACCGACGAACAAAAATCCTGCGCCATTTTGGGTATATTTATTCTTGGCAATCACCTTAGCACGCCTATGCCAAGGATTTATTTTCAATAATAGCCAGCCTATCCGACTCAATCCCGAGCAATAGCTCCCCTTTTAACAAGCCTACCAATTCCCTGCCGGCCATTTTAAAACGCCAGCCGTGCAACAAAGAACACTCTTCATCGTCATTAAACAACAACACTTCCAAGTCTTTACGTGTTGCAAGAATAATTGGGTTTAACGAGTTTTCTTCAGCGCGTATCCTGACCAATGCCGTCAAAATATCCAGTATCGCTTCCTGCTGCTGAGTTTTTTTCGCGGGTCGGCCTTTTTCATTCAAGGGTATAGGCGTGCGAGTCTTGGCGACCGTAATTAATTGGCAAAGTTCTGCGCCATAACGATTAACCACGCGCTCATTAATGCCGCGAATATTGCCTAATTCACTGACTGTTTCCGGTTGCAACTTAGCTACATCGAACAGCATCTCATCACGCAACAGCCAACTCTTGGGACGATCTTCTGACTGGGCGGTTTTTTCCCGCCATTCAGCCAAGGTTTGAACAATTGATAATTGCCTACCGGTCAACTTATTTTTACCTTTTATTTTCAACCAGGCTTTATCGGGCTTTACCTCATAAAGATCCAGATTTGCCAGTTCTGCAAAATCACGTTCCAGCCAATCAGCCCGTCCCAGCTCGGCTAATTTCTGCAACATCATTTGATAAATCTTGCATAAATAAATCACATCATCCGCAGCATATTGAATCTCTGCATCTATCAAAGGTCGCTTGCTCCAATCCGCACGGGTGTGCGCCTTGTTTAAATTGACATTTAACAGACTGGATACCAGCATCGCATAGCCAGGATTCTCCTGAAAACCCAGTAAGGGCGCAGCAATTTGAGTATCAAACAATGGCTCGGGTATTTTTCCCGTTAACTGATAAAAGATTTCCAAATCCTGCCGACAGGAATGAAATACTTTTATGATGGATGGGCTATATAAAACATCAAAAAGCATGTCCAACGAAGGCAATGCGATGGGATCAACACAAGCCACCCATTCCGGCGTCGCCAGCTGTAGCAGGCAAAACTTCGGGTAATAGGTCTTTTCCCGTAAAAACTCCGTATCAAGCGCCAGCCAAGGTTCTTTTTTTATCTGTTCGCACAGCTTAGCCAGCTGATCAGGCGTATTTATATATTGTATTTTTGTCATAGTGTTAAACAAGCTGTCGTTGAATTAACGGTAAAAATCATGCGTTTCCGCCGTTAATAGTGATATTCCATTTTAATGATAAAATTTGCTTTTTGTCTTAGGCGAATAGTTTGCTTTTATTCCCGGCCATGGCCCGATGTCCACTTTTGGCAACATCTGCATGGATGCCGGAGATACGACTCCAAAGATGGAGGAGGTAGAGCACCAAAATAGGCGCTTTAGGCGACGAGCAGTTGCCGAGGAAATGCGTACCCCCTACGTCGGTAACGTTTAATCTTCCTTACATCTGTTCGGTCAAATCATCCGTCACTCTCGTGACCGGAGCCGCCATTGTCAGACGGGGAAGTACGCGGCCTTCCTCGTCGACGATAATTGTTGCCACGTTTTTTATTACGCGCTTTTACCCGTTTTATATCCAGTTTATGTTGCTTAATTTCTACCGATTTTAAATGCAGGAATATGTCCTGCGGCATCTCATCGGGCAATTCAACCAGCGTATAGTCGCCTTGAATATTAATAATATTAATATTATTTTTATCGACTCCAGCTTCTTCAATCAATACTTTTTTAAGCTCTTCCGAAGTAACCTGATGTTTACAGCCCACGTCCAGGCGATAGCGAACCATTTTAATACTCGGCTGGATAACTGAGCTCGCCCCCCCCAACTTCGCATCCATGCAGTCATCGGCAACCGCTACTGCCTCGCCTACAGGACGTAGGCGAGGGGCGTGAACAGGAGCGGAAGCTTCGCCTAAAGCGCCTACTTTATTAGTATTCATCCCGATTTTGACCTGCTAGCCGCACAGTTCGACTGAGTTCGCCGCGAGCTGCACTGTTTCAAAGTCTATCCTGGTAAATTTCCACAAAAGCTTCATCGCGCAATCTACGCACCCAAAGCTCTGTTTCTTCTTCAATTTTCCGCTTACGAATGGCGTCCCTAACCAGGTTCTTCTTAAACTCACTGCTATCATCCTTATTTTCCCGGCCTAAAACCTGAATAATGTGCCAACCGAACTGGGTCTGGACCGGCTCGCTGATTTCGTTAATCCCGAGTTTTGCCATGGCTTCTTCAAACGGCTTAACCAAATCACCAGGTCCTACCCAGTCAAGTGAACCGCCTTTTAATGCCGAACCTTTATCATCTGAATGCGCCCGTGCTAATGCAGCAAAATCATCGCCATCGGCAATACGAACTTTTAATGCCAACAAACGTTTCCTTGCCTCGGCATCATCAACCAACTCATTGGTTTTAATTAGAATATGACGAACCTTGGTTTTGATAATCATATGATTATCCGTACCTTTCAGCTCCAACATTTTAATAATATGAAAACCGCTCGGACTGCGTATAGGCTCGGATACGTCACCCTGCCTCATTTGATTGATTTCATTAGCAAACAAAGTAGGCACTTCACTTTGGGTTCGCCAACCCAAGTCACCGCCCTTTAGCGCATTGGCATCATCCGAATCACTTATCGCTGTTTGGCTAAAATCTTGCCCTGTGCGCAGTTTTTTGACTAAATCATCGGCTTTGCTCATCGCTTTTTGTATTTCTGTCGATGATGCGCCTTCTTTAACGGCAACCAATATATGGCCTAGATGGTACTGCGTGGACTCTTCGCCGATTTTATCCTGGGTTTCCATATAGTGCTCAACCTCCCGGTCGGTCACCTTAATACGCCCGCCTATCTCTCTGCCGCGTAATTGATTAATAATGATTTCATTACGCATATTATCCAAAAAGCTTTGATAGCTAATGCCCTGCCCTTCCAGCTCGGCCCTGAATTGATCCACGTCCATATTATTTCTTCGGGCTATATCGGCAGCCGAACTATTGAGCATTTCTTCGCTGACGGTAATACCGGCTTTTTCCGCTAATTGTCGCTGGAGCTTATCAACAATCATTTTTTCCAATACTTGTTTACGCAGTACGGAAGCGGGCGGCAGAGCGGCGTTACTTTGTTGTATTCTTTGCTCAATGACCGCCACTTCTTTTTGTAATTCCCGCTCAAGGATAACGTCATCTTCAACTACAGCGATAATGGTATCAAGCACTTCAGCGCGCACTAAAAAGCTGCCGAACAATAAATTACACAGCAACGCTACGACAAAAGCTCTTTTGATATTTTCTTGTTTGATCATTTCTGAGATTTCCGATAACCATAAATTTGCTGTTCGAAAAATTCGTCCAGCTTTTCCCCAACACCGGTCAATCCTTTAAGTTCTACCTGAAAAAACACGCCTGTCTGGCTAACACCTGTCGCATCGACATCAAGAAGGCTTTGAACATTCGGACCTTGGAGATTTGGATTTAAATTAAGGTTGATGTTATTAATCCAGCGCCGTCCGATAACACGGAACCGCCAACAACAATTTTCTTTTTCCAAGCCAAAAAAGCTTTCCTGAGTTGAATTATTCAGTAATGAATAGGTCCATTTTCCAACCGCCGACCAGTCGTTATAAACCGGCCAGTGAAAGGAAGCATCGCTTTGAATAATGTCATAAGGCCTAGTCCCCAGCGCCGTTGGAATAAGGGTATTTTGTCTATACCGATAGCCCAGGTTAACAATTTCACCGGGCTGATTAATAAAATGCAGCATGGCTTTATGCCTGACAATATCGTTTAAATGCGGATCCCATTGCAGCCCCGAGCTCAGCGAAATATGCTCCGTCAATTCAGCATTCAGCTCAGTCACCAGCGGCGAAAATTGATTGGTTTCTATAGGGTAGCCCGGCAAAGTAACTTCTCTATTTTTAAAATAGGCAATCTCACCGACACCGAGTTTTAGTTTTTCCCTACCGGACTTTGCATCAACCAGACGCGTTGTTAAGGCTGCCGTTAGCTGATTGGCATCCTGTAACCTGTCGGTGCCGCTAAAACGATTTTCCAAAAACATACTATTAAACGAAAAATCGTACAGCGCCGTATCAAATATCGGAATATTGCTCTGATCTGACTTAGGAATATATAAATAAAACAATCGCGGTTCAAGCGTATGCAGATAGGATCTATTGGAAAAATCCACTGACTTTTCCATATATAAGCCGCTATCCGTGGAAAAAACCGGCAAGGTTCTTGATGGATTATCCGAGCTTAATAGAACACCGCCTTTTGGATTGCTTAGCAAATACTGGGTATGCTGCAAGGAAATCTTGGGCGTTAAAAAAGCGCTGGTCGTTTGCAACGGCAAACTGACCGACGGTTTCACACTGGTTCGTTGTCCGTTCACGACTGAATCATGCTGGAAATACACATACTCGGCATCCATCACCGTATTCAACGGCATAAAATTGAATGCGTGGTTCAAATTCAGGTTAACTTGCGGCAACCTGCGATACGGCAAGCTCGCATCCGTTATCGCCTTATCGATCGATTGATAATTGTCAACATGGCCGTTTAAAGAAACCCCTTCATTTGCATAGCCGAGATTAGCCTGACTTAACAGGTAACTACTGTAAGTGGAAACGCTAAGCGCATTGCCCAAATCAGATAAATAGTCTTTATCCGACACATAGTTCAAATCCATATTCGAACTGATATGGGACGTAAATTGAGTGGTATTTTTAATCGCCGCCAAATACCTAGCCTTATTGCGAAGAGCATCATGAGGCAAAAATTCCAAGTCTGCTGTCCCCTTGGTCATCTCGGTCAAATAACGAAAATCCCCGCCCAGTACTATATCCCTTTTTGAGAGATAGCGCGGTCGTAGAGTGGCATCATAATTGGGGGCTATATTCCAATAATAAGGCGTGGACAGGCTAAAGCCGGCCCGCTGCGTATTGCCGAACGAAGGCGCCAGAAAACCGGAAAGCCGCCTGTTATCGATTGGAAAAGAAAGATAAGGCGAATAAAACACCGGCGCGCCTTTAAACTCAAGCCAGGCATTTTTAGCTGCACCTTGCCCGGTAGATTTATTCAATTTCAGCTCGGAGGCATGTACAACCCAATCCTGGTTGCCGGGACGGCAGCTGGTATAGGCGACGCCTTTATATCGGGACAGGGTATTGCTTTCCCGATAAATTGCGTTGGCGCGTCCCCTGAGCGGTGTAGCCGGGGAAATAAACAAGGCCTCCCGAAGCCGTGCCCGGTCAGAAGCCAAGTTAAGGGATGCCGACTCACTGTGCAACGCCAATTCATCTTCGCTGTAATAAACACTGCCCTGTAAATCCAAGGTCTCCGAAACAGTGTCATAACTTGCTTTATTAGAGACCGAGCGCTGATCCGCACGGGTCATTTCAACATTACCGGTATAGCTGTAGATTTCATTATCGAATATTTCAGCATAATCGGAATTAATATCCAGCGGCGATGTCGCTCTCAAATCCTTTTCAGACGCGAAGCTGGGCTTTGCAACGCCGGGCGCCAAGCAACTTTGCCAAGGATCATATTTCAGTTGCGATTTAAGATTGTTAAAGGTTTGCTCTTCATTACGATCAAACGCCGGGGTGAGCAAACTTACGCCGGATTCAGGCGTTTCAGTAATCCTGGCCTGTCCCTTAGGATCGGCGCCGACCAACTTGCAATCCCAATTGTTATCCGCCGCCTTGGCATCGCAGGTCCAGCCTGGACGATTGGCTTCAGTTTGAAGCGCTTTTTTATCGTTAGGAATGGCGTGCCCGCAAGACGGCCCGGAGCAGTCGCTAGCTGAATTGGAATCGGAGACCGGCTGGTCGGCTTGCTTAGACTCTACGCTAACTTGCCGGGGGGCTTCATCGGTTTTGGTGCTGATTGGGGGCTTGGGAGCGTCGAGCCCCAGCTCGGTATTTTCAGCGGGACCGGGTTGAGACTCCACTACAGACGGCTGAACATGTTCATCACCGGCTGTCCCTGCCCGCGCCCCTTCGGACGCTTTGCCTGCCAATCCGCTCCCGGCGGATTGCTCAACAGCCTCAACGGGCGCCGACTGCACATCTTTTACAGGGGACTCCTGGGCATTAGCGGAAGGCTCAGGACTGGCAGGAATATCTACCGCACCGGTTTTATCCTGCGCTTTTTTTTCACCTACACAAACCCACTCTTTGCTATCTTTGCTTTGCGCACAATTCCAGAGTGCTTCATCGGCAATGCCGACAGATGCATAAATGAAAGGTAAAAAAATGAGTAATAAACGGCAGCGCATAGGTAATATCAAGTTTAGTAGCGTAGTGAATCATAAATCGAATAAAATGCCGGATGTTAATTTTACCTCACTACATCGATATTATACTAATCTATCCTAAAACATCATGATTCCCGAAGACTTACGAACAATATCGATGTTCGACTGGCTTGAAAACGATTTATTACTCAACATCACCCATTGCGAACCCGCTTCCAGCGATGCCAGTTTTCGCCGTTACTTTAGAATACAGACTCCTGGCGATTGCAAGGAGCAATTGCCGGGAGCTGCAAAGCGCTATACCGGGCAACAGTTTATTGTCATGGACGCCCCGCCGAGCAAAGAAAACGTTGAGCCCTTCATTAGAATTGCCAAGCTGCTGGCACAGTCCCAGGTCAAGGTCCCGAACATTTTTCAACAAAACCTGAGTGACGGTTTTTTACTGCTGGAAGATTTTGGCAGCCAATGTTTTCTGGACCAGCTTAATGCCGACACGGTTGCCGATTTATATCAAAGCGCTTTCGACAGCTTATTCAAACTACAAACCCAAACACCGATACAAAACTCCGGCTTACCCGGCTATGATGAACCGCTCCTGCATCGGGAACTGGCTATCTTTGACGAATGGTTTTTAGGCCAGTTACTCGACATTCAAATCCCCGAAGCTGTTTGGAAGACAGTCCGCACCCTACTTACTGCATCGGCCCTGGAACAACCTCGCACCTGCGTCCACCGGGATTATCATTCCCGCAACTTGATGGTTTTAGACAGCGACTCGCCCGGAGTCATCGATTTCCAGGATGCCGTCATCGGCCCGATCACTTACGATCTCGTGTCGTTATTGCGCGATTGTTATATAGCTTGGCCGGAACAGCAAGTTGAGCAATGGCAATTGAACTATTTTGAGCGGCTCCGTCAGGCAGGCCTCATTACCAGCAGCCCGGCCCAGTTTAAGCGCTGGTTCGACCTGATGGGTCTACAGCGCCACCTTAAGGCCATCGGTATTTTTTCCCGCCTACACCTAAGAGACGCCAAGTCCAACTATCTAGGCGACATACCGCGCACCCTAAATTATGTCACTACTGTTTGCGCAGCCTACCCTGAGCTTGCAGAATTCAACGGCTTCCTGCTCGAACAAGCGCTTCCGGCCCTTCAACTGTCCTCAGTCACAGCGCCTGGGCTGAGCAAAACCGAAGTACCTGTGCTGAGCAACGCCGAAGTATGAAAGCCATGATTTTAGCGGCAGGTCGCGGCGAAAGAATGCGCCCTTTAACCGATCATACCCCCAAACCCTTGCTTCCGGCCGCAGGCAAACCGCTGATTGAACATACCATTCAACAACTGGTAGCAAACGGCTTTAATGATATAGTCATCAATCACGCCCATCTGGGATTGCAAATAGAAGAACGACTGGGTAACGGCGATCAGTTCGGCGCCAAAATAAGCTATTCACCCGAAGGCGAACAAGCGCTGGAAACGGCGGGCGGCATCATTAACGCGCTGCATTTATTAGGCGACGCGGTGTTTTTGGTGGTCAATGGCGATATAGCCACAGACTTCCCTTTTGCCGAACTCAAAAAATCGACTGTTGATTTGGCTCACCTGGTTCTGGTTAATAATCCTGAGCATAATGCCAAAGGCGATTTCGGCCTGGATAAAACCGGGGCGGTTGTTTCAGACGGCGACCAACAACTCACCTTTAGCGGCATAGGGCTGTATCGGCCTGAACTGTTCAGCAACATACCCCAAGGACCCGGCAAACTGGGACCTTTGTTACGACTCGCCATAGCGAACGGCCGGGTTTCAGGACAAAAAACCGATTGTTTCTGGATGGACATAGGCACGCCGGAACGCCTGCAAGAACTGGATTTTTATTACACACAACATCAAAGGTAAAGATCATGACTGAGCATGTTTACAAAAAAATAGAACTAACCGGTTCATCAACCGTCGGCATACAAGAAGCCATCGAAAACGCGATCAGCAAGGCATCGAAAACCATCCACGATATGCGCTGGTTTGAAGTTATCGAAACCCGTGGCCATATAGAGAACGGCAAAATCGCACACTGGCAAGTCACCATTAAAATCGGCTTTACTCTAGCAGAATAAAGATACTTTCATTCAACAAACTATGCGCAATCAAATATGAACAATCAGCCAAGCAAAAGCACCAATACCGTATGGCACAGTGCCACCGTCACCCGGCAACGCCGCGAACAAAAAAATGCGCATAAATCCGCAGTCCTCTGGTTTACCGGCCTGTCCGGCTCCGGCAAATCAACGCTGGCCCATGCCGTAGAAGAACAATTGCATCAAAACGGTTTAAACACCTTTGTTCTGGACGGCGATAATGTACGTCACGGCTTATGCAGCGACCTGGGCTTTAGCGATAATGACCGCAAGGAAAATATCCGCCGCATCAGTGAAACCGCCAAACTGCTGCTTGAAGCAGGCGTAATAACACTGACTTCGTTTATTTCACCGTTTAAAGCGGAACGCGCCACCGCAAGAAGCCTGATCCCGCATGGCGACTTCATTGAAATTCACTGTTTTTGCCCGTTAACGGTGTGCGAGCAACGCGATGTCAAAGGCCTGTATAAAAAAGCCCGGCTCGGCGAAATAAAAAACTTTACCGGCATCTCCTCGCCTTATGAAGAACCGGACAACCCCGATTTAAAAATCGACACCAGCCAGCTTACGCTCGAAGAAAGCGTACAGCGGGTCATATCGCTGTTGCGCATCAGGAATATCTTACCCGCCACAGCACCTGTTGCTGCATCCAAGCCGACAGAATAAATCATGCATTTCGATATCTTCAACGGCGATGCCGACGGAATTTGCGCCCTGATCCAACTGCGTTTGGATCAGCCGCTGGCATCAACGCTCATTACCGGCATTAAACGCGACATACAATTGCTGGATAAACTGACTGTAAGCTCGGGCGATCAACTCACCGTATTGGATATTTCCCTACAAAAAAACAGCACGCGGCTTAATGAGTTTTTAAACCAGGGAGCCCATATTTTTTATGTAGACCACCACCAATCCGGCGATATTCCAAGCCATCCCCATCTAAAAACCATTATTAACACCGACAGCGCGACCTGCACCAGCTTATTGGTCAATCAATACCTGAACGGAAAATATCCGTTATGGGCAATAACCGCAGCTTTTGGCGACAATTTAAACCGTAGCGCCGAACAACTGGCGGCCACCCTGCATTTAAACCCAACGGAACTCGAAACCCTGGAGAACCTGGGCATCTACATCAACTATAACGGTTACGGCAGCTGCATTGAAGACCTGCATTTCGCCCCGGATAAGCTGTACCGGGAAATGGCTGCTTATCATTCGCCCTTTGATTTTATCAGCGGCAATCACGACATCTTTAGCCAACTGAAACAGGGCTATGAACAAGACATGGAAAGCGCCCAGCGCATTGCCCCGGAATACCAAAGCGACGCAGTCGCCGTATTCATCCTGCCCGACACCATCTGGGCAAGACGTGTTAACGGCGTATTCGGGAATTTCCTGGCCAACCTTCATCCCGATAGAGCCCACGCCGTAATCACCTATAACAAAGACAACGATTACCAAGTCGGCGTCAGGGCGCCGCTGAATAATAAAACCGGGGCCGACGAGCTATGCTCCGCTTTTCCAAGCGGCGGCGGACGCAAAGCCGCCGCAGGCATCAACCATTTGCCCGGCGACAAGCTGGACATTTTCATTCAACAATTCGATGATTTTTATTCGTAAAATACGCATATAGAATGCGTACCACCCATGTATCAGAGGTTTAGTGCTATGACACATACTTATAATTATTCAGCGCCTAAAAAGCCTACAAACTTGAGTATAAATAGTGACTTACTCGCTAAGGCCAAAGACTTGAAATTAAATCTGTCCGCAACTTTGGAAATTGCACTGGCTGAACAAGTGCAAAAAGCCGAGCGGGCTAACTGGCTCAAACAGAACAAGGCTGCCATTGAAGCATCGAATAAGCTTGTTGAGGATAATGGGTTATTTTCAGATTCCTACAGAACGCTTTAATGGCTCAGTTTATGGTTTACGAAAATCAAAATCAGGATTCAAAGCAAGTGTATCCTTATTTTGTTGATGTGCAGAATAATCTTTTGGAGACTTTGAATTCTCGTCTGGTGTAACTATTCAGACCCTGAGCGTATTTAGACCTTCCAGGTTTTAAAAACCTGGAAGGTCTTAGCGTAACAATATATTTTTCAATAGGATGATTTAGCCATAAAATTCTAAACGAACCGTATGGAGCCAAGGGGCTGAATACTTACACTGTAATAGCTTCTGTTTTAAATTAAATACAATCTCAATAAACTCGCCGCTCAAGGCTCTGGAACCAACACGCATGAACTCACTGACCCATCAATCCCACCCTAACGCATCCAACCCGAAACGACTGGAAGAACTACAGCACATCAACTTGCAGCTTGCGGCACTGGGCCAACCAACTTGCGCAGTGGAAAACGATCCGCAATACCTCAAAATTGCCGGCGGTTTGTTAAAAAACTACTCCCAACAACGCCGCCTGTTGGCACTGGCCAAATACCGTTGTCCGGCCGACCAACGCATACAGGATTTTCTTAACAGTTACTTGAAACAAAACGGCATAGACGAGACCGTCAATTTGCCGGGCGAAACCTTTGTGCTGGGACAAAAAGGACTGGCAAGGGAGTTATCGCTACCCTTTTTGCACAACGAATTTCATTCGCCTTATATTGACTCCTACCGCATTCAACAAGGCGTGTTGCATAACCCTAAAAATGACCGTCGCACCACCAAAGGCGTGTTTCACATTGCCGCAGGCGGCCTTCCGGTTCCTGCCGATAAGAGCGAAGTGCCGGTGCAGGCTTACGCAGCATTACTCCGCGCCGCGCTGACCCCTCCCGACGACCTGTTGTCCCTGCCCTTTACCAGCGGCCAGGCAAACAGTGCAAAACTCTGGGTATCGTCGCTGATGAGACCTATCGTATGCCCGGAAGTTTCCGCATCAATGCCGGTCAAAACCATGGAAGTGCGATTTTTTGCGCCTGGAGGCCTAGTCGCCAACCTGGATTTTGTCGAATCCATTTTCGGTAACGCAGGCGATCCATTCCTGCCCGAAAACGATGCAGCATTGGATATTGATCATTGGACCGGCCATACCGGCTGCATTATTCTCGCTTCGCACCTGGTTCATTGCCGGAAAAAGGATCTCGGCCTGCCGCATGTCGATGACGCGACCGAGCGCCAGGGCAAAGACGGCATGTGTTGGAAACACGCGGACGAATTGTACAATAACGGCCAGCCCTTCAAACTGGTATGCCGCAACATGCAGGGAGTTATCGTCACCATCATCGCCGACAACTATTTCGGCTACAGCAAAAAAGAAATCAAATCCCATATCAGCTATGCAGCCAACCTGTACGGCGGCGCTGAAGAAGAGCATTCAGGCGGCGCGCTGGCCTTCCCTAGAGTCATTCTGGGCGAAATCTTTTTGCCGCATACGTCCTATATTGGCGAGGATTATTCCTTCGATAAAGTCTGTAGACAACTGGCGTCGGTCATAGAACCTAAAGACGAGGGCTATGCTATCGACAAGCACTATCCCGACATCATTTATATTCCCAACAACGCGAAGTTCAACATCCCGCAGCAACAAGTCAGCTGGACACATAACCGGCAGACACACTCGCTTAAATTACTGTTCGGCAACACCTATATCTATCCCAACGGCTTTAAAATCCACATGGAACGCCACCCTACCGCGCCCAGCTGGCGCCTGATCGGCACCCATCAGGAAGGCACCTTCTGCCATAAGCCGAGCACCGTATCCGGTGGAGGCAAATCGGAGATTTCCAAATCGATTGCCGGAGCCATCATTTCCGGCCCTGTTTTTGTCGATCATTTCGATAAAGACATGGACATCGTTACCGAAATATTCGAGCGCAATTATTCCACTCGATGGCGCGACCCGGCCCTGCATGGCGTCGACCAACGCCGCCTGCTCAGCAATGAACGCACCCTGGGCTCGGTGATCAAACTGTTGACGCCGTCTGCGACCCAATATTCGGATGCCCATAACCAATGGCTGGCAACAATACCCCGGCATATATTGGCCGTAGCGCTGATGATCAAACGTTTTTACAAGGAAGAATGGGGCCAGGATTGGAGGAAACATTTTTCCGTCGACATGGTCAACAGCCATCCCGGCAACGAACTGAAATTCCAGGGCCGCAAACTGATCGCCAGCTACCTGCGCGTCGGTTTCGACGAAAAAGGCGCGTGGCGGGTGTTCAAACTGCGCCAGGATTTTATCGCCTCGGCTAAGGTCCAACTGGAAGATGACATTTCCGCATCCACCGTGGTGCCGACGCGTTACCTGTGCGGGCTTAATCCCGATTATAAAAACCCCAGCGTTAAACTGGTCGAAAATTGCGAGCAAAGTTTCTTCCAACGTCCTGACGACGCGATACACCGCGGCGCCGATTTACAAACCGAGCTGGATTTTTCGCGCACCGACAATTTCATCTCCAACTTCCAACCGCTGACCGCAGAGGACGCCCGCGAGTTTCTCGAAGACGTGATCCACTTCGACGAGTTCAGCGAGCCTATGCGAAACGTTATCCATCAAGCAGTCGACGGCAAGGACGGCGAATACTTCGTATCATCGGCGCATCCCCGGTTGGTGGACGGCAAACCCAGCCAGAACGTCCGCTACCTACAGCTTCGCCCCGACATAGCCAACCCCAAAATGCGCTATATCGCCGAACTGTCCACCCGCTTGGCGCGCGGCCTGAACGCCGAGCAGACCGTTTATTTCCCGGTTAACGAAGTATTGACCGGACGGCGCAACAACCCGGCCGACCTTGAATCGGGCATCCGGCCGCTGGCTATCTATAATCCTATCCATTACCAGGAATTGCCTGAGCTGTTTATGGATTTTATTTGCAGCCTGACCGGAAAATCGCCGTCCACCACCGGCGCAGGTTCCGAAGGCGCGCTAACCAAAGGCCCGTTCAACGCCGTATCGGCCACCGCCGACCTGAATACCGCGCTGGTTTCATTCATCCTGTGCGGCTATGACGGCTATTCCACGGCGGCAGGTTACATAGGCTCCCAGCGCCGTATCGATCATGACATCAGCCTGCTGATTCCTGAAATCTGGTCACGCTTGCCGGTAGCCGAGCGCGACCCGCAGTATTTGATTGCAAAAGGACAACTGGAAAAATTGGACGATTTCGAATATGAAGGCCGCACTGTTTACCAAAGCCGTTTGGGCTATCGCATTACCGAACGCTTTGTGCATACCAATTTCGGCAAAATGTTCGATTACCCGACCGCAGTATTCGACGAAGCCATGCTAAAACCGGAGACTCAGGACCTGCCCAGCTACGTAGACGGCATCGACAATGTCTATGAAGCGCAGCAACGGGTAGCGCAACTGTATATTCAGGACGGCTCCATCGATAACGCCTGTCCGCCGCTGAAAGCGCTGCTGCACATTATGGCCGACGGCCACTATGCGGGCCAAACCGTCAGCGATCCCGAAATTCGAGCGATGTTCACCCGCGACTATTTACTGCAAAGCGATTGGTATCGCCAACGCCTTGAGATCAAACAGCAACGCGAGAATATGCTTTGGCAGCAACACAAGGCCTATATCCAGCAACAATTGACGGCAACGGAACAGCATGACGCAGCCAACCGCGCCGAGTTAAATCAAAAACTTGAAGCGACTGAATGCAAGTTGGCAGAGATCAACGATCCCGCTTACCTACAACAGCTGCAAGGAACCTTAGGGGCGGATTGGGTGCATCGTTCGTAGGCATCGTAAGCTATATCGGCCACATACAATGAGCAAGCGGTGAAAATGAGATCAATAAAAGCACATTTAACTGTCACGCTATTGCTATGTATTTTGCTACCCACCGGATTGATCGGCGCATCGGCATACTGGTTCGTATACAACAACATCAAAGAAAACCGCATTGAAAGCGTAGGGCAAATAGCCGATGCCCGCTATGAAGAACTGCATATTCGCTTAAACAGGGACAACGAACGTAACAAAAACTTGCTGGGCGCCTTGATTGCCGTCTGCCGCTACAGCGACGTCGGTATCAATGCCTGCGCCCGGAGCAAACTGGAACAATTTGCCGCCATCAATCATACGGTCGGCCTTAGCCTTCATTCAGGAATCGAAGGCGATCTTGCTGTGGGTAATGATGTCATACCGCTCGATAAATTAAATCAACCGTTCCTGCCTGGACAGATAGCCGCAATCTCCAAGTTAAACGGCGCTTCGTCATTATCCCTGGTCGCTGTCGATTCGGCATCCGGCTTTAGCTTGGTGACGACCTATTCCGGTCAGCAATTGCAAGATATTTTTACCGGTTCTCCTGTATTAGGTCAATCCGGGGAGACCTTTCTGGCCGATAATCAGGGGCTTTTCATCACCAAGCCGCGCTACCCTTCACAACAAGGAGCTAGCAAACCCATTGCAGCCATACCGATGCAACGCTGTTTACGCAGTGAAAGCGGCGAAACACTTGATCTCGATTATCGTAACGTCCCCATCATCCATGGTTTCCGGTTCGTGCCGGACATCGGCGGCGGCTGCATCATGGCGCATGTTGCTCAAACGGAAGCCTTTGCGCCACTAGACCGATTGTTGATAGGACTGGGCGTAGCGACCTTTTTTCTTACTTGCTTTGCCTGGTTAATCGCAACCATGATCAGCAAGGGCATGACCCAACCCATCATCGCGCTGGCCGACATGGCCCGGGCCTTATCCAAGGGAGACTTTGCGCAACGAGTCCCTTCAACAAACCACCATGAAATTGCCGAATTATCTCAACTATTCAATAACATGGCCGCACAACTGGACAGCACCCTCAGCCGGTTAAAAGCGTCCGAACAGGCGCTAAAAATGAAGATTGTTGAACGCACTACCGAACTCCATCAACGCCATAAAAAATACCATTCGGTCATTCAATCCACCGGAGAAGGTTTCTGGCAAGTGGATAGGGAGGGCCGTCTATTGGAAGTCAACCCTGCATACGTTCGTCTTTCCGGATATTCCGAGACGGAATTGATCGGAATGCAAGTCACCGAGTTGGACGCGCAGGAAAGCCAAAATGAAACAGCCAATCATATCCGCAAAATCATGCAAAACGGAGCAGATACCTTTGAAACCCAGCATCGCCGCAAGGACGGGAGTGTCTGGGATGTTGAAGTCAACGCCTCTTTCGTCAAAGAAGACGGCGGATATTTTGTTGCCTTCTTCAAGGACATTACCGAACGCAAATGGGCCGAGCAGGAATTGCGCATTGCCGCCACGGCTTTCGAAACCCAGGAAGGCATCATCATCACGGACGCCAACGAAATTATCGTGCGCATCAACCGGGCCTTTACCCAGATTACCGGCTACACAGCCGAAGAACTCGTCGGCAATAAACCTTCCATGCTCAAATCAGGACGTCATGACCGGGATTTTTATCACGCCATGCATTGCGCCTTGCAATGCGATGGTCAATGGGAAGGGGAAATATGGGATCGTCACAAGGATGGCCATATCTATCCAAAATGGCTCGCTATAACAGCGGTCAGGGATAACACAGGATGCATCACCCATTATGTGGGCAATTCCACCGACATCACCGAGCGCAAGGCATCCGAGGAGAAAATCAAAACCCTGGCCTTTTACGACACCTTGACGGAGTTAGCAAACCGGCGTCTCCTGACTGATCATCTGGAACATGCTATCGCCATTCTTGCACGCACTAAATATCACGGTGCGTTGCTATTCCTCGACCTGGATAATTTCAAGTTACTAAACGATACCCAGGGGCATGGCGTGGGCGATGAACTACTGATCGAAGTCGCCCGCAGATTGAAAGCCTGCGTAAGAGAGACCGATACCGTGGCGCGTTTGGGTGGCGATGAGTTTATTGTGCTGCTGGAAGAGCTTGACACCGTGCCTGACAGCGCCGCCGTTCAAGTAAAGACGATTGCGGAAAAGGTTATTGCCGCACTGTCGGAACCGTATATTTTAAGCAGTGTCGTGCATAACTGTTCGGCCAGTATAGGTATAGTCCTGTTCGACAATTCGAGCATATCGGCCGATACCTTGTTGGCGCAGGCGGATACTGCCATGTATGCCGCCAAAAAGAGCGGCAAGAATGCCTACCGGTTTTTCGATCCTATCATGCAGCAGGAATTGGAGCATCGGACGAAATTTGAATCCGCCTTGCGACAAGCTATCGATAATGATCAATTAAAGCTCTTCTACCAACCCCAGGTTGACGAGAAAGAACGGATAGTTGGCGTGGAGGCGCTGATTCGTTGGCATCATCCCGAGCTTGGCTTGGTTTTTCCGGACCAATTTATTCCATTGGCCGAAGAAACGGATATCATCCTGATCATCGGACGCTGGGTGCTGGAAGCTGCCTGCGCTCAACTTAAGGCATGGAAAAACCAGCCTTCAGCCCGAAACCTAAGCATTGCTGTGAACGTTAGCGCCAAGCAGTTTTATCAGCCTGGTTTCGTCGATGACGTGCATGAAATCATGAAGCAATACGCCATCGAACCGATGCAACTTAAACTGGAACTGACCGAAAGTATGGTGTTGAAAGAAATGGATACCGCTGTCGCAAAGATGCTCGAACTCAAAGCCATCGGCGTAGTTCTTGCCATGGATGACTTCGGCACCGGTTACTCATCGCTTAGTTACCTGAAAAACCTGCCTTTCGACCAAATCAAAATCGACAAAAGTTTTGTGTATGGCATCAAGAAAAATAACAACGACGCCTTCATCGTACACAGTGTGTTTACCCTGGGCAAGTTAATGGGAATCAACGTGGTCGCGGAAGGCGTAGAGAATCTCGAACAGGACGAACTTCTAAAATCCCTGGGTTGCACGGTATTTCAAGGCTATTTATTCGGCAAACCGGTGCCTGTCGAGGAACTGGAAAGACTGTTACTGACGCTATTTCGCAGCTGAAACGACTGAAAATCTATAAGCCATGCTGAGCAAAACAACATTCAAGCCCGCCTGGTGGTTACGCAATCGCCATCTACAAACGCTTTATCCGGCCTTATTAAGAAAAGCCCCTACCCCGCCTGATTATCGCCGCGAAAGATTAACGACGCCCGACCATGATTTTATCGATGTCGATTATTGCGGAACCGGCGATCGACCGCTGATTATCCTGGTGCATGGCTTAACCGGCAGCTCGCAATCGGGTTATATCAAAGGCCTGCAAAACGCCTTGCTCAAACAAGGCTTTCGTAGCGCCGCAATTAACTTCCGTGGTTGCAGCGGGTCATCGAACAATAGAGCGCGCAGTTATCATTCAGGCGAAACAGAGGACATTCATTTTCTCTATCAAACTTTGCGGCTACGCGAACCTAAGACACCTTTAGGCGTCGTAGGTTTTTCATTAGGCGGCAATGTTGTTTTAAAGTGGCTGGGTGAACAAGCAGGACAGTTGGCCTTGTTTGCCGCTGTCGCAGTGTCCGTGCCGTTGCTGTTAGGTGTTTGCGCGACAAAACTCGATAGCGGTTTTTCAAGGTGCTATCGCATCAACTTACTGAATGAGTTGAAAGCCTATATGCATACCAAACTGCAACATTTGGAAACCATAGGTCAATCTGAAGAGGCTATGAAGATCAGGGAATTAGGCGATTTATCGGCCATCAATTCGTTCTGGCAATACGATGACCGGGTTGTAGCCAAATTACATGGTTTTGACAATGTACACGATTACTACCGGCGCTCCAGCTCCAGGCAATATCTCAAATCGATCTCGGTGTCCACGCTATTGATCCAGGCGGTCGACGACCCGTTTATGACTAAAGAAGTCCTACCCGACCTACATGAACTGTCGCCGCATGTGCAATTGGAATTAACCCAACACGGCGGCCATGTAGGCTTCATATCGGGATTAATCCCTTTTAGACCAACGTATTGGCTGGAACAACGGATAACGGAATTTTTGAGGGGTCGTTTAACACACTAATAGTGCGTTAAACGAAAAAAATCAATCAAGCGATTTTTTTGCTGGCGCAAAAAACCGCCGCAAACCGCACTAATGACTATAGCTATGACCATTAGAGTCGGCATCAAAAGCATACTCATGCTCAATATCGGAGATTTGCGATTTTCTACGCTTTAAAAAAATCCGACTACCTTCAGGTGATTCCAGAATCATTTCAACACAACCACCCGAAGTAAAATTATAGGAGAGTATTTTAAAATCCCTGGACATACCCTGAACTTTCACATGCTTACCTACCACCCAGACGCTCATACTGTTTTCTTCTTTTAGCAATGAATATTATGAAAAATAAACCTAGTGTCACTCTAACAAAAATGCTAGAAAAGCGCACGCTGATTATAATATATTTTCATATTTTGAAACGGCAAATGACAGGACACTCTTATTAAAAAATAATAAGTTGGATAGCTTAGCTAAGGTGATTTCCTGCGAAAAACAGGCTTCCCGTTTAAGGCGGGACTAAGGTTAAGCCTTACATCTCTGTCCCGCCTTAAACGAGAAGCTATAAAGACCTGTGAGGTTTTTCTTACCTCGCAGGTCTTGCAATGACCTAAAAACCTTACTCGACAACACAAAAATGACTGCCGACTCGGCAGCACACCCCTAATGGGCGGCTCTTAACTATGCTATTTTTTAAACCAAGCCTTAACAACAGGCCACCCCTGAGTGAGCCATTGTTCTATGGCAAAAGCTGCCGCCAGTCTAACCTGCTTTGCCAGCAACTTTATATAAAACCATAACCTGTCCGCAATCGATGCTTCCGGGCTATCGCGCCATTGTAAATAACGCGAACCGAAACCATCTATAAACACCGGTTTAAACAGCCACATTTCCAAAATAGCCGTTACCCACATAAAGATGAATGAAACCCCCATGCCCATCCCGGCAAAAATAACCAACCAGGCAAACATCGGGTGAATCTTGGTTAACCACCATGACAATATATCGGCTATCAAAAACGCATAAGGCATTCCGATAGCAATACACTTATATTGCGTTGTGGTGGTCTCCGCAAAGCTGAAAATAAGACCAACGAACATAAAAATAAAACTGATGCCGAACAAATGAATATGCGAAATACGAGTTAACGAGGCGAACGTAGCGCCGGTATCCTGTTCGGTTAAGGCTTTCAAGGGCTCAAGCTTGGTAAAATCCGGGATGCCGGACGCTTCCTTGTTATGACACATCACACAACGGCTCTCGATGATTTTATCGATACCGTCGGCCTTGTAATCCTCACTATCCGCGCCATCCCTGACCCATTCCATGATCTTAAAGCGCTCCTGTTCCGGTGCGTTATCCTTCATCGAACCGTTCAGTTTCTGCTCCAAAACCGTGCCTGAACGATTACCGTAATAACTGTAAACAATATCATCAACAGACAAGCCGAACTTGCCGTCCGCCATACCATGGGTAAACAATATCTGGATTAATGCAAAAAGATAGCCTATGCCGACCGTACACAGATAACCGGTAAACAACACCTTGATAGGCGTATCGTGATCTTTGAGAGGGGTATATTTTGTTGTCATAATGTTGATTGGTAATTGGTGGCTTCCAATTTAAAGCGGGACGATTTACAGATAACATCCCTTGAAGGGATGTTATCTGTCCCGGCTTAGTTGGTAGCCTAATTGGTTATGTTGCAGGTTCAACCTGAACCCATGATTTCATACCTGCTGCGCTACATTCGAGCCAATGACCGAATTACAGCGTGCAACAAGATTATAGCTTACCTTTATTACCTTCATTGCAGCGCCATCCAGCAACAAAATACCAAGTACATGCTTAGGTTTTTTAGCGACCCGATTTTCATCATTGGTGCAAAAGGATAGCCAGACGCACAAAAGTGATGCATTCCACGCATAAACGCAAGCTGCCTTGCGATACCTAATATAAGCCATAAGCATCTATATTTATTAACTTAAACGCATGAAATAACCATTCGCAAACCTTGGCACGACGATTGCTTTAAACAATACAGAGGCTCCAACGGCGGAGCGCTAAAAAAACATCGGTTCAACGTTGAACCCAAACAGACAAAGGCGTCTACCCGGCTGAATATCTCGTGTATTCGGTAAGGTGACGCTTTTTTTTTGCTGATTTTTTTAAACCTGCTGAGGTCAATATGAAACAAACCGGACGATTTACTATCAAAAAACTGGCTACGGCAGTCATTGCCGTAGCTGCGCTATCAACATTCCCCTTTACAAACGGCGCCTTAGCCGCTGAAAAATTGGAAAAAGACAGTTTAAAGCTCGGTTTCATCAAACTGACCGACATGGCGCCTTTGGCGGTTGCGTTGGAAAAAGGCTATTTCGAAGATGAAGGCCTTTCCGTACAGCTTGAGGCGCAAGCCAACTGGAAAGTTTTATTGGACCGCGTGGTCAGCGGCGAACTGGACGGCGCGCACATGCTGGCCACCCTGCCCTTTGGCGCCGCGATCGGCTACGGCACCAAAGCCGACATTATCAGCGCCTTTACCTTGACCTTAAACGGCGATGCGATAACGGTATCCAACGATGTCTGGCAACAAATGAAACCGCAAATCCCGGTCAAAGACGGCAAACCGGTGCATCCGGTTAAGGCGGACACCTTAAAACCGGTGCTGGAAAAATACAAAAGCGCCGGCAAACCCTTCAACATGGCGATGACCTTCCCGGTCGGCACCCACAATATGAAACTACGTTACTGGCTTGCGGCCGGTGGCATCAAGCCCGGATTTTACGCACCGCCTGAAGACACTTCCGGCCAGATTGACGCCGAAGCGATGCTGTCGGTCACGCCCCCGCCGCAAATGCCTGCCACGATGGACTCAGGCACAATTGTCGGCTACTGCGTCGGCGAACCTTGGAACCAACAAGCGGTGTTCAAAGGCATCGGCGTACCGGTCATCAGCGATTATGAATTGATGAAAAACAGCGCCGAAAAGATCTTCGGCGTGAACAAAGAATGGGCCGACAAATATCCCAACACCCATAAAGCGGTCATCAAAGCCTTGATTCGCGCCTCGATGTGGCTGGATGCGGAAAACAACAAAAATCGCAATGAAGGCGTGGAAATGCTGTCGCAAAAACAATATGTCGGCGCCGATTACGAGGTGCTGGCCAACAGCATGAACGGCACCTTTGAATACGAAAAAGGCGACAAGCGCGACCTGCCCGATTTCAACATATTCTTCCGTCATAACGGTTCTTATCCCTATTACAGCGACGCGGTCTGGAGCCTGACCCAAATGCGCCGCTGGGGACAAATCAACGAATTCAAACCCGATTCCTGGTATTTGGAAACCGCTAAAAAAGTGTATCGCCCCGATATTTACATGGCGGCGGCTAAGGCCCTGGTTGCCGAAGGTAAGGCGAAAGCAGGCGATTTTCCTGCCGACAACGAAACCGGCATCAAACCGCCCAGCGCTGACTTTATTGACGGCGTTAGTTTCGATGCGACCAAGCCCAACGATTATCTGACTAAGTTTGCTATCGGTCTTAAGGGCAAGCAAAAAGTGGTCGGCGGCAAGGTTGTTGAGTAGTTGAGCAGCATCGTTCCCACGCTCCGGCGCTCATCTTTATACACAAGTGTTTCAAAGCACGTCATCCCGGCAGGGATTGCCGGGATCCAGAAGCCATGGATGGCATACTGAAGTAGGCAACAAGTCTCGCCACAGGAATTGCTCAATTAAATCGAGCACTCACATCCCTGTGCTCTGGATCCCGGCAATCCCTGCCGGGATGACGGTGTCTCCCAGACACTTGTGTATAAAGACGAGCGCTCCGGCGTGGGAATGCAGTAGAGACGCTCCAGCGTCGCGAGACAGGACGACGGGAAGTTGGAGCTGGAGCTTGGGAAACCAGCCCGAACCCGATTAAATCAAGCGTCGCGTTAGCAACAGCTTGTTTTGCAAGATGACGCAGAGCGTCAGGGACTGCATTCCCACGCCGGAGCGTGGGAACGATACCAACCAGCCCGAAAAAAAGTGTGAGTGCCGACCTAAACAATGGACGTTGACTTAGTGCAAGGACGCGCCTTTTTTACCTTGAACCTTTTGCCTTTCATCTGCTTTTAGAGGTACCGACCATGCACAACCAACTAATAAAATTTTTAAACATAACCGGACTCACCTGGTTCGTCCCCTTGGTAAAAATAGCCGCCGGAGAAAATCCCTCACTGCAAATCCGCCAACTGTGGCTGATCATGGGCGTGCCAATACTGGCTTTTATGGTCTTTTTGGGACTATGGAGTTTTTCCGCATCCAAGGTCAACACCAGCCTGGGCGCCATTCCCGGCCCTGTCGCAGTGTGGCATGAAGCCGTCGGCTTACTGCACGATCATTATGCCGAACGAACCAAAGAAGCCGAGTATTACCAACGCCAACAAACCCGCAACGAACAAAAACACGCCGAAGACCCTACGGCTGAAATCAAAGTCCGCCCCTACAACGGCCAAGCCACCTACCTGGACAAGATTTTTACCAGCCTTTACACCGTATTCGCCGGCTTTGTGATTGCCACGCTAATCGCCGTACCGCTGGGCCTGTTCTGCGGCATGAGTCCGCTGTTTAACACCGCGATCAACCCGCTGGTACAAATATTCAAACCGGTGTCGCCCTTGGCTTGGCTGCCCATCGTCACACTGGTAGTCAGCGCCGTTTACGTAAGCGGCGACGATTCCTGGTTCGAAAAATCCTTCCTGACTTCCGCAATTACCGTCACCCTGTGTTCGCTGTGGCCGACCTTGATCAATACCGCGGTCGGCGTGTCATCGATAGACAAAGACTTGATCAATGTCGGCAAAGTATTACGTCTTAACTGGCTCACCCAAATCAAGAAAATTATTTTGCCGTCCGCATTGCCTTATATTTTCACCGGCATGAGGTTGTCATTAGGCGTGGGCTGGATGGTACTGATCGCTGCGGAAATGCTGGCGCAAAATCCGGGACTGGGCAAATTCGTCTGGGATGAATTCCAAAACGGCAGCTCCAACTCATTGGGCCGGATCATGGTCGCGGTCTTCACCATCGGATTGATCGGCTTTGCCTTGGACCGCATCATGCAGTCCTTACAAAACCTGTTCTCTTTCGGTAGAGCACTTTAACCAGGAGCCGAGATGTCAGTCGTAAACTTTAACATTGTGCCCCCTTCGACAAGCTCAGGACAGGTCAAGCGCCTCCTGAACAAGCCGCTTGCACCATCGAATGACGCCCAACTGCCTTTGCTGGAATTAAAGTCCGTATGCAAAAGCTATGGTGCGACATCCATCCTCAACAACATCAACCTGAGCATTAAAGAAGGCGAATTCATTGCCATCGTCGGCTTTTCCGGCAGCGGCAAAACCACGCTGATTTCAACCATTGCCGGGCTAATTCAGGCCGACAGCGGCGAAGTGCTAAAACAAGGGGCTCCGATTACCGCACCGGGGCCGGATCGCGGCGTAGTGTTCCAGAACTATTCACTGATGCCGTGGCTGACCGTGTTCGAAAACGTAGCGCTGGCCGTCGACCAGATTTTTAAACACTGGCCTGCCGAGCAACGCCGGGCGCATACTGAAAAATACGTCAGAATGGTGAACCTCGGCGCAGCCATGGATAAAAAGCCCGCCGAACTGTCCGGCGGCATGAGGCAACGAGTCAATGTCGCCCGAGCCTTGGCCGCCAGCCCTGACATCCTGCTGCTCGACGAACCGCTCAGCGCGCTGGATGCGTTGACGCGCGGCAACTTGCAGGACGAAATCTTGCAAATCTGGGCTCAGGAGAAAAAAACCGTCATCCTGATCACCAACGATGTCGATGAAGCCATCTACATGGCGGACCGGGTTATCCCGCTTAATCCCGGCCCCGATGCGACCTTCGGCCCGGATTTTAATATCAATATCGAACGCCACCGAGACCGCACCGCGTTAAACCATAACCCCGAGTTTAAAAGACTTCGCGCCGAAATCACCCGTTATTTAATGGACATCGGCATCGAAAAAAACCTCGGTTCGGCTGTCGATAAGATCGTCCTGCCCAATGTTAAACCCAACACCAGCACTGACTGGAACCGCGACCAACCGACCTTCGCAGCGCCTGATGAGGTGGATCGTCCCCGTTACCTGGAATTTTCACAACTGTCCAAAATCTACCCAACCCCCGACGGCAACAGCACGGTCAAAGTCGTAGACGGCTTCGACCTGAAAATGAAAAAAGGCGAGTTCATCTCGATCATCGGCCATTCCGGCTGCGGCAAATCAACGGTGTTATCGATGACTGCGGGCTTAAACAGCGTTTCCGAAGGCGTCATTATTCTGGACAACAAGGAAATCGATGGCGCCGGTCCCGATCGCGGCGTGGTATTCCAAGCGCCCAGCCTGTTTCCCTGGCTGACCGCATTTGAAAACGTTATGCTAGGCGTCGATAAGGTCTACCCCCATGCCGCCAAATCTCAACGCGATGACATCGTCGAATACTACCTAACCCGCGTCGGTTTGGGCGATTCGCTCCGTAAAAAAGCCGGCGACATGTCCAACGGCATGAAACAACGGGTCGGCATAGCCCGCGCCTTTGCATTGTCGCCTAAACTGCTATTATTGGATGAACCGTTCGGCATGTTGGATTCATTAACCCGCTGGGAATTGCAGGAAGTGTTGATGGAAGTCTGGGAAAGAACCCATGTAACCGCCATTGTCGTTACCCATGATGTCGATGAAGCGATCCTGCTGGCCGACCGGGTGGTAATGATGACCAACGGCCCGCACGCCAAAATCGGTAAAATCGAAACCATAGACTTGCCAAGGCCCCGCAGCCGAAAAGCCTTGCTGGAACATCCCGATTACTATAAATATAGGGAGAGCATTTTGAGTTTTCTGACCGAATGCGACCATACGCATTAGCTGCAGCTCAACCAGCCATAACTATATACACATATTTTTTCACCATAAATACAATGGGTTGAAAGCTGACCTAGCTCCCTCTCCTGTTGGAGAGGGTTGGGGAGAGGAGAATAGAAACAAGCATTTATATCCCCCTCATCCCAACCTTCTCCCTCAAGGGAGAGGAGCCGGTACTTGTGTAGATACTTATGCCAACCAGCCCATAGTTACAATAATTAAATTAATGAAGGAGGCTTTATGCCGCAGAAAAAAACCAAACTCCCCGCATCTTTGCTAGCCCTTTCCGTGATCAGCGGCTCAGCCTTAGCTGGCGTTACCCAAGATGTTGAGGATGCACTTAATTTCTATCATTACGGTAAAAACGGCGCGATCAAATTCGACCTTAATTATCGTTATGAAAACGTGGACCAGGACAAAGGCCCCTTATTCAAGGGCCAATTCCCGCATACCGCTAATGCCAACACCGCCCGCTTACGCGCCGGTTTACTGTCGCCGGTATTTCACGGCATTCAAGGTTATGCCGAATACGAAGGCAATCTCGCGATGCAGGACGATTACAATAGCGCACGCAACGGCAATGCCGCTTACTCAACGGTTGCCGATCCTGAAAAAAGCGAACTCAACCAATTATGGATCAGCTATGCAGGCATCCCCGATACGCTGATTAAAGGCGGTCGGCAACGCATAAAATTCGATGACGACCGCTTTATCGGCAACGTCGGCTGGCGGCAGATGGAAACGACCTTCGATTCGGTGCTAATCACCCACAACAACCAACAGCTGTTCGGCCTGACCGTTAACGCAGGCTATATCGGCAATGTACAAACCTTCACCTCGACCAGCGAACACATCAACGCGCCGCTTCTGAACGTCAATTACAAAGTCGGCGATTACGGCAACCTGGTCGCTTACGGCTACTGGCTGGATTATACCGAGCGCGAAAATTATGAAAAATCCAGCCAAACTTACGGCTTGCGCATGAGCAATTATCAAAAACCGGGAGACACTCTAAAACTGAGCGATAACTACGGCGTGGTTTATACCGCAGAATGGGGACATCAAGAAGATTACGGACACGGCCCGACCAAGTACGCAGTAGACCGCCTTAACCTGATGGGCGGCTTAACGGCCTATAACCTGACCTTTCAAGGCGCTATAGAGCAACTTGACGGCATGGGCGCCAATAAAACCTTCGATACGCCGCTGGGCACCAACCATGCCTTCCAGGGCTGGGCGGACTTATTCCTGGTTACGCCCAGAAACGGTATTCGCGACGTGTTCGGCACCATGATCGGCACTTTTGACCGTGGCGAAGTGATATTAACCGGCACTTATCATAACTTTAGCGACGACACCGGAAATATTAAATACGGCGATGAATGGGACTTTTCCGCGCTGAAGAAATTCGGCAAACATTATTCGGTGTTGGCGAAATACGCTTATTACGCAGCCGATAACTATAATACGGCCGATACCTTTGCTAATACAGATACCCAAAAAATCTGGGTGCAGGGGAATATCAGTTTTTAGCAATCCCGGTTTGAAGCAGCCGGATATTTCCGCGCTACCGCGTCACTTGTGCCTACGATGCTTACATGGAGGTAAGCATTCTTCTGAATTGCGCCACGCATTTTCGTTAGGCACCGAATCACCTGTTTTCCTTGACTTGCCAATATCCGCTTTTGGTCGAACCCATACGTTTTAATACGCCTTGCTGTTGTAACTTTTGCAAATGACGCTCAATAGTGCGCGAACTCAGATCTAATTGTGCCGCCAGCATCGGAATAGTCAGTTCGGGATTTTGCTGCAAGGCCCGAATAATCGCCAATGGCGTTTCTCCCGACACTTGTACCGTCATTTCTACCGACATTGTTGACGGTGATGCCGTTTCAATCCCCGCCCGTAATGCCTGCGCCAAAGCATCCAGCATGAATTCGATAAACACAGTGCAATCGCTGGCCTGATCAGCCACTCCCAACACCCGGTAATACTCGCTTTGCTGCTCACGAATAATGCTTTCAACCGGCAAATACGCCATTTCTGTGCGCCAGCAACTCAAGATCAAGGTCTGCCACAATCGCCCCAGACGGCCATTGCCGTCACTAAAAGGATGGATGAATTCAAATTCATAATGGAACACGCAACTGGCAATCAGCGGATGGATGTCGGTGCTCGCAAGCCAACCCAGCAAATCGTTCATCAGACGAGGAATTTGCGTAGCGGGTGGAGCCATATGTACCAACTCCTGTTCCCGGAAAACACCCACGCCGCCGCTACGCCATCTCCCCGCATTGTCAATCAGCCCCAGCATCAGGCGTTCATGCGCAGCCAATAAGTGCTCGCCATTGGTAGCTTGCCAATGGGGCAATTGTTCATAAGCGGCAAAAGCATTGCGCACTTCCTGTATTTCCCGAGGCAGGCCAAGCACCGGTTTGCCTTCCAGAATGGCGGTGACTTGCTCCAGCGATAAACTGTTATGCTCAATCGCAAGAGATGCCTGAATGGTACGGATACGGTTTTCTCGCCGCAGTTGTGGGGATAATACGCCCTGCTGACTGGCTGACCAGCGCCCCAACAATTCGCTGATTTCGGCAACGGCATTGAGGATGTTGGCTGTGACGGTGTAAGGAGGTTGGTAGCGGCTCATATGGTGATTGTTCCGTTCATTAGGCAAACGATAATTACTTATGAATTAGTCCATTCTGTCACTTGTAAAAAAGCCAACGCTTGATAAATAAGTAATGACCATTCTTCACAATCATCCAAATTAACTATTATTTGGTCATCATCCGGTTTGCCATAAGGGTATATGGCGCTTTCGCATAGTATTAATGCTTCTAATCTAGGGTCATTACCGTTCTTCATTCCATTTTTTAAATCCGTTATGATGGAACCAGCGGTTGATATATTTCCAGCAAGTTTTTTATAAAATGTTGATAAATAATCTTGTAGTATTTCTAAACCTGTACCGTTCAATTTTTGCGATATCTCAATAAAATTCGATAAATGAGAAGTCCCTGCATATAACTCAGCTAGCTCTTTACTAAGCGATTGAGTCTTCTCAAAGTTATCAACCTTAATTTGTTCAAACTGAAAATGGCTTACTACATTTTCAGGAAGTGCTTGCGGGATGTTTAACCATGATTTCTCTTCAGACAAGATAGGTTCATTACCTGCAAATAAACTTGTTAAAATTCGCCAAGCTTGGTGATTTAATGTAAAGCCCTGCACCATTGGGATAATAACAACCTGCCGCCAGTGATTAGTCAGTACAAAATACTTTAAGTCTTTATATTCAACAGGACGAATTGCACTAATCAGCACATCAACGAACTCCGTGTAAGCCTTATCCAATAAAGTTAAATCTTTTAACTCTAAGCTGATCCATAAAGCAGGTCGTTCTTCATAACAATAGGCATCACTAAGTAATTTGGCATGCCATTCAGAATCTGGGTTATGGGCTAAAGCTTTTTTGATACTGTTTATTAAAGCTATCTGTACATTTCTGGTAATTGCCGCAGCTCGCACATCAGGTGCATCTTTCCAGTATTTGTCAGGGTGGTGGGCAAATTGATACCAAAGATGCCAAGCTTTTTCGAGCTTAAGCGTTTCTTGTTCCTCAAGCTTTTCTAAAGCCGATATATCGACTAAATCTTTAAACCTATCGCTAAATTCCGTTTGAAAATTTTTCAACGCACATTTGGCATCATTCACATTCACTACTGTTAGATGTATATAATGCGCTGAATAGGGATGACCAAGTTCTTCAGCTCTTTGAAAAATAGGGGAATGCTGCGATTCTGGTAAACGTCCAATAAAGCCGTTAACGCTTAAAACAAGATCGGATTGCATGAAGAAACTGATTATGCTGTTTAAATAATCACTCCATGACTTTTGATAATCCATATATTCCGCTAGCATGATTGACGCACTGATGGATGTAGGAAGATTCGATTCTGTTCTTTTTCCATTATCTTTTGTACCCTCACTAGTGAATCCCCAAGGATCAACCGCTAATTTGGGAAATATGGAAGACATCATATTAACTCTCGATAATTTTTCCCAATAGTCGCTATCTATTTTCCAACCCATAACTGACTGTGGTTTACGAGCTTTAAAATAGGCTATTAACGCTTTATTAAGATAAGTCAAACCATCAACAATTTGTTTTCTGGTTGCCATGATATTTTCAGCATATATTTTCCAATCATCTGGACGATTAATATAATCGGCTAAATTTGCGTAAGTCGCATTAATGTTTACTAACCGTTTTATCGGAAATGATGACTTTAAAATACCGGGCTTATTTGCCTCATCAAAGGATAATTCGATAAAGGCAACATGGTGTCCATAACCTTTCCCGCCAAACCTTTCTGCGCCTGGAAAAAGGTTTCTAAGAATTTCAGCTCGGTAACCAGTTTGCTCATTCAATCGTGCCGAAAAAGTTTGTTTATCGGTTTCGTCAACCGATTCCATCGGCACAATATAATGAGCAATTGGATTTCCCGGTTTATGCTCTAGCCACAGGGTATTGGTTTGTTTTTGAAATAGCTTTTCAATTTCTATTTTATTGGATTGGATAAAATCGTTGTAAGTTAGCTTATCGTAATAATAAAGGGCTAACGTCAACTCAGATAAGCAGATGATGTTCGATATTTCTTCAACTGCATTGCTTTTTGATAGCCAAGTAGTGTCATAGTTTGCAGGAATTTTTAACCATCCTAACCAAAATAGGATTTCACTCATGCCAAGCCAAGCGGCTTCATTTTCTGGTTTGGCTAGGTTTAGCTGTCTATTAGCCAGCCAAAATTTCAACCCTTGATAAATAATATCTGGCGATGATACTTGATTTCTAAGGCATCTAATTTCATTCTGTTTGTCTAGGTTATTTTTGCCTAAAATTTCTAGCATGGATTCGGTAGGATCTTCATCCGATACATTCGCCACGTCGGGTCTCAGCAGAAATTTCCAGCCGCTATTGCCTGCCATTAATCGGGCTTGGTCGATTACGTCTTTATTGGTCTCGACATAAGCGTAAATGCCATACCAGATTAAAGCTCTGCTTACGCCAGCATACCCTTGCCAACTATGAAGTGCCAGCCCGGCAAGCTTTTGGTAAATAGCTGAGTATTCTTGCGGATGCTCTACAAAGGCATACAACAAGAAGCTTTCCAAGTCCGCTTCCATTATGCAGGGAAGCACTGCTGTTGCAGCGTTAATCCAGGGATTGAACGCTTGATCGTTCAAAACCTCAACCAGCAATTTTGAGCGCAAGGGATGTAACGGCTCAACATATCTTTTATCATCTGAACATCGAATTAAATATTCCTCTTCAAACAGCCTGAACGTACCAGCTGGATCAGTCAAATTGATAATATTAACCAATTCAGCTAATTGTATGCGAGATTCATAAGCGGTTGCTACCGCGCAGTAAAATAATACTTTTAAGGTGGCGGCTTCCAACTTTGATTGTCTTATTTCCTCTTGTAAGCGTCTGACCTGAAAACTCAACCGGTCTTTGAGTGACTCAGTTTGAGTAAGAAAATAAACATATTCCAGTAATGCACCATTGCCGCCGAACCGATGCCAAGCATCTTTGAACGATGGGTATGGATTAGCCACTTTCTTATCAACCAGATTTTGATAGATGCTTTTTGCTTCTGTTTGATTAAAATGTAACGCCACAGCCAACGGAAACCCCAGCTCAACATTCGGAACATTTTGCCGAGCCAAATCTTCCTCGCGGATCGTGACAAGAATCTTGATATTCGGTCTATCCAGCAATGTTTTCACGAAAGCCGTCCAATCCAAATCTCGGGGCGACACATCGATATAAAGATACAAATCGGCTTTAAAAACCGACAGATGATCGGCTATTGCCAAAGCAATATTTTCGGCATGGCTTCTGTTTTCGATAAAACTAATTTGAAAGCGCCATTCCTCAGGGACAAAATCATGTAAGTAGCGATAAGCCAGAGTTGTTTTGCCTTGTCCTGAAGCACCATGCACAATTACCGTCTGGTTTCCGTTTCGAAATGCCTCATCAATCTTGTCTATTTGTTCTGTGCGGAATATATCCAAACCCGCTTGAATATGACTAAAACGGGATGAAACACCCTTATAAAATTCAGTTGCAAGATAATCTTGTTGGTCGGTTTGGTCGACTTCAATTAATGGTTTTATTGATTTAAACCATTCTTGGTGATGTGCAGCTCTCTCAGATAAATATTTCCCAACGGAACAAATTTTATTGATTAAATCCTGTTTGGTAATTTTTTCTTTATGTTCAGCCGCATAATAAAGCCAAGCCAATAATAGAGAAAACGCACTATTAGGATCGCCTGCAACAATTGTTTTAGTTAAATGATTTTGCAGTCTGTTTTGTAAATCCTGCTCAGATACAATAATCCACTCTACTTTTTCGAATAATTTACTTATTTCACTAATACCATTCTTTGTTAGTTTTTCAGTAATTGAATAACGACTATTTACATCTCCTGACCAAGCTTTTTTTATTTCGCTGCCAATCTCCCCAAAGCTGACAACTTCAATGGATAAACTATGATGTGTGCTTAGTAAGTCGGATACCCTATGGAAAAATGAATCTTTCTTTTCGGGACTAAAACTAGATAACGTTAATTTTTCATTTCTAGCTTTTACTTGAATCACACGGGTCAACTCGTCGTTCATTCGTATTGCTAAATCTTCTTCTCCTTCTGGTTGAAATACATTATCAACGTCAGAAGATTCAAGTATTTCAACTAATGTATATAGCGTTTGAAGTCTGTAGCCTTTTAATGCTGCTTGTGCGCCTGAATTATTCATGGAATTGTTTTTGTTAAGATTATGGTGCCGATGATTGCAATGGGTCGAACTCGGTTCTTCGCGAATGATACAGCTCGGCCAACAGCCGACGATAGTAATTACCAAATGTAGAAGACGGGGTAATTTCGAAAAGAGGACAGTCGTAACGCGTCCGGTTAGCCGAGGTATTAGCTCTCTGATCCGACGTACTTATCGGGACTCTATAACCCACCCAACAGCCGGATTTTTATCTGCTGTAGCAGCTGCGGCGCTAAATACATACCATGTTGCCCGGTAAGTTGCTGCATCTTTTGCCAAGTTTGCTCCGCACTCAGTAATTTTCGCTTTTCCAGTAAAAGCAATATACCTACCGTGCCGATCACGTCAACTGCCAAGTAATGCGCTTTGCGCCGAGCCAATAAGTCATCCAGAACGACGTAATCGGCTGCTATTTCCTGCGCCAGAATAATCGCTTCCAGTTCGCCTTGATGCAGCCGCCCTAAAGCACCCTGCACATAAGCCGCTCCGATGGCTGAAACTGTGCCGACCTTTATAAATGAGGGCGGTGTATATTCGTGCAATTCGTTAACAACCGCCGTGGGTACATAAATATCATCGCTAACGTCAGCCAACAGTTTAAGGCTGTCTACAAAATAATCGGGCTGGTATTAAGGACAATTTTCATGGATTTTTATAGTTTTTCTACGGTGTGTATATCCTCCAAAACACACTCATCTGCAATGATATAACCTTGATTAAAGTGCTCTATTAAGCGCGTTTTAAAACCGTCAAAATCCAAACAGGCCATGTGCGCGGCGCTGGCAAAACTTATTTTTCTGGCATGATACAGGCTTGCCGCTAAAAAGAATTCCGCCGCATGACTACCCAACGGTTGCAATATGTCGTCGAATTCGGGTTGAAGTTGTATGTGCATTGTTTTGCCTTATGTGCAGTATTCACATCATTGTCGGTTTTTTAGGTCTTCTGCATACTGCTATGCTGTACCGCATTCGTATAGGAATGTGATCTCGATGTTGATTGCTGTACAGTTTATCGAGGCCACATGGCCAAAATCCAGGAAGCGGTACCGTGCAAATGAAGATTCAAGGCATGAATTTATTCGCCCCACATCACACAGACCAACAGCCGGACGGGGGATTGCAAATCCGTCCGGCTTACCGCCTTAAACTTCAAAGCTAAAAAACAACAGCTTTTGCCGTCCCAGTTAGATTGGAGAATTTATAGTTATCCGTTTGTCCGCTGTTAAAAGCGGGGATAACGGAAAATTTGTGTATTGTGGTAATTCCCTCTGTTTTTATGGGAGCCTCCCGCGTCGTCTGGTCGAGATTGACGGCAGGGATAAGCAGGGAAAAAGATGTCGAACCGGTATCTACCGTATTAACAATGGTTACAGTGACTAAGGTGCCGATTTCAGTTCCTACCGTTCTAATCTGGTCTCCGGAAAAGTTGAGGATCTTTTTGCCATGCTGATAGGTAAAATGCGGTTTGCCATCAATTCCTGTTGTCGAATAGCTGATGTGCAAGTCTTTACCCTGCAAGTCATAAAGATTAGCTGCCTGATCGCTTGCCGCCGAAACAGTAAGCGGCGACGTCAGTAATAATGCAACCAAGGTAATAAAAAACACTTTGTACATTGAGCTAGGCATACAGCCTCCTTAATTAATTGAGGATTCATTATGGGTGGAAATGTAATGAGTCCAACTTAGGCGATTTCCTGCGAAAAATATACCCACCTGACTGGTCTTTTTGTCCGTCTCCTGCGTTGTAAAAATGGTTGCATAGCTCGCTATGCGCCCATTTTTACGCCTTGCAGACGAACA
>SCPZ01000085.1 GCA_004299305.1 Methylobacter sp.
GGAGTTCAATCTGCCGGACAGGCTTTAAGCCTCAGGGATGGCTCGACTTCCTCGCTGCCCTCCCGATGATCAGTCGGGGATTCTGGCTCTTTGAGAGAACAGAATCAAGATATAAGGGATGACGGGATCCAGGCTACATGGACGTATGCAGCTTGCCATCATGCTCTACCTCCTGCATCTATAAAGTCGTGGATACCCGCTTCCCGGCGGGTATGACGAGTTACTTGGAACGTGTGTATAAAGATGAGAGCTGGAGCTTGGGAGCGAGCCAAAAACCTTGTGCCTTAGACCTTCCAGGTTTTTAAAACCTGGAAGGTCTGTCTATCGGCATACCTACATGGTTGCGCTACTGCAAGGCCAGCTTTGCACTCCAATCGCTGCTGTGAGCCCGTCACCCCACCTGTAGCACATCGGCAACCGAAGCCGAACCCGCCGTAGCCAAGGCCGCCATGTCATCCATCGACAGCACCTGCTGGATATTCAGGATGATCACAAACTTGCCGTTAATCTTGCCCATACCGGCGATAAACTCGGCATGAATATGGGTGCCGAAGGTCGGGGGCGGTTCGATCTCGCTGGCTGGAATTTCCAGCACTGCGCTCACCGCATCCACCATTACCCCGACATTCTGGGTTTCATCTCCTGTCGTTACCTCAATAATAATGATGCAGTTGCGCCGTCCTACCTCGGTGGGCTTCTTGCCGAAACGCGCACTCAGGTCAATCACCGGCACCACCGCCCCCCGGAGGTTAATCACTCCACGGATGAAATCCGGCATCCTCGGCACTTCGGTCACTTGACCGTATTGAATGATCTCCTTGATGCGAACGATGCTGGCGGCATAGATTTCACCGCTCAACATAAAGGTCAGATATTGCTGTTGTTCCTCAAGCGCCTGGCTGTCAGCCGTAGCCGATGCTGTGATTTCATGCATAATCACCTCCTAAAACCTGACGAATTCGGCCTCGTTATACGTCGGTCTCGATGCCGCCGTTTTTCTAGCCGCAGGCTTAAACGGCGCGGCCTTGGACCTGGAAGACGCAGATACCGCACTATCGCCTACGCTAAAGAACTCCATCAGCTCCTGTAATTGCGCGGCTTGTCCGCTCATCTCTTCCGAGGTGGCGGCCAACTGTTCCGATGAGCTGGCGTTTTGCTGGGTGATTTTGTTCAACTGATCCATCGCAGTGTTGATTTGGCCGACGCCAGACGATTGCTCTTCCGAGGCCGCCGCGATTTCCTGCACCAGATCGGAGGTTTTCTTGATTGACGGCACGATAGTATCCAGCAGCTTACCGGCGCTTTCGGCCATCTCGACACTGCCGGAAGCCAGTTCGCCGATTTCCTGTGCGGCAACCTGGCTGCGCTCGGCCAGTTTACGCACTTCGGCGGCGACCACCGCAAAGCCCTTGCCGTGTTCACCGGCCCTGGCCGCTTCAATCGCCGCGTTCAGGGCCAGCAAGTTGGTTTGGTAGGCAATATCGTCGATAATGCCGATTTTTCCGGCAATGCTCTTCATCGCGGTCACAGTCTTTTTAACCGCTTCGCCGCCTTGCATCGCCTCGTTGCTGGCTTGGGCCGCCATGCCATCGGTAACTTTGGCGTTTTCGGTGTTTTGGTTGATCGACGCCGACATCTGTTCGACCGAAGCACTGGTTTCTTCCACCGATGCGGCTTGTTCGCTGGTGGCTTGCGACATGCTTTGCGCGGTCGAGGAAACTTCCTCGCTGGCCGAGGCGATATTGGCGGCCGCACCGTTCACTTCGCCGATCACTTGCGATAGTTTGGCGACGGTGTTATTTAGGCTTTGTTTGACCTGGTCGAATGCCCCCTGATAGTCGCGGGTGACGGTCTGGGTCAAGTCGCCTTGCTCCAGAGCTTGCGATACTTGGATGGTGTCTTTGAAGGCGGTGTCGACAGTGTCGGATAGTTGGTTGAGCAGTTCGGACAGTTCCTTGGTGTAACCCGCTTTGCCGTTTAGCTCCATCTTGGTGCTGAAATCGCCTTTGTTGGCAGCTGCAACGATGGTGGTGATTTCCGAGACGATCTTGGTGAGATTGGCCTGCATCACTTTCATGGCCGCCAGCAATTGGCCGGTTTCATCGGTGCTGGAAACCTGGATATTAGCTGTCAGGTCGCCTTCGGCAATTTTTTGGGCGGTATCCATGGCTATATTCAGCGGCAAGGTGATGGAGCGTGTCACCCAAAGGGCGATACCCACACCCATGACAATGGCTATCCCGCCCAAGCTGAACATCAGGTTGCGTGATGCGTTGTAAGCCTCCGCTGCATTCTTCGCATCCTCTGCATTGTTCTCTGTCTGGCGCTGTAGGTTGTCATCCAAGGCTTCCTGCCATTTAGTCACCAGCGGCGCAGCCGTCCCCATCAGCAACTGTAGGGCTTCGGCATCTTTATCGGCAAACGCCAGTTCGATGACTTTGTTGTTCACATCACGGGCATTCTCGGCGGCATCGTCGACAGCTTTACGTAGCGCCCTGCCTTTTTCGCTGGCCGGGAATTTTTCCAGGTCTTCCCTGGCTTTGTTATAGGCGGCCCGCGCCTTATCCAGCTTGTCCTTTTCCACCTGCATGGCGGCTTTATCATCCAGCAAAATTATGGTGCGTAAAATGCGTGACACGATATGGATGTTCTCGGACATGGTGTTGCTTAAGGCCATTTTGACGTTGTTCTCGTTAACGATCTGATCCATCTTGTCATTCTGGGACGACATCCCGCTAATGCCGCTATAAATGATGCCGGTCATTAGCAGCAGCACTACACCGAAACCTAATCCGAGACGCATCCCGACTTTCATATTTTTAAACATGTTTATTCCTCTTATTGATTTTAAAATTTACCTTGATCTAAGGCTGCATTTCCGTATCTACATTTAATCCCATAGCAAAACAGGGTTACGTTTTTTCTGCTGGACTGACTATAGCTAGAGGGTTGTGGAAGATAAATCAAGAAATGCTGATATTGCCCTTGGAAAAAGCTGAAATGGCGGTAGGAATTTTCCTAGTGGTGTGAAGCGTGTTTGTGCCGATTCGGTGGTTTTCTCGTTCCTACGTAGCGCGCTCGTCTTTATACACAAGTGTTCAAGTATACCTCGTTCATGTGCTACGTGGGAATGCCGTACTGGACGCGCTACGTGGGGGATGAGGGGAAGCTCAGCACGAACGGTTTTCACACGCCCCAACTGATTTTTTAGGTTCAATGAGCGTTTATTCGTCGAGCCCATGTTGTACGGCATAATGCACCAAGTGCGCCACGCTCTGGAGATTCATCTTGCCCAGCAAGTTGGTTTTATGGGTGCTGACAGTCTTGTTGCTGATAGATAAGTGTGCTGCGATTTCATTGTTGCTCTTACCGGCGACAAGTAGGCGAAATACCTTAAACTCACGATCCGACAGGGTCTCGTGCGGAAGCTTGCCTTCCGGTATCCTGATTTCGTTGACGAGCATTTCAAGCACTTCCTGACTGAAGTATTTTTTGCCGGACACCACGTCGCGTACAGCCTCCACTATGACTGCCGACATGCATCCCTTGGTCAGGTAACCGGAGGCTCCAGCCTTAATAAGGCGTATGGCGTATTGATCTTCCGTGTAATTACTGAAAATAAGTATCGGTAACTTCGGTTTTTCATCACGAAGCTGCTTGAGCACTTCAATGCCGCTTAGGCCGGGCATGTAAATATCGAGCAGCACCACGTCACAATCGTTGTGTCGAAGCCAATGCAACGCGTTAATACCGTTATCTTGCTCAGCAATGATTGTCATCCCCTGGACTTTTTCAAAGAGCTTCTTCAAGCCTTGGCGCACGATGTCGTGATCGTCTACGATCAGGATACGTATCATAATTTCCCCGTGTTTTTGTTGTTAGTAGGTTGCGGCAACATTATTATACTGAATCCCTGCCGGGATGACGGTGGGCGAGGGTATGTAAGTCAAAGCTGAACTTTTTGTAAGCATAAAACTACGGTTCAGCTGTTTTTTTATAGGCTATGGTTTGATTCTATATATCCATAATCAACATTGGAATGCCGTAAGTTAAAACAAAATAGCTGAACGCTAAAATAATACTCAAGCTCATTTTGTACGCAAAAAATTGTCGAAAAATATAACCGACAATCGCTAAATACCATCCGACTAATAATACGGCTAGACTGATCGATATTTCTTCCCGGTATTCTTCCTTGTTCATCACCATCACAAAATCCAATGCTTCTGCGGCAATTGCCAGTGTCATAATGAAATTTTCACAGATAAAAATGGCGGTGAACAGTTGATTAAAATACTGCCATTTTTTGATAACGAGTAAAAACGTGGCGATGGACGAAAATGCCATGATTGTGCGTAACAGAACTTCCAGTGTGCCATCGGCAGGATCGGCAATCAGGCCTTCAACAATAAACCCTGAGATAAGGTAAAACGCCACTGTTTTCCACATAAATGATTTGGTGGGTATTAAGTCGGCGGGGTTTTTTATGAACCAGCAGGACGAAAGGTATTTGAGTAGTAAGGTCATAGTAAGGTATTTGTATTCAAGAAAAATCGTAAATATTATAGGGTTTATTAGGGGCTATTATAACCGCTGTTAAAAGATCAATGAAGCTAAGCGGATATGCGTCTTTATTGTTTGTTCGCCGATTAAGCGGGATTCGCGCGGAGGGCAATACTGTTGACTTAAGGTGCTTTCCAAGCGAGAACATCCCATCAAGAATTTGAGCCATAGCTGCGTAGATCGGACCTGCGGACAAGCCGATCCGGGCTTGCAAAGCCGCACCTGCACAAGGTATTATATGGTTTGGAATACGGATGAAAAATTCTTTAATCTCAGTAAGTCTATATTTTTAAAATATTTATAATCAATTAGTTATAAGTTATTTGGCTTAAGCTTGATAACTAGATTCTTTAAAAACACGCCTTAGGCAAGGCGCTGTTGTTTCCGGCATACTAATCATGATCAAGCTCAAGCTCAGGCTAGCGTTACTGTAGATTTGAACGAGAGGCGCCTTTTAAGGTGCTGATAATAAATGTTTTCAGATTCAGAATTGCTGCTTTAACTTCAATCTTGCTTACACGAAATTTGGGATACCCTATTTAATGAAATTACCGAAATGTATCCTCGTCGTCGGTGGTGCTGGTTACATCGGCTCCCACATGGTTTGGCTTTTAGGCCAGAAAGGTGTCGACGTCGTCACTCTCGACAATCTCTCCAGTGGCCACCGCGATGCTGTATTGCACGGACAGTTCGTGCAAGGCGATATAGCCGACCGACTGATACTTGACAAAGTGTTCCGCGAGCATAAATTTGATGCAGTTATGCATTTCGCCTCCTTTATTCAGGTGGGCGAATCGGTGCAAGATCCCGCCAAATATTATCAAAACAACGTCGTCAATACCCTCAATCTGCTCAATGCGATGCGCGCCCATGGTGTGGATAAATTCATTTTTTCATCCACCGCCGCCATTTTTGGTGAGCCGGAATACATCCCTATCGACGAAGCTCATCCCAAGCGGCCCATTAATCCTTATGGCTGGAGCAAGCTTATGGTGGAGCAGGCGTTAGCTGATTATGATCGCGCATATAATCTTAAATCGGTCTGTTTACGTTACTTCAACGCAGCGGGTGCGCATCCCGACGGCCTGCTTGGCGAACGGCACGATCCCGAAACCCACCTGATTCCTTTGATTTTGCAGGCCGCCTCCGGCTGTCGTCCGCATATTACTGTTTTCGGTCGCGATTATGACACCCCGGATGGCACCTGCATCCGGGACTATGTTCATATTCTCGATTTGGCGGAAGCTCATTGGCTGGCCTTGCAATACCTACAGTCAGGAGGAAAAACTACCGCCTATAATCTGGGCAACGGTAACGGCTATTCAGTCAACGAAGTCATTGATACCGCTCGCCGTATTACCGGGCATGTTATCCCTGTTCAGGAAGGAGAGCGCCGCGATGGCGATCCTGCACGTCTAGTGGCAGAGGCAGCCAAAATAAAGCAAGAGTTAGGCTGGCAGCCGGTTTACGCTGACTTAAATGCCATCGTTGAACATGCTTGGCGTTGGGATGCCTTGAATTTGCAGCATTAATATATTGGGTTTGTTATCAACACCCTGCGTCATTGATTACTAGAGTTTCGCCAAATGAAAAGCACTGAAAATAATACCAAGACCCCGGCTAAATCAGCCGCTAGAAAAAAAACAGCTGACAACAAAAAAACCTCTCCTAAACCCGTCGACACAGAAGTAAAAAAAGTTGCAGGTCTGGAATCCCCGATTTGGGTGCGGAATCCAGCGGGGCAAATACTTTGTGGATTAAAGGTTGATGAAGCCGTTTGGGGAAGCAATGAAATACGCATCCACGGCTGGTTGGTCGGGGCGCTTGATGAAATCGCGCTAAGGATAAATGGGAAAAACGTGACCGCCACATTTTCCAGAATGGCTAGGCCGGATGTTGCTCAAGCCCTTGGCATTAAAGAACATGCGGCCGGTTTCGGCTTTCAGTTGGTAGCAAGTCCGCCTTCCGTGAAGACAACTGACGATAAGCTGTCGCTTTATTGGTCGGCAGGAGCCGAGTTGGGCGAGATTGCTTTACTTGAGGAAAATATGGCTGAATCAAGCACTCCCTCGCCACGGAAAGCGGTCTTAGCTGAGCCAAAGTATCATTTGGACAAGATAGAAGGTCCCTATCTACACGGCTGGATGGCGGTTGGCGGGCTCTCCGTTCAAAAGATAGCCATTAAGGCGGGTGACCGTATCATTGAGTGTGAAGTTCTGAAAAAAGACCGTAAGGATGCAGCTGCCGCGCTCGGCATTGATGCCGTTGATTTGGGATTTCAACTTGCCATTCCCGGCTATATCTGGGAGGAAATTCCCGTAGATGCCCCGCCCCATATTCAATTGCTGGCAAATGGACTGCCTTTGGCTAATATTGCCTTTACGCGCAAAGGTATTGTCGAATGGATTGAAAAGCTGGTTGAGATGCCGCAGGACAGAAAAAAAATCGGCTTAGCGGATGACGGGAAGGAAGTCGCGCTAATCAAGGAAGTTGAGCTAACAGATGACAGCGAGAAACAATATCTCGTTCTTCTCGCTTTGGAGCATGTTCGTTACGGCGGCTTGTCCAAGCTGCTCACGCCAAGAACACTGGGCCTTATGCAGGAATTCGCCACCAAGATGAATTTGGTGGAATTTCTTCCTGTGGGGGATGTGGATTCTAAAAAAATGCAGCCTGCCGAGTCTTTCAGCCAGCTGTTGCACTGGAAAGCGTTAAGTACCCTCAATGAACGATTGAGCACCGCAGATTCACCAAACGCAGTGTTTGCTGCCGTGGTAGATGTCATGCATGAACTCGATTTGCCCGAGGAAATCAAGAATCATTATCTGGAATCGATCATTCCCACTCTTTGTCGACATGATGTTTTCTTTCGGCTGCGTGAGTTAATCGATCTTGCTCGTTGGCATCATTACGATGATATAGACAGCGCCTGGGGGTTGACCATCGCCTTGCCCGCTCTAGTAATTGATCGCAAAATTTTGCATGCTGTCAATGTGCTCGGAAAATTAAGAAAAAATCTGGATCATACCTGGGTTAACACAGAATGCTTTCATTTCTCTGTTAAAGAGGTTAATCGACAATTACTTGCAGGCCAATTAGAGACCGAACAGGCTGAAAAATTCGGTCGTGCCGTTATTGCTGTCGTTGATAGCTTTCGAGGGGAGTGGTTCTCTCGGCTCCATGACCGCGAATTGATTCATGCAGTCGTTGCGTTGCTTGATGCATTCGATGCTTATACGGATCGTTTCCGCATAGACTTGATCGAAGCCTTGATCCGCAATTATGGACTGGTGCCTGAATTTTGGCAGATCATGGTTAAAACACACCCCGGTTTTTACAATGTAGAACTTGATCGCGCCCGAGTTCATTGGCAACGCCTCCATGAAGTATTGGAAAGTCGTCAGGCTTTACATGAACAACTGGATCAATTATTGCGGCCTTTAAGCTATTTTCGTGCTTTGGAAAATCCTGAAACTGTCATCTTCCTGCGGGAACTGGTGATGAATGGTGTGCCTCAGCACAACGGCAACCTTACTTATGCTGGGCGGGCGCTCATTGAAATGTTGCTTGAAGATACTCAGGAAGGTGTGCGGATCGCCGCCTTCCCTCTGGCTGAGTCGAACAGTTTGCAAGCGTGCTTTCCTGAGAGCAGCCGTTATTTGCTGCGAACCTTACGTGAACTCACTCCGCACTCCAGAAGTGCGTATTATCAAGCGCAGAGCGAAGCCGGACGTCTTATTCAGCAGATTTTGTTGGTAAGCTCTGATAATGATACGCTGGCGGAGGGGCTGAAAGCCCTGCGTTGTTATTCGGTTATTTTAAATAATTGGTCGTCTCAATTCCTATCGGTGGATTTGCAAGTATTGATATACGAGCTGGGTCGCAGGGTTGGTCTTGCCAAAGACAGCGAATTGCATGCAATTGCCGGAAAGATAAGCAAAACCATTGCTGAAACGAAGCCGGATTGGTTTTTGCCGGCGCCGGTTCAGGCAGCGCTTGCCAGACTGAATCGATATGCGGGCGACGATGTAATGATCCGTGCTTTTCTCGCAGATATGCAGCAATTGATTACGCGCAAATTCGGCGATACGCACGATTTTTTGTTTGAATTACCGAAAGTCCAAGCGCTCACTTCCAGCGGAACGGGTTTTCCAAGCGATACCCTGGTTGTTATTTACTCCTGCCGTAAATATCTCGATACCCGCATTGCCGCGATCCGCAGCACTTGGGTGCAAGACCTTAAGGACCGCAACATTCCCTATTTGATTTTAGTGGGCGACGGTGAGGATACTATCGATGGTGATGTGCTGGAGCTTAATGTGTCAGACACATACGAGGATCTGCCGAAAAAAACACTGAAGCTTTTCGACTGGGTGTTGAATAACACCGCGTTCCAGTATGTATACAAGATCGACGACGACTGCTACTTGGAAGTGCCCCGTTTTTTCGATACCCTGACGTATCGCAAGCATTTTTATTACGGTCGAGTCATTCAGCGAGGCATTGGTAGTATGGATCGTGCTTGGCACCAGCTGAAGTCGCATACCCGTCATGCCCAAAAAGTGCTGGATAAATCCCCGGAGCCTTCGGTTTATGCCGATGGTGGCGGTGCATACACACTCTCCCGATTGGCGATGTTCAAGCTCCAAGAGCTCTCGCAAACGGAGGCGGGGCAGCACCTAATTGCGGTGTCGTTAATGGAAGATAAGCTGGTAGGGGATTTATTGTCCCTTGCCCACATTATTCCCAGTAATGAAGATTACGAGTCCTACCAGCGCCGTCGTACATTTGGCGAAGCGCTGCCGGTTGGGATGCGTGAAAATATTTTTTTCCCAGGTCCCAATACACCTACAGTCATGGCCCATCTCGATATGGATCGTGATATGCAGCCTGTGCATGAGCGGCACTTGGCCGCCGAACTCTGGCCGAAGAAAATTTGGCCGACCTATTCGCCGTCGCTACTCTACAGGACAGGCGCTAACGGTCATTTAATAGGGTCAAATCAGCTCGAATTATTAAGCTCGCCGGAACAGTTACATGTTTTATTGGGTAATTCGCTCTATGTCGTAGCGGTAGTCCGCAATGAGATGATTATGCTGCCTCACTTTTTGGAGCATTATCGGCGACTAGGCGTGCGGTGTTTTTTGATTGCGGATAATCTTTCTGATGACGGCACTCGAGAATATCTTCTTCAGCAGCCTGATGTGGGGATTTTTTCTACCGACACCGACTACAAGGATTCTCATTATGGCGTTGCTTGGCAACAGGCGTTGCTGGGTAACTTTTGTCTCAATAAGTGGGTGTTGCTCGCCGATGCAGACGAATTGCTGGTCTATCCTGATTGTGAGACTGTATCGCTACCTGAATTCATAGCTACTGTCGAACAAGAAGGGGCTGAGTGTGTCCGCACCGATATGGTCGACATGTATCCATTCGGTGATTTAGATGATGCGGATTTGACCGAGCATTCCCCTTTTGAAGTCGCGCAATGGTTTGATGCTGCACCCTTTGTAGAATGGCGATTGGGGAAGGGGCAGTTTTCAAATACCTTAAGTTTATTAAGTAGCTTGCGTCATCGCATCACCTCGTTAACAGAGCCGAATACCTTTACTGCACAAAAACATGGTTTGTTGCGATACAAACCGTGGATGCGTCTATCGCAAGGGATTCATGACTTAGCCGGGGGCAAAATTGCAATGCAGAATGCTTGGTTTGCACACTTCAAATACCACGCCGGCTTTAAACAGAAAGTGGAAGCCGAAATCCTGCGTGGTCAGCACTTTGATAATGCCAAGGAATATCGCCGATACGCAGAGATATTGGCCGAAAGTAAGGGAGGATTTGGCGACGAAAATCTGTCGGCATGTTACAAAAACTCGGCAAGTTTGTCTGCACTGACTGGTGTGCATAAAAAATAATTGGCTTTAGATACTCGAAAAATAAACCGCCGCAGATTCTTTGGCTTCATTCAGGGTAGATTCGCTGATTTGATAATCACTGAATCTGTGGCGACTTCATAATCTTTGATCAGCTCCTTTCATGAGCCATATTCTCACTCTATGCACAACTGCGGTCTTTATAACTCGCTTTATGGCGGAATGACGTAAGCGTGTTTGTCTAATTTGGTTTGATGGTTTTTTGATTTGCAAGTAAATCATCACGTTCTTTTATGGTATTCTAGTCGGCTAGCTTTTTTTTGATAAATTCTCATATCACTTTATGCGAACTCGCGTTAAAATTTGCGGCTTTACCCGTGTTGAAGATGCTGTTTGTGCCGCCCAGTTAGGCGTGGATGCAATCGGTCTGGTGTTTTATCCGCCCAGTCCGAGAAATGTTGATATTGAACAAGCGGTTAAAATTGTTAGTGCCTTGCCTGCGTTTGTTTCGATCGTTGCTTTGTTTGTTGACGAACAGGAGTCGCGAATACGCGAGGTTCTGGAACAGGTGCCGATCGATTGTCTTCAGTTTCACGGCGATGAACCGGGTGAAGATTGCAGGCTTTACAGCAAACGCTATATGAAAGCGGTGAGAATGCAGGATGGTATCGATATTGCCGACTTGGCTCTGCAATATCATGATGCGGCAGGATTATTGTTGGATGCTTATCATCCGGGAGCAAAAGGCGGTACGGGCAGTCGATTTGACTGGGATTTGATTCCTGAACAGTGTGCCTTGCCTATCATATTGGCAGGTGGCTTGGATCAAGGTAACGCCAGACAGGCAGTGCAGACAGTAAGACCTTATGCGTTGGATGTCAGCAGCGGTGTAGAAGCGGAAAAAGGGGTAAAGGATGCGCTAAAAATGGCGGCATTCATACGTGAAGTTAATGAGGGTGACAGAATAATAATATGACAGAAAAATATAATATGCCCGATGAGCGGGGACACTTTGGCCCTTACGGCGGAATGTTCGTCGCAGAAACATTAATGCTGCCGATTCAGGAATTGAATGCGGCTTATCAGCAGTACCTAGATGACCCGGATTTTATCGCGGAATTGGATGCCGATTTAAAGCACTACGTAGGGAGGCCTTCGCCTTTATATCATGCCGAGCGCTGGAGTCGTACACTTGGCGGTGCGCAGATTTATTTAAAACGCGAAGATCTTAATCATACCGGCGCACATAAAATAAATAACACGATCGGCCAGGCCTTACTGGCCAAGCGCATGGGCAAGACGCGTATTATCGCTGAAACCGGAGCAGGGCAGCATGGTGTGGCGACCGCGACGGTTGCAGCACGGCTGGGACTGGAATGCGTGGTTTACATGGGCGCTGTTGACGTTGCCCGTCAGTCTTTAAATGTATATCGGATGAAGTTGTTGGGCGCGAAAGTTGTCGCCGTTGAATCCGGTTCCAAAACCTTAAAAGATGCGTTGAATGAAGCACTCAGAGATTGGGTGACCAATGTTGATAATACTTTTTACATTATCGGTACGGTTGCAGGCCCCCATCCTTATCCGGCGATGGTCAGGGATTTTCAAGCCATTATAGGTCGTGAAGCAAGACAGCAATGCCTGGATCAAGCCGGACGCTTGCCGGATGCGCTGGTTGCCTGTGTTGGTGGCGGATCGAATGCAATTGGCTTGTTTTATCCTTTTATTGACGACCGTTCGGTAAGAATGATTGGTGTTGAAGCGGCCGGAGACGGTATTGAAACAGGGCGTCATTCTGCGCCGTTGTGTGCAGGCCGTCCCGGCGTATTGCACGGCAACCGGACTTACCTGATGGAAGATGATGACGGTGAAATCATCGAGACGCACTCCATTTCAGCCGGTTTGGATTATCCGGGCGTAGGGCCTGAACATGCTTGGTTGAAAGATACCGGCAGGGCTCAATATGTCAATATTACCGACAATGAGGCCTTGGAAGGTTTCCATTCATTGACCCGGATGGAAGGCATTATTCCGGCATTGGAATCGAGTCATGCTATGGCTTACACGATGAAACTCGCACCAATCATGAGCAAAGACGAAATTATCATTGTTTGCCTGTCCGGTCGCGGCGACAAAGACATGCAAACGATGGCGCAACGCGAGGGGATAGAATTGTGAGTCGATTAGCTGCTACATTTGAAGCGTTATCCAAATCAGGCCGTAAGGCATTAGTTCCTTTTATTACCGCAGGCGATCCGAGGCCGGATTTCACTTTGCCTATGATGCACGCTATGGTTGAGGCCGGTGTTGATGTGATCGAATTAGGCATACCGTTTTCCGATCCGATGGCGGACGGGCCGGTTATCCAGCGGGCCAGTGAGCGTGCTTTAGAGCATAAAATGAGTTTAAGGCGCACCTTGGCTATTGCGACAGAATTTCGAAAAACCAATCAACATACGCCGGTGGTGCTGATGGGTTACGTGAACCCGATTGAAGCCATGGGTTACGAAGATTTTGCCAATGCTGCACAACGTGCCGATATTGATGGTGTTTTAACTGTCGATTTGCCGCCGGAAGAGGCGGATGAATGCGTTGCCTTATTAAAGGCGAGGGATATTGACCCGATTTTCCTGTTGGCGCCCAATAGCACCGATGAACGTATTAAAAAGATGGATGCCGCCGGCAGCGGTTATCTTTATTACGTTTCGCTGAAAGGTGTAACCGGCGCCGGTCACTTGGATGTTGCAGATGTTGAAAGCAAACTCAATCAAATCAGGGCTAATACGCGTTTGCCCGTGGCTATCGGTTTTGGTGTCAAAGACGCCCAAACAGCAAAAACGGTTGCAAGTTTGGGTGATGGTGTGGTCATTGGTAGCGCCCTGATCAGTAAAATTGAAGCCAATCTGGATGATCTGGAACGCGCTAAAAAAGAAATCGTCGAGTTATTGGTCGCCATGCGCCAGGCAATGGATAACTAGAGAATAGGTAAGATGGGCCGACGCAAGGAAGCTCATCAAACAACAGCAATACGATGGGGCATATGAATGAGTTGGTTTGAGAAGTTAATCCCTTCAACAATTAGAACGGAAGGGTCGAATAAAAAAGGCGCTGTGCCGGAAGGATTGTGGAATAAGTGCCCTAGCTGCAATGCGATTCTTTACAATACGGAATTGGAAAGAAATTTCAGTGTTTGCCCAAAATGTGAGCATCATCTGCGCATTTCGGCCAGAACTCGATTGAATATGTTTTTGGACGAGGGCAGTCATGAAGAGATCGGCAAAAATGTTAAACCTATCGATCCGTTAAAATTCAAAGACAGTAAAAAATATAAAGACCGGATTTCTCAGGCGCAAAAACAGACCAAAGAAAATGATGCCTTGGTGGTGATGAAAGGCCAGTTAAAAGGCAGGGATATTGTGGTTGCCGCTTTTGATTTCGGCTTTATGGGCGGGTCTATGGGTTCTGTAGTCGGCGAAAAGTTTGTTCGCGGCGTTAACAAGAGCCTGGAACTGGGGGTGCCATTCCTTGTGTTTACCGCCAGCGGCGGGGCGCGTATGCAGGAATCGCTGTTTTCGTTGTTCCAGATGGCGAAAACCAGTGCTGCATTAACCAAGTTGTCCGATGCGGGTCTCCCGTATATTTCGTTTATGACCGACCCGACTATGGGCGGCGTTTCAGCCAGTTTGGCTATGCTGGGCGACATTAATGTTGCCGAACCGAATGCATTGATCGGTTTTGCGGGCCCTCGTGTAATCGAACAAACCGTCCGCGAAAAGCTGCCTGAAGGCTTTCAGCGTAGCGAGTTTTTACAGGAACATGGCGCTATCGATATGATTATCGACAGGCGCGAAATGCGCGACAAGATAGCTGGAGTTTTGGCTATGCTGATGGCGGGTAGAGACCAAATCCCCCTTAGTTCCCCTTTATTAAAGGGTGAAGTCGAAGGTGCAGGAGAATTTGACGTTGAAGTGGATGATGTCCCGCATCAACCGGATCAGGAAGACTGATTTTAATATCGGTTAATGATACATTTTGATTCGCTACAGGATTGGTTGACGTGGCAGGAAAGTTCACATCCTTTAGTCATTGATTTGGGTTTGGAGCGGGCGGCACAGGTTTTTGCTGCACTTAACCCCGATTATGTCAAGCCCCCGACCATTACTGTCGCCGGAACTAACGGCAAGGGCTCATCGATTGCTTATCTTGAGGCTATTTACACGGCGCAGGGCTACCGGGTAGGGGCTTATACGTCGCCGCATATCCTGAAATATAATGAAAGAATAAAAATAGACGGCAAACCGGTGTCGGATGAGCAAATTTGCGAGGCATTTGCAAGAATAGAAGCGGTGCGGGGCAATACCTCACTAAGCTATTTTGAATTTGGTACGTTGGCGGCATTGGACATATTTCATCATGTCGGGGTCGATGTTCAATTGCTTGAAGTGGGCTTGGGCGGTCGCCTGGACGCCGTTAATATTGTCGATCCCGATGTGGCATTAATCACCAGCATCAGCATCGATCATGTTGAGTGGCTGGGCGGTACGCGGGAAGCCATAGGAAGAGAAAAGGCCGGTATTTTCCGGGCGGCAATCCCTGCAATCATAGGCGACCCGGAGCCCCCCGAATCATTGATACAGAGCGCCATTGAGCAACATGCTTTGCTGTATTGCATCGGTAAAGATTTTGCTTATAAAAAGCAGGCAACAGGATGGAATTGGTTTTCCGCCGACCAACAAATGTTACAATTGCCGGAGCCGGGCTTAAAAGGGGAGCATCAGTATCGCAATGCATCGGCGGTTATTTTAGCGGTGACTAAGATGGCCGAACTCTTGCCGGTAAGCGAAGCATCGATCAGGCAAGGGCTGGCTTATGTTCATTTGGCCGGTCGGTTTCAGTTGATTGATGGCGAAATTCCCGTGCTGTTGGATGTAGGACACAATCCCCAAGCAGTCAGAACATTGGCTGATTACGTGACGGCTGTTTTTCCCGGCAGACGCATTCATGCAGTTTTTTCAATGATGAAAGATAAGGACATCGCCGGTGTTCTTGAAATTATGGATCATGTGGTTTACGACTGGTTTTTTGCACCTTTGGCAAATCCCAGGGCGGCATCGGAAGCGGTTATGCGGGAGATTTTTTCACAAAGCTCAGTGTCCAGGGTTTCTTTTGGTTTTGCCGATTTTACTGAAGCATTTGCAGCTGCAAAAAAACAGTCGCGCAAAGGCGATTTGTTATTGGTTTTTGGATCTTTTTTTTTGGTATCTGAGTGCTTGGTTGAATTTGAGAATAAGTGAGTAGACGAAATGGATCATGAATTAAAACAACGTTTGATTGGCGCCGTCGTCGTTACGGCCCTATGTGCTATTTTTATCCCCATGTTGTTCGATGATCCTGTCGAAAATAGTGGTCAGGTAGTCAGTGAACTGAGCATTCCCGCTCCAGTTGATCAAGGCGCGGAGTTGGCCGGTAAAGTGCCGGGCAGCGCCGATCAGGTTTTAAAGTTGCCGGAACCGGAGCCTTTGTCTACCGAAGCAGCCGGGGATACGCTTGAGAGTACCGGGGCAGCAGAAGAAATTATCGAAGAACCTGAAGCTAACCAGTCGAAACAGGGGCATTCCGGGGAGTCTTTGTATGCCGAGTCCGAAGGTTATACCCGAGAGGATACCAATGCAGAAGAGCCCATCGACGAACCTGAAGAAAATCAGCCAAAGCCGCGTCCCAAAAAGGTTATCCCAGAGCAATCCTTCGACTCCGTTCAGAGCAAACCTTTATCGGCAGACGCGACAGGTGGCGCCCGAACCAAAGTACAGGCCAGGGACGAGGCTATAGCTAAAGAATCCGCAAAGATTAAAAAAGTTGTAGAGACGGTAAAAACCGCGCCGGTTAGAAAGCTTGAAAATGAACCGCCAATAACTGCTGCAACTAAACTAAGTACTTTAGACGATGCCGAGCAGTCGCGGCAAATAACGCCTAAACAGCCTAGTTCCGCAAAGAGTCTGGCCGCTGCTGTAGCGGAAGCAAAAAAACCGACAGTCGCACCGAAAGCGAGTCCAAAATTGGTGCGGTGGTATATTCAATTAGGCAGCTTTAGTAAAAAAGAAAATGCGATGTCTCTTTGGGATAGCTTACACGAGCAAGGTTTGCCTGCTTCGCTGGATACCGTGCAAACAGATAAAGGCATCTCATATCGGCTTCGAGTTGGCCCGGAGCTCGATGGAAAAAAAGCGGCCGCAATGAAGTCAAGACTGGATAAACAGAACATCAAAGCAATTTTGATTTCTGAGTAATACGTAGAATAAAACCATTCAGCCACAGAGCATACAGATTAAACGGATTGTCCCTGTTCCCATATCATGTGGGAACGACAGAACCTGTTTAAGCCGTGTCAGTTTGTGGCTGAATAATCAAAGTCAGCATCAGCTGAGTAAATTACAATTTCTTTCCGAATCAGGTTAAAAAATAATGTGTGGTATTGCTGGTATCGTTTCACATCAGGCTGTTAATCAGGATTTATATGATGCCCTGACAGTTTTACAACATAGGGGGCAGGATGCCGCAGGTATTGTGACTTGTGAGGCTGGGCGCCTACATTTACGCAAGGAAAACGGTTTGACCCGCGATGTTTTTACCAATGCGCAAATGTTGCGATTGAAAGGCAATATGGGTATTGCTCATGTCCGTTACCCAACTGCAGGATGCACCAGTTCGGCAGAAGCGCAACCGTTCTATGTAAACTCCCCATTCGGCTTGACGCTTGCACATAACGGCAATTTGACTAATACCGAAGAGCTAAAAAAGGCCCTGTTCGTCGAAGATCAACGGCATATCAATACCGATTCCGACTCTGAAGTTTTGTTGAATGCCTTTGCCCACGAATTGCAAAGTTTAGGTAAATTGCAGTTAAGTGTTGATGACGTTTTTCAGGCGGTCTCCGGCGTGCATCGCCGCTGTCGCGGGGCTTATGCTGTGGTGATTATGATTGCAGGATTCGGAATTTTAGGTTTCAGGGATCCTCATGGCATCCGGCCTATCGTGTTTGGCGAAAGAAAGAGCGAACAAGGTTCGGAGTTCATGATTGCATCCGAAAGCGTCGCATTGGATGTGCTTGGTTTTGAGCTTATCAGGGACATAGCGCCGGGCGAAGCGGTATTTATTGAAGAGTCGGGGGCATTGCATACTAAACAGTGTGCCGAGAGCGTAGATCATTGCCCGTGTATTTTTGAGTATGTTTATTTTGCCCGCCCTGATTCAATTATCGACCGTATTTCGGTCTACAAGGCTCGTCTGCGTATGGGCGAAAAGTTAGCTAAAAAAGTGCAGAGAGACTGGCCCAATCATGACATTGATGTGGTTATTCCTATCCCTGATACCAGCCGAACAGCGGCTTTGCAGATGGCGAACATTCTTGGCGTAAAGTACCGTGAAGGCTTTATCAAAAACCGCTATATCGGCCGGACCTTTATCATGCCGGGCCAGAAAATGAGGGAGAAATCGGTCAAGCAAAAGTTAAACGCGATCAGTCTCGAGTTTGAAGGCAAGAATGTATTATTGGTTGATGATTCTATCGTCAGAGGCACAACCTCCGAGCAGATTATCCAGATGGCCAGGGATGCTGGCGCCAAAAAAGTGTATTTTGCCTCAGCGGCGCCGCCGGTTCGTTATCCCAATGTTTACGGTATTGATATGCCGGCCGCTAATGAATTGATCGCTCATGATCGTACTGAAGACGAGGTCTGTATTGCAATAGGCGCAGACCGGGTTATTTACCAGGACCTAAACGACCTGATTGACGCGGTTCGTAAGGGTAATCAAGACATCGAACACTTCGATACCTCCTGCTTTAGCAAAGAATACATCACCGGCGATATTGACGACGCGTATTTGGAGCGCACCGAGGCTTTGCGCAATGATAATGCACAAGCGGCAAGAAATTCGGAGAATTTCATTATCGAAATGCAAAATGGTGATTAGGAGTGAGTCGCTCTTAAGCGACAATATTTGCCCTTGCTAATCTTAAAACTGACGTTTTCCAGTATTTGAGTCAGCATTAGAACAGCCCTTAACATTATTCCCGTCAGCAGTACCGAGCGAATTTCCTCAGGAATTTTAATTGCTGATTGCTTTCTCGTATGCTAGCTTGCGAAGGAATCGGTTTTTTTCAGGTCAAAGAGGCATTGTGATAACAGCGTTGTATTACAAAAGAAATCGTCCTTACCTGCACACACTGGTGTTCATGCTGCTGGTGAGCTGGATTTCTTTGACTATTTCGTCAACCTGTATCATGCCTATGTCTCTGGTATCGACGGCAATGCCCGATTACATGCCGGGCTGTTCGGAATCAGACACACCTAAGCATACCCCAAAGACTATGCAGAATTGTGCATTCAAGCCTTGTCTCGATTCTCCAGCTAATCCGCTCACCGATTTTAATCGTCTGGCTAAACCGGATCTGCCGGTTTTTATTTTCGTCATGGTTTTGACGTTTTTGTGCTTATTTCTAAGTCATCCAGCCACAAAGATTCCTCCTAAAGCTGATCCTCCGTTCGGACGACGGATCCTGCTCATCTATCGATTCTGCACACTACTGAATTAGCCACTCCTCCCAAGATATAACCGCGCCGTTGTAGGCCTTACTGCGGCTCTATTCTATGGAGCCTGGTTGTTCTAATTTGAGAGGAAATTCGATGTTTTTTATTAACTATTGGCAGCCGTTACGCCACGCTTATTCTGTATGGGCTGTGGTTTTTGGGCTAGCGCTGTTTTTGCCCGGCTTGGTTTTTCATGTTTCAACCAGCGCCGTCCGTGTAAGTTGGTCTGAGGTATTGGCCGAATCCCGCACCGATGAATCTAACCTGACACTGGATCTGGCGGTTGATTATGCGTTGGCGGGCAATCCCGGTTTGGCGGAGATAAAGGCTCGCGCTGAAGCTATAGCTGCAATCTCGTCGCAAGTGGGCTCCTTACCGGACCCGACGGTAAATTTCGAGATGCTGAATGTACCGACGCGGAGCTTTAATTTACGTCAGGAAGACATGACCATGATGGCAATGGGGATTAGCCAGGAACTTCCGTTCCCCGGTAAGCTGGCGCTACGGGAAAAGATTGCCGAGCATGAGGCAATGGCCGCCGCAAATTCGGTTGACGAAGCGCGTTTGCGCTTGGTGCGGGAGGTCAAACAAAATTGGTGGCAGTTGTTTTATTACGATCGGGCGCTAAACCTGTTGGACGAGACCGAGCGCGTCTTCCAACAGCTGATCGACATTAGCCAAGCTAACTATAAAGTGGGCAAGGGAACGCAGCAGGATGTGTTGCTGACGCAACTTGAACTATCCAAGCTCAAGGATGAGAAATTGAACCTGGTCAGTATGCGGCACGCCCTGAGCGCCCGGTTTAATGCCTTACTGGATCGCGTACCGGAAAAGCCGGTGCAGATTCCGGCGGAGGCCGAATTCAAGTTGCCGGTGTTTACTGAGTCTGCTTTACAGGACAAGGTGCTGAAAATTCGTCCTTTATTTGCTCAACACCGAAAAATGCTGGATGCGGCATTAGCCAAAGTCGATCTGGCAAAACGGGATTTTTACCCTGACTTCACCGTTGGCGCAGGCTACGCGTTCAGGCAGAACAGTCAGACAGGACAGACGCGCAGCGATTTCGCCAGCGTCCAATTGAGCATGAATGTGCCGATTTATGCAGACCGCAAACAGGCTAAGGCGGTTGACCAGCGCCAGAGTGAATTGTTGCAGGAGCAGTATGCGTTAGAGGATGAGCACCATAAGATTCGGGCCGAGATAGCGGTCAAAGCCGCCGAGTATCAACACGCCAAGGAAAAATTATTGCTGCTCGAACATGAAATCATCCCGCAGGCCCAGCAAACCGTTAACTCCCTGTTAGCCGGTTACCAAGTGAGTCAGGCTAACTTTAGCGATCTGCTGCGCACACAGCAAAGCCTTTTCCAATACCAGGCCCAGTATTGGCAAGCCCTAAGCAATACTCAGCAACTGTTGGCCGAGTTATCCGCTGAAGTCGGCGAGGAGTTGAGCCATGATTAAATATCTATTGGCCGGTTTGATGTTAATACTGGGTTTAAGTCTCGGATTTTGGGCAGGCCGTTTGAATGATTCGCAAAATCCTGCCGCAATCGGCGAAAAAAAGCCGCTGTATTATCGTCATCCGATGAATCCCAAAGTCACCTCAATGACACCGGCAAAAGACGAAATGGGCATGGACTATGTGCCGGTTTATGCGGAACAGCCGAGCATAGCCGCGCCGGAATCAGGAAAAATCCTGTATTACCGGCATCCGATGGGGGCTGCGGATACGTCAGCGCTGCCGAAAAAAGACGAGATGGGCATGGACTACCTTCCAGTCTATGAAAAAGAACTCGTCAATGCCGGGCAAATTCAGATCAGTCCGGAAAAAATCCAAAAACTGGGGGTTAAAACGGAAACGCTGGCAAAACGCACACTGACTCGCAGCATTCGTGCGCTGGGCGGCATTCAAGTCGATGAGCGGCGCGTTCATGCAGTAACCACCAAGTTTGAAGGCTGGATTTCGCGTTTGTATGTCAACTCGACAGGGCAGGCCGTCAAGCGCGGCCAACCGCTGCTTGAGGTATACAGCCCGGAACTGATCACCGCTCAGCAGGAATACCTGATCGCCCGGCAAGCACAGCAAGCATTGCAACAAAGTAGCGACCAGGCGCGCGGCACGGCGGAGAATCTGGCTGATAACGCATTGCAGCGCCTGCATTATTGGGATATTGCTCCGGCACAGTTGCAGCGCTTGCAAACCCGGCAACAACCTTTAGATACCCTGCCGTTGCAATCGCCGGTCAATGGCGTGGTGCTGGAAAAACCGGCGCAGGAGGGTATGCGTTTCATGCCCGGCGAGCTGCTGTTTCGTATCGCCGATTTAAGCTCCGTATGGCTGGTGATTGAAGTATTTGAACAAGATATCGGCGAGGTGCGTTTGGGCCAAGTCGCGCAGGTGCATATCAACGCTTACCCGGACCGGCTGTTCAGCGGCAAGGTAGAGTTTATTTATCCTACATTGACCGCCGAAACCCGCACCGTCAAAGTGCGTGTCGAGTTGCCCAATATTGAAGGTTTGCTAAAGCCCGGACTATACGGCAGCGTGACGCTGGCAGCGTTGACGGATAAGTCCGCCTGTTTGGCTGTTCCCGACTCGGCAGTCATAGACAGCGGCGCCCGGCAAGTGGTTTTAATACAAAAAGCCGAGGGCCGGTTCGAACCGCGTGTAGTCAAACTGGGGCTGCAAGCCGATGGCTATTGGGAAGTATTGGCGGGGCTGGATGAAGGCGATGAAGTGGTTAGCCGCGCCAATTTTCTGATCGATGCCGAGAGCAACTTGAAGTCTGCCCTGAACGGCTTGGACAATGTCGACAGCCATGAAACACAACACGGAGACCACTAGCCATGTTGAATCATATTATTGCCTGGTCGATACGCAACGTGTTTTTGGTGCTGCTGGCAACCTTTAGTATCGTCATCGGCGGGATTTATGCGTTATCACAAATGCCGCTGGATGCACTGCCCGATTTGTCCGACGCGCAGGTGATTGTTTACAGCGAATATCCCGGACAAGCGCCACAAGTGGTCGAGGACCAAGTCACTTACCCGTTGACCACCGCAATGCTGAGCGTGCCGCGCTCGAAAGTCGTGCGCGGTTTTTCGTTTTTCGGCGCGTCTTTCGTCTATGTCATTTTTGAGGACGGCACCGATATTTATTGGGCGCGTTCACGGGTTCTGGAATACCTGACCACGCTGACCGGAAGCCTGCCGTCCAGCGTCAAGCCGAAATTGGGGCCGGACGCCACCGGAGTTGGTTGGGTTTACCAGTACGCCTTGCTGGCAAAAGACTATTCGCTGGCTGAATTACGCACGCTGCAAGACTGGTTTGTGCGCTACCAATTGACCAAAGCTAAAGGCGTGGCCGAAATCGCCAGTATCGGCGGTTTTGTCCAGCAATACCAAGTCACCGTCGATCCGCATAAACTTCAAGCTTACGGCATTTCTTTACGCAGTCTCAGCGACACTATCCGTAACGGCAACCGCGATGTCGGCGGACGGGTTATCGAGCTTGCTGAAACCGAATACATGGTGCGCGGACACGGGTATTTGCGCGGCCAAACCGATTTGCAAGGGCTGGTGTTGAAAGTCGACAACGGCATTCCGGTATTGCTGCGCGACGTGGCGCGCGTGGAACTGGTTCCCGACGAGCGCCGAGGCATCACCGAATGGAACGGCGAAGGCGAAGCGGTTTCAGGCATTGCACTGGCGCGCTACGGCCAGAACGCATTGGAAGTCATCAGTCATGTCAAAGACCGGTTGCGGGAAATTACCGCCGGTTTGCCTACCGGTGTCAGCGTGCAAACGGTTTACGACCGCTCCGAGCTGATTCATCGCGCGATTGAAAATTTGCGCCATACCTTATTGGAAGAAAGCGTTGTGGTCGCCACAGTTTGCGTGCTGTTTTTATTGCATTTGCGTAGCGCTTTGGTGGCGATTTTGATGCTGCCGGTCGGCGTACTGATCGCCTTCATCATCATGCAAACGCTGGGCATGAACTCCAATATTATGAGTCTGGGCGGCATTGCGATTGCTATCGGTGCGATGGTGGATGCCGCCATCGTCATGATCGAGAACACCCACAAGCATCTGGAACGCGATGCAGACCGCCTGCCGCGCGCCGAAATCCTGCTCAACGCCTGTAAGGAAGTCGGCCCGCCGCTGTTTTTCAGTTTGCTGATTATTACGGTCTCGTTCCTGCCGGTGTTTGCTCTGGAAGCGCAGGAAGGCCGCCTGTTTCATCCTCTAGCCTACACCAAGACTTTCGCGATGGCGGGCGCGGCGCTGCTGTCGGTGACGCTGGTTCCGGTATTGATGTCGCTGTTCGTGCGTGGAAAAATCCTGCCCGAGCAAGGTAATCCTATCAACAGGGTTTTAATTTGGGTTTATCGCCCGGTTATCTCTTGGGTCATGACTTATAAAAAACTGACGCTCGCTTTAGCGCTGCTGATGCTTGGGGCAAGCTGGTATCCGGCTTCGCAGCTGGGCGGCGAATTCATGCCGACGCTGAACGAAGGCACGTTGTTATTCATGCCGCAAACCTTGCCGGGACTTTCAGTAACCAAAGCCGCCGAATTGCTGCAAACCCAGGATCGCATCATCAAGGGTTTTCCCGAGGTCGAATCGGTGTTCGGTAAAGCCGGGCGGGCGCTGACCGCCACCGATTCGGCGCCGCTGGAAATGTCGGAAACGCTGGTCAACCTGAAGCCGGAATCGGCCTGGCGTCCCGGCATGACGGTCGATAAGCTGATTAGCGAAATGGATCTGGCGCTGCAAATTCCCGGCGTCAGCAATGCCTGGACTATGCCGATCAAGAACCGGATCGATATGCTGGCGACCGGCATTCGAACGCCTATCGGCATCAAGCTGTTTGGCAAGAACCTAGCCGATATGGAAGGCTTGGCTCAACAAATCGAGCAGGCCGTCCTTACCGTCCCCGGCACCACCAGCGCTTACGCCGAACGCGTTACCGGAGGTTTTTACCTGGACATCGTCCCGAACTACGAAACACTGGCCCGCTATGGCCTGTTGGTCGGCGACGTGCAGGATATTATCGCCACCGCTGTCGGCGGCGAAACTGTCACCACCATGGTGGAAGGGCGCGAACGTTTTGCCGTTATCGTGCGTTACCCGCGCGAGCTGAGAGACAGCCCGCAAGCCATCGCCGCGCATGTACTGGTCCCGATACCCGGCGGTGCGGTGATTCCCTTGGGGCAGTTGGCGCAGTTAAGCCTGAACAAAGGTCCTCCTGCTATACGCACCGAGAACGCATTGCTGTCGGTTTATATTTATGTCGACATGCGCGGACGCGACATCGAAAGTTATGTGCAGAATGCCAAGCAGGTCGTGCAGCAAGCGGTCAAGTTTCCTGCGGGTTATTACATCGCCTGGAGCGGCCAGTTTGAATACATGGAACGGGCCAAACAGCGCCTGCAACTGGTGGTGCCGCTAACGCTGTGCATTATTTTTATCCTGCTTTACCTAAATTTCGGTCGCCTGACCGAGACCCTGATCGTCATGTTGTCGGTGCCGTTCGCGTTGGTCGGCGGTATCTGGCTGCTGTGGTTTCTGGATTATAACGTCAGCGTGGCGGTCGGCGTAGGTTTCATCGCTTTGGCTGGCGTTGCCGCAGAAACCGGCGTGGTGATGCTGATTTACCTGGACCAGGCCTTTATGGAAAAACAGCGGCAATGCCTCGAAGAAAAGCGGGCTTTTACCGTGGACGATCTTTACCTAGCGCTGATGATCGGTGCTGCGGAACGCCTGCGACCGAAGTTAATGACTGTAACGGCAATTATGGCAGGACTTTTACCTATATTGTGGAGTACCGGCACAGGATCTGAAGTCATGCGCCGTATCGCCGCACCGATGGTTGGCGGCATGGTATCGTCAACGCTATTGACGCTTATAGTTATTCCGGCGCTTTATGCGCTGTGTAAACAATATTCCATCGGCAAACAATCCAGATAAACCTAAAAAATCAGTTAGCCACGAATTTACACAGATACTCACTGATAAAACACTTGGTTGTGCAATATGGCATGGGGGCTCAAGGAATTAATGTAATCCGTTGTTTATTTGTCTAAAGCTGTATTCATCCATGGCTCAACTGCTCTTTTCAGGATAAATGAGGTAATCTTAACAATCTTTTTGGCGGGTTTAATAACCAAAATCACCATAACTTAATTTGTAGACTATTTCGGGATGCTCGACTGCCGATATGCTTGCCAATAGAATTCATATTGTGTACATAATGTCTAACTTTTAGCATTATCTCTTGCTTTTTATAAGTTAATGTACTCGCCAGCCATTGCCGAGCATGGCGTAATACAATAATTTTTTTATTCAGGCTTCCTGGGCGTTCGCACGGCGGTTTTAGTTTTAATACCTAATAATTTTAATGGATTAAGGTGAAATAGTGAGCTAAGTTATCAGTAAGCAATAAAGCGTATAATTCATTAAAACGATAAAACCGATTAAAACGATTGACTAAAATAGTTATGCGCAATAGACTTTTTTAAAGGTTTTCGAGTGGTCGTGCTAGTATCAACTGCTCGTACATAATTAATATTGTTAATCTAAGGATCGTTGAGGGAATTACAATATGAAAGAACCGATGAGATTTTATCAAAATGATTATTGGCAGGCGTTTTCATTATTGGCGCCCGGTGGACTAGGTGCGTTAGGTATTGCACTGTTCAGTCGCTATTCAATGAGCGGATTGCTTATGGCGGTTGGTTTGATCGTCATGACTATCGGCTTGTATTTCTGGAGTCAAAATCGCTATCGAACATCCTTGCAGGCTTTCGAGCAGCATTTGACTGAAAGTCTGCAACAGGAAAATGAAGGCAAAATCAAAGCATTGCAGGCAGCACAACATGAAAATGCCTTGACCTGCACCAAGCAATTTGAGGCAGAGCGAAAACATATCGAAATATTAATGGCTGATTTAGCACAACGTTTCGACAGCTTATCCTTACGTTTCGGAACCCAGGATCAACCTGTCGAGGCGGTGAAGCGTTCCGTCGAAACCCAGATTGCCGATTTAGCACGACGTTTCGAGGTCTTGAGCAAACATCTTGACGAGCAATCGACAGATGATGAAAAGCAAGAGCAGGGCATAGCCGGGCTGGACTCGCTATGCCAAAAAGTATTACCCATCTGGTCGAATCAAGTCGAAATGGCCAGGGTGCATACCGAAGAATCCATCGCGGATTTGGCGCAACGTTTCGATGCGCTGTCACAACGTCTCGATGCCGCTGTTTTAGCGTCTCAAAATACCTTGGAAGGCGACAAAGACTCACACGGCGGTATTGTTGAACTGTTACAGGATAGCCAATCCGAGTTGGGCTCTATCACCCAAGCACTGGGTTCCTCGCTGGAAGAAAAGGAAAAATTGCTGCGCTCAATTGAGGATTTGTCCAGCTTTACCGAGCAGTTAAGCAAAATGGCATGGGAAGTCAGCAGTATTGCCAGCCAGACTAACCTGTTGGCGCTGAACGCAGCCATTCAGGCTGCACGCGCCGGGGATGCCGGACACGGCTTTTCAGTGGTTGCCGATGAAGTGCGGAAATTGTCGCGTTCGTCAGGTGATATCGGTAGGAAAATTACTGAGACCATAGAATCTGTCAATGAGGCGATTGAAGACACGTTAATAATTTCCCGGAAATTTGCCTCACAAGATAAAGAAACGCTGGGTAATGCGGAACGCATTATTGCTGCGGTATTGAGGCATTTTACCCAAGCCGCTGCCGGATTGGTTGATTCAGAGGAACTGTTGCGTACAGAAAACAAAGCCATCAACAATGAAATATCCGATGTTTTTGTTGACTTGCAGTTTCAGGATCGGGTAAGCCAGATTCTGACCTTGGTCAGTGACGATTTGAACAAACTAGAACAGCATTTGAATGAGTTCAAACATAATGAACGCAGTGATGGATCATCCCGCTCGGTGAATGTAGAGCAATGGCTGGAAGAATTGACCCATAGTTACACCATGGAAGAGCAGCTTGCTGCACACGAGGGTGCGAAGACCGATATTAAGACTCATCAAAACAACATTACATTTTTCTGAGGGCGCATAACATGGCAAAAACAATACTGTTTGTAGAAGACTCGGCTTCGGTCAGGCAGGTGATGAAAAGCACTTTGACCCGTGAGGGCTATGATGTAATTGTGGCTTGTGACGGACAGGATGCCATGAGCAAACTGGACGGTTGCAAAATACACCTGATCATCAGTGACGTAAACATGCCCAATATGGATGGTCTGACTTTTGTTAAGGCAGCCAAACAACTGCCTGCTTACAAATTTACCCCGATCATCATGCTGACCACCGAAACCCAACAAGAGAAAATGAATGAAGGCAAAGCAGCCGGTGTAAAGGCCTGGATAGTCAAACCCTTCCAGCCACCGCAATTACTGGCTGCGGTTTCGCAGCTTATCCAGGCATAAATGACGGGAGCAGCTAATGGTAAACGTAAAAAATAAGAAACAGCCGGGCAGTCGCATCGTCATAGAGGGTGAGTTAACCATCTATACCGCCCTGGAGTTGAAAGATAAATTATTAACGGGTTTATCGGCGAATGAAGAACTGGAGTTGGATTTGTCCGAAGTGGGTGAAATCGATGGGGCCGGTTTACAGTTGCTGGTAATGATAAAACAGCAGGCGGCAATTTTAGGCAAAGTCTTGCGAATTACCGGGCATAGCCCGGTGGTGGTGGAACTCCTGGATTTATCCGGCTTGTCCGGTTTTTTCGGTGACCCGCTGCTGATTGTTCGCAAGCCCACATAAGAAGGTAAATCGACATGATTCCAGACGAATATTTACAAACCTTTGTTGTCGAATGCAGGGAATTGCTCGAACAAATGGAAGAGGCCCTGTTAAGCGTAGAGCAGGCCGCAGAAGACCCTGAAATTATCAACGCCATCTTTCGGGCCGCCCATACCATCAAAGGTTCAGCCGGTATGTTCGGTATCGACCCTATCGTGGCATTTACTCATGCCGCCGAAAGCGTTCTGGACCGGGTGCGTAGCGGCGAGATAGTCATGAGCCCTGAATTGGCGGCATTATTTATCGCAGCGCACGACCATTTAAGCGTATTGATCAATCTCGTTGCCGAAGGCAGTGAGTCAAACAGTGACATCGACAGTAACGGTAAAAGTTTAATTGCGCAGTTGGAAACCTACCTGGGCGAAACCGTGGCGGAGCAAGCTGAAAGCTCGGGCGAAGTGCCATCAGTCCATCAGTCCAAGCTGGAGCGTGAACAAAGCGATATGGTTGGAACCGATCATTGGCATATATCCTTGCGTTTTGGCCCGGAGGTGTTCAGGAACGGCATGGACCCCTTTTCCTTCGTGCGTTGTCTGTCTTCCCTGGGCAGCATCGTGCAACTGGTGACCCTCATTGATGCGATTCCCGCCGCCGAACAAATGGACCCGGAAACCTGCTATCTGGGGTTTGAAATCAGCTTTAGCAGTGATGCCGATAAGCTCGCCATTGAGAGCATCTTTAATTTTGTACGTAGCGACTGCTTAATCCGTATCCTGCCGCCGCACAGCAAAGCCTCCGAATACCAACGCCTGATTCGGGAATTGCCGGAGCAAGAAATGCGCTTGGGCGAAATCCTGATCAAGTGCGGCACCTTAACGCAGGAAGAATTGGAAAATATCCTATACCTTCAATCGGAACGCAAAGATGAACAGCAACAGCTTATCGGCGAAGTCCTGGTCGAACAACAGCTGGTTAGTCAGCCGGTGGTGGAAGCTGCACTGGAAAAACAAAAACAGGTTAAAGAAAACAAAAAAACCGAAGCCAGCCTGATCCGAGTCGATGCAGAAAAACTCGACGACCTGATCAACCTGGTCGGCGAACTGATTATCGCCGGAGCCGGAACCAACCTGATCGCCCGACGCGCCAAAATGGCGGATCTTATCGAATCCACCGCCATCTTGTCGCGGCTGGTCGAAGAAGTCCGCGATTCAGCGCTGGCGTTGCGCATGGTGCCGATCGGCGGAACCTTCAATCGCTTCCAGCGTGTGGTGCATGATGTCAGCAAGGAATTGGGCAAAGAGATTGATTTGGTTATCAGCGGCGCGGACACCGAACTTGATAAGACTGTTGTCGAAAAAATCGGCGACCCGCTGACCCATTTGGTGCGCAACGCGATGGATCACGGCATAGAGCCTGCCGAGCTGCGTATTGCTCGCGGCAAACCGGTCAAAGGCACGCTCAAGCTCAACGCTTATCATGCCGCCGGCAGCATTGTCATCGAAGTCAGCGACGATGGCGGCGGCTTAAACAAAGAAAAAATCCTAAGCAAAGCCATAGAACGCGGCCTGATTACCGCAGGTACAAGCCTAAGCGACAAAGAAATTTATAACTTGATCTTCGAACCCGGGTTCTCTACCGCTGAAGCAGTCAGCAACTTGTCCGGTCGCGGCGTCGGCATGGATGTGGTGCGTCGCAACATCCAGGCCTTAAGGGGTTCAATCGACCTGGATAGCGTAGAAGGCCAAGGCAGCACCATTCGTATTCGTCTGCCGCTAACCCTCGCTATTATCGATGGCTTCATGGTGGGCGTCGGCAACGCCGCTTATGTCATACCGCTGGATATGGTGGTCGAATGTGTCGAATTAAGGGCATGGGTCGGCGACGGGGGGGATGGGCAATACCTGAACCTGCGCGGCGAAGTACTGCCGTATCGACGCTTGCGCGACCATTTTGAGGTGGAAGGCGACACAGCACAACGCGAGAATGTCGTGGTAGTGCGCTATGGCGAGCATAAGGCAGGATTGGTCGTTGACAAATTGATGGGTGAATTCCAGACCGTGATCAAACCGCTGGGCAAGTTGTTTAAAGGCGAAAAGAGCATCGGTGGCTTTACCATACTGGGCAGCGGCGAGGTCGCGTTGATTGTGGATGTACCGGGCTTGATGGCCCAGGTAGAACACGAAAGAGTGGAGAACGAGATGGCGCTTGCTGCGACATCAAAATAGTGAATAGATATGTGGGGCTTCCAATTTAGAGTGAGACGATTTTCGGGGCTGCTCTTGTTCCCACGCGGCGCGTGGGAACAAGGTAAAACGTTAGTAACGAGACTGCAAACCCCGTTCCGCTTGGAGGATCAAAATAGTAGGTAGGCGTGTAGGGCTTTCAATTTAAACGGGACGATTTTACAGATAACATCTTTTTAAGGAATGTTACCTGTTCCGGCTTAAGTTGGCAGCCAAAAAGAGAAAAAGCATGCGCAGCGTATCTACAGGGTTGGGCAACGGTGAGGTCGCGTTAATTATGCTGGTGAAATCAATCAATAAGGGGAATGGAAATGTTTAAAAATATGAAAGTCGGGATGCGTCTCGGATTAGGTTTTTGTGTGGTGCTATTGCTAATGATCTGCATAATTTATAGCGGCATTAGCGGCATTAGCGGAATGGCGGCTCAGAATGACAGGATGGCGGAGATTGTTAATGAGAACATCGTTAAAACCACGTTAAGTAATGCGATGTCCGAAAATATCTACATCGTTTCGCTCGCTCTACGTAACATTATTTTGATAACAGACGAAGCCGGCATGCAGGCGGAAATGGAAAAGCTGAATAAGGCCAGAGCCGCCTATAACAAAGCCAGGGAAGATTTGGAAAAGTTTCCGGTCAGCGAAAAAGGCAGGACAATCCGAAACAAAATCGACGCGGCCCTCGAAGCTGCTCGTGAAGCGAACAACAAGGTTATTGATCTGGGGAGAGCCAACAAAAATGCTGAGGCCACCGATGTTCTGCTGACTAGGGCTGCACCGCTGGTAGTCAAAGTGCAAGAAGCCCTTAATGAAAACCTGGAGCTTCAGGCGGAGAACAATAGCGAGGATGCCAAGACAGCAATGGAAGCGTATAACGCGGCACGCAGCCTGATGTTTATTCTGGGCGGGATAGCACTGATCATGGGAGTGGGTATCGCCTTTTGGGTAACTCGCTCCATCACGCTACCGTTGCTTATAGCGATGGATGTCGCCAAAAAAATTGCCGCAGGCGACCTGACATCCAACATTCAGGTTACCAGCAGCGATGAAACCGGCCAGTTACTGGCCGAGATGAAAAACATGAGCGGCACGTTACATAAGCTGGTGTCCGAAATGAATCACATGTCGAGCGAGCACGACAAGGGTGACATCGACATCAAGATTGAGGAAAGCAAATTCGAGGGCGCATTTAAGGAAATGGCCGAAGGCATCAATAATATGGTGTTCGGCCACATTGCCGTGAAGAAAAAAGCCATGGCCTGCATCAAGGAATTCGGCGAGGGTAACTTCGATGCCCCGTTGGAAAAATTTCCCGGTAAAAAAGCCTTCATTAACGAAACCATCGAGCAGGTGCGGACTAATCTCAAGGGCTTAATCGCTGAGATTAACCACATGTCAGCGGAACACGACAAGGGTGATATCGACATCAAGATTGACGAGAGCAAATTTAAGAACGATTTTGCGCTGATGGCTACAGGCGTGAATAACATGGTGTTCGGCCATATCGCCGTGAAGAAAAAAGCCATGGCCTGCATCAAGGAGTTCGGCGAAGGCAACCTGAACGCCCCGCTGGAAAAATTCCCCGGCAAGAAAGTGTTTATCAACGAAACCATTGAGCAGTTGCGCAGCAATCTTAAGCAGATCGTCGGGGAAATCCAGCAGATCGTCGCTGCCGCCAATAAGGGCGACTTCAGTATCAAGATAGATATGAACGGCAAGGCGGGCTTTACCAAGGAACTGTCCGAGTTGCTCAACCAACTGTCCGACACCGTCGATACCGCTTTCGATGACACCATCCGCGTGGCGAAAGCCTTGGCGCAAGGCGACCTGAGTCAGAAAGTCACCCGCGACTATCAGGGGGCTTTCAACGAAGTCAAGCAAAGCGTTAACACCACCGCCGACTCCCTAACCGGCATTGTCGCGGAGATCAAGAGCATCGTCGCCGCCGCCAACAAAGGTGATTTCAGCACCAAGATGAACTTGAACGGCAAGGCGGGCTACACCAAGGAGCTATCCGAACTGCTCAACCAATTGTCCGACACCGTCGATACCGCCTTCGAGGACACCATCCGCGTGGCGAAAGCCTTGGCGCAAGGCGACCTGAGCCAGAAAGTCACCCGCGACTATCAGGGCGCTTACAACGAAGTCAAACAAAGCGTCAACACCACCGCCGACTCCCTGACCGGCATCGTCGCGGAGATCAAGAGCATCGTCGCCGCCGCCAACAAAGGCGATTTCAGCACCAAGATGAACTTGAACGGCAAGGCGGGCTACACCAAGGAACTGTCCGAACTGCTCAATCAACTGTCCGACACCGTCGATACCGCCTTCGGGGACACCATCCGCGTGGCAAAAGCCTTGGCGCAAGGCGACCTGAGCCAGAAAGTCACCCGCGACTATCAGGGAGCTTACAACGAAGTCAAACAAAGCGTCAACACCACCGCCGACTCCCTGACCGGCATTGTCGCGGAAATCAAGGACATCGTCGCCGCCGCCAACAAAGGCGATTTCAGCATCAAAATGGACCTGAGCGGCAAAGCGGGTTACACCAAGGAACTGTCCGAACTGCTCAACCAACTATCCAACACCGTCGATACCGCTTTCAAGGATACCATCCACGTGGCTCAGGCCCTGGAGCAAGGCGATTTGACACAGAAAGTCACCCGCGATTATCAGGGGGCATTCGATCAAGTCAAGCAAAGCCTTAATAACACCGTCGCCAAGCTGTCGCAAGTTATCAGCGAAGTGAATAGCGCGGCTTCCAACATCGCATCGGCCAGTGAGGAAGTGTCCGCCACGGCGCAGAGCATGTCGCAAGCCACCAGCGAACAAGCCGCATCAGTGGAGGAAACCAGCGCCTCCGTCGAACAGATGTCGGCGTCGATCAACCAGAACACTGAAAATGCCAAGGTCACCGACGGCATGGCTACCCAAGCCAGCGGCGAGGCAGCGCAAGGCGGTGAAGCGGTTAAAAAGACCGTGAGCGCAATGAAGAGCATTGCCAATAAAATCGGCATCATCGACGATATTGCTTATCAAACCAACCTGTTGGCTTTGAACGCGGCGATTGAAGCCGCCCGAGCAGGAGAACACGGCAAAGGTTTTGCTGTGGTCGCCGCCGAAGTGCGCAAACTGGCTGAACGTAGCCAAGTTGCTGCACAGGAAATCGGCGAACTCGCCTCGGATAGTGTCGAAATGGCGGAAACCGCAGGCAAGCTGTTGGATACCATCGTGCCCTCAATCAAGAAAACCGCCGATCTGGTGCAGGAAATCGCGGCGGCTTCAGAAGAGCAATCGTCCGGTGTGAGCCAAATTAATTCCGCTATGGGCCAGCTTAACCAGATCACCCAACAGAATGCCAGTTCATCGGAAGAGTTGGCCGCCACCTCGGAAGAGATGAGCGGACAGGCCGAGCAGTTGCAGGATCTGATGAGCTTCTTTAGCGTGGCCGATAGAGGGCATACGGTATCGGCTCCCAAGGTCAAACTTTCCAAATCGGCTTCTAAAAAAGCGGGATCGGCCAAACAGGCCTTTGATGATAGCGAATTCGTAAAATTCTAGGAGGCGGTCATGCATGCAATCACAGCAGCTGTTCAGGAGTCGGAAGAAGCGCAGCAATATCTTACCTTTATGTTGAGCGGTAAGACCTATGCGGTAAGCATAAGCCGTATCAAGGAGATTATTCAATACGGGCAAGTGACCGAAGTGCCGCGAATGCCGGATTTCATTCGCGGCGTGATTAACCTTCGGGGGGCCGTGGTGCCGGTGATCGACCTGGGCGTCCGTTTCGGCAAGCCGCCCACAGTGGAAGGGCGACGCAACTGCATCATTATTATTGAAGTGGAAATAGGAGGAGAAACCCAGAATGTCGGGGTGATGGTGGATGCGGTGAATGCAGTGTTGGAGATTCCAGCCGACGAGATCGAACCTGCGCCGACCTTCGGCGCCAATATCCATGCTGAGTTTATCGCCGGTATGGGCAAGGTCAACGGTAAGTTTGTGATCATCCTGAATATTCAGCATGTGCTGTCGACGGATGACATGGCTGCGCTGGCGGTGGTGGGTTCTGCATTACATGCCGATGTGGTGCAGGCTGAGTGATGAGGCGTGGCATATAGCGGGACGATTTTACAGATAACCGGGAACGCCGAGCCCCAGCCAGATCGGCAATGTTGATAATTGCAGACACTCGCCAAGCAGGGGCTTGGCGTTCCCAGCCACCCACTTAAGACCAGTCTGAGGTTAAGCCTAGCAACTTGTTCCGTATTAAACGGAAAGCAAAAAAACTTATAGGTCAGGTTAGCGTACCTAGACAGGTTTTCTCGTTTCCACGCGCCATGCTCATCGTTATACACAAGTGTTTACGAGACACCGTCATCCTGGCAATTTCTGCCGGGATGACGACTCTGGGAGTTTTCGCTAGTTCCCCTAAGCTCCAGCTTCCAACGAATTTCCAAGCTGGAGCTTGGGAACTAGCGCAATTATATGAACCATCGGAACTTTCGACAGCATAAGCTGTCGGATTAGGCCTCCGTTGTTGAAAATCATATACAGGCGTGCGGTAGTGACTTACGCAATCCAGTTACCCCGATCAGGGCTTGGCAACGGTGAGGCTACGTTAATTACGCTGGTGATATTAATCAATAAGGGGAATAAAAAATGTTTAAAAATATGAAAGTCGGGATGCGTTTAGGATTAGGTTTTTGTGTGGTGCTATTGTTGATGATCGGCATAATTTACAGCGCCGTTAACGGCATGTCGGCTCAGGATGATAAGCTCGATGAGATCGTTAATCAGAACATCTATAAAACCGCGTTAAGCAATACGATGTCCGAGAATGTCCACATTGTTACGCGCATTATGCGTACCATAGTTTTGTTAGATGATCGCGCCGCCATGCAGGCGGAAAAGGAGAAACTGGATAAGGCGCGAGCCGCCTATAACAAGGCCAGGGAAGATCTGGATAAGACCCCGGCCAGTGAAAGAGGCAAGGCCATCCGTAAAGCTATCGATGAAGCCGCTACGAATGGCCGTGATGCGAACAACAAAGTCATCGAACTGGCGTTTGCCGATAAAGATGCGGAAGCCTTGCAGTTGTTGATGAGTACGGCTGCGCCGCTGGTGGATAAATGGCAGGAAGCCCTTAATGACAATCTGGAACTTCAGGCAGAGAACAACAGCGAGGATGCCAAAGCGGCAACGGAAGCTTACAACGCGTCACGCACCCTGATGTTCACCTTGGGCGGGATAGCTCTGATCATGGGGGTGGGTATCGCCTTCTGGGTGACGCGCTCCATCACACTGCCGCTGAGCATGGCTATGGATGTCGCCAAAAAAATCGCCGCAGGCGACCTGACGACGAAGATCGAAGCGACTTCTATTGATGAGACGGGGCAATTGCTGGCCGCCATGAAAGTAATGCAAGATGGCCTGACCGGCATCGTCGCGGAAATCAAGAACCTCGTCGCATCCGCGAACAAAGGCGATTTCAGCGCCAAAATGAACCTGAACGGCAAGGCGGGCTACACCAAGGAATTGTCCGAATTGCTTAATCAACTGTCCGACACCGTCGATACCGCTTTCCAGGACACCATTCAAGTGGCTCAGGCTCTGGAGCAAGGCGACTTGACGCAGACAGTCACCCGCAACTATCAGGGGGCGTTTGATCAAGTCAAGCAAAGTCTCAATAACACTGTCGCCAAGCTGTCGCAAGTCATCAGCGAAGTGAATGGCGCTGCTACCAATATCGCATCGGCCAGTGAGGAGGTAAGTTCCACTGCGCAGAGTATGAGTCAGGCAACCAGCGAGCAGGCGGCTAGCGTGGAAGAAACCAGCGCCTCTGTCGAACAGATGTCGGCGTCTATCAACCAGAACACTGAAAACGCCAAAGTCACTGACGGTATGGCTACCCAGGCCAGCAGCGATGCGGCTCAAGGCGGTGAAGCAGTTAAAAAGACTGTGAGCGCGATGAAGAGTATTGCAGGCAAAATCGGCATCATTGATGACATTGCTTACCAAACCAACCTGTTAGCTTTGAACGCGGCGATTGAAGCGGCCCGAGCCGGCGAGCACGGTAAGGGCTTTGCTGTGGTCGCCGCCGAAGTGCGCAAACTGGCTGAACGTAGCCAAGTCGCCGCACAGGAAATCGGTGAACTCGCCTCCGATAGTGTCGAGATGGCGGAAAGCGCTGGCAAACTGTTGGATACCATCGTGCCTTCAATCAAGAAAACCGCCGATTTGGTGCAGGAAATTTCGGCGGCCTCTGAAGAGCAATCAGCAGGCGTAGCTCAAATCAATACCGCTATGGGGCAGCTTAACCAGATCACCCAGCAAAATGCCAGTTCGTCGGAACAGTTGGCCGCCACCTCGGAAGAGATGAGCGGACAGGCAGAGCAGTTGCAGGAACTCATGGGCTTCTTTACTGTGGTCAACAGTACCCGTAAGGTATCGGGGACTCCCAAGGCTACACCTTCCAAACCTGCTTCTAGAAAAACGGCGGCAGCAAAACGGGGATTTGATGATGGCGAATTCGTAAAATTCTAGGAGGCGGTCATGCATGCAATCACACCTGCTGCGCAGACGTTATCGGCAGCTATTCAGGAGCAGGAAGAACTTACCTTTATGTCGAGCGGGAAAAACTATGTCACAAGTATCAGCCGCATTCAATATGCTCAAGTGGCCGAAGTGCCGCAGCTGCCTGGTTTTATTTGCGGCGTGATTAACTTGGGCGGAGCCGTGGTGCCGGTGATTGATTTGAGCGTGTGTTTTGGCAAACCATCTGTAGGGCGGCGTAACTGCATCATCATTGAAGTGGCAATAGAGGAAGAGACTCATAGTGTCAGGGTGATGGTCGACGCGGTGCTGGAGATTCCAGGCAGTGAGATTGAACCGGTTTCCAGCTTCGGCGCCAACTTTATTGGCGGAATAGGCGAGAGCAATGGCAAGTTTTTGATGGTCTTTAATATTCATCAGCTGTTATCGATGGATGATATGGAGGTCTTGACTATGGTGGGATCTGCTTCGATTGCCGAACTGATGGCGGTCGGGGCGATAAATATTAGATTGGAACAGGCTGTAGAGTGCGCACTGCGCACCTTTTTAGGCTTTTGCACAGGTTCCCAAGTTTGAGCTTGGAAACCTGCATGAATTGTTATTTTTCATTTATCAGGGAGTAAATACTATGAAAATGACCATCGTTAGAAAAATGATCCTGTTGGTGGCTTTTGCTATTTTGGGTATGGTTGGGCAGGTCTGGCTTGGACAAAACAGGATGAATGCGGTATATGAAAAAACCAATTTCGCTAATGTCAACAGTGTTCCGGCTATTGTCGATCTGTATAAGGCCAATGCGTTGTTCGGTCATTTACGTGTTCGTCCATACCGCCATGTACTGGCTACCGATATGGCCGAGATGGCGAAAATAGAAACTACTATCAAGGTAGGACGGGAAGACGTTCTCAATGCATTGAAGGAATATGAAAGCACCATTGTGGACGACAAAGACAAGCATCTAACAGAGGAAGATTACGCTGCTTTTAATGCCTATTTTGATGGACTGGACAAAGCATTGGAGCTTTCCCGTCAAAACAAGAAGGAGCAGGCTCGTGATTTGCTGGTGCAAACCAGGCCACTGGATCAAAGGGCGTATGCCGCGTTTGATGCCCACCTGGAATATAACATTGAACTGGCGAAGAAGGGATCCGGCGAAGCTATCGCTGCTAAAAACCATGCGAACCTCATGTCTACCATTATCGTGGTTATCGATTTGTTGGCGACTGCGCTGCTGGGTTGGTTTATTACTCATAACCTGAAGCGTCAACTAGGCGGCGAGCCGGATGCGGCTGCCTATATTGCCAACAAAATTGCAGCGGGTGACCTAAGCAGCAAGATCGAGATCAAATCCGGCGACACGATCAGCCTGTTCTACTCCATGAAGACGATGCAGGACAATCTAAGTATGATTGTCGAGGAAATTAAGAGCATCGTCGGAGCCGCCAACAAAGGCGACTTCAGCGTCAAAATAGACCTGAGCGGTAAAGCGGGTTACAGCAAGGAACTGTCCGAGCTGCTCAATCAACTGTCCGACACCGTCGATACCGCCTTTGGGGACACCATTCGCGTAGCAAAAGCTTTAGCGCAAGGCGATCTGAGCCAGAAAGTCACCCGCGACTATCAGGGGGCTTTCAACGAAGTCAAACAAAGCGTCAACACCACCGCCGACTCCCTGACCGGCATTGTTGCGGAAATCAAGAGCATCGTCGCTGCCGCCAACAAGGGCGATTTCAGCGCCAAGATGAACCTGAACGGCAAGGCGGGCTACACCAAAGAGCTGTCCGAACTGCTCAACCAACTGTCCGACACCGTCGATACCGCCTTTGGGGACACCATTCGCGTAGCAAAAGCTTTAGCGCAAGGCGACCTGAGCCAGAAAGTCACCCGCGACTATCAGGGCGCTTACAACGAAGTCAAACAAAGCGTCAACACCACAGCCGACTCCCTGACCGGCATTGTTGCGGAAATCAAGGGCATTGTCGCTGCCGCCAACAAGGGCGATTTCAGCGCCAAAATGAACCTGAACGGCAAGGCGGGTTACACCAAGGAGCTGGCCGAACTGCTTAACCAACTGTCCGACACCGTCGATACCGCCTTCAAGGACACCATTCATGTGGCTCAGGCTCTGGAGCAAGGCGATTTGACCCGGACAGTCACCCGCGACTATCAAGGGGCCTTCGATCAAGTCAAGCAGAGTCTCAATAACACCGTAGCCAAGCTGTCGCAAGTCATCAGCGAAGTGAACAGCGCTGCCGCCAACATTGCCGGGGCCAGCGAAGAAGTCAGCTCCACCGCCCAAAGTATGAGTCAGGCAACCAGTGAGCAGGCCGCCAGCGTCGAGGAAACCAGCGCTTCGGTCGAACAGATGGGGGCCTCCATCAATCAGAATACTGAAAACGCCAAAGTCACCGACGCTATGGCCGCCCAAGCCAGCAGCGAGGCGGCGCAAGGCGGTGACGCCGTTAAAAAGACCGTGAGCGCGATGAAGAGCATAGCCGGTAAAATCGGCATCATCGACGATATTGCTTATCAAACCAACTTATTGGCTTTGAACGCGGCGATTGAAGCCGCCCGAGCAGGCGAACACGGTAAGGGTTTTGCTGTGGTTGCCGCCGAAGTGCGTAAGCTGGCTGAACGTAGTCAGGTCGCCGCACAGGAAATCGGCGAACTCGCCTCCGGCAGTGTCGAGATGGCGGAAAGCGCAGGTAAGCTACTGGATACCATTGTGCCTTCTATCAAGAAAACGTCCGACTTAGTACAGGAAATTGCAGCGGCCTCTGAAGAACAGTCGGCAGGCGCAGGCCAAATCAATACCGCGATGGATCAGCTCAACCGGATTACCCAGCAAAATGCCAGTTCGTCGGAACAGTTGGCCGCTACTTCGGAAGAGATGAGCGGACAGGCAGCCCAACTGCAAGAGTTGATGGCGTTTTTTACCGTGGACATGGCCTCGGGTGCAGCGTCGGCGGTATCCAAAACTAGGGCTTTCAAACCTGCGGGTCAAAGAGCGGTGGCGGCAAAACATGCGCCTCACGATGCTGAGTTTGTGAAATTTTAGGAGGCGGATATGCACACATGCGGAAAATTTTATCCTCGTTCCCACGCGCTGCGCTCATCGTTATACACAAGTATTTCAAAGCACGTCATCCCGGCAGGGATTGCCGGGATCCACGACTGCAAGGATGCAGGAGGTAGAGCAACGCAGGAGCAGTTGCCGAGAAGCCATGGATGGCATACTGAAGTAGGCAACAAGTCTCGCCACAGGAATTGCTCAATGAAATCAA
>SCPZ01000007.1 GCA_004299305.1 Methylobacter sp.
CATGATGCGACAGGTCCAAAAGAAACGGGTGTCCATCAAACGTATGCGTAAGGCGGCTGGCTGGGATGATTCGGTCTTAACTGATATTTTGGCTCAGGTTTTTTAATGAGGTAGCCCTGGCTTATTGCCTGGGTTGAAGTGACCAAAACAAGCGTTCGCAAAAATACCGACTTCCTGCCCGCCGCACGCTATGCATATGACCGTTGTTTTCAAGCCATATCAGGATATCTGTTAGTGTGCTATCTGCGCCTGTGATAGCAGTTCCACCCTCTGGAGAGTCAGCATAACTTAACTGGTTAGGATAATTTGATTCTATATCTATTATCGCGGTCTTAGCTATTCCCATGATTCTGGTAATCAATGTTTCATTCGACATTTTATTTATCTCCTGACTGATAAGGACACTAGAAAAAAGTCTAGCGTTCATGGCAGGCGATGTCAATCGTTTTGATCGATTTAATCGATAATATTGTTATAATCGTATATATCGTTTATTTTTCTTTAGCATCATAAAAGATTATTGTATCTATTCAACGTATGCTAAAAATGATTAATGGAACACGGATACCAAAAGTAGGCGCCTCTACGACTGCATGGATGCAGGAGGTAGAGCAATGCAGGAGCAATTGCCGAGGCGACACTGATTAAACGGATAATCACCGATTAAAAACCCAGAATATTTTGAAAAAAATCTGTGTAAATCCGTCCTATACGTATCATCCGTGTTCTATTTCTTTTTTCGCTGAATAGTTACAAATTATTCGGCTATTTTCAGGTTATATTTTCTAACTCGGTAGCGTAGCGTTTCCCGAGTGGCTCCCAATGCTTTGGCGGCGGCGGTCAGGTTGTTATTCGCCCGCTCTAAGGCCGTTTTGATAATAAAGCAATCCATATCATCCAAAGCCATGCTGCCGTCTAAGGGTAACCAAATGCCCAGATCGGTTTGCAAGGCCTCTACGGAAGGTTGACCAGGTAATTGCAGCCATTGTCCGGGGAAGGTCGGTCCATCGGAAAATAATACGCAACGCTCAATAACGTTACGCAATTCCCTGACATTGCCCGGCCAATAATGCGCTTTCAATTTGTCCCACACCGCATCGGGTATGTCTTTAACATGTCGTCCGGCTTTAGCGTTGTATTCGGCGACGAATAACGGCACCAGCTCGTCAAGGTCTTCCACCGCTTCGCGTAGCGGCGGCAAGATCAACTTGAACACGCTTAAACGATGGTATAAATCGGCACGAAAACTGCCGTCCTGGGCCATTTTTTCCAAATTACGGTTGCTGGCCGCCACTATCTGCACATCGACCTGGATTTCTTTTTCCCCGCCCAAACGCCGGACTTTGTGATCTTCAATGACTTTGAGCAATTTTGCCTGCAAATCCAGCGGCATCTCACCAATTTCGTCCATAAACAAGGTGCCGCCATCGGCCTGTTCGAGCAAGCCGCGATGCCGTCCTGCGGCTCCGGTAAATGCGCCGGGTTCATGACCGAATAATTCCGATTCCAGCAATTCTCGTGGCAACGCAGCGCAGTTCACTTCAATCATCGGTTGTTGGGCGCGGGAACCACCGTAATGTAGTATGCGCGCCGCCAAGCCTTTGCCGGTTCCGCTCTCACCGCCGATAATCAGTGCGCTAAACGGCACTTGCGTTAATCTTGCCAATAACTGGCGGATACTTTGGGCCTGCCGACTATGGCCGACGTATGCCTCCGGCGAATAACGCCGGTGCCGGTGCTTGGTTTGATCGACAACCCGCCTCTGGATGGATGCGCTCCGTGCAGCGCTGGCGACTACCAGATCAAGACGATCCAGGTCGCAAGGTTTTTCCAGGAAATCATAAGCGCCTAAGCGTAACGCCCTTACTGAATCAGGCACGCTGCCGTAGCCGGTTAAAAACAGCCATTCGGCGAATGCTCCCGGTAACTGCTCCATGCGTTGCTCTACCTCGGAGTCATTTGCCGAATTGCTGTTTTTTTTGATTTTTTCCATGAAATCCAATGCATTACCATCCGGCAAGTTCATATCGGAAAGAATCAGTAAGGGCTCTAATTTTTTATTCAGCAATAATTCCTTGGCCTCGGCCAGGTTGGTAGCCAACACCACTTCCCAACCGGATTGCCGATAATGACGGGACAACTCGGAGCCTAACAGTTTTTCATCTTCAATGATGAGTAGGGTTTCTATCATAATGTGTCTCTGATAATGCAGTCATTGGGCAGCAATAAAGATACGCAGGCGCCGTGGGTCGATTGATTAGTGAGGCTGATTGTACCCCCAACGTCTTTTACAAAGCGTTGCACCATAGCCAATCCCAGTCCGGTGCCGCGTTGACGGCTGGTGCGAAACGGTCGGATACCATGCTCCAGCATATCCTTGGAAAAACCGATGCCGTCATCCTGTATGTCGATGCGTAAGCCTTGACTGTCTTTACGAGCCTTAATACAGATAGTGCCGGGATTATCTTCAAGGGCGTCGGCTGCATTCAGTATCAAATTCAGCAATGCCTGCCGTATCCCGCTTTCAGGCAAATGTACCGGCAACGGATAGGGTGCATCTATTTCCAAGCGTATGGATTCGGCAATCTGGTAACGTGTCAATGCCACCAAGTCCCGAATTAAGGTTCGCACATCAAAAGCGCTCGCCAATTCCGGCGAATGACGGCTTTGACCGAGCATATCGTTAAGTAATCTCGCCATGCGTTTCAATTCGGCATTAATCAAATCCAGTCTTTCCAGCTGGCCTAGGTCATCAATTTCACGGTGTAGATTGTGGATTGCCATTTGAATGCCCGCCAGAGGATTACGTATCTCATGCGCTAATTCTGCGGCGACTTCGCCTATTGCCGCCAACCGGTCAGCTCTTGCCAAGCTGTATTGCTGCTCCAACAAGGCTTGCGTAGCCAACCTGACTTCATGTTGCAGTGATTGGGCATGTAGCCGGTTGGCATCTTCCAGTTCCGCAAGGTGTTTAACCATCTCGTTATAGCTGTTAAATACCGGCAACAGCAGCGGATCAAGATGATTTGTGGTGATTGGGGTGAAATTTTCTTCGGTCAAGTGTTGCAGCAGCTCTTTCAAATCATTAAGCGGGTGCAGAATTCTAAAGCGTAAAAATAATACGGCTACAAACAATATAGCCACGAATATAGCCAGGGCCACATACAACTCGGTTTGGGTATCCCGGCTGATGTCTTCTAATAATTCTTCGCGTTGTAACGATTCGTTATCCAGCGTTTCGCTCATCAATTTAAGTGCCGTTAACAGGCGATTATGTCTTTCATCTTTTTTTAGTGTAGCCAAATCAGCCAACATGGTTCTGACCGTTTCCAGGCTTGCCCGGGTCTCCGTTGACAAATAGCGATTATCCGACATTAAAGCATCCATCTCATCCAGAGTCTTGGACAGCGCCTCGGGATGCGAATCCGACACCGTTTCGGTCAGGTACTCAATCAACGATTGCTGTAAGCCCACCGATACATTTTGGATGCGGTGCGAATAGTTGACATAAGAAAAAACCGTTTCAAAATGGTGTACATTCCGCCAGATCATGCCGCCGAGTATGGACAGAGCCAGCAACAATAAACCCAGAAAGGCCAATCCACGCAACTGGGCAGGACGATAAAAAATCGGTTTCATTTAAAATAAAAAAGTCAGAATGAAAAAATTAGTTGCTAGCATTGGACCCAATAATCCAGCTCTCGATTAAATCCGCGCCAGCTGTATTGCGCGTATTACTGGATCATAAATCAAACAATTTCAAAAGAAAAAACCACTGTAATCAGTGTCATTGAAACCAAGCCTAGTAAAAAGATTATTTCAGCCCAACGCTCTAAATGTTCAGTACTTTGCTCTAAACGAATCGATGAAAATGAAAGTAGAGCGCTAATCATGAATAATAAACTATCAATTGCCAATGCTTTATCTATCAGATAATTCGTCAGACTTGGATCCAGGCTTTTAACGATACTGATAACCATGATACATACACCCACCATTGTTGCGGAATTCGGCAAAATGTGATGAGAGAGATCATTGGCGTTATAATCGTTCGCTAAATATTTTTGCATAATCGCTTACTCATTTCTCTCCAGCTCCCACTCGATTCTTTGTCATAATAAAATCGGTATGGGGGACATGCAAAAGGTCTGCAATTTTTCGCACCAAGTATTCTTCGTTCATGTTTAATACACCATCAACAAAAGCAATTTTCCATAGCGATTCAATTAATCGCACTTTTTTCTCCAGGCTATATTCTTTATTAATTAGGGAAGTAAATTGAAAATAATCAGTCGCCTGTTTTCTTTGTTGCTCAGCTATTGCTATAAAAAAAGTTGCTTGTTCTGCCGTCAAAGAAAAGTTTTGTTGAACCAGAGATAAAATAAGCGCTTGCTCTTTCGGCTCAACTTTATCGTCAATGTACATCATTTCCAAAAATAAGACAGCAGTCGCAAGTTGTAGTTTTTCTTCCGAATTATCTTCCTGCTCGGAAAGCACGAGATGTTGCTCAAAAAAAAGTTTGACTCGGTTAAGCATTTTTAGAGAATTCCATTTACTTCGATGAGCTCATAGCATCAAGGCTATTTTGCGCCTCAGAATGCCCCTGATCTGCTGCTTGTTGATATAACTCAAGCGCCTTGACTTCATTCTTTGGTACGCCCAGCCCATTTTCATATAGATAAGCAAGGTTGTATTGTGCATCGGGATCTCCCGCTTGTGCTTCTTTTTGCAACTTCGCGACTTTGTCTTCTGTCATAGTGGAGACGACCGATTCTACTTGATTACTGTCCGCCTTTTCAGTGCATGCCACGAGTGGCATTACAGTAATAGCAACTAGGGCGAGGAAAATGAGGTTTGTTTTTTTGTAGTCTAATATCATTGATTTAGTTAGATTAAATCCAGCACGGCGGGTCGATTGCCGGTTGTTATTTTTGGCTGCCAATGTAGGCGATGAATTTGCCCCGTTATAGTCCGGCACTAAGGCAAAGCCGGAAGCGAAAAGTGTTTTTGTAAATCCGTCAAGTGCGGCTGATCCAGGTAAACGTCATCAGGATAATAACCGATATGATACCCTCCCAGTTTTATCAATAATTTCAGCTGTTCAATAAAAAGTGGGGAGGAAATTTTCTCCTGAGTCTTCTTGTCGACCGTCTGCAACTCAAATATGGATTTTTTCAGGCCTTCGGGGTAACGAGCCGCCGCTTCGACTAATTCCGTCAACCATTGGCTAGGTTTTTTTGCTTCGTCAAGAAGCAGGGTTTCAATAACAACGTAATTATAATGCGTTAAAAAGGCTTTGAATGACTGGGAATACAATTCCTCGTTATTCGGATTTAACAAAGGCAGGGCATATATATTTCGTGCTGTTTTTATACCGGGACGATTATCTCGCACCCGGTTAGCCAGCTCATCGGTAAATTGGTTAATCAGCTCGGCTTTGTGCTGAGTCCATGTCAGGCGCATTTGGGCGGTTGCATGTAATTTTTCAAATTGATCGGGCAGTCCCCAAACATCACGCCCGAATGATAACGCTACCGGGGATAGGTCTTCATGATCGGATAAAGTGCCGTCATCATGAAATAAAATCCCATCAACATTGCAATACCTGCCCAAATCCTCGTAAATTGCGCTTATATAATGCCTTGCTTCAGGCTGGAAGACCGAAAGCCGTGAGTAAATACGATTGGACTTTTGTGCTTTGCCGTCCCGCCACTCCTGCACATACCATGAATCCGGCAGTACGTTCTCGTAAGCAAAAATAGGCATCCATGCATAGACATTCACACCGGCGCGGTTTTTTAATTGCCAGGCGACATGACTGAACAAATCCTGTTTGACCGGTAAGTGCCGGTTTGGAAAATACAAGGCTTCGGCATTGCCATCACCGTCCGAATCCGAGTAGGCCTGAAGAAAAACGGTATTAATGTGCATCTTTGAGATACGCAAAATCTCGGCCTCTATATTACGTTCGGTCTGTTTTGGATCTTCGTCGTAGAGAAAATCCATATCCACATGCGCTACCCGCAGAGATCTGCCGGTACGTAGTTTACTGACAATTTCAGCAAATTGCTGAACATCCGGGTTATCAGTCATGATCAAACGGCGTAACACATCTATATTAGCCACCGTATTAAAGCCATCAATCAAGCCCATGGTCATAGACATCCCTGCTTCACGCGATGCTCCCAGGGCAATATTGTTATATTCACCGTACGGCCAAACCATGACCCTGGGCCATACTCCTGCATGTTGAAAAATGAACTCGGCGCTTTTCCTTAGGGCTAGATGGATACGCTCCCGATATTGCGCATCGGTTTCATACTGACCAGTCTTAATGTTATATATACGAGTGACTGCCGCAGCTTGACTATCGCCTTGCGGATTAGCAACAACGCTTTTGTGTAGATCGTAAGTATGCGATGCTATTTCTACCAAACCGGACTTCGCCATTTCCCGCACTTGATCCCAAGTGAGCAATTGCTTACCCGATTCGTCCGGCGCATCGATACCTTCTATCCAAGCGCCTATCAAAGCAACAGTGGCTGGATAATGATATTTTTTTAGTAATGGAAAAACTCGCGTATAAAAACTTTGATAACCATCATCAAAGGTCAACAACACAGACTTGTCAGGTATAGAATCTTTACCTGCCGCCGCATCGATTACATCTTGCACGCTGACGACTTTATAGTTGTTTTTCTTCAGCCAAACCAAGTGTTCTTCAAGATTATCAACACTAACATCCATTGAATTTAACGAAGACTTTACACTACCCACCTTTACTATATCGTGGTAATTAAGCACCAAAAAATGATGTTCTTCGGCATGAATCCCTCCTGCATGAGTCATCAGAAAAAACAACAAAAATAAATTCTTAATCCATCTAATCTTTAACTGGAACATAGCTCCCCGCTTTCATAGTTACGAAGCTTACACACATTTGTCTGTTATACACGAAACTTCGATTTTCAAACGTACATTTAACCGGCTGAAAGTCAGGCCAGTTGTCATCACTAATAACCATCCCATAGTTTTTCCCGTTACCAACTTAGGAATTCAATTCGTCAGTCATCATTTTTTTAATGAAAATATAAGCATAAAAAACAGCTATACAAAAAATACTTGTGAATGCAATTTCAACGATCATGGTAATTTTATTCCTACATGTATATTAAGTTGATATATATTCGATATATGAATATACAGTAGCTTTTAATAAAAGCTTAAAGGCTATTAAGCCATTTCCATGCCACAAATTGCCCATCAGGATAACATGAGTAAAATCAATCGTATTTGCTAAATAAAAGTAGAGTAACAGGATGGGTAAAGCGACTATAGGTTGAAAAAAACCTTTTTATAGGTTTTTTTCAACCACACTAAAATTAATGCGGCGGTCTCTTGAGTCGAGCATTGATGCTAAATAACATCGGCTTGATCAAGGCATCGCTATTTGCTGAAAATCCCTTGCCAGCCCCTGGAAATCAGCCGAGTGATGATCATCAGAATAAAAGGCACAGACAAACCTGCTGATGCAGCCAGATAGCGAGGTTGCCATTGCGGCGCAAATTTAGCTTTGTATTCGTAAAGTCCTTCAAAATTGTAAAATTGATCGCTCATGTCGAAAATAGCGGCGCCGATTTTATGCCACAGTGGCGCCAAAGGACGTCGTTCCAGCCCGGCTAAAGGCGCCATGCCCAGTGAAAACCATTGGTAGTTTTCCGCTTTGCCCCACAGCATCAGCTCGGCAAACAAAAAATCCATGATGCCTTTCGGGCTGTCTGGATCATAACGCATCAAGTCGATGGTTAATTCCTGTCGGCTGGCGGTTTGCCAGAGATTGGCAAAAGCCCTGATTTGTCCTGATGCATCTTTTATCACCGCAACATCGGTACGGCGCAAATAATCTTCATCGAAAAAACCCAGAGAGAATCCTTTTTCACGGGTGTTTTTGTTCGATAACCAAGCCTCTGAAATTCGCCGTAAGATCGGTAATGCCAGCTCAACCGAGTCTCCCGACAGTATTTCGAAGCGATAGTCCAGCTTGCCGAACTTGTTGCGGGCACTACGCTGCGCATCACGCTGTTTGCCTTGTAAACTGAAAGTCGATAGCGCCACGCGGGCTTCTTCGCCAAGTTTGAATAACGTTAAACCCTGGTCGAGATAACACGGCAATAATTCCGGGCCGACTTGGTAAAATACGGCTTTTGCACCATAGCGGTCGGCCTGTTCCTGAAATTGCCAGAGTAGATTTTCTGCCGCCGATTGTTCGCCGACCGGATCACCCATGGCAATCCAAAATTGGGGCGTAATCGCAAACATGATAAACGCGTTGCGATGATCACTCCAAAACAGGTATTTATCACCCAACAATGCTAGATACCCTTGAGTATGAGAACATTGAGCCAGCAAGCGTTGCGCTTCGGCAAGTTCAATCGCGGTGGGTTTTTCCAAAATTTGCTGCGGCGCAATGCTCAGTAATCGTGATAAGCCGTAGGACACCGTAACGACAGCGATCAGCAATAATGCTCGTAAAAACCTCGGCGCATTGCCTTCATAGGAAAACTGCCACCATAATTCGTGTGCGTATTCGACATCTCGATAAGCGAAAAAACCCAGCCAAATCGAACCCGCCAGCACCATCGTAATCGTTGCCAGCCAGGATTTTGAAAATGACATGCGTAATAGCGACGACCGGCGTTGAAAATGGCTGCGAGTGGGCAATATTAGCATCAGGACCGTCAACAATACCCAAGCTTCACGCCAGTCGAAGCCCTTGACTAATGAAGTCATAATACCCAATCCCAGCAAAAACAAGCTGCCATACCAAGCGGCATCGATCTTGAGATGGATGCCCCGTGCCAAAAACAGCATCAGTAAACCAATCAGGCTGCCGGTTAGATGTGACAACTCAACGATAGGCAAGGGGACCAGATCGCTTAACCAATCCAACGCTTCCGAGTTAGCGGGAATAGAGCCGGAAACCAACAGCACGCCCCCGGCAAACAACAATAAAAGCGAATATAGCTGCGGTACGACGGCAGATAAAATCCGACTTACAGCGCTAGTGCTTTCGGCTAATAATGCTCGGCGACTGTAGACTTCGTAACCTAGCAAGCCAACTCCGGCCAGCAGCAATGGCAGGAAATAATAAATAACCCGGTACAGCAATAAAGCGCTAATCAAAATCAAATGCTGATCCGTGACTTCGATATCCGACATCAGCCACAGAAAAGCGCTTTCAAACACGCCGATACCACCCGGTACTTGGCTAATAACACCAACAACCTGCGCCACTACAAAAACCACCACGAATGCGCCAAAACCAATATCGACTTTCCCGAGCAGGAGTACCCACAGCACCAGTGATGACAATACAATGTCAATACTGGACACCAGGGTTTGCCAGATAGCCGTGCCGGGTGATGGCAAATATAATTCGAAACCTTTAATCCGCAATGGTTTGCGCCATAGTAAAACGGCCGCCCAATAGACCAGCAAGGAGGCCGCGCAAATCAGGCTGACCCAATGAATAGCTTGCGGCTCTTGGATGGTGTTTGATAAATAGTGCGGCAATAACAAACTGCCCACCAATCCCAAACTCAACGCGCCTAGTAGATAGGTGACCGTTTGAAACAAGGAGATTTTTAAAATATCCCATCCCGGCACGCCCCATTTCGAGTAAAACCGGTAACGAATTGAGCCGCCGGCAGCCCAAGCATGACCTGTATTATTGCTGATCGCATAACTTAATAATGCAGCCGCGATCATTTTTAATACTGGAATTTGCCTATGCCCGGTGAAACGTAACGCCAACCAGTCATAACCTGCTAAAACCAGATAGTTGATCACTGTCAGCGTAAAAGCAGCGAAAATAATCCGCATCGGCATGGTCTGAAACGATGACAGAATGTCGCTCAAGTCGTGGACTTTGATTTCGTTGTGCACGATGTAAAGCGCGCAGGCAAATAAAACCAACGGCAGCCAGTGAATTATTTTTTGGATGAATCGGTTTAGAATTTCGCAGCTCATGGGTTAAGTATTGAAGTATGTCCCGGTTTAAATTAGGCTCAAGTCAGTTAATACCGTGCTGCCTGTATACATCCAGGATTTGCCCGGTCAGTTTTGGATAATTCTGGTCGAAATGGTGTCCACCCGGTAATTCCATGATTTTAGCGTCGGTATTCAACAAACCGATACAGGCTGTTTCGGCTTTCTCATCCTTACCGTAGATACATAAAATCTTGTGTTTAGGAATCTTCGCCAGTTCCGAGGCAAGGGGCAGTTCCCCCGAACTTTTCCCAAGCCATCCTGAAACATGGATTTCAAAGTCGGCGGTATTTGCCAGCGCTAACAACACCAACAACGCAACACTGTCTTTATCGGGCGTCGGCAGGCGGTTATAAATGGCAGGCAAGATGTCGGCGCCGAACGAATAACCGGCCAATACAAAAGACTTTACCCCCCAAGTTTTCCGGTAATAAACCATGGTTGATGCTAAATCGGACGCTGCTTGCTCCGGGCTTTTATGCTCCCAGAAATAACGCAACACGTCTACACCGGCCACGGGATAATTTAAGGCGGCCATTTCCCCGGCTACGGTTCTATCCAGATCTCGCCAACCACCATCGCCGGAATAGAAAATTGTCACAGTATCTTTAGGCTTGGCAGCCGGTACCTCTACAACCGGCATGGATGGGGAATGCTGGTTGATTTTCCCAAGTGCGGCATTCAATTCCTCAGTCAGTAAGGTATCGAACGGTGTATCGTAAGCCGCAATCCGGGTATCGACATTTCCTAATGTTTTGATGAAAACCGCTGTATCGGTAGGGGGCTGATCGGTCCAAACCGAACGCCAGTTGTCTTCCAGACTGGGGGACGAGACCAGGCTATGTTTTTGATTCTGATAGTGACTGAACAAAGGCGGACACAACACTAATCCGTCAGGCAGTGTAACCGAAAAACCGATAGAGAGATTGGTGATGTTAGTTGCGGGACTGGATTGGGCATTAATAAACGGTATCAGCGCACCTTCGGCGATACCGGCAATAATTAGACGATTGACCGAAGGTGTAGGCAATTCTTTTACCAGTGCTTCTAATGATGCTGCAACACGTTGATCATCAAGACATTGTCCGATTTCGTCATTAAAGCCTTTAAAAAATTGCGACGAATCAACAATTGCCACAGTAACGCCGGTTGCAGCCAGACGGCGTCCCAGAGCAGTCGCCGGAAATTCTTTTGTATCGACAAAGACCAATGCCAGACCTTGAGAGCCCCACAGTGGCTGAGCAATGGCTATATCACCAAAATTTTCAATGTCTATAGACTCTTGCAGAATAGGCGGATGGGTAAAGCTTACCCGCGTAATGCCCATCACAACTAAGACCAGCGACAGGCAAGCAAGCAGAAGTTTTTTGGTTTTCATTAACAGGGTTACCTTCAAGAAATGGTGAGACATTACATCGTCAATTCGATATTGAGGAACGATGCGATTAATTGGTTGATTTGTAAGGCATGTGTAACAGGGGCGGCGTGACCGGCGCCCGCCACAATTTCAAGTTTTCCGTTCGTCAATCTCTGTGCCAGTTCACTGGAATGCACTAAGTCAATAATATCGCTTTCCCCGGTAATAACCAGAGTTGGCGCTGTAATGGCCTGTAAATCGGAATGGTCAAGTTGAGGTTCTGTTCGCCACAACTCCTTTATTTCTGCTTCCAGAACGGCATGTCTTTCACCGGCGCCAGACCACCAGCTACGCAAACTATAGGTCATTTTATTTAACGAACCAGTATAAAACTCATTCCGGGCTCTATTGACTTCAGGAATCAACCCGGAAGGTTGAAAATTGGCACTGATGGCAACGATACGTCCTACACGTTGCGGCGCTTCGATGCCCAGTAATAGCGCAATAATGCCTCCGTCGCTCCAACCGACAATGTCAGTACGTTGAATACCAAGCTGATCTAGCACCCGTAGCGTATCTTCTGCGAAAACCCGGTAGCTGGGTTTTAAATTTCCGGGTGTTGAATCGCCATGACCACGGGTATCGATCAGTACGACTCGCCGCCCGGAAGCAACCAACCAGGGTAACTGGGAAAACCAACTGAGTTTGTTACTCAACCCGCCATGCAACAGCAGTATGGGTTTACCATGACCGTAAGTGACATAATGAATATGAGCGCCCCGATAGATGATATTGCCTGTTTCGGCCTGCATAGTTGTCGAGTATTTCCAGATCAAGTAGTGCAGGGCGTTAACCGACATAGGTCGCAGCCAGAAAAAAAGTGAAATTAATATTGCCAACAAGAACACCCAGCTAATATGGAATAATCGCTTCATCTTTAGTCGTATATGAAAAGTCAGTTATGAACCGTAAAGTTTTAGACGCATGGTCGATTAAGTTCATCACAGCAAAAGAGCATTATTACATGAGTTTATTCGTATTAAGTGAAAGCATCCTGTAAATTATGCGTACCAAACGCTACCATAAATTCAAATCTGAAGGAGGGGAAAAATGGCAAAATCGAAAGAAACTGGTTTCCCGATGTGGAGGAACACGACTACCCGGCAGCTGAATCCTATCTCAGAATCCTTTACCACGAGGATAGGGTAGCCGACATAATAGCCAGGTTTAGAAATGCGGGTATTGTGCAGTTCAAAGCCAAGGACATTTTCAGGGCATCCCAACTCTCACTATTGGGGGTAAGTAATTTACATGTCGAAAAGGATAGGAAAAAGATTCAGAAGGGGGTGAGTCTTTCTCCTTTACTACTTCTAAGAGACGAAGCAAACGGTAAGAGTGTTGATTTAGGTAAACGCGGTACTGTTGGCGCCTGTCAGGGTTTTTCTTCTGCTCAAGCGGCTGCTGATTGTGCTATTGCTCAGTGTGATAGCAGTGTTTCCACTTGTGCTACGGTGGAGAGTACAAAGCCAGATGGTTCAAAAACTACAACAGAGGAAAAATTACAGGTAAAGAGTGATCCGGCTTATCCCGATACCATTATCACCGAAAAAACCATAACAACGACTGAAACGACCGTTAATAACACCTCAACGATAACAGTCGAAAAAGCATCCCCATCTGCTGCTAAGGTTGATCCGACTACTGATAATCCTGATAACAGCAAAAACGACCCTTGCGCCAAAGATCCCACGATTATCGGTTGCAGTCACTGGGGTACACCCGAGCCGCCCGAGGAGATAAAAACCCATGAAATGGATATTTCTATAGATCCTGGCGCTTCCTCTTCCGGTTCTTGTCCAGGTGATCAGATTGTGAGCACCCGTTTTGGTCCAATTCCTATCTCTTATAAGCCAGTGTGTTTAGCCGCCGGTTACATTAACCCTATCTTGATTTCCTTCGCTTGGCTTTCAGCTGGATTCATTTTATTTGGCACCGTTAAAGAATAATAAGGAATAAAAATGTCAGATACCTTTTCGTCAGTGATGCTGGCTTTAACCGGCACTGTTACCGCGCGTGTCATGACCACCTTGGGTTTAGGCTATATTTCGTATACATCGATTAAAGTGTTGGCGACCACATTGCAAAATAATATCTTTAGTTGTTATGCGTTAATTAATAGTGATATTTTAAATATATTGGATTTGGTTGGATTAGGGGAAGCCTTGCATATCATTACCGCCGCCTTTGTTACCAAAGCAGGTATGATGGCTATTAAACACCCACCGCATGATTACCTTAATTACCGGTACGCCGGGTTCAGGCAAAACCGTTTGGATTTTTTCAGAGCTGGTCCGTTTGTTCTTTGCGTCCGTGTCTCCGGTTCATTCGTTACTGATCTTCTTGAAATTAATCAAGGCTCCTAAAAAACAATTGGTTGAGCGTGACGTTTATGTTCATGGCATTCCTGATTTAGATTTTGGCGTTTCTTACACCACTGTTTATTGTCGCTCGCCTCTTTGCGATGTTTGTCAATCTGAAGCCGATATAGTTATACCCGAACCGCTTTTTAATAAAAATGGTGAGTATGCTAACTGGCGGGAAGTTGAAGCGGCAGAGGCCAAACGTGATTCAATTCGTTATGTTGAAGATTGGCCGGAATGGGCCACCGTAGGTGCATTAATAATAATTGACGAGGTTCAACGTATATGGCGGCCTCGTTCAGCAGGTTCTACCGTGCCGCCTGAAATATCCGCACTTGAGACCCATAGACATAAAGGTATCGATTTCTGGTTAATTTCCCAGTCTCCTAGTTTGCTGGATATGAATATTCGACGCTTAGTGGGTCGTCATATTCACCTGGTTTCCAGTTGGCGAGGTAGAACTCAGCACGAATGGGCCGAATGCAAACAGAGTACTAGCAGCACATCCGATGCTATTTCGCGTCCCTACGTGATGAAAAAATCCGTTTTTACAAAATTTAAATCGTCCAGCTTGCACACCAAGTTGGAAAAGCGCCCACCCCTGGCTATTTATGTGATTGCTATTTGTTTAGTAGTGCTGGCGTGGATTGGTCATAGTATTTACAAGCGTCATGCTACGCCTGATTTGCCGGTAGAGTCATTGCCGGTAGATTCTTCCAAGCCTCAGTCCCAGCCTTTGCCTAATAATCTTAACACTACCGTTGAAGGCGCAATTCCCGTTAAACATTCGTCCGTTCCTGCGGGTGCATTTGATTTTACCCCAAGAGTGAAGAGTAGGGCGGAAACCGCACCGGCATATGACGGCATGTTAAAAATCCAGTCCGTGCCGTTTCCCGAAACCTGTTCGGCCTGGACCACGGAAACAGAAAAACATTGTTCGCTGTCTAACCGATCAGCATACGCCGTATGACATGTCGTATAGCCAGTGTATAGCGTATGCACGTCATGAAGTTTATAACCCGTATCGTAGTAAATCTGCTGGTAGCGCTCAACAGCCGGTAAATCAGCCATCGCCTGCATCTAATCCGTTGCAGGTCGCCAAAGACACTTCAAGTAGTTCTAAATGATAATATAATATCGTATTATGATAATTATCATAACAGTAATATTATCGTTTCTTTGAAATAATAGACCCTACTCAAGCCCAACCAGGAGCTAAAACCATGAATAACGTTACTTCGATTACCAAAGCTAAACGACTCACCGAAGAAGAAGTACATGCTGCCGCTGAAGAGTTACAATCGTCAGGTGTTAAAGTCAGCAGTATTGAGGTTTATAGATACCTAGGCCGGGGTTCATTGACGACCATTACCAACTTTTTAAAGACCTGGCGCCAAGATGATGTTGTGTCAGCGTTACCCGCTGTATTGAGTTTGCCGGACGCCTTGAGTAAGGCCGCCGAGCAATTGATTAATAAACTATGGTCAGAATCCCAAGCATTGGCCGAGCAGGAAATTAACAGTCAACGTGAAATATTGAAGCAAGCCGAAGCATTGGCTAATGAAAAAATAGCGGAAGCCGAGGCGTTTAGCGAAGAACAAAGCAAAAAAATTGAAGCGTTAGAGTATCAAATTGAAGCTATGAGCGCCGAACTGATTGAACAGCAACAGGCTAATCAAACGTTAATTAGTGAGAATACCTCATTAAAAATTAAGCTTGAAACCATTGAGCAAAGGTCTGTTGAACTTAGAAATCAATTCGATAAAGCGAGTGAAAGCTTTTTAAAGATAGAAGCTGGAAGCAAAAAGGTTGAGATTAGCAACGAAGTGCAAAGAAACCAGATCGACCAATTAAACCAGGATTTAAATAATCAAAGAGAAATCGTATTATCAGAACAACGTGAAAACAAAGCCTTAAGAGAAAAAGCCGCCAGGCTTGAAGGTGAGCTATTGGCGTGGAAAAGCATTAAGCCTGAAAAAACGTCTATAGCTCCTACAGCTAAAGTAAAACAGCCTTTAAAAGCTCAAAAAAAGGTATCGAATGAAAATATACCAGTATCAACGCCTTTAGTTGACAGTCAGAATTCAGAACATACAGCAAGCTGAGGTGACAAATGATTAACTATGAACAGGATTTTTACAGTTGGACCCAAGAACAAGCCGCCTTATTAAGGGCAGGGCGCTTAACCGATTTAGACGTTGAAAACTTGATAGAGGAAATCGAAACCATGGGACGAAGTGAGAAGCGTGAGCTAGAGAGTCGGTTAACAGTGCTTTTGCTGCACCTCCTAAAGTGGAAATATCAACCCGAAAGGCGTGGGAAGAGCTGGAATTTAACCATCAAAGGCCAGCGTATAGAATACATCAACGTATTGACCGACAATCCTGGGCTTAAATCTCAATTGGAGACGATCTTCAAAGGCGCTTATAAACTGGCTTTGGTTAAGGCATCTTCCGAAACCGGTATAGACGAAGATGTTTTTCCAAGCACCTGCCCGTGGACCCTGGCCGAAGTGACCAATCAAGCGTTTTATCCCGATTGACGCGTGTCGTCTGTCTCTTCACACACAGTTAACCCGCTTATCTGGCCAAGAGCTTTAATCCTTGGCCAGGGAACCCGCTTATCTGGCCGCAACCATTACGCCAAGATTATCGATGGCGCTTCGCTTATTCATCCTAAAAATTAGCGCTTTTGTCATGAACGTGCCCGTGACGGACCGCTGGGTATGATTTTGTTAGGTACGAAAGAAGGTTGGGACTTGGCTCTTGGAAAAATACAGGTAAATAGCGAGCGCAGCCGAGCGGTATCTCACGTAAGCCGCGTTTATTCATTTGGCCGAAAGTGACGACCATAGAGGCAGATAAAATGGTGTGCTTCGTCTGTATCCAATGCGGCTTATGCCGACATCAAAACAATCGTTACAGGCAATAAAATTGACAACCGGGGCGGCAGGGTGGTTCGCGCTCCGCGCGGGGCGCACTGACGCCCCGGTTTTGAATAGTATTCCCGCATAGCTTAATGAGCGGGTTTTTGCTTTTTCTTAAAACACAGATTAATGACTATAGGCTGTCTTGCAATTCTTGCCGTCGTTATCGCAGGTGACAGTTCTTTTCCACTTTTTGTCTTCAACCCTGGGTTTATACGGTTGAATGGTTGCCGCGCTAACCTGCTCTATACCATTTTCATCGCCGACCAATTCATTGGCCGGTTCCGTTATTTTTACAAAGTTACCCGCCGTTAACGTCATCGTATCGCCTTTGGTGGTTATCACGAACATTTGCAGTATATTCATTCCTAATAGTGGTTGATCTAGGTTATTGAGTATGAGGGCTTCTGAATTATTAATTTCCGCTTTATCGATTTTCAGGCTTTCTATTTCAGTTTCGAAGACGGTTATCACGCCATTGGCTGTGCTTATCAATCCTGTGCCATTAACAGTCAGCTTTGCTTGCCTCGCTAGATGCAATGGTATTGACGTTGTTGTCGCCCCCGTATCAATCAGAAAGGGCATTGCAACGCCATTGACTAGCATCGTCCCTCTAAAATGCCCTGTGTAATCTTTTCTAAAAACAATGTCTCGGTTTGTTAATCCGTTATCATAGTTTTGTGCGATTGGGGGAGGGGGGTTAATTGCTTGTGGCTCATAATTCCGGTTGTAGGCTATATAGGCTCGGCCTGCTGTGGCTAGTATGCCGAGAATAATAATTAAAACTCTAAACTTATCCATAATAGCGACTTCCTTTTGCTGTCTAAGCTCTTGAAAAATAAAGATTGCTTTCTTGGGTAAACAGCTTATAAATTATGAATATTTCAAGCGGTATTTCAATGATTGATAATATGTTAAGCGGTATTTCAATGATTGATAAAATTATTTCACCTTTTGGTATCGGTTCTTCTTCATACGCCGCCATCATAAAAAAGCCGATGACCGTTAACACGGTGAAAATATATCGACAGGCATTGCTACCGTTAAATATTTTGTAGGGAAGAATGCTAAATAAGCCATACATAATCAATATGCCGACTAATTGATTGTAAGCAATAATGCCTAGTTTTTGCTCAAAAAGCATGATTATTACACCGATTATTAAGCTAGCCCATATTGCAATGACGGCTTGAAAGACATTATTAGGTACGTTCATAATCTGCTCGCTTTTATTTTGGATTAAGGGGGTTAGAGACGTAAATATCTAACCCTTATCATAACCTTTTTTCTACTTAAACTCTCAGGGCCACCTCATTAAAAAGTAGCTATTAAACAAGCAGAACCAAGATAATGGCAGAATCAGCAACAATCAAGGAACCGGAAGAAATGGATTTTTTAGATATTTTTGGACAGCTCGACG
>SCPZ01000086.1 GCA_004299305.1 Methylobacter sp.
GGGGATATAAATGCTTGTTTTTATTCTCCTCACCCCAACCCTCTCCAACAGGAGAGGGAGCCAGGTCAACTTGCAACCCATTGTATTTATAGTGTAAAAAAGTTGTGTAGATAGTTATGCCCTTATCCTGAGGTATCGGGCAGTTCTGCAAGCTGCCTCAAAACCTTGCGTGCTTCACCATATTGAAGGTCGTTGACCAGTTTACGTAATTGGGCAAACAAATCAAGTTGATCCGGCCTCAGATGGGGTTTGAGCGTGTTTAGCAAGACTTCGGAAATAAAGTCGTTTTCTTTGAGTAAAACATCAAGCTCGGCTGCGGCGAGCTTCAGTGCGTCAATGTCGCCGCTACTTGACGGCATCTGCGCTTCGAGCAGAGGCAACGCGGCAATGACCGACATCGCCTGGTTAAAGGCTTCCCGAAATAGGCTCAATGCGGCAGCCTGCCCTTGCTTAAGTTCCGCTTCCAACGCCTCGGACGCCACATGCAATCGCACCGCGCCGATGTTGCCGGACGCCCCTTTAATTTTGTGGACCAATTCCCCGGCCTCGGCAAAGTCCGAGGCCCTAATCATAGCCTCGATTTCGTCAGGTAAATCTTTCATGCTATCCATGAAACCCAGCAGCAACTGCGTTGCAAGTTCCCGATTGTTGCCCAACATCTCCAATAGGTTATGTAGATCGAAATCCGGCAGCTCATCCACACTAAGCCGTGTTTCTGCAACCGGTTCAACGGCGAAAGCATCCCTTACCATCGATCCAATAGGCTTTATCCATTTCACCAGCGTCGACAAGAGTCGCTTGGGGCTGATCGGCTTGGCGATAAAATCGTTCATACCGGCGGCCTTGCATCTTTCCCGTTCCTCTTTTGTTACGCCGGCCGTCAACGCGATTACCGGCAGCCCGGCAAAACGCGCTTGACTACGAATCAGTTTCGTTGCTGCAAAACCATCCATTTCCGGCATGTGTATATCCATCAATACCGCATCAAAAGCCTCATTCTCCAACAATGCTATCGCCTCCTTGCCATTATTAGCCATCTCGACGCTGATTCCCGACAAGTTGAGAAATTCCCGCACCACCTGCTGGTTGATCAGGTTATCTTCCGCCACCAGAATCCGAACGCCGATCAGCACTTTATCTAAATCCTCTTCTATCGGGATGGAGGTTGCCTCCGGCCTATGCCGACTGGACAAAGGCGACACATCCAGGGGCAGCTCAAAGCTAAAGCAACTGCCTTTGCCTGGGCTGCTTTCTACCGAAAATTTGCCGCCCATCAACTGCAACAGATTATGACTGATCGCCAGCCCAAGACCTGTGCCGCCAAAACGCCGGGTGATGGAGCCGTCCACTTGGCTGAAGGGTTGAAATAGCTTGTCGAGATCATGGGCCGACATGCCGATACCGGTATCCGTCACGCAAAATAACAACCGGACTTGCGATTGATCGGTCTGCGAAACAGTGATTTTAAAAACGACTTCGCCACGCTCGGTAAACTTGATCGCATTACCCAACAGGTTAATTAAGACTTGTTGCAACCTAAGCCCATCTCCCACCAAGTCACGCGGAACATCCGGCGCAACATCCATCTTAAAACCGATGTGTTTTTCCTTGGCGCGCTCGACAAACATGTTGCGGATATTGTCCAGCATGACATCGATATTGAAGTGACTGTGATCAATAGTTAAGCGCCCTGCTTCCAATTTGGAGAAATCAAGGACATCGTTAAGAATACCCAGCAGGCTATTGGAAGAGCTGTAAATTTTTTCCAGATAATCCCGAATTTCAGCTGAAATCTCTTTATTCAGCGCCAGATGTGAAAGTCCGATGATAGCGTTCATCGGGGTGCGAATCTCATGCGACATGTTGGCTAAGAATTCGGATTTACTTTGGGCAAGGCCTTCGGCGGCTTCCTTGGCTTGACGTAGCGCCTGTTCAGCTTGCTTGTAAACCGTAATGTCGCGCATGATCGTGGACAAGAGCAGCGGATTGCCGGAAGCATCACGATGGAGCAGCAGCAATTGGGAGACCGGAATCTCGCGGCCATCCCTGTGCTGCAAAGCGGTTTCACCTTGCCAGAAACCTTGCCGAAGCACGGCAGGAATACCCTCTGCCAATACTCGCCTCGCCGCCCACTCCGGGTGCATATCTTTAATTGACAAAGCGGACAGGTCTACATCATCGGGAAGCCCCACCAACCTGGCGCCTGCTGCGTTGAGGTACTTAAGATGAGACTGCATATCTGCGGTCGAAATAAAATCCGGCGACTCCTCAATAATTTTCAGCAACAGGTTACGTTCATCTTGGGCTTGCTTGCGTTTGGTGATGTCCTCGGCAATGCCCAAGAAACCGGTAATCTCATCATTCCGGTTTCGAATAACGGTTAGGACCAGTGAAACCGTTAAGGTTGACCGGTCTTTGCGAACATAAGTCCATTCGCGGGTTTCCTGTCCCGATTGAATCGCCTTTTCCACAAATATCTTAAACCCGGAAACAGGCCGCCCCAATTCCTGTGTCAATTCCCTGCCACGCTGCTCGGCTTCTTCCGGCTCATGGATAATAGCCAGGCTCTGCTTGCCGACCATTTCATCGGAGCTATAGCCCAACATGCGTTCAGCCCCGCGATTAAACATCCTGATTATCCCATCGGGATCGGTCACGATGATGCTAATCTCGGTGGCGGAAGAAAGCACGCTCTCCAGCGCTTCCTTGGTTTTACTGGCTTCATTGCGGGCAACAATTTGCTCGGTGATGTCGGTAATAAAGCCGTGCCAGAGAGTGCTGCCGTCCTCCAGTTTTTCCGGTTTGGACAGGCCCGAAAGCCAGCGAACGCCTTTCTTGGGCAAATTGACCCGGTATTCCAGCTGCCAGGGTTGCAGGGTGCGTGCCGACTCTTGCACCGAAGCGACTATCCTTTCGTAATCATCCGGGTGCATGACGGCAAACACGGGGGCGGCGTCCTCGCTTACCTGCTCAGGCGTCACTTCGTAAATATCCCTGATGCTGTCACTAGCGAACGGAAAACTATAGTGCCCGTCCGGAAAAAGCCTGAACTGGTAAACCACGCCCGGAACTTGCCGGAATAGCTCGGTGAACAGGTCATGGCTTGCTTGCAGCTGGTTCTGCGCCTGCCGCATATCAGTGATGTCCAGGCATGAACCGATATAGCCTGCAAACGTTCCGTCCGCACCGAAAAGAGGAACGCCGTGGTCGTCAATCCAACGATACTCTCCGTCGTTACGTTTCAGGCGATACTCCATTCGGAACGGTTCGCGACGGTCAAAATAGTTGACATAAATATCCAGGCAACGCTCTAAATCATCGGGATGGACGCTATCAGCCCAACCGTTGCCGCATTCCTGCTCCATTGAACGGCCGGTAAAATTCAACCATACTTGATTGAACCAAGTGCAGAGTTTGTCGATGCCCGCCAACCAAATCATGACAGGAGCGGCGTCTGCAACGGCACGGAAACGCTGCTCCGATTCCTGCAACAGCAATTGCGCTTGTTTACGTGCGGTAATATCTTCTTTAATACCTACATAATGCGTCACTTTCCCATCTGATTGGTGAACAGGAGAGATCCAGGCTGATTCTATGTATTCGCTGCCGTTTTTTCTCTTGTTAATAAGTTCGCCCTTCCATGCGCGCCCGTTAATCAAGGTAGCCCACATATCATCATGGGTGGCTTTGGGAGTCTTACCTGAATGTAACAGGCTCGGATTTTTTCCGATAACTTCATCTCTCTGGTAACCGGTTGTATTTACGAAAGCCTGATTAACATACTCAATATTTGCACCAAGATCGGTAATCACAATCGAATTGGGGCTTTGCTCTACCGCCAAGGAAAGCTTTCTCAATAAGTCTTCAGCGGCCTTGCGTGCGGTAATGTCGCGCGAGGAATTAAACAAAACCGGTTTGCCGTCCAGCTCAAGCGGAGAACCGCTGACCTCGACATCGATAAGGCTTCCGTCTTTACGCCGGTGCCGGGTCTCGAACAGGGCGCGCCGCTGTGTTGCAAGCTGTTGCCTAATAAGTTGGAGGCATTCGGCTTCCGAGTGATTGCCATCCCATTGGGCAACGTTCATGCCGATCATCTCATCACGCCGGTAACCCAGCATGGCGCAGAATGAGTCGCTGACCTCAATGATATTGCCATCGCTGTCGAGGATATGAATGCCGTCGCTGGCATTGCGCAACAGCGCAAGGTTTTTCTCGCTTTCCTTTTGCAAAGATAATTCGGCTCGCTTGCGGGAATCGATATTCTCGATCACCGCCACAAAGTGATCCGGTGAGCCATCTGCATGACGAATCAGCTTCGCCGATAAATTACCCCAGACCAACTCGCCATCCTTGCGCACATACTGCTTCTCCCTATTGAATCCATGAATCTCGCCTGACAAGGCCTTGTTTATCATATCGGCATCGGACTGGTGATAATCGGGAGGCGTGACTTGCTTGACGGTCATCCCCAAAAGCTCATCTCGGCTATAACCGACGAGATCGCAATAACCTTGATTAACCTCTATAAAATGACCATCCAGCGATACATTGGCAACGCCAACGGGCGCACTCTCGAAAGTAGAACGAAAACGCCCCTCGCTTTCCGCCAGCGCAGCGGTGCGTTCTTCGACAAGCCGCCGAAGATGACTCCCCCGTCCCGAGGACACCATAGCGAATGCGCCCACTATGCTGGTCAGCATTAAGCCGGACAACAAAATCAGCCACGCGTTATCCTCGCGATGAGCGGCCAAATATTCCTGTGTCGGCGTAACTTCAAATCGCCATTGACGGCCTCCGACGGTAATGGCCGATCTGCTGATAAGAGAAAGATTTCTCCCGAACAGCCCTTTTTCTTGCAAGCTAAGAGCTTTTAGCTCTTTCCGGTCGCTGGAAAAGATTAATTGCTCTGCTGCCGGAGCGCTCTCGTCAATAAGCCGGTAAGACAATCTTTCCCGATTAATATCTTTGAGCGCCGCCGTGACAATGTCTTTACCCCTGAATACCGCAACCATATAACCTGCAATGTTGAGACGCCGTTCTTCCAGCGTTTTATGAGGAAGACCGCTACGATAGACCGGCATGAGTGTAAGGACCCCATTCTGATGTCCGAGTTCCTGAACTAAAGTAATTTGGGAGGTCGTGGTGATTTCTCCAGTATCCTTTGCCCGGTCTATGGCTTCATGCCGCAAGCGGTCGGAATACACATCGAAACCCAGTGCAACTTCATTCCCCTTGTAGGGTTCAATGAAATCAACCGGGACATAAACCGGGCGGTTTTCCGCTGCTACCATCTGTTTATCGGCATTCTGCTCGGTGATCTGGAAGTTCCGGTAGCCCTCGCTCCGCACCTTGCGTTCGAATGCATTTCGTTCAGCGGACGGGACAATGGGATTCCATCCCAGCGCCTGGATGCCGGGTAAATTGTCTAATAAGCGGGTAACGAAGATTCCAAATCCTTCCCTATCAATCGTTTTCGAAGCCGAATAAAAGCTTTCAAGCGCATAGAGCGCATTGATATGATTCGAAATGGACGTGTCCAATGCTACTTTCAACTCCAAAGCATGTTGATCGAACTCAAGCTTTAAGCGCTCACTGTTATTTTTCGCCTCATGAAAAACCGCAACGGTTGTGAGCACAAACATGACCATAATAGGCAGGGTTATCGCCATTCGCCTGTTACGCCAAAACTCTCTGGTCTGTTGTCCCCAAACTAAAACAAGCGGGGTAAAAATAAATACCCCCAAGGCGTCCCCCATCCACCATGTGCCCCAGTTAGCCGGAAAATTTACCCATGGAATCCGGTCGGCAATCACCAGCGTCGAAACTGAAATAGTTGAATTAACCAGGGAGCCTAACACGCCGCCAACAAGCAAGAACAAGAAGACGTCCTTCTCATTGGAAAGCGGATTGGGAAAGTCGGCAAATCGCCTGAGTAAATAGCCGCCCACGACTGCCTGCAAGGCGGCTCCACTACCGATAGCCAAGGTCACTATGACCGAGAGCAGCGTTTCCGGCGTAGAACCTGCGCCTAATGTGGTCGGGAGGTTGACCAGGAACGAGCCTAAAAGTATTCCCGGCCAAACGCGGTAGCCGAACATCAGGATACCCGCCAAGGCTATTCCCGAAGGCGGCCAGATAGCCGTTGCATAACCGGGAGGAATAGCCAGCGAAGTACCGAGTTTACCGGTAAGGTAATAGCTTGCGATCAGCGCTAGAATTTGCAGCGCCAACGCAGAGTCCCGGACAGAATATTTAGAGAGAGAGGCCATTTAAAGGGAATTACTGATCTATTCTGGAAAAAAGTCATGAGCATTGCTCGTTCCGGCTACCGACTTAAGCCGGGACAGATAACATCCCTTCAACCTAGAAAAATCATTTCGTCCACGAAAAACACGAAAAGTTTCAAAGGGTTATCAATCCGTAGGTCGTTACCCAAAGGGTGAGTTACTAAATCAATACAACACATTGTTTTATTTAGTGTCTTTCGTGCTTTTCGTGGATAAACCGCGGTTTTTAGATTCAAGGGATGTTATCTGTAAAATCGCCCCGCTTTAAATTGAAAACCCTCGTTCCCACGCTCCAGCTTCGCTGGCCTTAGTATGAACAGACCCGGTTCCGCCCGCGCTCTTTTGCCATGTACAACGCATTGTCCGCTGCATCGTTCAGTATCTTGGGCAAAAAATATTCCGGGATCTTGTCTTGGGTAGCAACCCCCACACTAATCGTGACCACAGAGTCTACGCCTGGGTAAACATGCGGCAAGGCCTTTTTTTCAATGCGCTCCCGCAACCGCTCGGCAATCTGCAGCGCAGACTCCTGATTGGTTTCCGGCAAAATAACCACAAACTCCTCGCCCCCATAGCGTGCGACCAAGTCACCCGGACGAACCACGCCTTTGGCCAGCTCAGCTGCAACCATTTGCAAACAAACATCCCCGGCGCCGTGACCATAGTAGTCGTTGTATTGCTTGAAATGATCGATGTCGATCATTAACAGCGAAATCGGCGTTACATCGCGTACAGCACGCTTCCATTCCGATGCCAATGCTTCATCGAAACGACGACGATTCGGAATGTCGGTCAGCGCGTCAATTAACGAAAGCGATTCGAGCAGGTCGGCTTGCTGCTTAAGGCGGATATGATTGCGGATGCGCGCCTTGGCGACCGGAATCACAAAGGGCTTGGTGATATAGTCGACGGCGCCCAGATTCAACCCGAGTTCCTCATCGGACTCGGCATTCTTCGCAGTCACGAAAATCACCGGAATTTTATGGGTGAGCGTGTCCGCCTTCAGGCGTCTGCAAACTTCAAAGCCATCCATTTCCGGCATCATAACATCCAAAAGAATCAGGTCCGGTTGCTGTCCTTGTGCAATTTTCAGCGCATCTACGCCATTACTTGCCACTTTAATCCTGTATACGGAACTTAAGGCCTCCGCAAGAATTTGCACATTGATGGGAACATCATCAACAATTAAAATCATTGGCCGTTGTTGGGTGTCAGTCATTCGCTCTCCTGGGTGTCGGGTAGTCCTGCAAGCTGTCTCAAAAGCTTACGCGCTTCTACATAGTGAAGGTCGTTGACCAGCTTACGTAATAGGGCGAACAAGTCAAGTTGATCCAACGCCAGATGGGGTTTGAGTGTATTCAACAATGCTTCGGGAATGAAATCATTTTCCTTGAGCCGCAAGTCGAGCTCGGCTGCGATACGCGTCATCGCTACACTATTGCCGCCGCTTGTCGATGGCGGCTCTTCGGGCTGATGCAGTGTAGCGATGACAGACATCGCCTGGTTAAATGCGTCCCGGAAGGCGTTGAATGCGGCAGCGACGGATAGCTCCTTGCCAAGTTCCGCTTCCAGCGCCTCAGAAGCCTCATGCAGCCGTACCGCGCCGACGTTGCCGGACGCCCCTTTAATCTTATGTACCAATTCCTTAGCGGCGGCAAGATCATCAACCGTGAGCATCGCGTCGATTTCATCGGGTAAGTTTTTCATATTTTCCATGAAGGACAGTAGTAACCGTACTGCAAGTTGCTGATCATACCCAAGCATGGCTAAGAGATTTTGAGTATTAAATCCCGGTAACTCCCCCACAATAGACTGTTTTTCAGTCATCGACTCGATCATCGGATTAACGACTGCCGCAGGTTCAAGCGGCTTAAGCCATTGTGTAAGCGTCGACAAAAGCTGTTGTGGATTGATCGGTTTGGCTATGAAGCCGTTCATCCCTGAGTCCAGGCATTTTTTACGTTCCTCTTGCGTTACGCCGGCCGTTAGCGCTATCACCGGTAGCTTGGCAAGGTGCGCCTGACTGCGGATGCGTTTGGTCGCTTCAAAACCATTCATTTCCGGCATGTGGACATCCATTAGCACGGCATCGAATACATTATGCTGTAATAATTCCAGCGCCTCCTTGCCGTTATTAGCTATTGCTACGTCGATGCCGGACAGTTTGAGGAATTCCCGAACGACCTGCTGGTTGATAATATTGTCTTCTGCGACCAGGACATGGATACCGGCAAGCGCTTGGCTAAATTTGTCGAAAGAGATGCTGCGTGATATTTCCCCTTGCCCAAGCTTATCTGGAATAGCTACAGCGGAGATACCCAAAACCAACTCGAAACTAAACGCACTGCCTATACCTGGCGTACTTTCGACCGAAAATTCGCCGCCCATCAACTGCAACAAACTATGGCTGATGGTCAATCCCAGGCCTGTCCCGCCAAAACGACGGTTGATTGATCCATCCACCTGACTGAACGGTTGAAACAGTTTGTCGCGATCCTTAGCGGACATACCGATACCGGTATCGGTAACGCAAAATAAAAGACGCACCTGCGCTCGCTCACGTTCCTGAAGGCTAATCTTGAGTGCAACCCGGCCTCTCTCGGTGAATTTAATCGCGTTGCCCAGCAAGTTAATTAATATTTGTTGTAACCTCAGCGAATCGCCCACCAGGTTTCGAGGTACCTCAGGCGCAACGATCATTTCCAATTCCAAGGCTTTTTCTTCGGCGCGGAATACGAACAAGCTCCTGATATTACTCAACAATGCATCAAGATCGAAAGAACTGTGATCAATCGCCAAACGACCTGCTTCGAGTTTGGAAAAATCAAGGATGTCGTTCAAGATGCTCAGCAGGGTATTGGAAGACGTGTATATTTTCCTCAGGTAATCTTGTATTTCAGGAGAACTCTGTTTATTCAGGGCCAATTGTGAAAGACCGATAATCGCATTCATCGGCGTCCGAATTTCATGACTCATATTGGCAAGAAACTGGGCTTTGGATTGTGCCGCTAATTCTGCAATTTCCTTTGCCGCCAAAGCTGACTTTTGCGCCTGGTCGTTGGCAATTGCCAGGGTAAACAAACTACCGATTTGTTCCAATATCTCAAGCCGAGCATGATTACAGTCGGGATTAGGCTCGGTATATAAAAACAATACGCCCAAGCATTGGGTTCCCATCATCAATGGCACAATATAGTGCCCATGCACGGTCATATCGGGCCATTGATTTTCATGACGATGGTCTTCGAAGCAATTATTGGAAATGATGATTTTGCCGGACTGGGCCGCACGTCCGCACAAACACCGGCCCAGTGGAACATGTTGTTCATCCCGCAGAAATTCGGCGCTAAATTCCCCGCACGTTCGGCTCAGATTCAGAACGTCTCTTTGCCTATCCAACAAGAATATTCCGCCTTTTTTCTGCACATCCAATCCGCGCATCGAAAAAATAACTTGCAGCGCGTCTGTAAATCGATCTTGTAATGCGACGTCTGAATGCTGGAGTATTTCGGCAATAGCGTATTTTGCTTCGGCGCCTTCATGCAATAAGGCCTGTAGCTCCTCTATTGCTCGGCGTTCGGTAACATCACGGGCGGTGGCGAGTACGCCTTGTACCTCGCCCGATTCATTATGGTATACGCTGGCATTATAGAGTACATGAATAATGGAACCATCCTGCCTGCGCATCGAAAGGGGATAGTCGGTTACATAGCCATTCTCAAACGCTTGACGATAACCTTCCCTGGCTTGCTCGGGATCAATAAAACAATCCGAAAAATCGGTCCCTATCAATGCGCTTTTATCGAGCCCTATCATGGCTACCGTAGCATGATTGACATCGGTAATTTTACCGTCCGGGCTAATGGTCACCATGAGATCCAGATTGACTTCAATCAGGGTGCGTGCATATTGAGAGGCTGCGCGTAACGCATCTTCAACGACCTTCTGCTCGGTAATGTTTTCCTTGACCGCCAAGTAGTGAGTCATGTTGTTTTTGCTGTCGAAAACGGGTGCGATATGGGCGCGCTCCCAATACAGGGACCCGTCTTTGCGTTTGTTATGAAAAACCTGGGTTACCCTATCGCCGGCTGCCAGTGTCGACCACATCGCCTCATATTCTGCTGCCGATGTCTCGCCTGACTTTAGGATACGGGGATTCTGGCCTGTAGCTTCTTCAGCCGTGTAACCGGTCACCTGGCAAAAAGCCGGGTTAACATACTCAATACTTCCGCCAAGATCGGTAATCACTATCGATACCGGGCTTTGTTCAACGGCTTGCGCTAGTTTGCGCAGTTCCATCTGGGCATGTTTACTCTCGCTAATGTCTTCAATAAGCGACCAAATAATGTCGTCGCCATTTTCGCCTTTAACCAGCATACTTCTAAGCCGGACAGGGACTAGACGCCCATTTTTTTTAAGATATTCTTTTTCAATCGGGCCATAGTAGCCGCTATCCATTAGCGCATTTAATTGTCGGCTCTCGATTTGTTTATTCTTCGAATTTAATTCCCAATAACTCATCCTGGAAAAATCATTGCCGGAATAGCCGGTAATTTCTTTGAACGCGCGGTTGACCTCCATGAATTGTCCATCCGTTTTTATCAGCGCGATGCCTATCGGGGATAATTCATAGAGACCGCGTAATTTATGCTCGTTAGCGCGCAGGGCTTCTTCTATTTTTTTTCGCTCAGTAATATCATAAAGTTCAATCAGGTTAATTCCTTTGAAGTCATCTCCGAGCGGCACAGCGCCTACTATGGCTGTCCTCATGGCGCCGTTTTTACAACAGATATTCAGCTCCATCGCCTCAAAACCGGTTGCATTTTGCCGGGCTTGTTCCATTCCAGCTTGCCAAGCCGATATGACCCAGCATCGATAATCCGGATCAGGATAGGCTTTAGACCGCCATTCAGAGAGACTCGGAATATCGTTTAATGAATATCCAAACGTTTTAATAAAAGCAGCGTTTAGAAACGTAATATTCCCCCATTCGTCATTAAGCGCATGAGGCACTGAAGAGGCCTCAATAATGGCCCGAAACCTTGCCTCGCTTGCTTTTAATTGGTTTTCAATTTGCCTGCGCTTGGTAATATCCCGGCCTATTGACAACATGCCGGAGGGGATGCCGTCCTTGTCAAAAAGAACCTGATTGCTCCAATGTACGAATACCCGGCGACCATCGCGGGTGATATTTTCATTTTCATTGCTTGCATAGTTTTCCGGACAGGCCAGGATATTGCCTATCATCGCCAGCATATCCTGGTTAGTCTGGGAGTCCCGTTCGGGTACAATTGTGCCGATAACATGCCGACCGAGAATGTCTTCCGCCCGATAGCCGAAAAACGCTTCGGCATAGTGATTAAAATAAGTGACCGTGCCGTCAAGCGCTATTCTTAACATGAACGCACCGGTGTTTTCGACTAATTCCCGGTAATTTTCTTCGCTTTGGTGCAAGGCCTCTTCAATGCGCTTAGACGCGGTGATGTTGACGTGCGCGATGACGATATATTTGGAATGACCGCAAAAACGCGTCACCCTGGCGCAAAACCAGAGTTTTTCACCGGCCGTCGTAATGCACGGATATTCCAAAGTAAATTCATTTAACTCCTCCCTCATCACCGAACGGATACCATTCGCCATCAGTGGCGCTTCTTTAGCCTCTTGCCCGTTGCTTGCATCGCAAACATCCAGGTAGTTGACGCCAACAAAGCAATCCCTATGATCCAGGGAATTTGCAGCCCAAAATTCCCGCCAGGTTTTATTGACCGCAATGATGACCCCTGCTTGATCCAAAACACATACCTGCGCGGACAGCGCATCAAGCGTAGACACTGCAAATTCCTTTGCTTGTTCCAGTTCATATTCCAACTGTTTACGCTTGGAAATATCCTGGTAAATTCCCAATACGCCGATGACATTGTTTGCCGCATCAAACAACGGCACTTTAGATGTTTGCAGCCAAATTTGTCGACCGTCCGGCATCGTTTGCGGTTCAATGATATTCAGTTTTTCGGTTTTGCTTTGTATGACTTCCCTGTCATCGGCGCGATACAATTCCGCCCGATCTTTCCAGCCCATATCGAAATCGAATTTTCCAATCAGCTGCTCCGGGCGGTTCATGCCGGCATCTTCGGCAAAAGCATTATTACAGCCCAAATAACGGGACTGGGTGTCTTTCCAAAAAATGCGCATTGGCGACGCATTAATAACGATATTAAGTAAATGGTAGGATTCTGCGAGTTTTTTTGCGGCTTGTTTGCGTTCGGTTGAACGCTTGCAGAAAACAAAAACAATCATGCTGAAAAAAATCACGCAGATGGGGAGCAAATAAATCAGGATGTCCGATAAGGCAACGGTTCTTTCTTCATAGACGCCGAACCATTTGTTGTACAGGCTATCGTAAATACCGGTGGTTTTGGTTAAGGCTAATCCTTCATTGATTTCGGCAAGCAGATCGGCTTCGCCTTTATGCACTGCAAATGAAAATTTCTGGGAGAAGCCCACCTTTATATCCAAGGCCTTAATGTTGCTCAACTGTAGCTTTTCCAAGGTCTGCATTCCCGAAAGCTTGCTAAGCAGCATCGCATCGTATTGACCCGAAGAGAGCAGTTTAAAACCCTCCGCCGAGGTTTCCACCAGGACTAATTGTTTTTGCCAGCCTTTGGCAACGGCATAGTCATGGGCCAAATCGGCATTAAGGACAATAATCTTTTTATCGGCGAGATCGGCTTCCGAACCAATGCCGGATGCGCCGTTTCGAACAAAAACGGCGCCATTAACAATGACGTGAGGCACGGTAAAATCTGCAAATTGCCGCCGCTCATCGGATTGGGCGAGGTTAATAAGCACATCGATTTGACCGGCTTTAAACTCTTGCAGAATCTCACGAAAAGGTTTGACGCGGATGATTGAGTTAATCCCGCTTTCTTTGGCAACCGCTTGCCAAAGTTCCACAGTGAAACCGTCGGCGGTTTCGTCAGTAGCGCCCAGCGCAAACGGAGGATAATCCTGCTCGCTACCAACGATTAACGTTTTACCTTGAAGATCATCGGCTTGACTTAATCCACTATTAAGGGCCAGACAAATAATAAGCATTAAAAACTGTATCAATATTTTATCCATAGGCTGAGCATGTGCCGATTCCAAAAAATGCCATTTATTTTTACCATGAAGAGCCTATTTGCATTAGCTTTGCTGAGTATCCGGCAGTTCTGCAAGCTGCCGCAGAATTTTACGTGCTTCGTCATATTGAAGGCCGTTAACCGACGTGCGTAATCGGGCAAACAAATCAAGTTGATCTAACCTTAAATGGGGTTTAAGCGTGTTTAACAATGAGTCGGAAACAAAGTCATTTCCTTTGAGCAACAGCTCAAGTTCGGTTGCAGCGCCTTGCAGCGCTTCGCTATTACCGTCGTTCGGCTGCATCGGCTCTACAGGGTGACACAGCGCGGCGATGACCGACATCGTCTGGTCGAATGCTGCTCTAAAGCTGTCGAAGGTAGCCGCCGACAACTCATTCTTGAGTTCGGCTTCCAACGCGTCAGAAGCTGCATACAGACGCACCGCGCCGATAGTTCCTGAGGTCCCCTTAATCTTGTGGACCAGTTCTCCGGCTGAGGCCCAATTTTCCGCCGTAACCATAGCTTCGATTTCGCCGGGCAAATGCTTCATGCTCTCCATAAAGGTAAACAATAACCGTATGGCGAGTTCTTGATTGTTGCCGATCATATCCAATAAATTGTGTAGGTCGAAGCCCGGCAGGTCATCCGCGCCAAACAGTTTTACTGAACTCGACTCGGCAACGATAGCATCCGTTGCCGTCGCGCCAACAGGCTTGATCCATTGTACGAGTGTCCACATGAGCTTTTTCGGATTGATCGGTTTGGCAATAAAATCGTTCATGCCTAAAGCCATGCATCGCTCATATTCCTCGTTGCTTACACCGGCGGTCAAGGCGATCACCGGAAGCTCGCAAAATCGCACTTGGCTGCGGATCAGTTTTGTTGCGGCAAAGCCATCCATACCGGGCATGTGCATGTCCATCAACACCGCGTCAAATACGCCATTTTCCAACAACGCCAACGCCTCATTGCCATCATTGGCTATCTCGACAGCGATTCCCGACAGGTTGAGAAATTCCCTTATGACCTGCTGGTTGATGAGATTGTCTTCCGCCACCAAAACTCGCGCGCCAACCAGCAACTTGCCAAAATCTTCAGGAGTCGAGATGGAGATGCCTGGTTTGCGCTGACAGGATAACAACGACACGCCCAGAACCAGCTCGAAGCTAAAGCTGCTGCCTTTGCCAAGCGCGCTGGCTACCGAAAATTCACTGCCCATCAGTTGCAGCAGGTTCCGGCTGATCACCAACCCAAGACCTGTTCCGCCAAAGCGACGAGTAATGGAGCCGTCCACTTGGCTGAAGGGATGGAATAGCTTTTCCAGGTCAGAATCCGACATGCCGATGCCGGTATCGGTGACACAAAATAACAGCCGGACTTGCGATGAGGTGATTTTACGGACAGTGATTTTGAGCGCGACTTGTCCCTGCTCGGTGAACTTGATCGCGTTGCCTAGCAGATTAATTAAAACTTGTTGCAGCCTGAGGGTATCGCCGATCAAGTTACGGGGAACATCGGTGGCAACATCTATGTTGAAATCAAGACGCTTCTCCTTGGCACGATCGACAAACAAGTTGCGGATAGTGTCTAGTATGTCGTCAAGATCGAAGGGATTGTTCTCAATGGTTAAGCGCCCGGCTTCCAGTTTTGAAAAATCGAGGATGTCGTTAAGAATGCTCAGCAGGCTATTGGAGGCGCTGTATATTTTTTCCAGGTAATCCCGGTTTTCAGGGGAAATCTCCTTGTTCAGCGCCAGATACGAAAGACCGATAATGGCGTTCATCGGGGTGCGGATTTCGTGGCTCATGTTGGCGAGAAACTCGCCTTTGGCTCGATTAGCGTTGTCTGCCGCTAATTTAGCCTGACGAAGCGCCTCTTCAACTTCCTTGGATGCGGATATATCTTCAACGATGGACCAGATGTAATTGTTATTGTCTGTTCCTTTAACCAACACCCCATTCAATCGCAAAGGAATGACGGCGCCATCCTTGCGTTGATATTCCTTTTCGTAGGGGCCGTAGCGCCCTATTTGCCTGAGCGATTGGAGTTGCCGCATCTCCATAGACTCGTATTTTTTAGGCGTTAGCGTCCAGTAATCAATGCTTTTGAGCTCATCGGAGGAATAGCCGCAAATACGCCGGAAAGCCTCATTAAATTCGATGAACCGCCCGCTCATATCGGTCATTACGATACCCAAGGGCGACAGCTCAAACAGCCTGCGCAGCTTGATTTCACTCTTTTCCAGCGCATTTTGGGCGAGGTATTGTTCGGTGATGTCCTGGGCGATCCCAAGATAACCGCTGACTTCCCCTTGTGCATCGCGAATCGGAGTCACAACCAGCATAACCCTAAACTGCGAACCATCTTTGCGTACATAAGTCCATTCGCGGGTTTCCTGCCCTGATTGGCGCGCCCTAAGCACGAAAATTTCAAACCCGGAGACCGGGTAACCCAATTCAGCTGTCAACTCATGTCCACGAAACTCAATCTCTTCGGCAAGATGAATAATGGCGGGCGTCTGCTTAGCTAGCATTTCATCCGACGAATAACCCAGCATCAGTTCAGCGCCACGGTTAAACATCGTAATCAGTCCATCGGCATCGGTCGCGATAATACTCACATCGGTGGCCGCAAACAGCACATTTTCCAGCGCTTCCTTAGATTTATTACTGTCATACAAAGCACATTGCAAACGGTTTTCGCTCTCTACCAGCGCTGCTGTGCGCTCTTCGACCAGCCGCAGCAGCAACCGCCCGCGACCGGATGAAACCATAACGAATACACTCACCATGCTGTTCAGCATCATGCCTGCCAACAAAATCAGCCATATATTATCCGAGCGATGATGGGCGAAATAATCCAGTGTAGGAAAGACCTCAAACCGCCATGAGCGGCCTCCGACCGAAATGACTGAACGGCTCGCGAGCGAAAAATTTCTTCCGAATAAGCCTTTTTCTTGCAGGCTAACCGGATTAACCGCTTTCGGGGCGCTGGAAAAGACCACTTGCTCCGCTGCCGGTACGGTCTCGTCAATAAGCCTGTAGGACAGGTTTTCTCTATCCAGCGGCTCGAATGCTGCGGTAACAATGTCTTCGGCCCGGAATACCTCAACCAGGTAACCTAAAATATGATTGCGCCTCTCCATCAGGGTTTGATGGGGCAGGCCATTACGATAAACCGGCATAAACGCGAGCAGCCCATACTGGCCGCCCTGTTCCTGAATTAAACCAAGTTGGGCGCTTAAGGTAATTTCTCCGCTATCCCTTGCCCGATTAATCGCTTCTCTTCGTATATCGTTTGAATAAAGGTCATAGCCCAGCGCTTTGTCGTTTCCTTGCAAGGGTTCAACAAAGCTGACCGGAACATATTCAGGACGATTCCCGGCGCGCACAACTTGGTTATTATCGCGCTCCGTAATCGTGAACTTCGGGTAACCTTCCCGGCTTAGGTTTTTTTCGAACGCATCCCGTTCAAAAGAATGGACAACGGGACTCCATTCCAGCGCCTGAATGCCTTGTAACTCAGTCAACAGATGGGCGGCGAAGATACGGAATTCATCTCTTTCAACCGATGCCGACGCCGAATAGAAACTGTTTATGGAGCGCAAAACGTTTATGTGAGCCAAGACCGACTCTTCCAACGCTACTTTCAATGCTGCGGCATGTCGATTGAATTCGGACTCTAAGCGTTCGCTGTCATGTTGCGACACATAAAAAACACCGACGGTTGTAAGCACAAACATGGCGATGATAGGCAGGGTTATCGCGATTCGCCGGTTACGCCAAAATTCACTGGAGCGTTGCATCCAAACCAAAACCAGCGGGGTAAAGATAAATACCCCTAATGCATCCCCCATCCACCAGGTTCCCCAACTGGTCAGGAAATTTGTAGTCGGAATCCGCTCAGTTAGCACTAAGGCAGAAACCGAGATAGTCGAATTAATCAGGGTGCTTAAAATGCCGCCGAACAGAAAGAACAATAAAACGTCTTTCTCACGCGTAAGCGAATTGGGAAAACCGGCATAGCGATGAACCAGATAAACGCCTGCAACGGCTTGTAAGCTCGCTCCGACGCTCATAGCCAGCGTAATGATAATCGAGGTGAGAATTTCCGGCAGGGAACCTGCGACCAATGCATTCGAGAAATTAACCAGGAACGCGCCCAGCAGTATGCCCGGCCAAATACGGTAGCCGTAGATCAGAATGCCCGCCAAAGCGATGCCGGAAGCGGGCCAAATGGCCGTTGCATAACCGGGAGGAATAGCCAGGAAAGTGCCGAGCTTGCCGGTTACGGAATAGGCCAAGGCCAAGCCTATAATTTGCAGCGCCAAGACAGAATATCGAGGATTCGCGACTGGACAAACGAAACTGAACTTATGGTTATCTTTAGGCATATGAATTTAACTTTATTTGTGGCTACCAACATTAAGGCAACTCGCAATAAATACCCCCAGCCCAAATAGTTCCCACGCTCCGGCGTGGGAACGATAGCTGCGGGGGATTATTTATTGCGAGTTACCTAAGCAGGGACAGATAACATCCCTTCAAGGGATGTTATCTGTAAAATCGTTCCACTTTAAATTGGAAGCCTAAAAAAACTCGCCTGCTCGCTTAATCACGCTATCAAAGCCCCCCTGATCCAACTCCTGCAAAAAAGCCGCGACAACATCGGGATCGAATTGCGTTCCCGCCCCACTGGCAATAGCGGCGCGAGCTTGTTCGATAGTCCAGGGCTGTTTGTAGGGCCGCCAGCTAATCAACGCATCAAAAACATCGGCGACCGAAACGATGCGGGTCGCCAGCGATAATTCTCCTGCCGGCACGCCGCTCGGATAACCGCTGCCATCCCAGCACTCATGATGACTAAGGGCAATTTCCTGGGCCAGCTTAAAGGCGGGATCATGACTGAGGATATTGGCGCCCAAGGTAGTGTGTTTCTTAATAATCTCAAACTCTTCAGCGGTCAATTTGCCGGGTTTCGACAAAATATAATCGGGAACGCCAACCTTGCCGACATCATGCAACCGGCTGGCTTTACCGTAAAGTCCGGCTTCCGTTGCGTCGATTCCCATCGCTATGGCAATCGCTTTGGTGTAATGATCAAGGCGATTAACATGTCCGCCGGTGGTTTTATCCTTGTATTCGGCAATTTCCGCCAACATGTCGATAGCGCTTTCAAACGAGGCGACAATGCTGCTGTGTAACTCATAGTTTTCCAGCGCTTGCGAACATTGCCTGGCAAAAACATGAATCAGGCTGCGGTCGATCACCGACAGGGATTCAATCGGTTCAATGTAGATATAGCCCACCGGCTGGTCTGCGATAGTCAGCGACAGCACTTCGGCCTTGCTGCGAAAACTGGTGGCCGGGTCGCCATGAACAATAACATTAACGCATTGACGGTGAATTTCTTCAAATCGCGGATTATCGGCGAACAGCTCGGTATAGGCGCGTACATTGATTTCGTTATTGTCGATAGTCGTAATGAGCCCTTCCAACGATCCGATATGACTGGTATGCGAGAGTCGGCAAAGGGCGATAACTTGGGTCAACATACCGTTAAAAAAGCTCGACAGTGATGAATGACCCAAGCGGTAAATACTGGGCGCGGAATCCAAAATCCGCTCCAAGCCTAGACGATTGGTATTGATAATATGCAAATCGCGGTAGGCTTTAAGAGCCGAGCGTACCGTAGTATAGAGCCTGGTTGCTGTGAGTTCGGTTTTGTCCCTGTAATCGTCGATGTCGTAGTTATCGATAACATGGCGTTCCGGGGCCACCCCAGGCTGACCGGTGCGGATGACGATGCGAATCAGCGAATTACCAAGTTGTCCACGGATATAATCAACCAGTTTCAAGCCGGCATCTTTCGTTTCCATTACCACATCGACCAAGGCCACAGCAATGTCGGGATGTAGATTAAGCAGCGTCATGGCTTCTGCCGCCGACCCGGCCTCGATAAACTCCAGGCTGCGATTGGCGAAAATAAAATCGCGCAAACTGATGCGAGTCAGCGTACGAATGTCCGGCTCGTCATCGACAACCAGGATTTTCCATGTATAGCGCAGGGTTTCGCTACCTTGATCAGGCTGAGTTTGACCGGTGTCGGCGTTGCGGATGATTTTCATAGGTGCTGGTCATTAATAGAGGGGGTCGGCTCGATTGGGCAGTCAATATGGAAGCAGGCGCCTGCATCCGGCATAGAAATGATCTGAATCGTACCGGCCAGTTGTTGGGTAATAATATTATAGATGATATACAGCCCTAACCCTGAACCGCCGTTGGTGCGCCGGGTAGTAAAAAACGGCTCGAAGGCCTGTCGCCTGGTTTCGTCGTCCATGCCGATACCATCATCCCGGTAATCGATAATCAGCCGCTGCGTAACGGTTCGCCCTGCCTTGATCGTAATACGTCCGGGGCGGCTGCCGTTATCAAAACCATGACAGATACTGTTGGTGATCAGGTTGGTCAACACTTGGTCCAGCAATCCCGGCGTACCATAGAGTTTAAGATCCTCGGGACACTCGACCTCGACATCAACAGCGCTGTGTTTCAGGGTATTATTCAGCGTCATCAACACATCCTTGATCAGTTCCGCCAAGTAATATTCTCGCTTTTGTTCGGAACCGCGATCAATCGAAGTCCGCTTAAAACGCTGCACCAGATCGGCGGCACGGCGCAGATTAGCAAGCGCCAGATGATGGCTTTCCCGCAAATAATCCAATTGGCAGGTCAACTCCTGTTCGGTCACTTCATCCTTGGCCAGTAACGCCGTTAAATTGTGAATCATTTCATCGCCATGGCTGATAGCGCCTACGGCAACCCCGACCGGCGTATTGAGTTCATGGGCAAATCCGGCCACCAGCCGTCCCAATGAGGCCATTTTTTCGTTTTCGACCAATTCGTTACGGGTGGCTTGCAAGGTTTCGATAGAATCGTCCAGTGCGCGCCAACGCCGGGCGAGCAATTCGATTAAGCCCCAGCTAATCAGCACCAATAAACTATAAAACACGCCGTAACTGAGCATGTTGGCGAAAATTTCGTTGTTCATAGCCTGTTCTATGGCTTGAAATTGCAGACTGACGCTGAGGCCTCCACGCACATCGCCCAGCTTATAACCTTGTTTTTCATGGCAAGCCAGGCAGGCCTGGTTGACCATCAACGGCGCCATATAGCGCAGGTAGCGTTGCCCGTCTTCCTGCTCGACACCGGCAATTTCCTGTCGCCCCTCCTCAAAGCGCTTTAACGCCGATGCTTCCCATGGATCGGGGCCGTTTTCAGGGCGTATCGGCTTAAGACTGGTAATATGCAGACGCAAATGGAGTTGCGGGTCTTTTGCCGCCAATTCGGCGATCTGCCGGGTCATATAGGCAGGATTTAACATGGTCAGCTTGCGATGATCCATCAATTCAAGATCGCGCTGGGGATGTTCAAGATAGACATTAGGCGGGGTTTTGTCCGATGCAAACACATATATTCCACCATGTTCGGCATTCCATTGCCGGGTCAGCACAATCATCCGAAAAATGTTGCGCGCACCTTCGGTTGCCACTTCAAGATTATGTTTCTTGAGGCCGTCAACCCGTACCATCAACGCCGCCCCCATCAGCAGAGTGATAAGCAACAACATCAGCGGTAACGCGCGTCGACGCAGGCGTTGATCTATAGCAAGTTTTTGGTTCATGTTTCCAATCTGTTGAATGCATGAAAAAAGGTAACTATTCAGCGTATGCTAAAAATGATTAATGGAACACGGATGACACCGATTAAACGGATAATCACCGATTAGTCAGATTTATTGATTTTTGCCATTTCTATTTATCCTGGTTTTTTAATCGGTGTAAGCAGGTCTGGATGATACAACTTTTTATCAGCGAGTTCGCTACCTATCCTTTGATAACGTAACATTTTTCGATTTTTCACTTGAGTTGAGTTTTTTGTAAGCAATTTCAATACGCAGCTCTCTGCAAAACAGTTTCTGTCAGCATTCAAGCGCATCTTGCTTAAAGCCTGACTGTTTCTTCAAGATGAGTGAGGCGAGCATCTTAATAATGACACCTTGGGTCGGACTCTGGATTCGGCATAACTATCTACACAACTTTTTTACATTATAAATACAATGGGTTGCAAGTTGACCTGACTCCCTCTCCTGTTGGAGAGGGTTGGGGTGAGGAGAATAAAAACAAGCATTTATATCCCCCTCATCAACCTTCTCCCTCAAGGGAGAAGGAGCCGGTACTTGTGTAGATACTTATACTTATGGACCGGAAGCGTTGTATGGTCAACTGGCGGCACAGCCGACCATATAGACAGGCAGTTTTCATGTTGCTGGCGTCTACAACAGTAGCGATAAAAACAGCTTTCGCCAAAACTGTGTTACATGCCGCATCAAAATGTGTGATATGCCGAGCTGCAACCGGAAGCCTTGAAAATAACGGCATGGATTCTGGAAAAACACGTCAAATGACGTAATTTACTGAATTCGACCTGAAAATTACCCGAGTCTTTCCCCGCTTATCCCTGATTTAAAAACAACGCGGCTGAACAAGATTCCAGCGGTCAGATATAAATCTTATGCATTTAAAATCATTAAAAACAATTAATTGCATATATGACCGAGCCTCATATAAAGCAAAAAACCAATTTACCGATAGTGCGGTATGGATATTGCTGTTAAGACATTCGGTACTTTGCGGCAAAACCGTACTTGTACTTTTAATTTTTGCCACATCTTAAGCCGGTAGTCGAAAACACCGGCTGATTCGGTAATTTTTACCGATGGGCAAGTCTATTATTTACTCTTAACTTGAGGTAATTCAATGCTCTTTCGCGCTTTACTTTTTTTCACTGTGTTTTTATTGTCTTTCACTGCGACTGCAGGGCATCTGGATGTTTATCAACTCATGTCTTTGGTTCCCGAACCCAATATCAAGCCGACCTATGGCGGCCCCGATAACAAAACCTATAAATCGGGAGGAATCGGAATTCTCGTCTATGATGGCGCCAATGCTATTGATGCGTTGGGGCCTTTCCAAGTGTTCAGTTCGGCGGGATTGAAACCCTTTCTTATTTCCGCCAGTAAAAACAAAAACGGCGGATACAAAAAATCCATCACTTTCAATAGCGGACTAAAAATTAGCGCTGACAGGACGGTGGCTGACACTAAAAATCTTGAAGTGTTGGTTGTACCCGGCGGTGCGTTCGAAACCATTACGATGGCCAATAATACAGAGGTGCTTAACTGGATTAAGGCTATTGACAAAAATACCATTTACACGACCAGTGTTTGCACGGGTTCATGGATATTAGGCGCTGCCGGTCTGTTGCAAGGAAAGACAGCCACCAGTAACTGGTATCGGGCGGACGACCTGCTTACGCATTTTGGCGCAACGCCGGAATCCAGCTCCCGCTATGTCTTCGATGGCAAACTGGTAACCGCAAACGGCGTCACTGCAGGTATTGATATGGCTCTTGCTATCGTCAAAAAAGTTTTTGCGAATGATCTCAACGATGGTCAAGATTTCACACAGTCCGTCATGCTGGATCTTCAGTACGACCCTAAGCCTCCGATAAAGGGCGGTTCACCGGAAACGACGGAACCCGTTGTATTTGAGATGATGCAATATATGTATGACTATTACGATCTCGCCAATAGTGTAAAAAAAATATCCATTCAATAAATCAAAAGTACGCGGTTGCTTTTTTCGAGTTTTGCCGCAGATTCGCTGATTATAAATCACGTTGGCTACAACTTAAGCCGGGACAGATAACATCCCTTCAAGGGATGTTATCTGTAAAATCGCCCCGCTTTAAATTGGAAACCATGACGTTTAACCAGTGAATTTATGGCTGTTTATTTTTTCGAGCTACCTAATAAATCGATTCAATAGGCTAACAGCCTAATTCAACAAAGCAGAATATCAAGCCCTCCCCAGTACTGTGTTATATGCCTTATTTTTCAATAAAAACTATGTTATTTAACACAGCTAGCAAGGTTATAAGACGGTAACACATTGAATTTATTTATAATAAATTATGGCACATAAAGTGCTTTATATTGCCGTATGCAACATCCTGATGCTGCATACCAATCAATTAATTATTCGAAAGCGCTATTTTGCTTAAGCTAAAACGCGCCAGACAAGCTCCCCGATTAATTGTTCGTTTAATTTGAAAACTCACCTAAGGGAAAAAACACCTATGAAAACAAATAAAACCATGAACTGCCTTGCATCTGTGATTGCCGCCAGTTTGATAACGGTTTCTGCAAGCTACGCGGCAACTATACCAATGAGTATTACTGCGTTCGACGCTAGCACTACTGATGCTGTTTTTGTTGTTAAAAGTAAAGGCTGGCGCGACCCTGCATTTGGTAATATGGGATGGACACATAGTTCCGCTTGGGGGACTTTTAAAGCTAAAAAAGGTCAACTTGTTAGCATCAAAATGGTGGCTGCTGACGCAGGCATTCATCCGGGCAGCACTGTGTGGTATCGCGGAGCGGACGATACCGCAGCAGACAATTATGTTGTCGACCACTTTTACCCGCAAAATGCCAATTTCGCCAAATTTGGCGCTGTCGATGAAACCGATGGAACCAGCCTGGGTAACATCGTTATGACCCATGTGCTGCATGGCTATGACCAGGATGGCAATAGCCTGAAGGTTAAGAGTATGGGCGGCAAGGTCGACCAGGTTTCCGGCCAGTTACTCTTAAAATTTAAAGCGCCGTATACCGGTGATTATATGTTTGTTACCAGTGGATTTAATCCCGACGCTAACATAGATACTACGTTAAAGTTGCCATACAATATTGATGTCAACGTAACCGTTAAATAATCAATAGCCTTTTTTGGCTGGATTGAAAATTCCCTTTAGCTCCCCCTCACCAAGGGGAGCTATTTATTCCCGTCGGTTCGTAAGCCGACACTCAGAATAATCACAGCAGGTCGCCTTATATTTCAATCCACGCCCGCCGACGGCTAGAGGGTCGGTGAATTGTTCCTCCCCGTGAACGAGGAGCTTACCAAGAAGGCAGCGATGCTAGTACATCGTTGTCAAATTCAGACAATCCCCTAAAGAGGGAAGTTTTCAGCCAAGTCAAGGAAATCTGATGAATACAGGTCATGGTTTAACATCTATGCCGGTCAAACCGTTTCGCGTTTTCGCTTTGTCCGGTGCAATTTTTTTTCTAACCGTGTTGCTGACCGGCGAGGCTATCGCCCACGGCAATACACCGCCGTCTTTGCAAGGCGTAGCCATGCCCGTTACACCAGGGTTACTTGATGGTGACGCGCCGATTGTAATTAACCTTACCGCCGCTATTTCGCTGGGTAAAGCCTTGTTTTGGGACACGGCAGTCGGTAGCGACGGTATGGCCTGCGCCTCGTGCCACTTTCACGCAGGCGCTGATGGTCGCGTCAAAAATCAGTTGTCAACGGGGGCATTCCATAAAAAACCGACCGGCATGACTTTTGAGTCAACGGCATCAGGCGGTGTCGGCGGCCCTAATTACACCCTTAAACGCAGTGATTTTCCGTTGCATAAACTTGCCGACCCCAGCAATAAAGACTCTGCGCTGCTATTTAACAGCGATGATGTCGTATCTTCTGCAGGCGTGTTTTCAAATCAATTTAATAGCGCCAATCCAAGCGGTAGCGGCGTAGATGATTGCACCTCGATCAAGGATAATATTTTTCATTCGGGCGATTTAAACACGCGTAAAGTCCCAGCACGACAAGCGCCCAGCGTCATTAACGCAGGCTATAACTTTCGTAATTTTTGGGATGGACGCGCCAATAATATTTTCAATGGCGTTTCGCCTTTTGGTGTTCGTGATGTCAACGCGGGTATATGGGTAGCTCAGCAAGACGGCACGGTGAGCAAACAGGCCCTCCGTTTGGAAAATGCCTCCTTAGCCTCGCAAGCAGTTGGACCGCCGCTTAATGACGCGGAAATGTCCTGTACGGAACGTACTTTTCCAGATATTGCGCGTAAATTACTGGCGCGTCGCCCACTGGAAACGCAAGAAGTACACCCGGACGACAGCGTGTTAGCTGAACTTCGCGACAGCTCGGGTCAAGGTTTGAATACCTCTTACGAAAATTTAGTAAAAGCCGCATTCGCGCCGCGATATTGGTCAGGAAACGGTGATTTCGGCAGTCCAAAAACAGCAAACGCCGAGCCTTACAAACACATCGAAGCTAACTTCTCGTTGTTCTTCGGCTTAGCATTACAACTTTATCAACAAACGTTGATTTCCGATCAAACGCCTTTCGATACGCCACGCCTGGCGGACACTTATCCACAAGTACCGGAAGGACTGAGCAAACAGCAAGAACGTGGCCTTAGCGTGTTTATCAATGCCCATTGTGCGACCTGTCATAAAGGTCCGACCTTGTCTGCGGCAGCGCATCCTGATGTTTACACGCTATCCGACGCCTTTGATTCGCTACGTTTAGTTAATCGCAAAACATTGAATGGCTCATTCACCAGCAAAGGCGTAGCGCAAGGACTGATGGACGAAGGCTATTTTAATACCAGTGTCACGCCCACAGAGTATGACTTGGGTGTAGGCGGCAAAGACCCGTTCGGCAATCCGTTATCGTTCACCGAACAGTACATACAAAAACTGCTGGACGGCCGTCCGCTGGTTGACCCGGTCATTGTCAATTCCTGCGATATGGACAATTCGTTCGCGCAGGACTTCAAGGATAAGGAACTTATTGACGATCCCTATATCACCGGTTCTTGCGGCGATCGGTCGATATACGCAAAAATACCGAGCCTTAGCGTTTTAGAAAAAGAACTGCAAAAAGGTAAAAAAGGCAGGACCTTGGCTGCGGTCAAGGGTGCGTTTAAAGTACCGTCATTGCGTAATGTTGAATTGACCGGCCCTTATATGCACAACGGCAGTTTACTGACTTTGGAACAAGTTGTTGACTTTTATTTCCGTGGCGGCAATTTCAACAATACTGCGCATTTTGCTACATTGGTATTTCCACAACCGATTACCGCCCAGGAAAAATCTGACTTGGTAGCGTTCCTAAAATCGCTGACCGATGAACGGGTACGCTGGGAACGCGCACCGTTTGATCATCCGCAACTACGCATTCCTCATGGTCATGGCGCAAATGCCGATGCAAACAATGCTAAACAAGCTGAAGACTTATTTTTAACCGTGCCTGCGATAGGCAAAAATGGTCGGGATATAGGCTTAGGGCCGTTAAAGGCATTCCATAGTTATTTACAGCCTTGAGGTATCTATTTTAAGTTTCAGGATAAAACTTAAAAAACACCACGAAGGCACGAAAGGACACGAAGAAATAAAACTTTGCGTCTTTCGTGCCTTCGTGGTTAATAAGGTTTTTTAAATACGGGCTGAGCATCCTGCTTTGACAGAGGAAAGGAATTATAAAAATACCCGAGACTTTGTTAATATAAGACGCCCAGCCCAATAAAGGGTTCACTCAAAAAGTGATAACACTTAGTTGAAATAGAGTTATCAATCTACCCCCCCTATACAATATCAACTGGTTTTTTAAAAAATAATGGAATATGAAGCGTTGCTAAGCGTTTTGCAGGATAAACAGAAACTTTCTGTCGCAGAATTGAAAAAAGTTGAGCGCGTACAAAAAACATCGGTATCTGAAAGCGTGCCGCAGTTGCTGGTTAAGTTAGGCCTGTGTTCGGAGCTGGATGTAGCCGACGCTTTTGTTGAATCGGGCCGGTTTGAAAAGGTTGCAGCGGATCAATATCCATTGGAGATGCAACTGCCGGAAACCGTGCCGTTACGCTTCCTAAAAAACTATCATGTGATCGGCTTAAGCCATAATGATGACATTACCGTCGCGCTGATGGACCCGGAAGACCAATTTGTAATCAACGCGTTAAAGCTGGCGACCGGCAAAAACATTATTGCCAAAGTCGGCCTGCTTTCGGAAATCGATGCGGCGTTGGAAGTGCAGTACGGCGAAGGCCGCTCGCAAATGGATAAACTGGTCGACGATCTGAGCGTCGACGATCTGGGCGAGGAAGACCTCGAACATTTAAAAGACTTGGCCAGTGAAGCGCCGGTCATCAAAATGGTCAACCTGATCATGCAACGGGCGATTGAAACCCGTGCCTCTGACATCCACATCGAACCTTTTGAACAATCCCTAAAAGTCAGGCTGCGTGTCGACGGCGTGTTGAAGGACATTGATGCGCCTTCGGTTAAATCCACCGCAGCGGTGATTTCACGCATCAAGATCATGGCCAAGCTGAACATCGCCGAACGCCGTCTGCCGCAGGATGGCCGCATCAAGGTGCAAATGTTGGGTAAAGAGCTGGATCTGCGGGTTTCGACGATACCGACGATGTACGGCGAAAGCGTGGTGATACGTTTGCTGGACAAGGAAAATACGGTACTGGACTTTGCCGCACTGGGCTTTGCAGGCAAGCATTTACAGCAGTTTATTGAGGTGCTGTCCCAACCGCACGGCATCATCCTGATTACCGGCCCGACCGGTAGCGGCAAATCGACCACGATGTATGCGGCGTTAAAGCAGCTGAACACCTCCGAACGCAAAATAATCACCGTCGAAGACCCGGTCGAATACCAGATGGAAGGCGTCAACCAGATTCAGGCAAAACCTCAAATAGGCCTGACCTTTGCTTCGGCCTTGCGTTCCATCGTGCGCCAAGATCCCGATGTGATCATGATCGGCGAAATGCGCGACCTGGAGACTGCAAGAATCGCCGTGCAATCGGCATTAACCGGGCATTTGGTGTTATCGACGCTGCATACTAACGATGCGGCCGGCGGCGTCACCCGCTTGCTGGATATGGGTCTTGAGGAATACCTACTCACCTCTACCGTCAATGGCATATTGGCGCAACGCCTGGTCAGAAAACTGTGTCCTGAATGCAAGCAAGGCTATACGCCGACTCAGGATATTATCGATGGCATGAAGTTAAGACGCTTTGCCTCGGCGGACGATATTGTCTTGTACAAACCGGTCGGCTGTCCGTCTTGCGGGGGCTTGGGTTACCGTGGACGGCTGGCGATTATCGAGTTCCTGCAAATGACCGATCCACTGCGTAAATTAATTATGGCGCATGAAGAAGCCGGAGCGATTCAACGGCTGGCTATTGAAGAAGGCATGACCACGATGTACGAAAACGGCTTGATCAAAGCCCTGCAAGGCATTACTACCATTGAGGAAGTGCTGCGGGTAACCTCGGAAAGCTGATGTTATTTATATATCGATCTTTAAATAGAACACGGATGCCAACAGTAGGCGCCTTAGGCGACACGGATTTGACGGATTTACACAGATTTTTGCAAACCCAAGACAGTATTACCGTGTTTCCACGCGCCACATGGACATGTCGTCGAGAAGCGCTGCGCCGCGAGTTACGACCGACGTCTTGCATATACGGGACGCAGCGCGTCGAGCACTGCATTCCCACGCGGCGCGTCACTACCATTAAGTTAAGAAAAAAGCCCCCTCTCGGCAATTGCTCCTGCATTGCTCTACTTACCTACATCCATGTAGGCATCCTGCTGGAGAGGGTTGGGGTGAGGAGAATAAAAATAAGGCAAA
>SCPZ01000087.1 GCA_004299305.1 Methylobacter sp.
GGATTTTTGTTCGTCTGCAACGACTGCATGGATGCAGGAGGTAGAGCACCAACAGTAGGCGCTTTAGGCGACGCATGGAGCAGTTGCCGAGGCGTAAAAATGGGCGCATAGCGAGCTATGTAACCATTTTTGCAACGTAGGAGACGGGCAAAAAGACCAGTCAGTTGGGTATATCTTTCGCAGGAAATCACCTAAGCCAAAAAATAAAATAATCAAACCGTTTAACGTATAATTCAACAGACTGAGGCGGAGGGATGTGCCTATAAAATTGCTTAAAAACCTCAAATATCAGGTATAAGCGCACAAATTCCTTTCCATGATCAATTTTGTGAGATGTTAAAAAGGGTTCATATTCCGGATAGACGGATCAGTCTTGGATAAGGCGATTTCCTGCGAAAAATATACCCACCTGACTGGTCTTTTTGTCCGTCTTCTGTGTTGTAAAAATGGTTGCATAGCTCGCTATGCGCCCATTTTTACGCCTTGAATACAAACAAAAATCCTGCGCCATTTGGGTATATTTATTCTTGGTAATCGCCTAAGAGCCGTTATGAGGGCGAATTCATTAACTAAATCATGGTAATGCAAAGTTTAGAGGTCGTAGATTATGGATAAGATCAACATGGCAAAAACGGAAGATCGAAGAGGTTTTTTTCGAATTGATGACGAAGTTAACCTGTTTTATAAAAAAATAGATGCAAAACTGGCCACCGAACCGCACCATTTTTCCGACAATATCCTGAATAATTGTTCCTTGTCCACCGCTCTTGAAATGGTATCGCAGGAAGCGTCGTTGCTGTTGCACAGGGTGGAAAAAAGCCTGCCCGATGTGGCCGATTACTTAAGGATAATTGACGCTAAAATCGATCTTCTTGCCCAAGCTATTATGATGCAGGGTTTCCATTTCAAGGAAAATCAAACCCGTAATGTTAACATCAGCGCAAGCGGTATAGCTTTTAATTGCGAAGAAACGCTTCAAAAAGGCGATTATCTGGAAATCAAGATGCTGCTGGTATCCAGCATGGCGGTCATTGTGACTTACGGCAGGGTTATTTATTGCAAAACCAGTCAAGTTAACGACAGTAAATATCCTCATTTTGTCGGTGTCGATTTTATCAATATGAAAGATGAGGATAGGGAAATGCTGATCAAGTATGTGGTTAAAAAACAATTGCAGCAGATCAGGGACAAAAAACAGGCCGACAATAAATCTTAAGCGGTTGTGAATATTTCAGACAAACAAAAAAAAATCCTTGGCCTACTGGCTGACGGGGAGTTTCATTCCGGCACTGAATTGGCCGACATTCTGGGTATTAGTCGTTCAGCTGTTTGGAAACAACTAAATGGTTTGGCCGAATTGGGTTTGCAACATTCGGCGGTCAGCGGCAAAGGCTATCGGCTGGATAATGCGCTGGAGTTGTTGGCAGCATCGGAAATCAATGATGCTGTTAACGAGCAGGCCGACGCATTAATTTCATCGCTGGAAATTCACGATCAAATCGATTCCACTAATCGCTATTTAGTGGAGCGCTCGCAACATAATGCGCTTTCAGGCTCGGTTTGTTTTGCCGAGCACCAAACGGCAGGTAAAGGCAGGCGAGGGCGGCAATGGGTTTCGCCTTACGGGTGCAATATTTACCTGTCGATACTCTGGCGTTTTCAGCAGGGTCCTGCGGCCATTTCGGGCTTAAGCTTGGCTATCGGCGTGGCGGTGATCAGGGCTTTAAGACAACATCAAATAAATGATGTGGGCCTTAAATGGCCGAACGACATTTACAGTCAGGGCAAAAAACTGGGCGGTATTTTGGTTGAAGTCTCGGGCGAAACCGACGGCCCGTGCTGCGCGGTTATCGGGCTGGGATTGAATTTGTTTGTACCGGAAGCCGAAGCCCAAAGCATTACCCAAGCCTGGACCGATTTAAGCAAAATCACCGGGCAACAGCGCTTGTCCAGGAATAAATTGGCCGGCGCTCTGTTAAATCATTTGCTGCCGGTTATTGCCGAGTATGAGGGCGTCGGTATTAAAGCTCATCTCGATGAATGGCGCGATTATGATTGCCTGAGCGGCAAAGCCGCGACCTTGTTTATCGGGGAGCAGCAATTTCAAGGCATAGTGCAGGGCATCGACGATAACGGCATGTTATTGATTGAGCGTCCTGATGGTAATGTGCAGACCTTTGCGTCCGGCGAAGTCAGCTTTAACGGTGTGGGGCGGCAATGAATTTATTGATCGATATGGGTAATACCCGGTTAAAGTGGGCGGTTGCGACGGCTGGTCAACTTACTGCCGGATCGCCTCTGTTAAATACCGAAATTAACCGGCATGAACTTATTGACGCCTGGAAAGGCATTGGCATGCCTCAGCGGATTGCCGTTTCCTGCGTGAGTGCAAGCGGCTTGCTTGAGCTTGTGCAATCGGTAGCGTTTGAGCTTTGGCTTGATGTCGATATTATCGTGGCTACATCTCAAGCCCAGGCGTGCGGCGTTATTAATGCTTACCAACAACCGGAGAAACTGGGTGTTGACCGCTGGTTATCTTTAATCGCTGTTTGGCGGCAATATCGCAAGCCGGTCTGTATAGTCGATTGCGGTACCGCAATTACCGTGGATTTAATCGATGCCGACGGCAGGCATCAAGGCGGCCTGATCAGCCCTGGCTTGACGCTGATGAAAAAATCGCTGGGGCAGGGAACAGCGGCGCTGGCATTTAGCGAGGCAAGCCATGTATTCCCGCCATCCCCGGCTAACTTTACCGAGGCTGCAATTTACAGCGGTACTTTAGTTGCGGCTATTGGGCTGATTGAGCATGTGCTGTCGAAACAAGCTGCAAATACGCAACTAATCCTGACTGGCGGCGATGCCGAACTTATTGCCGGACAGCTTGATGTTGCGGCCATTGTCGATCCTGATTTGGTGCTGCGTGGATTGTCGTGTGTGCTCTCTGAGTAAAGCCGTGACTAACTGGTTTTTTAGGTTCGGAACGGGAATTAAATACAGCGTTTTCAATTTAAATGAGTTACTAATTATTAGCGGGCTATGTCAGCTTCATTGCCGCTGGAGTGCAGGCTTCGCCTGCACTGGCAAGCACCAAAAGTAGGCGCTTTAGGCGAAGCTTGCGCTCCAGTCACGCCATAGCTTTATTATTTTTAGTCATTAACTGAGTTTGAAAACGCTGTAACTCATATATTTGCACAAAGGGCGACCAGCCGGTCTCCCCTACGGCTTATCGTGTGTTCACGTTATTTAATTTTCATTCCTCAGTGGTATTCGCTTTCCGATTAACGCCCTGCAAAATCCATTTCAACTTTTCCATCGACCAGTTTCAGGTTGGCTTCAAATTCAGCGCCTTTGCCGGATTTAAAGCCTTTTAATTGCCCTGTCTCTCCCTTGCTAAGCAGTTTTTTAGCCATAGCGAGGGTGATTTTTTTATGCGCAACAGTTTTCCAGATCACCATTTTGCAGCCGTTGCGCCATTCGCTACAGCTATAGGCTTTTGGGGTTTCGATTATTTTGCCGTTGCACAGTGGGCAATCGGCGATAGCCTCTTGTACGGTAGCCCGCTGCCCCGACTCGGCTTTGATATAAGCGGTTTCGCCTTGTTTGTTGAGGGTCAGCTGGGCATTAAACACTTCATCGTTTAGCTTGATCGCGAAACTATGCAGGGTTCGTCCGTTTTGTAGTAACTGGCAGGCCATGTCCATCGTGATCGGTACGCCATACATTTGTTTCCATAACACAAACTGGCAACCGGCTTTCCAGTCGCTGCAACCGTAGCCTTTCCTGCCTTCGATAACGGGATGTCCGCACAACGGGCAGTCGCCCAAGCGGCTTGGGTCGAACAGCTGCCGGTCTGATTCATCTTTAATTTTTTGGGTGAACTGGATGATTTCGGCCATGAATTGGTCGGGATCGTAATCGTTGTGTTCTATTTTTTTGAGTTTGGCTTCCCATTCGCCGGTCATCGCCGCAGACTTCAGTCGGTCGTCGGCGATGATGGAGATAAGATGCCGTCCCGATTCGGTGCTGATCAGGGTCTTTTTTTGCCGTTGGATATAGTTGCGTTTGATTAGCACCTCGATAATCGAGGCTCGGGTTGCCGGTGTGCCGAGGCCTTTTTCTTTTAACGCTTCTTTGAGTTGTTCATCGTCGCAGGTTTTACCGGCCGATTCCATGATGCTCAGCAGGCTCGCTTCGTTATAAGGCTTGGGCGGCGTGGTTTTGCCCTGGTTTATCGACGGTTGCTGCGGGCCGGTTTCGCCTTCGATAAAGTTGGGCAGGATTTTTAGCGTTTTATCGGGCTGATTGGAGGCCTCATTTTTATACAAGACCTGCCAGCCGGGCGATTCGATAATCGTGCCTGTGGTTTTAAACTTTACTGCGTTCGCGGTTTCGCCCAGAACGGTGGTGATTTGTTTGACGCAGGGCGGATAAAACACTGCAATAAACCGCTGTACTATCGCCGCATAAACTTTGGCTTCGTGGCCTGGCAACGAACCCGGTAATATGCTGGTGGGTATGATCGCATGATGGTCGCTTACTTTGGCGTCATTAAAGATGCGGGCGCTCAGCGTCAGTTTATCGAGATTAAGCGGTTCAATTTGCGGCCCAAAATTCGTGCGTAATGTTGTCAGTAAGGGCTTTATGGCCGATTTCATGTCGTTGGTTAAATAACGGCTGTCGGTACGCGGATAGGTGACATGCTTCTTCTCGTATAACTGCTGGGTGCAGCTTAAGGTTTGATCGGCGGTCAGGCCGTAACGGATGCTCATGTCTTTTTGCAAATCGGTCAAATCGTACAATAACGGCGGGTTGAGCAATTCCCGCTTGCCTTTGACGTGGGTAACCCGGAAATCCTGTCCGGTGATTTGACTTAACAAGGCTTCAGCGTCGGGTTGGAGGTCAAATCGCCCGCCGACATACTGAAAATCAGTATCGCGGTACAGGCTGTGTAATTCCCAGAAATCCTTAGGCGTAAAATTGCTGATGTCCGAATCTTTTTGCACGATAAGCGCGAGTACCGGCGTTTGCACTCGGCCTATTGTCCATAAGCTGCCTTGCCCGCCGAACTTGAGGGTATAAAGCCGCGTGGCATTTAAGCCGACTATCCAATCCGATTCGCTGCGGCATTTGGCGGCGCGGTAAAGTCCGTCGTAAGCCTGTCCCTCTTGCAGGCTTGCAAAGCCTTTGCGTATTGCATCGTCGGTTAGGGAGCTGATCCACAGGCGCTTAAACGGTTTTTGTAAACAGGCTGTCCAGGACAAAATGTACCTGAAAATTAACTCGCCTTCTCGTCCCGCATCGGTGGCGCAGATGATTTCGTCGGCAGCAATGAACAAGTGTTTGATGGTGTTTAGCTGTTTTTGCGCTTGAGCGTCGCCCCTGGCTTTTAAGCCGAATTGCTCGGGGATGATGGGTAGGGATTCCAAGGTCCAGCGTTTCCATGCCGGGTTATATTCATCCGGTTCTTTCAATTCGACCAGATGGCCGAACGCCCAGGTAATCTGGTAACCATTACCCTCAAAATAACCGTCACGTTTGTTGTTTATATTCAGGCATTTGGCTATGTCGCGGGCGACGGAGGGTTTTTCGGTTAGGATGACTTTCATGATGTAGGTTGATTAATAAAACACAAAGAACACGAGGCTCATGAACGACTTGCGTATTATCAGGCTCATGGCGCTTATAACATTATGCACAGAAACCATTATGGCGAAAGGTCTAGTCGTTATGATAATGGCTATGCTTGGGCTAAAGTCCATTTTCCAGGTCATCACTGTCATGATTAATACAATAATCTTGACGATGGAAACCATCCTTAACGGTCTGTCGGACAGTTTGTTAATCCCTACGAAACACCGCCTCCTGAATTTTTCAATGGCTATACTGAGAATTAGCCTCTATAATAGAGCGTCTAGTAGGCAGCACTCCACGACCAACGTGAGGCATCTACTGTAAGTTTTGCATGTTATTCAGCACTTTTCAGAAATTCCATTCGCTTTTCTCCTTAAAATTGCCAAGCATGATTTGCAATCAAACATTTTCATTGATTTATATAGGTAATTTATATGGCAACAGGTACTGTTAAGTGGTTTAACGAGTCTAAAGGTTTTGGTTTTATTTCGCCCAGCGATGGTAGCGCAGACGTGTTTGTACACTTTTCTGCAATCGCAAGCGACGGCGGTTACCGTACCTTGGCTGAAGGCCAAGCGGTTAAGTACGATGTAGAATCAGGCCCTAAAGGTCCACAAGCATCACAAGTAAGCGCAGCTTAAAACAGCCTTACTTTCCCATCCAACCTCGCGTTTGATGACGCGGGGTTGTGGCATAACCGGTTAATCCGGCCAATCAACTCACCCCCTAATTTAGGACATGTCTTTTGAAACGAATTTTTGTAGGAAACTTACCTAGCGAAGCCACTGAAGAAACTGTACAGGCTTTATTTTCTGAATACGGAAAAGTCCGCTCCATTCAACTGGTCTCCGATATATTTAGCGGAAAATGCCGGGGCTTCGGCTTTATCGGTATGGAAGGCCACGAAGCAAGAGCCGCGATAGCCGCGCTGGACGGCAATCTATATTGCGGCAAGCCGTTAAAAGTTAAATTTGAAGATACAACTGCCGGCAAGAATGGCAGACGTAATTAAAATCTTAACAACACAAATTCCCACTATCCATCTTTACTCGATTAACTTAGTCGTATCTGTCCGATAGGGCAATTAAATGGCTTGTAAATACTCAGTTTATAAAAGTCATTTTGATGGGGTATCGAAAAGCTTAAGTTCTTTTGTTTGGCAAATGAAACTGAAGGCGGCTTCAGAACTCCCGAGTATTTCCAGTTTTTCTATAATCGGATTGTTTTTTGTTAGACAAGCGGCAGAAGTTCTAGTAGGTCGGCATTATTGTTTTGTCGAGTAAGGTGTTTAGTTCGTTGTAAGACCTGCTAGGTTTTAAGAACCGCGAGCGGGACGATTTGACAGATAACATCCCTTGAATGGATGTTATCTGTCCCGGCTTAGTTAGTAGCCAGTTGGCTGAATCTCAGGATTGTAAAATTAATCCATTCCGGCTTTTAGTCCATATTTCTTGAGCTTATACCAAAGCGTACGTTCGCTGATTTTTAGCATACGCGCAGCTTTTGCTTTGTTGCCGACAGATTCCATAAGCGCTTTATTCAATAAGGTTTTTTCCAGTTTTTCCACGCTGGCTTCCAAATCCATATCCAAATCTTCATTCTCGACAGCAGGCGTCAATATTGCCGGGGATTTCGTTAACAGTATTTCCTGCGGCAGGTGTCTGAGGCCGACTTCAACGCCTTGGCTTAGCACGACCGCCCTCTCCATCATGTTTTCCAATTCACGTACATTGCCCGGCCATGCGTATGCCGTTAATGCCTGGGTTACTTCGTCCGGCATTGTAAATGAATCGCCGCCGAGTGAACGCCGATATTTTTCGAGAAAATGATGAGCCAATAAAGGAATATCCTCTCGCCGCTCCCGCAAAGGGGGTAAGTGAATGCCTAACACATTGATCCGGTAATAAAGATCTTCGCGCAAACGACCCGCCTGAACGGCTTCCAATGGATCACGGTTAGTCGCGGCGATGATGCGAATATCGATTTCGATACTGTGATTGCTGCCCAAGCGGTCAATGCGGCTCTCCTGAAGCACTCGCAGCAGTTTGGCTTGAAGGGCGGGAGGCATCTCGGTAATTTCATCCAGGAACAAGGTGCCTTCGTGCGCTAATTCAAATTTACCGATTCTATCCTTGTGGGCGCCGGTGAAAGCACCGCGAACATAGCCGAACAATTCGCTTTCCAGAATGTCGGCGGGAATGGCGGCGCAGTTGATTGGTACGAATAAGCCGCGTCGTCCTGAGTTGCTGTGAATAGCCCGTGCGACTAACTCTTTTCCGGTTCCGGTTTCGCCTATAATAAAAATACTGGCTTTACTGGGCCCTGCTTGACGAATCAATTCATAAATTCTCTGCATAGCCGGGCATTGACCGACGAATTCGCCCCAGTCTTTGTTCATTTCATCGCGCAGGAATATATTTTCCTGGTGCACTCTTCGTACATCAAGTGCGCGGCGAACCACTATTTTTACTTGCTCGACGTCCAATGGGCGAATAATGAAGTCAAAGGCGCCCAATTTCATTGCGGCCACTGCATTTTCGACGGTGCCGTAGGCGGTTACGACAATAACCGGGAAAGTGTGACCATCGTTGCGTATAGCGGTTAATAGCTCCAAGCCGCTCATGCCCGGCATATTAAGATCGGTGATTAATAAATCCATGGGGGATTCGCGTAAAATTCCCAGCGCAGCTTTCCCATCAGGCGCAGAAAATACTTCGCAACCGAGTTTACGCAATAAAATTTCCAGTACGCGCCGCGCATTGGGCTCATCGTCGGCTACCAGGACACGCGATCCGTTTAACATATTTTTTCTCCCTGAGAAAATGGTAAAAGCAGTGTAAAACACGCGCCGCCCAAATCGCTTTGTCCCGCACTAAGATGGCCGTTGTGTACAGTGACAATTTGCTGGGTGACTGTTAAACCGAGGCCGATGCCGCCTTCCCGTGTGGTAAAAAAGGGATCGAACAATCGCTCACAATTTCCCGGCGGAATACCAGGACCATTATCCTCTATGGTTATTTTTACCGATTCGCCGTTTAAATAATCTGTGCGTACCCGTATTCGACCGCCGGCAGGAACGATTTGAATGGCGTTTAAAATAAGGTTTAGAAAAACCTGAACTAATAATTCTTCATCGCATTCGATAATCGCGGTATTTGCAGGCATTAGCCAGTCAACCTGGATAGCCTTTTTTTGCGCTTGTGTGGCAAGCAGGTCAATAACTCGCGTTATGATTTTATGCAGATCTTGCGCTTGCATATTGGGCAGGCGCGGCCGGGCGCAGTCCAGCAAGGTGGAAATCAAACGGTTAAGCCTGGCGCTTTCTGCAACAATCATTTGGGTCATCTCCTGGCCTTCGGGGCTTAGCGCGGTTTCCCATTGCAACATTTGCGCGGTAGTTTGCAAAATGCCTAGCGGGGTGCGTACTTCATGAGCCATGATCGCGGCCATTTCTCCAACAACGGCCAATTTAGCGGCATGAATAACCTGTTGGCGGGATCGCTCTAAATCCTCGGCAAGTTGTCCAAAAGCGGTACTCAGTTCGCGCACTTCTCGTGCGCCGGAGATGTTGGGACTAATGCGGTCCGGCGCTGTTTGGAAGCGTTGAACCCAGGCGGTTAAATCCAACAGGGGCTTGGCGATACGTCTTGCGACCCCTTGAGCAACGCCGCCGGCAATCAAGCCGGTTACGATGAAAACGCTGCAAAATAGCCACCACAGGTCCCAGATAGGTTGAAATGCCTGCTGTGTAGACTGAATAACCAGCAATGACCAGCCCATATTCGCGTAGCCCTGGTAACCTTTGGAGACCGCATAGCCGACCAATACCGATGAATCGGTCAACGGTTTTCCGGTATGAACGGCGATGCCGTTTTGTTCATGGAGCTTCCAATTTGCAAAGGTATCGGTCAATAGCAGCTTTTTGTCACGCGCGGCTGCGGAGGCCGCTATCGTTCGGCCGGTGCTATCCAGCAAAATGACAAAGCGCTCGCCTGAGGCTGAATGGCTGGACTGGTCGAACACCCGGAAAATTTGCCGAAGGTCAAACACGCCATAAAGCTGCCCAATATCGCCGCTCGCGTAGTTATTGTGTACTGGGGCGCGGATTAACAGATCCGCCTGTTCATAAGGCGGTTGTAACTGCAATTCTTCAAGGAAGACTTCGCCATGCGGTACTTGCGCATGTATCCAGTCCGCTTGCGATTGAAAGGAGTGCGTAATCAATGCCGGATCTCCGGCGGCGACAATCCTGTTATCTTTATCAAGATAAAACAAGTTTCGGTATACCCCCGGATAACCGCGTTCCAATTCCCCAAGAAACTGGGCCAAACGCTTATCCACATCGCCGATGCGACCTTCTTGAATAATATCCAGATGGCTCCAGGAATGGACATTTTGCAAGCGTTCAAAGATCAACATGTCGATTTGTTCCATCAACATGGACGCGTCGTTTTTAAGACTTCGACCTATTTCCGTCTCTAAAGCAACCCGTGAGGCATAGAAAGAAAGCACTACGATGGGTACTGTGGCTAACAGCAACAGTAAAAAAAAAGAGATTAGTAACATCCGGTGAATATGCATGAAGCATTATAAGGTAACTCGCAATAAATAAAATACGCAACTTCAACAGCTAAAAAATAGCACACGGATGACACTGATTGGACGGATTTAAACGGATTTTTAACAATTCTAATGACTTAGAGTTTTATCAGTGAT
>SCPZ01000088.1 GCA_004299305.1 Methylobacter sp.
CCATGGATGGCATACTGAAGTAGGCAACAAGTCTCGCCACAGGAATTGCTCAATGAAATCAAGCATTCACATCCCTGTGCTCTGGATCCCGGCAATCCCTGCCGGGATGACGGTGTCTCCTAGACACTTGTGTATAAAGACGAGCGCGGCGCGTGGGAATGAGGAAGCTTCCACCGCAAGATGCATTAGGATCAAGCCTATGCTTCGGTAGCGGCCTTGAGCGCTGTGAGCGCCGCCTCAAAATCAAATGATCGAATACTGTCGTCAATCTCGCGATAGTGGTTAGGAAAAGCCGAGTTAAGCAGATCAGCATTTGCCCCCAGCACATCACTCGCTTCCGCATCGTCGTCGGCTAGCAGGGTTTCCAGTTGCTCACAAACCGCCTTGAGCTGTTCCGGGTCTATCGTTACCGATGCATGATCCGGCTCCTTCGGCAGCTTCTGTTCCAGTTGCGCGATGAGCTTGTCCAGCGGCTTGCTCAGCGCCTCAATCTGGGCATTGACCTTGTCGCTCGGATGGCGCTCCTTGATCGCGGTCTCAAGTTTTTCTGCCAACTGTTGCAGGCGGATGGCGCCGATGTTGCCGGAAACGCCTTTTAGTGTGTGTGCGAACCGCTCCGCAGTGTCCCAATCGTTGTCATCAAGCGCCTTAATGATTTTTGCTGTTGCGGATTTCTGCCCGACTATGAACTTGCGCAGCATCGACAGATAGAGCGACTTCTTACCGAGTACGCGGCGCAGGCCGTTATTCATATCCAGTTCGTCTATGTCGGACGGCAACTCGGCGTTCATTATCGTCTGCGGTTTCGACTCTTCTACTACAGGCAATGCGGAGTGAGGTTTAATCCATTTCAGCAACGCCAGCCATAGATCTTCCGGTTCGATCGGCTTGGCGACATGATCGTTCATGCCTGCCGCCATGCACAGGTCGCGATCGCCTTGCATGGCATTAGCGGTCATTGCCACCACTGGAAGATTCTTGAAACGCTCATCTTTGCGGATTTCCAAGGTCGCCGTTACGCCATCCATCACCGGCATTTGCATATCCATCAATACGATGTCGTAATCGCCAAGCCTGACCTTGTCCAGTGCGGTCTGCCCGTTCTCGGCTAGGTCGACGATGAAGCCTGCATCGCGCAGCAGTTCGGTGGCCACTTCCTGGTTGAGTTCGTTATCCTCTACCAACAGAATACGGGCGCCCTTGATCATGGCGAGTTGCTCGAAAGCATCGGTCGGCATATCTCCGGCGGTGCGTACGGTATCGACGACGCCCCCCAGAATGCGAACCACGGCGTCGAACAGCACCGAGGCGCTGACCGGCTTGATCAGTACATCCTCGAAGCCCATTTCCTCTGCGCCTCTGATAACTTCCTCTCGACCGTAGGCGGTCACCATGATCATGTGCGGCATAAAGCTGAGCGGAAGCTCCCTGAGTCGTCTGGCGGTTTCAATGCCATCCATGCCCGGCATTTGCCAGTCGAGAAATACAATATCGTAGGGCATGCCCTGCGCCTCGGCACGATCCACAGCGCCGATGGTCGCCTTGCCCGACTCGACCTGATCGACTTTGAAACCCATGCTGTCGAGCAGGTCGCTCAACACTTGACGGGCATTATCGTTATCATCCGCCACCAACACGCGCTTGCCTTGCAGCTCGCCTGACAGCGCCTGCTTGCGTTGCTGGCCGACACTTTTGCTCATCCGCGCCGTAAACCAAAAGGTGCTGCCCTTGCCGAGCTCACTGTTTACACCGACTTCGCCGCCCATCAGTTCGGCCAACTTCTTGGAAATAACCAGCCCGAGTCCGGTGCCGCCAAATTCGCGGGTGGTTGATGCATCGGCCTGCGAAAAACTCTGGAATAAACGGCTCATTTGTTCTTCGGTCAGGCCTATGCCGGTATCGCGCACGGCGCAGTAAATCAGTATGTCCTCATCGGTCTGCTCCTTGAGGCGGATGATGATGTCGATCTCGCCCTGCTCGGTAAATTTGACCGCATTGTTGCTGTAATTGATAAGAACCTGTCCTAATCGTAGCGGATCGCCGACCAAATTAAGCGGTACGTTTTTGTCTATATCGAAGATAAGCTCCAGTCCCTTGGCAGAAGCCTTCTCGGCGATCAGGTTGGCTACATTGTCGAGCACCTTTTCCAGTTCGAAGTCAGTGTGCTCGACCGTCAGCTTGCCCGCTTCGATCTTCGAGAAGTCGAGAATATCGTTGATAATGCTGAGCAGATGTCTTGCCGAGCCCTTGATCTTGTTGATGTAATCACGCTGGCGCGGGGTCAGGTCGGTCTTCATCGCCAAGTAAGACATGCCAATGATGGCGTTCATCGGTGTGCGAATCTCATGGCTCATATTGGAAAGGAAATCCGATTTGGCGTGGCTGGCTTTTTCCGCCATCGTCCTGGCATTTTCCAGTTCGAGGTTTTTTTCCTGCAACACCTGATCCAGGCGTTTTCGTTCGGTGACGTCGCGCGCAGCGGCGAACACGCCTTGTAACCTCCTGTCCCGATCATAGAAAGTGCTCGCATTGAAAGATACGACGGTTTCCTTACCGTCCCTGGCGCGCGCGGTGAGTTCGTAGTCGGCGACCTTCTTTATGCTCAGCACCAGCTTGATGCTCGCTTCGGCCCGCTCTGGATCGGTAAAGTGATTTTTGAACGGCGCCCCGATCAGTTCGTCACGCGTACAGCCGGTGAGCGTTTCCATCTGCGTGTTAACATCGGTAATGATGCCGGACGGATCGGTAGCCATAATCGCATCAATGTTGGATTCGATCAGGGAGCGCGTGTAAAACTGCTGGTCGCGCAGGCGCTGATCGAACTTTTGCTGTTCTGAAATGTCGCGTGCTGCGGCGAACACGCCTTGCAGCTTCCCATCGCGGTCGTAGATGGTGCTGGCATTGTAGGACACGACGGTTTTCTTACCGCTTTTGGCACACACGGTGAGTTCGAAGTTGGTGATCTTATTTTCGTCCAGCACCTGCTTGATACAGGCCTCGGCCAGCTCAGGATTGATGAAATAATGCTTGAACGGCGTGCCGATCAACTCGTCGTGCGTATAGCCGGTGAGCGCCTCCATCTGTTGGTTGACGTCGGTAATCATGCCGAGCGGATCGGTAGCCATCAGCGCGTCGATGCTGGATTCGAGAAGCGAGCGGGTATAAAACTGCTGGTCGCGCAAGGCCTGTTGTACGGCATATTCCTCGGTAACATCACGGAACACCAATACCGCGCCAATCACCTGCGTATCGCGGTCTCGAATTGGTGCGCAACTGTCGGCAATATCGCACTCGCTACCCTGGCGTGAAATCAGTACGGTGTGATTAGCAAGACCCTGTATCGTGCCTTGCTCCAAGGTTTCCTTGACCGGGATAGCGGCAGGTTTGCGGGTTTCCTTGTTGACGATGTGAAAAATTTCGTCTACCGGGCGACCTTTAGCTTCCGCCAGCGTCCAACCGGTGAGCAGTTCGGCAAGAGGATTCAGCAAGGTCACACAGCCTTCGGCATCGGTGGCTATTACCGCATCGCCAATGGAGTTGAGCGTCACGCTAAGTTTTTCCTCACTGGCCTGCAAGGTGGTCATGGCTTGTTGCAGTTGTTCATTGGTTTCCTGCTGCATTTCAAGCAAATGTTGTGTTTCGCTATGCACTAAATTCTTGAGCCGCTGCTGTATTTCCCGGTAGATCAGATGGGCGAACAAAACTGCAAACAGCAGCGCAAACAGGCTGGCACTGACAATAATGGTAAATAACAGGCGTAGGTTTGATTGGAATTCAGCATCGTGCCGTACCAGTTCACTTTCTTCTATCTGGACGAAGCGACTCATCTGGTCACGAATCGAATCCATTAATTGTTTGCCCCGGCCTTCGCTTATATCCGCTATCACGCTAGCCATGTCATGGTTGCGGCGTAATTCAATGTTATGCGCCATATGCGCTAATTTGGCATCTATCAATGGCGCCATCGCATCCAGGTGGTGATCGGCGGCGCCGATTGAGGTTAATTGGCGCAAATTGTTCAACTGTCCGACAATGCTGTTGCTAACTGCTAAATAGGGCCCCAGAAAGGCCTCGTCACCGGTCAACAAATAACCGCGTTCGCCGGTTTCCGCATCTTTTAATGCAGACAACAAGTCGTCGGCATTGTTCAATACAACGAAAGTATGCTTCCGCCTGTCGGCTGTTTCCTCGATCTGCCTGAAAGTCCAGAACGATAGGCTTATGCCTAGTGCAACCAGTAAGGCAGCTCCAGTAAGCGAAATTGCAATTTTATGAGTGTTTTTCATCGGGAATTTAGCCGTCTCCGTGTTGGCGCTCGTGGCGCTGGTTCCCAAGCTATATCTCTCATCTTTATACACAAGTCATTGTGAGAGCTTATGGAATTACCCCCCTCGTAGGAGCGGGCCGCGCCCGCGACATTTGGGGGAATGATTACACTGTTTAACGCCTTCATCGCGGGCGCGGCCCGCTCCTACAAAGTTTTATTTTTGCCGTAATACGCAGCCAGGTACAATTGTTTCAAATCGTCAATCAGCGGTGCGCGAGGATTGGTTCCGGTACATTGGTCATCAAACGCTTGTTCCGCCATACGGTTAACCATCGCTAAAAACGCTTTTTCACTGACATTAGGCAATGCGTCTTTAAGACTTTGAGGAATAGCCAATTCTTGCTTCAAGTCTTCCACTGTCTTGATCAGCAATTCAATTTTGTCATCATCGCCGATGCCTAAACCTAGCTGTAAGTAATTAACCGCACCGATGTAACGCTCTTTTGCCGTAGGGTAATGGTATTGGGCAAAGGAAGCCTGTCGAAAAGGCCGATCCGTGGCGTTGTAGCGAATCACATGGCTAATCATCAACGCGTTTGCCAAACCGTCGGGAAGCTGAAAAGTCGATCCCAGTTGATGGGCTAACGAATGGCAAATACCTAAAAAGGCATTGGCATAAGCGGTTCCTGCAAGAGTGGCTGCATAATGAACGCGTTCCCTGGCTTTCGGGTTCGCTTCGCCCTCGTGATACGCCGCCGGCAAGTATTTGAACAGCAGGCGTATGGCTTCCAAGGCGCTAGGCTTAGTGAAGCTGGAGGCAAAAGACGACACCAAAGATTCCAATGCGTGGGTCAGTGCGTCAATGCCGCCATCGGCGGTGACATCCTTTGGCAGGCGCATAACCAGCTGGGCGTCAATAATCGCAATGCTGGGCGTTAGTGCGTAATCCGCTAAGGCATATTTGCTGCCGTTGCGCTCGTCGGTAACGCAGGCGAACGGCGTAACTTCGGAGCCGCTACCTGATGTGGTCGGTATCGCCACCAGTATCGCCTTATTGTTCAATGCGGGCAGCTCATAGACACGCTGGCGAATATCCATAAAGCGGGTCGCCATGTCGGCCAATTCAATTTCGGGGTTTTCGTACAGCAACCATATAATTTTCGCAGCATCCATTGCTGAACTGTCGCCAAAAGCGATAATGACATCGGGCTGAAAGCTTCGAATTTGTTCCAAACCTCGCTGCACAGTCGATAAAGTCGGATCGGCTTCGACGTCATAGAATATTTTGAAGGTGATAGCCAATTGCTCCAGCACTTCCCTGATTTCTTGAACCTTGCCCGAATCGAAAATCGACTTTTCGGTGACAATAAAGGCTTTATGCAGCCCTTTAATATCCTGTAAAGCGGTCGGCAAGCATCCCGGTTTGAAATAGATTCTCGATGGAATGCGGTACCAAAGCATGTTGTCTCGACGTTCGGCGATGACCTGGATATTCAACAGGTTCATCGGTCCCACATTGCCGCTGACCACGCCGCCGCCCCAAGTGCCGCAGCCCAAGGTCAGCGAAGGGTCTAAACGGAAATTATAAAGGTCGCCGATCGCGCCTTGCGAAGACGGCGTGTTTATAAGGATACGGCAGACCTTCAACGCTTCCCTAAAGGCCATGATGTGCTCGGTAGCCAGCGCATCCGCATAAATCACCGCAGTATGGCCGAGTCCTGCGAACTCTATCAAAGCCTTGGCCTTATCCAAGCCGTCATTAAAATCGCTGGCGCGATACATAGCCAGGATCAGCGACAGCTTTTCATAAGAAAAGGGTTCGCCGACACCGATCTGTTCCACTTCAGCGATGAGAATACGGGCTCCTTGCGGCACTGAAATACCGGCCAATTCAGCCAGACGGGTAACGGATTGCCCGACAATTTCAGCATTAAGATGGCCGTTGAGTAGGAGAATAGCGGACACTTTTTGCTTTTCCTGTTCGGACAGAAAATAAGCGCCGCGCTTGGCAAATTCCGCTTTCACCGCGTCATACAGCGTATCGATCACCACGACTGACTGCTCGGAGGCGCAAATCATGCCGTTGTCAAAAGTCTTGCTGACTAAAATGGACGAAACGGCCATTTCAATGTCGGCGGACCCATCAATCAGGGCAGGGGTGTTGCCGGAGCCTACGCCTAATGAGGGATTTCCTGATGAACAGGCCGCATGAACCATAGCCGGTCCGCCGGTCGCTAAAATCAGGTTCACGTCAGGATGCTTCATCAACGCCTGCGAGAGTTCCAAGGTCGGCTCTTCAATCCAACCGATAATGCCTTCGGGCGCACCCGCATCCACAGCCGCTTGCAACACCACTTTCGCCGCCGCAATAGTGCATAGTTTCGCATTGGGATGAGGCGAGAAAATAATGCCGTTTCGTGTTTTCAAGGCGATCAAGGCCTTGAAAATTGCGGTAGACGTTGGGTTGGTTACCGGAACAATGCCCGCTAACAAACCGACAGGCTTGGCGACTCGACGAAAGCCGAACGTATCATCCAGCTCGATAATGCCGCAAGTCTTGAGTGCAGCGTACTTGTGATAGACCTCTTCGGAAGCAAAGTGGTTTTTAATCACCTTATCTTCCAATAATCCCATACCCGTTTCCGCAATGGCCTGTTTCGCTAATGAAATTCGATGATTACCGGCCGCCAAGGCGGCTTTTTTAAAAATGTCATCGACTTTTTCTTGCGAAAATGTTGCAAATAGCCGTTGCGCGGCTTTGACGCGGGCAACGGTTTCGTTTAAATCTTCGATTGTGGACATTGATTGTTTCCGTTGGGTTGATGGATAGATATTTCCGCTCGTTCCCAAGCTGGAGTTCTCATCGTTATACACAAGTGTTTGGGTGACACCGTCATCCCGGCAGGGATTGCCGGGATCCAGATGCCATGGATGGCAATACCCAACTGGCAACAAGCCTCATAACACGGAGTTGCAGTTAAATCGAGCATTCACATCCCTGTGTTCTGGATTCCGGCAATCCCTGCCGGAATGACGTGCTTTTAAATACTTGGGTATAAAGACGAGAGCTGGAGCTTGGTAACGGGCGCAATTTAAAAATCGGCATCCAGCACAATCCGGTAACGCGCTTTCCCCGCCGCCAGATGCGCCAGCGCATCGTTTACCTGGTTCATGGGGAAATGTTCAACTTGTGGCGTAATATGGTGTCGAGCTGCAAATTCCAGCATAGTCGCCAGCGCTGATGGCGAACCTGTTGGCGAGCCGGAAACGCTTTTCTGTCCAAAAATCAACTCAATAGCAGGGATAGGCATAGGTTCAAGCACGGCGCCGACAACATGCATTCGTCCGTTGGGTTTTAAGGTTTTGAGCAATGTCGCCCAGTCGAGCGGTTTATTGATGGTAACCAGCAATAAATCCAGTGAATTTGCCGCTTTTAAAATCGACGCACTGTCATAACTGGAAATAACATGATGTGCGCCAAAGCCTTTTGCTTCATCGATTTTCGATGCCGACGTAGTGAATGCCGTCACTTCACAGCCCCATGCATTAGCGAATTTCAAGCCTAAATGACCTAAACCGCCAATGCCGACAATGCCAATATGGTCAGTCGGTTTAATATTGAGGTTCATCAGCGGCGCAAATACCGTAACGCCACCGCATAGCAGGGGACCTACAGAACTTATATCAAGTTGTTCAGGCAGTGGAATAACCCACACCCAATGCGCCCGCATCCTGTCGGCAAAACCGCCCCGATGTCCGCCTGCAATAGTCGGCAAGACTTGGCTGCATAGATTATGTTGCCCGGTAACGCATTGCTGGCAGTGCATACAGCTACCGGAATTCCAACCCACGCCCACGCGCTGTCCGATGATTAAGCCTTTAACCGCCGTGCCGATGGCGCTGATGCGCCCAACCGCTTCGTGTCCTGGGATGATGGGATAGATTGAAATTCCCCAATCGTTGTTAATCATCGATAAATCGGAATGACAAATTCCGCAATGCTCCACAATGATTTCAACCTCTTCTGCACCTAATTCACCGCTATCCAGGGACATGAGTTTGAGTTTTTGTTTAGGACCTGGCGCTGCCCAGCCTTGAATACGCGTCATATTGTTTCCTCGTGGAAAAATCATCTTTTAAAAGTCGTTAGGTCTGACGGCAACTGTCCCGTCTAAGGCAACTCGCAATAAATAATCCCCCTCAGCTATCGTTCCCACGCTCCGGCGTGGGAATGCCGCCAGTGACGCTCCAGCGTCACGCAACGCTGGAGCGTTGCCGGATGAATTCCCACGCCGGAGCGTGGGAACTATTCGGGCTAAGGGGTTATTTATTGCGAGTTACCTAACAGGAAAAGCCCTTTTCATCATCACTGGGTCAAAACAATACACGCAAAACCAAACGCGCTCGGTGCGGCAACGAACAGATAAGGCGATTTCCAAGAAAGAATATTTTTGCACTGGCTATGATGCTGTAGGAGCGGGCCATGCCCGCGACATTTGGATAGCGATTGCTAAGTTAAGCGCCATCATCGCGGGCATGGCCCGCTCCTACAACGCTTAAAGCAGGATAGGATTGTGCCAGCTTCCGTCGTTTGTAATAAGCGCATCAGCTTGTTTGGGACCCCAACTGCCGGGCTTATAGATATGTACCGGGTGGTGCGTGTCAAGAACGGGATCAACCACCGCCCAGGCCGCCTCAACGGCATCCTCACGGGTGAACAGCGTTTCGTCTCCGGCCATGGCGTCACTCAACAGCCGCTCGTAGGGAGATTCCTCTCCCGGCTGTTCATCAACCAAATAGAGCTCGTGCTGGTCGCCTACGAATTCCTTACCTACACGCTTGACGCGCGCGGCAAGCGCGACGGCGGAGTTTGGGGAGAGTCTAAAGCGCAAATAATTGGCTTGCCCGGACGCTAGATCGGCAAACAGCCTTTGCGGCGGTGGCTTTAACTCCACCAGAACCTCGGCCGCTGTAGCAGCCAGGCATTTGCCTGAGCGCAGATACCACGGCACCCCCTCCCAGCGCCACGAATCGATAAATAGCCGCAGGGCGCAGAATGTTTCGACATCCGAGTCTTTCGCTACGCCCGGTTCTTTCAGGTAGCCTGTGTATTGGCCGCGCACTACATCGTCCGGCTGTAGGGGCCGCATGGCTTGGAATACCTTGACTTTTTCGCTGTGATTAGCGCCATAACCCTGGTAGGCGGGCGGCTCCATCGCTAGCAAGGCGACGATCTGGAACAGGTGGTTCTGGATGACGTCACGCAGGCAACCGACACTTTCGTAAAATGCGCCACGGCCTTGTACGCCGAAATTCTCGCACAGCGTGATCTGCACACTGGCCACGTAGTTGCGGTTCCAAATCGGTTCAAGGAACGAATTGGCGAAACGGAAATAAAGAATATTCATGATCGCTTCTTTGCCGAGATAGTGGTCGATGCGGTAGATCGAATCTTCCGGGAATACCGACAGCGCGATGCGGTTAAGTTCACGCGCCGAAGCCAGGTCGCGTCCGAATGGTTTTTCGACAATGACACGGGCCTGATGGGTCAAGCCAGCAGCGCCGAGTCCGTTGATAACTGTTGTGAACAACGCGGGCGGAATGGCGAGGTAATGCGCCGGGTGCTGTGCATTGCCCAGCTCTTGCTTGAGCGCGTTAAAGGTGGACAAGTCGTTGTAATCGCCGCCCACATAGCGGAGCTGGGCAAGAAGCCGGTCAAGAGCGTCCGGGTCATCAATCTTGTCGGCTTGCTTAATACTGTCCGTTGCCTTTTTATGCACTTGCGCCAAGTTCCACTTCGAGGAGGCGACGCCTATCACCGGTACATTGAGGATGCCACGCTTAGCCATCGCGTAGAGCGCCGGAAAAATCATCTTGTGGGAGAGGTCGCTGGTTACGCCAAAAATCACCAGGGCATCAGCTGTTGTACGGGTATCGCTCATTTCAGTGTGCCTTGTGTGACGTGAGCAAGAGCTTGGGAACGCGCGGAAAGATCATTCCTTATCCCATTCCGTGTGAAACGTACCGCTGGCATCGTTCCGCTCATAGCTGTGTGCGCCGAAATAATCGCGCTGAGCCTGAATCAGATTGGCCGGCAACCAGATGCTGCGATAAGCGTCGAAATAACCCAACGAAACCATCAACCCCGGAGTCGGCACGCCTGACTTAGCCGCCTGACACACCACTTGGCGTAAATCTTCCTGATGATCCATGAGCTTGCCCGACAAATTGAGGTCCAGTAGCAAATTCGGCAGATCAGGTCTAGCGTGAAACGCCGCGACGATGTCTTCGAGCAATACGGCGCGAATGATGCATCCGCCCCGCCAGATTCGCGCCACGGCTTCAAGGTCGAGGTGATACTGGTATTGTTCCGAAGCAACCGCCAAAAGCGCCATGCCTTGCGCATAGGTGATGATTATCGCGGCAAAAAGCGCTCGACCCAGTTGGGTCAGAGATGTATCACGGTCGCCTGCGAAGCGCGGTAGCGCCAGTTGATAAATCGCGTCGGCCTGTTCCCGTTCCTTTGCGAACACCGACAAGTCCCGCATCGCAACCGCCAAGTCAATGTTCGGTATCGGCACTTGCAGTTCCATAGCGCTTTGCGAAGTCCACATACCGGTGCCTTTCTGTTTGGCCACGTCGAGGATTTCGTCTATGAGTTGCCTGCCGGTCTTGTCATCCTGTTTGGAGAAGATATGGCTGGTGATCTCCACAAGATAGCCATTGAGTTCACCCTTGTTCCATAAAGCATAGACATCGTGCATTTCATCGTCGTTCAGGCCCAGACCGCGTTTCATCAGGTCATAAGTCTCGGCGATCAATTGCATGACGGCATATTCGATGCCGTTGTGGACCATCTTCACGAAGTGTCCTGCCGATTCATTGCCCAGCCAAGCCACGCACGGATCACCGTTAACCTTGGCCGCCGCCGCTTCAAAGACCGGACGAACCCGCTCATAAGCCTGTTTCGGGCCGCCAAACATGAAGCATGGCCCGTGACGCGCGCCTTGTTCTCCACCTGACACACCGACACCGAGGAATTGTATGCCTTGCTCGGCCAGATTGCGGGTGCGCAGGTTGGTGTCTTTAAAATAAGAGTTGCCTGCATCGATGATCAGATCGCCTTTGTTTAAGTATGGCAACACATCATTGATGACTGAGTCTACGGGATCACCCGCAGGCACCAGCAGCATAAGGGTACGCGGTTGACTAAGCAGGGCAATGAAATCAATCAGGTTAGTCTCGCCGACGATATTTTGCTCAGTCGATTCCTTCTGTAGCGCTTCAACCTTAGCCTGATCCTGGTCATATCCCGCGACAGAGTAGCCGTGGTCGGCCATGTTCAGCAAGAGATTGCGGCCCATGACCCCTAAACCGACCATGCCGATTTCATAGTGTTGTAGTTGCTTATTTGTCATGGTGTTGGCCTATAGTGTTGTTTACCGGGTTCCCACGTAGTGCGTCACTGCTATTAAGTTGCGCTCGTTCCCAATCTCCAGATTGGGAACGCAGTCTTGGAAGCTCCAGCTTCCTATCCAGCGCGGATTTCGTGAGGGTATAGAGCTTCCTGAACTAAATTCTCAAGCGGGAACTAGCGACTTGGGTACGCGAAGCTAGAGCTTCGGCTACCGCATTCCCAAGCAGGAGAGCTTGGGAACGAGCGCAACAAGCGAACCATAGGAGGCGCATCTATCGCGAATGATGCGCTTCGTACCTCACACATCCTATAACTTTTGCGCATCTTATGGCCTTACACGGTTGTTTTTACGCGATGACATCGGCAGCAGCGATGGTAGTGCCAACAATACCGACCAGCACAACAACCTGGTCCGCAGTACCGTTACCATCGATGTCATTGAACAGATACCCGTTAGTACCGGCAACCCACTGGAATGCATACAGTTCGGTAGCGCTTGATGTACCTGCCAATGTTGTCAATGCACTGTTAGCTGCACTGAGTGCTGCGGCAAAGTCAACAACATCAGCTACAGCCTCAATATAGTTACCGGATGCAGGAGTTGCATCGGCAACCGTACCCATCTTCAGGAAATCTATACCCGTAGCAAAACCGGTGATGCTATCCGCCGCCGCAGCAGTAATACCTGAATCGGTATTACCGATCACTATAGTGTCTGGCGACGTATTGCCGGTAAGAATAATGGTATCAGCGCCAAAACCGCCTGTAATGTGGTTGCCGTCGGTTGTCGCGGTAGTAGCAGAAACATTAATGGTATCCGCACCAGCGCCAGTTGTAATTACATTGCCTCCGACACCGATCCCAGCATTTCCTGTTGTTACAGTGACAACATCCGCACCCGACCCCGTTGTTATATGAACGAAACCCGTGGTCGATGTTGCTTCCACTGTGGCAAAAACCGAATCGGCACTATTAATAGTCAGCGGACCTGTGGTGGATGTTGCAGTCACTGTGGCAACACCTGTGCCGGTTGTAATAGAATTCCCCGCGCCTCCATTAGTGCTTGTAGTGGTTATTACTGTGAGTGTTGTAGCCCCGGCAAATGAACTTGTGTTAATTGCCATCGCACCACTGGTGGATGTCGTCTGCAAATCCATCCCCGCCGCATTGAATGCGGCATTAAAATTGGCGCCTGTGGTAATGGTTTGTGCGCCAGTCGTTGTTGTGTTAAGTACTATCTTGTCCATACCGGTAACACCAGCGAATAAGAGATCATCCAGTGTCAAAGCAACAGCAGTGAGGGGGGTGATTGTCAGCCTATCTGTACCTGCGCCGCCATTGAAAATGTCGGCAGCCTGAAGTGTGCCGGCAGCGGGTGTGTTTTGGTCTATTGTACTGCTGATGGTGTCGTCACTGCCGGCGAGGCCAAGGCTGGCAGTGGAATCCGGAGCGCCGGTGAGTGCGACAGTGGTGCCAACCGTATCGTTTGCCAGGATCGTACCCGTACCCGTTACCGGGGCAGTCAGGCTGGCGCCGGAAAACTGCACGGCAACCGTCTCATCAGCCTCGGGGGTGGCGTCATCGTTAACCACGATGGACACGTTAGCAACCGTTTGTCCCGCCGCAAAAGTAACCGTTCCTGTAGCGGCTACAAAGTCACTGCCGACTGCGGCACTGCCCGTACCGAGCGTGGCATAATTGACCGTAACCGCTTCAGTCGGCGCACTATCAAGCGTCAGCGTGAAAGTCAGCGCTTTTGTGATGGCAAGACCTACCATAAGTTCGGTAATGATGGGCGCATTAGTAGTGAGAGTTAAAGCCGTGATCGTGTTAACTCCGTTAACCAACGTGTCGGTGATAGCCGCGTTGCCGGCCGTGTCCTTGGCAAAACCGGCGGTGATGTCGAGAGTGTCAACTCCGCCCGTGGCGCCGTAACCGGCAGTAGCTTCCAGCGATGTGCCTTTGGCGTTTGCCAGCACCACGGTCAAATGGGTGCCATCTGTGACTTTCGCTGAACTGATGTCGCCTACCACAAAGTTCACGTTGCCTGTGACAGCATCGTCACCATTGATGTCCCATATCAGCTTCGTCCAATCCATGCGAGCCTTGATGTCGGTCGTGGCAGTCTCACCTGTTTCCAGCAGGGTGCTAAAGTTGGTGCCTGCGATGGTCAGGGTGTTGTTGTTTTCGTTGTAGACAGAACTGGTTGTGGTGACTGTCGGTATTGTCGTGTCCACCGTAACACTCAAGCCGCTAGACGCCACGCCGGTATTATTGGAGGCATCGGTGGCCTTGGCGGTGATATTGTGTACGCCTGCGGACAATGCCACATCAATACTGAACGTGCCGCCTGAGGCAGTGCCTGTGCCTAGCAGAGTGGTACCGTCGGTGTCGTACAGTTTGACGCTGGAATCTGTTTCCGCCGCACCGCTGATAGTCAGGCCGGAGGTGTTATTGGTGAGATTGTCAGTGTTGGAGGCGCCGCTATCGTCTGCGCTGGCAAGATCCAGGCCTATCGGGGCAGTAGGCGCGGTGTTGTCAACAGGCGGTGGCGGTGGCGGTTCAGGGGTGTTGTTGGTGACCGTCTGGGCAGCGATGCTAGCCGCATCGTAGCCAGCCGCATTCTGAATGGCGTTAATATCGTTGCTGTAGGCGGTTGGGTCGGTGTAGGCAACTGTCACCATATTGCCATTTTCCACAGGATTGGCCAGCGTCAAGGTTACTGTTTTGGCCGTGGCATTGACGGCCACTGACGTGACGGCATCTGCGTTACCGTTTACCGTCACAGCAAAGGCTGCGATGCCGGCCGTGTTATTTGCATCCAGCGTAGTTGCTTCGGTGTAGGTCATTACCAGCGTGTTGCCATTGACTGCGGCGCTGGCAAAAACCGGTGCGGCAGGCGTGTTATTGGTGACGGTCCGGGCAATAATCGTAATCGCGTCATTGCCGAGCACATCCTGAATAGCGTTGGCATCGTTACTAGCGCTAGGGTCGGTGTAGCCAACCGTTACCACATTGCCATTGACGACTGGAATGGTCAGGTACAAGGTCACAGTCTTGGCAGCGGCATCCACTGATACGGTGGTGACGGTATTCGAAATACCATCCACCGCAACGGCAAAGTTACCGGCAATCGGTACATGAGTCGCATCCAGCGTTTCAGCATAAGTCATTATCAGCGCGTTGCCATCAATTGCCGCACTGACAAAAACCGGTGCTGTCGTGTTGGTGACCGGCTGGGCCGCGATGCTGATTACATCGTTGCCGACCGTATCCTGAATAGCGTTGATGTCGTTGCCGGTACTCGGATCGGTGTAGCCAACCGTTACTACATTACCACTGACTACGGCTGTACTCAGGGTTAGAGTCACTGTCTTGGTAATGGAATCGACGGCAACGGCGGTGACGGTATTTGGGTTACCGTTTACGTTCACAGCAAAGGCTGTTGTGCTCGCCGCATGGGTCGCATCCAACGTTCCGCTGTAAGTCATCACCAGGGTGTTGCTATTGACTGCGGCGTCGGCAAAGACCGGTGGCGTGGCATTGGTAACCGTCTGGGCGACGAGGCTAAGCGCATCGTTGCCGCTCGCATCCTGAATGGCGTTGATGTCGTTGGCGGCGCTTGGATCGGTGTAGCCGACCGTTACCACTGCGCCATTGGTCACCGGAGTGCTTAAGGTCAGGGTCACGGTCTTGGCAACGGCATTAACTGTTACGGCCGTGACGGCATTTGCGACATCGCCCGCTGTAACGGCAAAGTTACCGGCAATCGGAGCATGAGTCGCATCCAGCGCTTCACCGTAAGTCATTACCAGCGTACTGCCATTGACTACGGCGCCGGCAAAAACCGGTGCTGTAGTGTCAGGCGTATTATTGATGACCGTCTGGGCGGCAATGCTAAGTACATCGTTGCCGACCGCATCCTGGATGGCGTTGGCGTCATTGGCGGCGCTCGGGTCAGTGTAGCCGACCGTTACCGTGTTACCTTTGATCACCGGAGTGCTTAAGGTCAGGGTTACGGTCTTGGCGACAGCATCCACGGCCACGGCGGTGACGGCATTCGCGATACCGCCCGCCGTAACGGCAAAGTTAGCGGGAACCGGTGCGTGAAACGCATCCAACGTTTCGTTGTAGGTCATCACCAGGGTGTTGCCATTGACTGCGGCACCGGCAAAGACCGGCGCCGTGGTGTCAGGCGTGTTGTTGATGACCGTTTGGGCGGCAACCGTAATCGCATCGTTGCCTGCCAGATCCTGAATGGCCTTGATGTCGTTGTCGGAGCTCGGATCGGTGTAGCCAACGGTTACCACTGCGCCATTGCTTACGGCAGCAGCTAAAGTCAGGGTCACCGTTTCGGCTATGACATCCACGGCTACAACCGTGACGGCATTCGCGATGCCGCCCGCCATAACGGCGAAGCTTCCGGCGATCGGTGCATGAGCCGCATCCAACGCAGTTGCTTCGGTGTAGGTCATGATCAGTGTATTACCATTAACTGTGGCCCCGGCAAAGACCGGTTGCGTGGTGTCAGGCGTGTTGTTAATAACCGTCTGGGGGGTGGCAGGCGTAATCGCATCGTTGCCGCTCAGATCCTGAATGGCGTTGATGTCATTGCCGGCGCTCGGGTCGGTATAGCCAACCGTCACCACTGCGCCATTGCTTACCGGAGTAGCCAAGCTCAGGGTCACCGTCTTGGCAACGGCATCCACCGCTACGTCGGTGACGGTATTCGCGATACCGCCCGCCATAACGGCGAAGCTTCCGGCAAGCGGCGCATGATCCGCATCCAACGCATTGGTTTCGGTGTAGGTCATAACCAGCACACCGTTATTGACTGTGGCCCCGGCAAAGATAGGCGCCGTGGTATCCGGCGTGACGTTGATGACTGTCTGGGCTGTAATCGTAATCGCATCATTGCCGACCAAATCCTGAATGGCGTTGATGTCGTTACCGGCGCTCGGATCGGTGTAGCCTATCGTTAGCACTGCGCCATTGCTTACCGGAGCGGCCAAGATCAGGGTCACCGTCTTGGCAACGGCATCCACCGATACGTCGGTGACGACATTCGCGATACCGCCCGCCATAACGGAGAAACTTCCGGCAAGCGGCGGATGAGTTGCATCCAGCGAATTTACGCCGGTGTAGGTCATGATCAGCGTGTCGCCATTGACTGCGGCCCCGGCAAAGACCGGCGCTGTGGTATCCGGCGTGTTATTGATGATCATCTGGGTGGCGATGGTCATCGCATCGTTGCCGGTCGCATCCTGAATGGCGTTGATGTCGTTGCCGGTGCTCGGGTCGGTATAGCCAACCGTTACCACTGCGCTATTGCTTACCGGAGCGGCCAGGGTCAGGGTCACTGTTTTTGCTATGGCATCCACGACCACGGTCTTGACGGCATGGTCGATACCGTCCGCCGCAACGGCAAAGTCACCGGCGACCGGGGCATGAGTTGCATCCAGCGCATTTACGCCGCTGAAGGCCATAACCAGCGTATCGCCATCGACGGTGGCGCCGGCAAAGGCCGGTGCGGTGGTATCCGGCGTGTTGTTGATGACTATTTGGGGGGCGATGGTCATCGCATCGTTGCCGGTTGCATCCTGAATGGCTTTGGCGTCGTTGCCGATGCTCGGATCGGTATAGCCAACCGTTACCGTAGCGCCATTACTCACGGCAGTGGCCAGGGTTAGGGTCACTGTTTTGGCAATGGCATCCACGGCTACGGCGGTGACGGCATTCGGGGCATCGCCCTCCATGACCACGAAGCTACCGGCGATTGGTGTATGAAGCGCATCCAAGGTGTTTGCTTCGGTATAGATCATGACCAGTGTATTGCCGTTGACTGCGGCACTGGCAAAGACCGGCGCGGTGATGTCAGGCGTGTTGTTGATAACCGTTTGGGCGCGGATCGTCAGCGCATCGTTGCCGGACAGATCCTGAATGGCGTTAACATTGTTGCCGACGCTCGGGTCTTTGTAGCCAACCGTTACCACATCGGTGTTGTCCACGGCATGGGTCAAGGTCAGGGTCACCGTCTTGGCGACAGCATCTACCGCTACGTTGGTGACGGCATTCGGAGCGCCGCCTGCATTCACGGTAAAGGCCGTGGCTGCCGCCGTATGGGTCGCATCCAGCGTGCTGGCTTCGGTGTAAGTCATGACCAGCGTATTGCCGTTGACGGTCGCCCCGGCAAAGACCGGCGCGGTGGTGTCAGGCGTGTTGTTGATAACCGTCTGGGCGCGGATCGTCATTGCATCGTTGCCGGACAGATCCTGAATGGCGTTTACGTTGTTTTTAATGCTCGGGTCTTTGTAGCCAACCGTAACCACATCGGTGTTGTCCACGGGGGTTGTTAAAGTCAGGGTCACCGTCTTGGCTATGGCGTCTACCGCTACGTTGGTGACGGCATTCAGAACACCGCCTGCATTCACAGTAAAGGCCGTGGCGGCCGCCGTATGATTTGCATCCAGCGTGCTAGCTTCGGTGTAAGTCATGACCAAGGTATTGCCGTTGACGGTCGCCCCGGCAAAGACCGGCGCGGTGATGTCAGGCGTGTTGTTGATAACCGTTTGGGCGCGGATCGTCAGCGCATCGTTGCCGGACAGATCCTGAATGGCGTTTACGTTGTTTTTAATGCTCGGATCTTTGTAGCCGACCGTTACCACATCGGTGTTGTCCACGGGGGTTGTTAAAGTCAGGGTCACCGTCTTGGCTACGGCGTCCACCGCTACGTCGGTGACGGCATTCAGGGCGCCGCCTGCTTTCACAGTAAAGGCCGTGGCGACCGCCGTATGATTTGCATCCAGCGTGCTCGCTTCGGTGTAGGTCATGACCAGCGTATTGCCGTTGACGGTTGCCCCGGCAAAGACCGGCGCGGTGATGTCAGGCGTGTTGTTGATAACCGTTTGGGCGCGGATCGTAATCGCATCGTTGCCGGCCTTGTCCTGAATGGCGTTGATGTTGTTGCCGACACTCGGATCGGTGTAGCCAACCGTCACCACATCGCTGTTGGTTACAGGATTGCTAAGGGTCAGGGTTACTGTCTTGGCCGCAGAATTAACAAGCACATCGGTGACGATATTCGCCTCACCGCTCACCGTAACGGCAAATCTACCGGCTCCCGGACTATTAGTCGCATCCAGGGCTTCGTTATAGGTCATGATCAGCTTGCTGCCATTGACCTTTGCACTGGCAAAAACCGGCGCTGTGGTGTCGGCATTAACTGCCGTCGTTGTGACAAGATCCGCGTTGCCGCCTACATTCATTTTGCTTTGCTTTGCTGTTTTAATCGTCATCGATATATCCTCTTTGAGTATTGGCAGCATGCGCTGTCATATTTAACGGTATTAGAATCGGGTGTTATGTAAATTTACGCTGGTGTTGTCCAGTGCGGGTATTTCCTTGATTTCGTCTTAGCAAGGAATAATGTTTCCCAGTGCTTGATCAAAACAATACCTGCAAAATTGAATATGGTCGGTGCGGTAACGAACATAGATTAAGCAGCGCACTGCGGAGAAAAAATATTCCCCTGTCCAGCTTGGGAACCCAGTACGCGAAGAGCTCCAGCTTCCTGAAACCGGACAGGAAGCTGGAGCTTCCAAGACTACATTCCCAAGCAGGTGCTCTCTCAAGTACACCTCGTTCCCACGTGCTACGTGGGAATGCAGTGCTGGACGCGCTACGTCCCGTATACGCAGCGTTGCCCGTGACTCGCGGCGCAGCGCGCCGTGACGGCATTCCCACGCGGCGCGCTCATCGTTATACACAAATGTGCAGATGCCTTTTTTTTGCAACCCGGAGGGTTGCCAGCCATTAGCCGGGGGTTGAGCGTAGCGACACCCCCGGTCAATGAGAAAAAAGACCCACGACCCTGGAAGGGTCGCAGTTGTAACCGGGTAGCCTAATTCAACCTGCGGAGCTGCGACTACGACCCCTTCAGGGTCGAGATAAAGGTGTTGCCGCTATCCGGGGGTGTCGCTACGCTCAACCCCCGGCTAACAGCTTGAACCCCGCAGGGGGTCTATGTGCTCACGCAACGACTTGTGTATAACAATGAGCGCGGCGCGTGGGAACGAGGAAGCTTGGGAACGAGCGAAATGACTCCAGCTTGAAGGCAAGCAAAAAAAAAGGGCCAAGCAACGGCTTGACCCTTTTTTATCTTCACATCACCCAGCTCCAATGAGAATATTGTCGATTAACAGCTCATTAAAATAAAAGCCGGGATAATCAGATGAATGGTTAAACAGCTGCGAAGTCTAAACTAGACAATGCTAAATGCGCACCAATAACAGCGATCTCGACAGCAGCGCCAGCGCCATTACCGTCAGCATCATAATGCAGGTGACCATTGTTGCTGTTGTAAATCAAAAAGTCATTTGCATCGGCGGCAGCGGTGCCGACCACAAAATTATCAGCGCTAATCGTTGATAAAGACGTAAATACTGAATGATCGATATTGATAGTGTCGTCGGCTACGGAAAAGTCGGTAATCCTGTCAAAACCTGCTTTTGAATTTAACACGAAAGTGTCTTGTCCATCGCCGCCAGTCAGTTTATCAATACCCGCGCCGCCAGTGATAATGTCATTACCGGCGCCACCATGGATTTTGTCGTTACCCGCACCGCCGGTTAGATTGTCATTACCCGAGCCGCCATTGACTTTGTCATTGCCTCTACCTGCATCAATGACATAGTTACCGGTAGCTGTCTCAGCAGAAATGGTATCGTTGCCGCCTTTGGTCGCAATGACATTGTTTGTCGCAGGCGATACTGCGGTGACAATATTTTCACCGGCACCCATGGTAATAGTTTGCGCACCGGTAGTGTGTGCATTCACTTCAAAAATATGTGAACCGGTAATAGTCTGGTCACCATCATCGGACATTGCTGTCACTTTGGTAAGATTTACACCGGTAATAGTCTGCGCGCCATGCGTGGATGTTGCGGTCACGACATCAAGACCTGGACCTGTAATGGTCTGCGCACCGGCAGTGGATATTGCTGTCACTGTGGTGTGGCCTATGCCGGATGAAATAGTCTGCGCACCCTCGGTAGAGGTGGTGTTGATTGTTGCAGCCCCGGTAAATGAATCCAAGGCAATCGTAATCGCACCTAGATCGGATGTTGAGCTCAGATCGACGCCTGATGCTGCGAATGCCGATTCAAAATAACCCGCTGTAGTAATGGTTTGGGCGCCTGCGCCGCCATGAATCACAAGCTTTTCGATATTGCTAATACCACTCCAATAAGTGTCAGTCGGTGTGATGGCATCAACACCATTAGTGGTTATATCCAGCGTATCAGTGCCTGCGCCGCCATTGAGGCTATCGGAAATACCAAAGGTATATCCGGTCGCATTATCATTATAAGTGCCTGTAAAAGTATCATCACCGGAAGTTCCGGTTAAGTTGTCTGTATCTATAGTCAGTATTTTGTTCATGCGGTTAACTCCAATATTATGAGAATATTTATATAGCGATCTTGCATCATGAACTCTCAATCAACAGCATTAAAACTCCAAGCGCGTCATTGATTATCCTCGTTTTGAAAAAGTGCTCTGTACGCTAACACACATATAAAATAGGTTTTTTTCGCTGGCTCCCAAGCTCTACTCTCGTCTTTATACAAGTGTTCAAGTACGCCTCGTTCCCACATGCTACGTCACTGCCATTAAGTTAAGAAAAAAGCCCCCTCTCGGCAACGCAGGAGCAGTTGCCGAGAGGGTTGGGGGGAGGAGAATAAAAATAAGGCAAAAAACTTTATTTGATCCCCTCATCCTAACCTTCTCCCTGAGGGAGAAGGGACTGTCCATCCTTAACTTAATGGCAGTGACGTGCTACGTGGGAATGCAGTGCTGGACGCGTTGCGTCCCGTATACGCGACGTTGCCCGTGACTGCATTCCCACGCGGCGCGCTCATCGTTATACACAAGTGTCAAAATACCTTTTCTGCAACCTGGAGGGTTGCCAGCCATTAGCCGGGGGTTGAGCGTAGCGACACCCCCGGTTAATGCGAAAAAAAACCACGACC
>SCPZ01000089.1 GCA_004299305.1 Methylobacter sp.
GTTGCCGTTGGTATCGTAGCCGTAGCTGGACTGCACGATGCCATTTTGTTTCACTTCGACCAAGTGCCCTGCAACATCGTAAGCGTAGTCGAAGGTGTTGGCGATACCGCCTACGGTTTCAATTCTCTGGGTAATCCGGCCCAGTTTGTCGCGGCTGAGGTCGGTTTTGTACAAGTCTGCCGTTCCGAATTTTGCCAGATATTGGCTGACTTCACCGAAGCCGTTGTAGACATAGCTATCGGTCAAGCCGCCGAGTACGGTGCCGGTGAGCAGGCCGTTCCGGGCGTCACGCGTTAAGGTGAGATTGATGCCCAGGGCGGTGTTTCCGACTGCCGTCAGCAAACTGTCCTTGTCATACTGATAGGTAAACGGGTCGACTCCGTTTACGCTAAGGGTAGTGACGCGGAAGTCGTTGTCGTAGCTGCGACTAAGGCTGCCGGAAACAGGGCCGGTCAAGGCGGCACCGGTCAGCAGCGATCCATCGTAGCCGTAGCTGAGCACGACGTTATCGGGCGCGGCGAGGCTTTGCAAGCGCCCGGCGCTGTCGTAACTATAGGCGGTATCGCCGTGCGGCGCGGTCAGGGTTTGTAGGCGTCCGGCGCTGTCATAGATCCAATCCAGTGTTTGACCGTCGGGCCGGGTGATTAACTCCAGTTGTTTGTCCCGGTTATAACTGTAATGGGTTGCGGGATCTGTGGTGTTGACGCTAGGCGGGGTATAGTCTTTGGCTTGGTCTACAGCCGTGTAGTCGAACAGATGCGAGGCTTGGCCGGGCGGGGTTAGCGAGGTCAGATTGCCTTTGGCGTCGTAAGCGAATTCGACGGCTCGCCCATCCGGTAAGGTTTGCCGGGTTACTCGTCCGGCAAGGTCGTAGTCATAGCTGACGGTGCGGCTTAGCGCATCGGTGACAGTATGCAGATAGCCTTGGCTCGCCCCGCTGTCGTAGTAAGCGAGATCGGTAATACGGGCATCCGTACCTAAGCCTTGACGGGTGGTGTTGAGACGGCCTCGGGCATCGTAGCTTAGGTTCACTTCGTCTAGGCCGGGGATCGTCCGTTTGACTGGGCGGCCTTTAGTGTCGATAGTGGTCGTAGCCGTGCGGCCTGCGGGTGAGGTGTCGGTGAAGGTTAGCGTAGCGGCGTTGAAGACACTGCTGGAGGTCTTACCGTTGGTCGTGGCTGTCTCGGTGAGCGTAGTAAGACTCAGGGGATCGTTGACATCGGTCAGCACGGCGCTACGCTGTTGGCTTGACGTGGCGGTCAGGCCGGACGGGGTAGTTACCGTGCTGGAAGCCGCTAGCGGCGCTTGCATACCGAAGCGCGGATCGGGGCCTTGCAGCAATGTACTGACCATGCCGTCCGGGGCGGTGGCGGTTTCCAGATAACTATTGGGGTTAAATAATCGCGTCTGCACCGTGTCGCTTGGGGAGGTATTGGTTTGACGACGCTCGCCGGTGCTCAGGTAATTGACGGCAAATTTTGAGCTGCGGCCTTCGCCTGTGCTCATCGTCGTGGTGTAGCCGGTAGCCTGCTGAGTGGCGGTGACTGTCCAACCGCCGCCTCCGGCATCAAGATCCTGATTCAGGCGACCCAACTCGTCATAGGTGAAGGTGTTGGCGTGGTTGTTGGGATCGGTGAAGGAGGTAAGCAATCCGTCCGCCGTATAGATCATGCTATGGGTTTCTCCGGCGGGGTTGACCACGCTGGCGAGATAGCCATTGGCATCTTGAGTTAATATTGTGCGCTGACCGTCGGGCGCAATAATAGCCGTCGCATTGCCGGTGGCATCGCTCTCGATGTGGGTGATGTCGCCATCGGCATCGGTGATAGTGCTGAGCAAACCGGCATTGTCATAGCTGAAAGTGTAGATTACCGAGCGAGTCAATGCATTTAGGGTGCGCAGGTGCTTGCCATGAATATCGAAGTGATAGAGTTCACTGCCGTCGGAGGATGGGATGAAACTATCGTTTAGGCTGTACTCTGGCAGAGGGGTAGCCACCCGGCGGATACAGTGGTTGTAGTTATCTGCGATATAAAGGTGACCGTTCGGGCCGAGAGCGATGTCATAGATCAAACCGAGTTTCGCCTGCGTGGACGGACCGCCATCGCCGGAATAACCCAATTGACCAATACCGGCTATGGTGGTGATAATCCCGTTCGTGCCTACCCGGCGGATGCGGTAGCTACTTCTATCCCCGATATAGAGGCTACCGTCTTGGCCAATGGTGATGACCTGTGGGGCTTCGAGTTGCGCCAGTGTAGCTTGGCGGCCATCTCCTGTATAGCCGGATTGACCGGTGCCTGCTACGGTAGTGATGATCCCCTCTGCGTCCACCCGACGGATGCGGTTGTTGAAGTAATCCGCGATATAAAGACTGCCGTCCGCGCCGATGTCAATTTCGTTGGGAGTATTGAGTTTCGCTTGCACGGCGGGGCCGCCATCACCCGAGTAGCCCAATTGGCCGGTTCCTACTACGGTGGTAATAATTCCGTCCACGCCTACCCTGCGGATACGATGGTTGCTTTTATCCGAAATATAGAGGCTGCCGTCCGCACCGATGGCAATGCCTACGGGATAATATAGTTGCGCCTGCGTGGCCGGGCCGCCATCGCCCGAGTAGCCGTATTGACCGGTGCCAGCTACAGTGGTGATGATGCCATCCGTACCCACCCGGCGGATGCGGTGATTAATGGTATCCGTGATATAGAGACTACCGTCCGAACTGACGGCAATTCTCTTAGGAAAATTAAGCCTAGCCTGTGTGGCCGAGCCGCCATCGCCCGAGTAGCCGTATTCGCCGGTACCAGCCACCGTGGTGATAATACCGTCCACGCCCACCCGCCGGATGCGATGGTTACCACCATCTGCAATATAGAGGCTGCCATCCGGACCAACGGCGATGCCGGCTGGAGACGCAAGTTGTGCCTGCCTAGCCCAGCCTCCATCACCACTAAAACCTGATTGGCCGGTACCGATCACTGTAGCGATGGCGTAACCCAAGTTGGTCGCATTGTTACGCGCACCATTCCCCAATTCCAGAATCTGACGAACAGCATTATAGCTGTGGTGGACGCTAAAACTCCAGTCTCCCATGGCCTGGGCTACCGGCTGATTTGCAATCAGCGTTTGCTGCCAGACTTGCTGCGTCAAGGCGATGGGAGATGCCCCGCGATTACCGATAATGACTGTTCCGACACTGGTGGCCTGGGCAAAGCTTTGTTCGAAATCCGAACGCGCGGCGTAATAGACGAGGTTATAGCGATAGCCGACTTTCACCGTGGCCGAGGCACTCCCTGTGACGGGACGGCCATAGCCATCCAGGCCGTCCCATTCAAATCGATAGCTCTGGTTCGGCGCGGCGGTAAAGGAGCGGGTAAAGCGCTGCCCCGCCACTGTAACGGACAGGTCGATACCTTGAAGACTGGCCGATACACTGGCCCCGGAGAGAGGAATATTGATAACCGAATTCGTTTTATACCCTTTCGCGCGCCGACTTTGATAATGTAGCGAATAAGGCGTGCCGGTAACGGGAAGTTCTTCGCCTACTGTCCGCGCCTGCGGGTTAATGCTGCAACCTGGGCACTTGTCGCTGTCTTGATCGGGCGTCGGTTTTTTGGTGTCATCCGGCGCTGGCGGAGATACCGCGTCTTTAGGCGGACCGTAAGGCCAGTTGCAATCCCAGGGCGTGAAATGGCCTATCGGCGTCCGCCAGACAGTCTTACCGACAGCGTAGAGCTGGGCGAGTTGTTGACGCTCGGCATCATCAATGCCGAGCGTTGTAAGTTTCGCGGCATCGTCAGCCAAGCCGTCGCCGTCGGTATCGAGACTGGCAAGGCCATTAGCGATGGACAGGATCTTGATCACCTTGCCGTTAGCGGACGGAATCCAGGCGGCCTTGTCCCGGTCGTACCAGCCTACCGGGACTGTTTCTCCTACCGGGAAATTCAGGAAGTTATCGACATAGAACGGCACGGGCCGATCAAAAGTCACGGTTTTGGCGCCTGCGGCGACGGCTTCGTCAGCGGACAGTTCCACGGCGTAGGTGTAGCCTGAGGTGGGCGGCAGTGGGCCGGGCATGGACTTGGGGCCGTTCTCGCCCACGGTGTACTCGGTGGCGCGGACATGCAGGGAGGTCAACGGTTGTTGGGTGCCGTCGGGCAAGGTCATCGTAACTTGGGTGCCTGCCGGGAACAGCATAGTGGCCTGTCGTGCGCCATCGGCATCGGTCATCACACTGCCTTGAGCCGCTTGCATCGCGGCGGCGCTCAGGTCGATAGCGGTAACTTGGGGATCGAGCGCCAGCATGACCACGTCTTCCACCACCACGTAGTCCTGCCACGGGGTCTGAACCTGACGCTGAACGGGGAGATAGCCGTCCTTCCGGTAATCAACGGTGAGTTGCCCGCCGCCGTTAACGGCCATATCGAACATGCCATCCGCCCGGCTTAAGGTTTGGCCTAATTCCGGGTGATGCGCTACGGTGATGGTGACGCCGGATAAGGGATTATTTTGCTTGTCGAGCACTTTGCCGCGAATGACGGCAATGCGTTTGGCGTCGATGGTTCCTTGGGCGACGCCGGTCTGGATTGGTTTAGTCCCGGAATAGAGGAAGTCGGTTGAGGTGAAAACGGTGGTCGCCACGGTTGCATCGATTTTGGGTGCAGTAACTGAAGGATCGGGAGGCAATCCTTGATCGGGGCCTAAAGACAGGGTCAAGGTAATTGTTGTTCCTTCCGCTACCAAAGAACCTGCATTTGGAGTTTGTGAGATAACGCTGCCGGAACTGGCCGGATCATTGATGAAAACGGGCGTACCGATAGTTAATCTGGCATTAGCAAGGGCTGTTTCGGCGGCGGCTCGGCTCAAATTGCCCAGGTTCGGGACGATTATGAAGCCAATGGGTTCTACCACTGTTACCGTGTAAGTTTGGCTATCGCTGCCGCCTTTGCCATCGGTGACGCTGACGGTAACCGTCTGAGCGCCGATTTGATCGGCTGTCGGCGTCCAGTTGATCAGGCCGCTTTGTGCATTGATGGTCATTCCTGCTGGGGATGCCGTAAGACTATAGCTTAGCGTATCGTTATCCTGATCATTGGCGTCTACGTCATAACTGTAGAGGCTAGCCACGATCGCAGTCGATAACGGGCTGGTAGTGATTTGTGGGGGATTGTTGACCGGTATGACTACGGATACGGTCACTAAAGCCGTAGCGGGATCGCTGTTCGCCTGACCGTCATTGACGATGAGCTGGCCGATATAATCGCCGGTTTTGTCGGGAGTAAAGCCGGCTTTAATTTGATCGGCTTGCTGGATCACTGCGCTACTGCCCACCGGTTGATGCAGTAAGGACCAGATAAAGGTAAGCGCATCGCCATCGACATCCGAGGATAGACTGCCGTCCAGTTCCACCGGGATGCCGACCGTTTTATCGATTTGATCGGCCCCTGCATTGGCGACCGGTTTGGAATTTTGGGTATTGATGATCACTTGATCGGCAAGACTATCGATCAAGCCGTCATTGACGATGAGTTCTACGGTATAAGGACCGGGTTTATCCGGTGTAAGATTGGCTATCTGGGTGTCGGGGTTTTGCAGTGTCGCCAGACTGGTTGCCGGTTTTGCGCTCAACTGCCAATGAAAAGTTAATGGATCGTTGTCTATGTCATGGGATAACAGACCGTCTAACAAGGCTGTTTGTGTTACGAAGACGGTTTGATCGTCACCGGCTACTGCTACGGGTTTAGAGTTTTCTGTGGTGATGAGTACGGTGGCAGGCGTACTGTCAACGCTGCCATCATTGACGATGAGTTCAATCCGGTAACTGCCTTTGCTGTTTATGCTTAGCTGCGGTTTGATGGCGCTTGCGTTATCTAATACGGCTGCATTGATTGCCGGTTGTGAGGCAATACGCCAATGATAAGTCAGCGGATTGCCGTCTTCATCCGTGGAGCCGCTGCCGTCGAGGGTTATTGCGTTGCCGACAAAAGCGGTCTGATTAGCTCCGGCATTGGCAACGGGCGGATGGTTTGCCTGAGGAATGACGCCCAACACGCTGTAGTCAAAGGTAAACTTGACCCGTTTCGGGCTATTGAATTTAAGCAGGACGTCTTTAACTTTTTCACCGGGCGACAGTACGCCATCGTTTACATATTCTTCATCATTCGACTTATTGAATTTAAATAAACTGTTTTTGACTTTTTCATCGGATGAGTGTTCGTGTTCCTCATCGTCATTTTCACTTAAAGATACCTCAACATAGGGCGTGCCATCCGGCAGAAGACCGGTCGCATTAGCCAATGTCACGGTGTTGGGCTTGATATTTTTTATGACCAGACGAATCGGTGTCGAAATAGGCGTAACGGAACGGTTGGTTAGTTTCGCCCGGACGTCGGAAGTATTTGAACGCCGGTTGAACTCAAACTCGCTAAAGCTGACTTTAACTTGGCTATCAACGATGATGGGACTGGGGGTAAATACCGCCCAGGCTTGAAAACTTACCAACAGAGTCAGCAGCAATGTCAATGAGAGACTGGAAGGCAATAAGCGATAGCGTGAAATCGCTGTTTTATTCCATAGATTATTGATTTTACTGAGGAACTGCAACATGTCCATAAATAATTAACCTAACAGTTTGAGTGATTTTTTTGCAAGACTAACATAAATAGTTCAGTTTCCAGATTTTTATAGCGCAATACCTCTGTCGATTATCTTAAATAAACCCGGCAGGGTAATGGCTTATAATTCCAAGTAGTTGAATTAAATGCCACAAAACATTTTAATTTTTAGGGTTATTTAGCAAAAGAACGACAAAGAACAAACTTGATAACATGAGGAATCAGCGCACTGGTTGCCGATAGGTTTGATGGGAAATCTAAATTAAGTGTTCAAAGCCAGCTTTGAACTCCGATACCCTTAACACCTGTCAGTTTTAATGAGAATTCCCAATACGTCATTCCGGCAGGGATTGCCGGAATCCAGAAGCCAGGGATGGCAAGACTTAGATCACATCCATGTGTTCTCGGCAATTGCTCCATGCATTGCTCTACCTCCTGCATCCTTGCAGTCGTGGATACCGGCAATCCATGCCGGTATGACGTGCTATTTAAACAAAGTGATAGGTGCTAAGCTCCGATACCTACATTTTCTGGCTTCCAATTTAAAGCGGGACGATTTTACAGATAACATCCCTTGAAGGGATGTTATCTGTCCCGGCTTAAGTTGGCAGCCTTATTTTTTTACACCTTACCCTATTCATTAGGCAGGATGATATGAACAAACAACAACTCATCAAGAAGCTATCGTTAATGCCCCATATCGAGGGCGGCTATTTTTCCAGAACCTATAGCTCTGATCTGAAAACCGAGCTATCTCCCGATTCTAAACCGAGATGTCTGCTGTCTTCTATTTTTTACATGCTGACCGACGACAGCCCCATAGGTTATTTGCATAAAAATAAATCGGATATTATCCATTACTTTCACGGCGGCTCCCCTTTAAGCTATTTAATCGTCCATCCTGACGGCAATCTTGAACGGAAGGTGCTTGGCCTTGATCTTGACAGGGGACAGCAACTGCAATTAATTGTCCGGGGAGGGTGCTGGAAGGCAACCGAATTGGAAACCGGCGAATTCGGCTTGATCAGTGAAGCGGTATCGCCTGGATTTGAATATGATGATATGGAACTGGCGAAAGAAGAGCTCATAAAAAACCGATTTCCACATTTGTGGGATCAAGTTTCAAAATATGTCAGGTAGTTCGCCGAACAGCTGTAGAAGCGCTTAAATTGGAAAACCCCAAAATACTTGGGAACGAGCATGAAATAACTTATGCATTTTATTCTCCTCACCCCAGCCCTCTCCAGCAGGAGAGGGAGCTAGTTGTCGAAGTTATTTCGTGCGCATTCTTTACCCCTACTTTCCCAGCCGTTTTTGTCGATTTATTATTATCGAACTCAGCCATTGCCATAGTGTTATGCCGCCTTTGATAATATGCGGCGCATAGAGCTTTCCCCTTTGCAGCAACGAGCCTGCCAAGCGGAACAGCATCAAGCCTATACGGTAAGTTATTTCTTGCAAGCGGTAAAATACCGGTCGTAAGGCCGCAACACTGACTTCCCGGTCTTTAATCTTGCCGCACCGATGCAACCAGTGCAGCAAGCCGCTGACATAAAGCACAAATAGCCCCATACCGGCAAGAAACCAGATAAACCGGCCAGTGGAACCGAAAGCCTCGCCGGTGTGCATAGGCCATATCCAAGTCGCAAAAACTTCGCCCGAACTAAATCCTGCCGGGTCGCGCACTTCTTTGACTTGACCGCTCCAACGATCCACCCAAACTGTAGTGTAGGGATGCCGATGATTGATTTCACTGCCCTGACGCAAATTGATACGATAAATTCCGCTGTCTCCGGCGGGCGTGGTCACCCGCCTGAGTTCGGCGCGTGGAAACGGGCCGCGTGCGACAAATTCCGCCGACTCCAGGCCAACGGGATTATTATTCGGAGTCGCCGTACTGATAATATTGCGCCCGGTTTCGCCGTGCTCCATGCCGGATGCGCCGACCAGCGCTTCCAGCACCGCAGGATAACTCAAGTGAAAACCGGTAAACGCCAGCAACAATAAGATTGATGCACTAAACAACCCGATCAGGCGATGCAGGTCGAAGGCAAGCCGTATCATGCCGTCATTATGACGAATCCGTAAGGCACCCAATATTCCCCGCCAACCCGGCCACCACAAATAAACACCGCTAACGATAGAAAGCATCAGCAATAACCCCAATATGCCCACCGCATTCCAGCCGAAGCCATCAAGGTTAAGTTGGGTGTGCAAATCGAGCAGCCAGGTGCTTGCCGTTTGCCCCCAGAACCGGCTGGCAACGACTTCGGCGGTATACGGATTGACCGATACCATTAACGGCGCGTACAACTCGAAGAAGGTTTCCCGGGGCTTATCGTACCAAACGGTAATCATGCTGTGAGCAGACCTTGGCATTTCCAAGGTCCATGAGCCGTAACGCGTGGGATGTGCGGTTCGTACCGCCGCCATAATTTTATCCAACGACTGGCGCTTGCCTAATGGCTGTTCAATGACCAGCTTCGGATTCAACAGCTCGTCGAGTTCTTCGCGATAAACGCTGATGCTGCCGCTCAGCCCCATCAGCGCAAAAAAGAATCCGGCAATCAATGCCAGATAAAGATGAATTTTAAGCCAGGTTGTCCGGTTAAGCAGGTGTTGAATGGGCAGTTGCATCGCGTTGTTAGGGATAAAAAAACCGTCATTATCCCATACCGGATTATGTCGTGTTTATTTTGTCCAACTCGCAGGACAAGCGTAATTAAACAAACCGGAAAACGCCTATAGGCCACGGGTAGCGGCAGCCGATTTACGGTCATATTCTTGTTGATGACAATCAAGCTTGCGCTGTACTATGCAGCACCTGATTAATTACCTGAAGCCATTATGAAGCCAGACAGTGCCGCCATTAGAAAACGATATGACCGGATCGCCCCGTATTTTGAAGGCCTGGAAGCCGTCATGGAAGGGCTGTTTTTTAAGAACTGGCGGGAGAAATGTTGGGCCAAGGTTGAAGGCCATCATATTCTTGAAGTCGGCGTAGGGACGGGCAAGAATTTTGACTATTATCCCAAGGATGCGAGGATAACGGCGATTGATTTTAGCGAACAAATGCTAAAGCAGGCCAAACTCAAACGGGACAGGAAAAATATCAATGTTGAGCTGGAACTGATGGATATTCAGTCGTTATATTTTGCCGACAACAGTTTTGATACGGTGATTTGTTCTTTTGTATTTTGTTCGGTGCCGTCGGCAATAAAGGGCTTAAAAGAGCTTTACCGGGTATGCAAACCGGGCGGACAGGTTTTATTGCTGGAACACGTGTTGAGTTCCAACCCTGTGGCAGCCGCTGTCATGAACCTGCTTAATCCTGTCGTTGTCGCGCTGGTCGGGGCAAACATTAACAGGAATACGGTTAAAAATGTTAAAGCCTGCCCTTTTATATCGGTACATGTCGATGATCGCAGCAGCGATATTATTAAACTGATTGAAGCCAGAAAATAGTGGGGGTATTAACCCGCACTAAACAAAATATACAATGGAACACGGATGCCACGGATAGGACGGATTTAAACGGATTTTCAATTGTTTTATCAGTGTTTATCTGTCTAATCCGTGTTATCCGTGTTCTATTTTTTGCGACTTAGCCTACAACGAATCGCCAATATACTTCCTATAAAAAGGCCAGGTTTTAACATGCAGGTGTTTTCTGATCGGCGATTTAATGACCGATACGCATAAAGCGATGGAAAACAAACACCAAACCGCTGCATATTCGTTGGGATCGGTAGTGGTAATATCGGAAATAAACGGACCGATTAAATAATGGAAGCCGACGAAACGCCATGAGCCGTACATAAGCGGCAGGTAAAAAGCGACCACGATATAAGTAAACGCATGCAAGCCCCAGTTAAAACCGAACAGCCAGCCGACCGGGTCCGACATCAGGCCGTTCAACGGCATTTGCCAAGCGATATGCCAGGAACCGGAGGTGGAACAAACACTCGGCCCGCAAAAACCTTCCACACCGATATTGCAGGAACCCGCCCAGGCAAAAGGGTACATCTTAATCAGCATGAACAGCGTGCCGATTGCGCAAAGGGTATAAACCGTTGTCCTTATTTTCAGTTTGACGCTTTCCGGGATAAAGTACATCGCGACCATGTTGACAAAAAACGGCTGGAACGAGACGTGCAAATAGCCCAAAAGCGTGAGTATCTGATTGCTCGAATTGTCACATAAATCGATATAAACGTAAGTTGCCGCCTGTAATAATTCCATTAAGGCAAAATAAGTTAACGGAATCCAGAGTTCTTTTGACTCCCCTTGTTTAATTGCAACATAAGCTGCGGTACTAAGACCTGCGACGGCTAAAACGCCTGACGCTTCACCACTCCAACACATATAACTGACCTTTTTTTAATTATTAAATTCTGCTTACTCATGAATAGTTCCAATGAGATAGCAGTAATGTTTTTATTAGCTATGCGGATTGTTAGAGCAGCACATTTCTATTGAAGATCAATAGGTGATCGACAGCCAACATAGCTATAGCCTTGTTTTATAACCCGCCGGCAGGAACATTAGGTGATCGAAACAAACGGTTGTAAACCCGCCCATTGTATTACAACTAGCCGGAAATCGAGAAAAGGTAATCCGACGCCTCTGCAAATGCATTCACAGTCGACTGTCATACGGGCGTCACAGTGAAGCGGTTTAATATCGAAAATTAACCTATCTGAAACCAATCTTGGAACTATAAAACGATGACCAACCAACTAACCAAGCTAACCCAAGAAGAAATCGGCAAGATTGACGCCTACTGGCGCGCCTGCAACTACCTTGCTGCGGGCATGATTTACCTGCGCGATAATCCGCTGCTGCGCGAACCGCTCAAGATAGAGCATGTGAAGAATCGCTTGCTGGGCCACTGGGGCGCAAGTCCCGGCCTCTCCTTTACCTATATCCACCTCAACAGGCTGATTAACAAATACGACCTGAGCGCCATTTTCCTGGCCGGTCCGGGACATGGAGCGCCGGGCATACTCGGCCCGGTCTACCTGGAAGGCGCTTACAGCGAAACCTACCCGAACAAGGGTGAAGACGAACAGGGCATGCGCCAGTTCTTCAAGGAATTCTCCTTTCCGGGCGGCATCGGCAGTCACTGTACGCCGGAAACGCCGGGCTCGATTCATGAGGGCGGCGAACTCGGCTACAGCGTCTCACATGCGTTCGGAGCGGCTTACGACAATCCTGATTTGATCGTTGCCGTGATGGTCGGCGATGGCGAATCCGAAACCGCGCCGCTGGCGACCTCCTGGCATTCCAATAAATTCCTGAACCCGATCCGCGATGGCGCGGTATTGCCCATCCTGCATCTCAACGGTTACAAAATCAACAATCCAACCATCCTGTCGCGCATATCGCACGAGGAATTGGAAAGCCTGTTCAAGGGGTATGGATGGACGCCTTATTTCGTCGAAGGCAGCGACCCGGACACCATGCACCAGGCCATGGCCGCAACCATGGAACAATGTGTGCTGGAAATCCGCCGCATTCAACAAGAAGCGCGTAGCAGCGGTCAGCCGACTCGTCCGCGCTGGCCGATGATAGTGTTACGCAGTCCTAAAGGCTGGACCGGCCCGAAACAGGTCGACGGCAAGAAAGTGGAAGGCTTCTGGCGCGCTCACCAAGTGCCGCTTGGCAACGTGCGCGACACGCCTGAGCATTTCAAGCAGCTGGAAGACTGGCTGAGCAGCTACAAGCCGGAACAATTGTTCGACCAGGACGGCCGTTTGTTACCCGAACTTAAAGCGCTTGCCCCCAAGGGCGCACGGCGCATGAGCGCCAATCCCCACGCCAACGGCGGCCTGTTGCGCAAAGCCCTGCACATGCCGGATTGCCGCGACTATGCCGCTGTCGTGACCAAACCCGGAACCACCAGCGCCGAGAACACACGCCCGCTGGGCAAGTTCCTGCGCGACATCATGACCATGAACATGAACAATTTCCGCGTGTTCGGCCCCGACGAAAACAGCTCGAACAAGCTGGACGACGTTTATGAAGCCAGCAAAAAAACCTGGCTGGCCGACTATCTGCCGGAAGATGCCGATGGCGGCGAGCTGTCACCGGACGGCCGAGTCATGGAAATGCTGTCCGAGCACACCCTGGAAGGCTGGCTGGAGGGCTATTTACTGACCGGTCGCCACGGTTTCTTCTCCACCTATGAAGCCTTTGTGCATGTGATCGATTCAATGTTCAACCAACATGCCAAATGGCTGGCCATGTCTAAGGAAGTCGCATGGCGAGCGCCGGTGTCATCGCTGAACCTACTGATTACCTCCACCGTCTGGCGTCAGGATCACAACGGCTTTACCCACCAAGACCCCGGCTTTCTCGACGTAGTGGTCAACAAAAGCCCTGAGGTGACGCGCATCTACCTGCCGCCCGACGTTAACTGTCTGTTGTCGGTTGCCGATCATTGCCTAAAGAGCACCAACTACATCAACGTGATCGTCTGCGACAAGCAAAAGCATCTGCAATTTTTGGACATGGATGCGGCAATCAAACATTGCACCAAGGGCATCGGCATCTGGGGTTGGGCGAGTAACGATCAAAGCGTCGAGCCGGACCTGGTTATTGCAAGCGCCGGAGACATTCCTACCAAGGAAGCCCTGGCTGCGGTGGTATTGCTGCGCGAAAACTTCCCCGAACTGAAGATTCGCTTCATCAACGTGGTTGACCTGTATAAGCTGACGCCTGAAGCGGAGCATCCGCACGGTTTATCGGACAAGGATTTCGACAGCCTGTTTACCTTGGACAAGCCTATCCTGTTCAACTTCCACGGTTATCCTTGGTTGATCCATCGCCTCGCTTATCGTCGCAACAACCATAAGAACCTGCATGTGCGCGGTTACAAGGAAAAAGGCAGTATCAATACGCCGCTGGAACTCGCAATCCAGAACGAGATCGACCGTTTCAGCCTGGTGATCGATGCGATCAACCGTATCCCCGCCTTGCGCGTCGCCGGTGCGCATGTCAAAGAAAGTATGCGCGACAAGCAGATTGAATGCCGTAACTACGCTTACGAGCACGGTACTGATTTACCGGAGGTTGACAACTGGGTATGGCCATATTGAACCGTTCAGTTCTAACCATCAACAGCGGCTCGTCTTCGATCAAGGCGAGCCTGTTTTCTGTTGACGGCAAGCGCCGTAATTTTCGCTATGAACGAGTGCGGGATCAAAGGGAGGCCTTTGATCGGCTGCTGCACGACCTATCGGGTGACATGCCGGAGCTGGTGGGCCATCGCTTTGTCCATGGCGGTGAAATTACCGATCCGGCAAGACGGGTTGATGCAGCCGAACGCTGCCGCCTGGAAGAATTGGTCCATCTTGCCCCGCTACATTTGCCGGGTAATCTGCTCGGGCTGGATTTGTGCCTGCAACGCTTCAATGCACCGCAAATCGTTTGCTTCGACACCGCGTTTCATGCCGCCATGCCTGATTTGGCTAAACGCCTGCCGATCCCGAATGAGCTGAGCTTGCGCCGTTTCGGTTTTCATGGGCTCAATTATGCCTACATCGCCGAAATGCTTGCAGGGATATTGGGCGATGTGGCTTATAAAAGAGTTGTCGTCGCGCATTTAGGCAGCGGCGCCAGCCTTTGCCTGATGGAAAACCTGAAATCGGTGGACACCTCAATGGGCTATACCCCTGCGGGCGGCATCCCGATGGGAACAAGGAGCGGCGATCTTGATCCCGGCGTGATGCTGGAATTGGCGAAGCGCTATACGCCTGAACAATTAAGCGATGTGGTATTTCACAAAATGGGCTTGTTGGCTTTGTCGGCGGGCGAAAGCTCGGAAATGAATGACCTCCTGTCCAGCCGGACTGAACATGCCAAATTTGCCGTTGACTATTTTTGCCGACAAGTGCGGGCGGCGATCGGCGGTTTTGCGGCTAAAGCGGGCGGTATCGATGCACTGGTTTTTACCGGGGGCATAGGCGAGCATTCGGCAATAATCCGTGAGCAAATCTGCGATCCTTTGCGTTTTCTTGGCTTTGCTCTGGACCAAGCGGCCAATCATGCAGGAATGACTGCAATTGGCCTTGCAGCTCACAAACCGGTGCTGATTATCCCGGCAGATGAGGAGATTATGATTCGCAACCTTTGTTTAAATACTTGTCTGTAGGGTAACTATTCAGCGTATGCTAAAAATGATTAATGGAACACCGATGACACTGATTAAACGGATAATCACTGATTAAAAGTACAGAATATTTTAAAAAATCCGTGTAAATCCGTCCTATCCGTGTTCCATTTCTTTTTTCGCTGAATAGTTACCTGACCGTATTTAGACCTTCCAGGTTTTTAAAACCTGGAAGGTCTTGGCGTAACAATATATTTTTCAAAAAAACTTCCGCCAGTGTCATCATGCTGACAGAGGTTACCGCTATAAAGCCTCAGCAACTGCATTCCCCCTTAGCTGCATCCATGCAGGCAAAGCTTCCGCTCCTGCTCACGCCCCTTACCTGCATCCATGCAGGCAATGATTGCTTGTTAGATTTGCCGACATTGGCCTATCATAACGACCAAGTTTTCGAACCATTGACTATCAATTTGATGCAAAAGAACACCGGGCCAAGCAAACAACTTTTTAATGGATTTTCCGCCCCCGATACCGAACAAATAAATCGGGCATTGGCGATTATCGCGCAAATCCCCGAAGATCCTCATTACTTTCGCCCCAAGGGCGTTGAGGTGGCGTCAATTTTAATGGAATTTAATATCGACCTGGAAACCATCCTCGCCGCGATATTAAGCGATCCGCGTTTAGCCAATTTAAATCCTCAAGCCAACATTCAAGAACAGTTTGGCGAAACAGTCGCGGCGTTGGTTAGCGACGTCAACTGGCTGAATAAACTAACCGTTTATTCCCTGGAAATGACCAATCAACCCAATCAGACCGAAACCTTGCGCCGGATGTTACTGTCCATGACTCAGGACGTCCGCGCCGTGTTAATAAAACTGGCATACAGGGTTCAGCGGCTTAAGGTTTTACCCAGGGAATCTTACGAACTCAGACGTTTTATTGCCCAGGAAACGCTAGACATTTATGCGCCGATTGCCAACCGCATGGGTATCCATCAGTTAAAGTGGGAGCTGGAGGACATGGCTTTTCGCTACCTGAAACCCCAGTCCTATCTCCATATCGCCAAGTCGCTGTCCGATAACCGCGTACAACGGGAAAACTGCATCAATAACTTTATCGGCCTGCTACAGAAAAAGCTCGCCGAACAGGAGATTGCCGCCGAAATTTACGGCCGCCCTAAACATATTTACAGCATCTGGAAAAAGATGCAGCGCAAGCAATTGGACATAGACGAACTTTATGACCTGTTGGCGGTACGCGTCATTGTTGACAACCTGACCACTTGCTATGCAACCTTAGGCGTCGTGCATAGTCTTTGGCAAACCATTCCTAAAGAATTTGACGATTACATCGCCAATCCTAAAGAGAACGGCTACCAGTCCTTGCATACCGTCATTATCGACGCTGACGGCAATCGTATCGAGGTACAAATACGCACCCAACAAATGCATGACTTTGCCGAGCTCGGGGTTGCTGCGCACTGGTCTTATAAAGAAGGCGGCAAGCATGACACGGCCATTGAAAAGAACATCGCTTCTTTGCGCAAGTTGCTGGAAGAAAAAGGTAGCGACGAAGCGCTGTCGGAAAATTTTCGTAGCGAATTATTTAATGATCGCGTTTACGTTTTGACGCCGGCCGGAAAACTAATCGACCTGGTTAAAGGCTCTACGCCACTGGATTTTGCTTACGCCATCCATACCGAAATAGGACACCGCTGCCGGGGGGCAAAAGTCAACGGGCGCATTGCGCCACTGACCTATACTTTAAAATCAGGCGATCAAGTAAGAATTTTAACCGCTAAAGATGGCGGGCCCAATCACAATTGGATTGATCCCAATCTGGGCTATTTAAAAACATCGGCAGCGATCGGCAAAGTCAAAAGCTGGTTTAAAAACCAGCAGCAAGCCCAGAATATGGCTACCGGCAAGGCTATTTTGGACAAGGAAAGTCAGCGACTGGGCTTAAAAATGCTTAATCTAGCTGAATTAGCTAAACATTTTCATCAACCGGATACCGATAAGCTGCTCGAAGCCATAGGCCGTAGCGACATTAACAGCCGCCAGCTTGCTGCGTTTTTTAAGATTCCTGAACTGGAAGTCCCGCCTGCGCCTGCTCAACGGAAAAAACCCGAGATTAAATCGGTCATTTCCGTTGACGGCATTGATAATGTCCTGACGTCTTTCGCTCACTGTTGCTCCCCGGTTCAGGGTAACGACATTATCGGCTATATTTCCCACAAAAAAGGCATTACTATCCACCGCAAAGACTGCGAGAATATTTTGCATCTTGGCCCCGAAAAACAGGCTCAACTCATTTCAGTTAACTGGGGTGCAAAAAAAGCCAGCTATGCTGTCCCTATTGTTATCCATGCGTTTAACTCCCAAAACTTGCTCAATGATGTTACCCAGATTCTGGCCCAGGCCAAAATTCATATTTCCAATGCGGCATTGGATACGCATCCCGATTTTTCAGCACAGCTCAATTTGACCATTCAAATTGAAAATACCGACCAGTTAAGTCAGGTGCTTAATAAAATAAGTCAATTACCTAATATCGTCGATGTTAAGCGCAAAACCTGACGCCTTGCACCTTTAACCTTGCCCCTAAATCCTATGTCCCAACAAACACAAATCCATACTGAGCCGAGCCAAAGAGAACGCCTGATTCTGGTTGACGGTTCATCTTTTTTATTCCGCGCTTACCATGCCGTTCCACCGTTAACCAACGCGAACGGCGAGCCCACCAACGCCATTTACGGCGTCAGCAATATGCTACGCAAATTGATTGCCGATTATCACAGCGATTACATCACCGTAGTCTTTGATGCGCCGGGTAAAACATTCCGCAATGATCTGTACGATCAGTACAAGGCCCATCGACCGCCTATGCCTGACGATTTGCGGGTACAGATTGCCCCGCTGCACAGCCTGATTCGCGCTATGGGTTTGCCTTTAATTATTGAGTCCGGCGTAGAAGCCGACGATGTCTTGGGCGCCTTGGCTCAACACGCTGAACAACAAGGCCTGGACGTCATTATTTCCACCGGCGATAAAGATATGGCGCAGCTGGTCAACGAGCATATTATCCTGGAAAACACCATGTCCAATACCCGCATGGACATTCAGGGCGTTATCGACAAATTCGGGGTCAAGCCGGAACAGATTATCGATTACCTGGCCTTGATAGGCGATACCGTCGACAACATTCCCGGCGTACCCAAAGTCGGCCCCAAAACGGCGGCAAAATGGCTGGAGCAATACCAAACCTTGGAAAACCTGATCGCTCACGCCGATCAAATCACCGGCAAAATCGGCGAAAATTTGCGCGCTAGTTTGGATCAATTACCGTTATCCAAACAACTGACCACCATTAAATGCGACCTTGATTTGCCTTACGGCATCGAAGATCTGAAACAGCAGCCGATGGACAGGGCTGAACTGAGAAACTTATTGGCTGAACTGGGATTTTCATCCTGGCTAAAAACATTGGATGCTTCGACTGAGCCTGTCCTGAGCATAGCCGAAGGGCTCAGCACAACTTCTATTGAAGCTGCGCAAACCGAAGATAAACCCGCCAAAGTTGATTCCAGTTATGAAACGGTATTAACCGAACAACATTTCAATGACTGGCTAGCCCAACTGGATAAAGCCGAATTATTTGCGTTCGATACCGAAACCACCAGCCTGAATTACAGCAAGGCCCAGATAGTCGGCGTGTCCTTTGCGCTAATTCCAGGCAAGGCCGCTTACGTGCCTTTAGCCCATGACTATCCGGGGGCGCCTGATCAGTTGAATCGATCCGAAATACTGGAAAAACTACGCCCCCTGCTGGAAAATCCGCATAAAGCCAAGCTAGGACAAAACCTGAAATACGATATGCATGTGCTGGCTAACCACGGCATTGCATTGCACGGCATTGCCCACGACACCATGCTGGAATCCTACGTGTTAAACAGCACGGCAACCAAGCATAATATGGATGACCTGGCTAAGGCATACCTTGGCGTTGAAACCATCCATTATGAGGATGTGGCCGGAAAAGGCGCTAAACAAATCGGCTTCCAGGAGGTCTCCATCGAACAAGCCGCACCTTACGCGGCGGAAGACGCCGACATTACCCTGCAACTGCATCAGGTGCTGAGCGCAAAACTGGCGCAGCATCCAAAACTGCTTGAGCTCTATACCGAAATGGAAATCCCGCTACTTAGCGTGCTGGCCCGCATCGAACACAATGGCGTGTTAATCGACACCGCGATGCTCGCACAGCAAAGCCTCGAGCTTTCCAGCCAGATTATCTCCCTTGAACAACACGCTCACGACCTGGCCGGGCAGACCTTCAACCTGGGCTCGCCCAAACAGATCCAAGACATACTCTACGACCAGCAAAAACTGCCGGTGTTAAAGAAAACCCCTAAAGGCCAACCCTCAACCGAAGAATCGGTACTACAGGAATTAGCTCTCGATTACCCGTTACCCAAGCTGATCCTGGAGCACCGCAGTTTAAGCAAGCTGAAATCCACCTATACAGACAAACTGCCGCAGCAGGTTGACGAGCAAACGGGACGGGTTCATACCTCTTATCACCAAGCGGTAGCCGCAACAGGTAGACTGTCTTCTTCCGACCCCAATTTACAAAATATTCCGATACGCAGCGAGGAAGGCCGAAAAATCCGTCAGGCGTTTATCGCTCCCGAAGGCAAAAAAATACTCGCCGCCGATTATTCGCAAATCGAATTACGCATCATGGCGCATTTGTCCGCCGATGAAGGCTTGCTAAAAGCCTTTACCGAAGGCCAGGACGTACACCGGGCCACAGCGGCGGAAGTATTTGGCGTTGCGCCGGAGCAAGTCACCACCGATTTACGCCGCTCGGCCAAGGCTATCAATTTCGGCTTGATTTACGGCATGTCGGCCTTTGGCTTGGCCCAACAGCTGGGCTTGTCGCGCAACCAGGCGCAATCTTATATCGATTTATATTTCGCCCGTTATCCGGGCGTCCTTAACTATATGAACAGCATCAAGGAGCAAGCCCGCGAACAAGGCTATGTTGAAACCTTATTCGGCAGGCGGCTGTATTTACCGGAGATCAACTCGCGCAACGCGGCGCGCCGTCAATATGCAGAACGCACGGCCATCAACGCGCCGATGCAGGGAACCGCCGCCGACATCATTAAACGCGCGATGATTGCCGCCGACCGCTGGTTGTACCGGGACAACCCGGACGCCAAAATGATTATGCAAGTTCATGACGAACTGGTATTTGAAATTGCTCAAGATCAACTGGACGACTGCGCAGCAAATATCAGGACTTTGATGTGCATGGCCGCCAATCTTGATGTCCCGCTAATTGTCGATATAGGCATAGGCGATAATTGGGACGAGGCTCATTAACAGTCAGGGACCAATGCCATGTGCCGGGTTGCGAAAAGATGCAAGCCAACTTACACTTTGCTATGCTTTCCAGTTGATTATTGCTTAACGACATACAATGCCGAACTCAAAAAACGAAAAACTCATCGTCCTGGTTGAAAAAATGCCCGCTTTCCCTAAAAGCGTCCAACAGGTGGTGCAATTAACATCGGACATCAATGCATCGGCAAAAGATATTGTCCGAGTCATCGAATGCGACCCGGTCATGACCGTTAAAATCCTTAAAGCCATTAACTCATCTTTCTACGGCCTACCGCAAAAAATCACCTCGGTGCAGAAAGCGGTCGTACATATCGGCATGAATACCATAAAAAATATGGCCTTAGGCGTTGCTGCAATGGGTATGCTAAATGCCCATAACAAAGCCAATTTCAATACCTCCAATTTTCTGCTGCATTCTTTAACCACCGCAGCAATCAGCAAAATGCTTGCCGAACGCATAGGTCTATCCTCAACACAATGCAGCGATTGTTTTGTTGCCGGATTACTGCATGATTTTGGAAAAGTGGTGTTTGCTGAGTTTATGCCCGATGAATTTAAACTCGCACTGGAAAAAAGCAAAGAACAACAACTGTCCCTGCATCAAACCGAACTTGAGTTTATCGGTCTTAATCATGCGCAAGCAGGAAAAATACTGGCCGAAAAATGGGAATTGCCGGATTCCATGTGTGATGCTATCGCTCATCATCATGACCATGATCTTAGCCCCAGCCAAAACGTCTTAAGAGACTGCGTTTTTGCCGCCAACCAAGTCAGCAAACAAATGCAGTTCGGTGATGGCGGCAATCCGCTGATAGAATCCTTCCCCGAATCTATTGTCACCCGCTTTGACTTAACCCTGTCGGCTATGTGTGACGCTTTAGAGGATTTAGAATCCATCAAAACAGATGCTCAATCTTTTATTAACTTGTAGTGCTCGGTTTGTGCTCCTCTACCCACAGTAGACGCCCAACCTCCTACATCCATGCAGACGAAGGACAACAATGAAATTTAAATTCTGGGGCGTTAGAGGATCCATACCGACACCGGGGCCCAATACCGTTAAATACGGCGGCAATACCACCTGCATAGAAATCAGGACCGATTCCAATGAATTGATCATTCTTGATGCCGGCACCGGCATACACGCGCTGGCGCAAAGCTTGCTTAAAGAAATGCCTGTCCATGCACATATCTTTATTACCCATACTCATTGGGATCATATACAGGGCCTACCTTTCTTTATCCCCATCTTTATCCCCAACAACCAGATTAAAATCTATGGCGGAATCGATCCGGTAACCAATGAAACCATCAACCGGGCGCTTTCCGTACAGTTGCAGTACAGTTTCTTTCCAATACGGGAAGCGCAGCTGAATGCCCGGATAGAGTACGCCACAGTCAAACCGGGCGTACCGGTCCAGGTAGGCAGCGCCACAATCACCCCGATTGTGCTTAGTCATCCGGTATTAAATTTCGGCTATCGAATCGATTGCGACGGGCAATCGATTTTTTTTACCGGTGATTACGAACCACAGCTCAACATTTATGATCCGCAAGATGATGAATATGCCGAATTCCAGTCTTTTGTCGATGCAAAATGGGACGAAGTCGTGCTGGCCATGAAGGATGTCGATGCGTTGATTGTCGACTCCTCCTATACCAACGAAGAATATGCCTCCAAACAAGGCTGGGGACACGGCACTTATGATTCGGGAATAAAACTGGCGACCGCCGCAAAGGCAAAAAAACTGTTTTTCACTCATCACGAACCCACCCGTAGCGATGCAAGTCTTGAAGCCATTTATCAGAACTTGCTGCAAAACAACCCTACAACTTGTTGCGAATTATTACTCGCCCAGGAAGGTGTCGATATTTCACTCTGAGCTCATTTAGAGGGCAAAAAGACCTTCACTGAGCGGCGTCGGAGGGCAGCTTAAACAAGCGATCAAGCGCACAATGCACCTCATCGATACCGGTTTTCTTCAACGCCGAAAATAATTGTATCGTCACAGGAAAACTCGCATCCTTTAACTCCTGTTGCACCTGCAACAAGATATTTTTAGCCGCCCCGTAATTCAACTTATCCGCCTTAGTTAGCAATACATGCAGCGGCAGCCCGGTATGCTCGCACCACTCCACCATCTGCCAATCGAATTCGGTTAAGGGATGGCGCACATCCATCACCAAAATAATCGCGCATAGCGACTTGCGGTTGGTTAAATATGTTTCCATCAACTCATGCCATTTCTTCTTCACCGCTAAAGGCACTTTGGCGTAGCCGTAACCCGGCAAATCGACAAAGCGTTGCCGCTCATTAATTTCAAAAAAATTAAGCATCTGGGTCCTGCCTGGCGTTTTACTGATCCGGGCCAGTGCGTTTTGTCGGGTTAAGGTGTTAATCGCGCTGGATTTACCGGCATTTGACCGCCCGGCAAATGCCACTTCGAGTCCCTGATCCGGCGGCGTATCCTTGAGATGCGGCGAACTGTTAATAAATTTTGCTTGGGTGTAAACTGGATTCATCGTTGTCTCGCTTAGAGTTGCTATTTAGAGTAAAATTTGACTATGCGCAGCAGCCTAAGTAACTAAAAGACTGGCATAAATGATTAACCATTCCGAAGGGGAATTTGATGAAGAAAAAATTGCAGATACTTTCAATTTCTCTGGCGCTGGCCAGTGCTACGAGTATTTTACATGCAGAAGGCAATATTAACGCAGGAAAACAAAAATCAGCGTCCTGCACCAGTTGTCACGGAGACGACGGTAACAGCACGGTAGCAACATTCCCCAAGCTTGCACAGCAACATTCGTCTTATCTGGAAAAGCAGTTGCACGCATTTAAAGACGGTAGCCGCAGCGACCCGATGATGTCGGCCATGGCGCAGGCATTAACCAATGAAGATATAACAGATATTTCCGCCTACTACGCGACACAAAAAATCTCGGAAAATACCTTGCCTGTCCAGGAATCTGACGATAAAGATGTCCAGGCCATCATCGCTCAAGGCAGCGACCTGTACCGAAACGGCGACATAAAAAGTGAAGTTTCCGCCTGCATCGCCTGCCATGGGCCTTTTGGCGAAGGTAACAAACCGGCTTCATTTCCGGCATTAAAATCGCAACATGCCGACTACTTAATCAAAACGCTCACTGACTTTAAATCCGGTGCGCGCAGCAATAACCCGGAAAACGTCATGCACATGATTGCAAAAAAAATGACCGACGCAGAAATAAAAGCCGTTTCTTATCGTATATCAATGATGAAATAAGAGTAAGGCGATTCACTTCGTACCCTACCGGGTCTCGCAACGACCGAATGACCCTAATGCTTACCGAACAATCCGCACACAAAATGGGCAGTTCGCCCGGCAGCCAACTTAAACCGGGACAGATAACATCCCTTCAAGGGATGTTATCTGTAAAATCGTCCCGCTTAAATCGGAAGCCGATGTGGGGAATGCAGGGGCAAATATCCGCCCATACAGTCGTAAAACGAAACAGCATTACAAAAACCTTATTAGAGAACTTTAGCCATGCTTAAAAAAATCCCCCAAACCAGCTTATTAATCTTATTATTTTGCTGCTCAACCTTGTTAAGAGCCGAAACGACCGGTTATGAAACCCTGTCACCGGCACAGCCCACCCATAACCCTGACAAAGTTGAAATCATTGAATTCTTCTGGTACGGCTGCCCGCATTGCTACAGTTTTGAACCACTGCTTGAAAAATGGGTAAAAAACCTGCCTAAAAACGTTGAATTTATCCGCCAACCCGCGGTATTCAGCGACCTTTGGGGCAAACACGCCAAAGCGTATTTTACTGCTGAAGCGCTGGGCGTAGTCGATAAAATTCATAGCGACTTTTTTGACGCCATACAAAACAAAAAGCAAAATCTTGAAACCGAAGACCAGCTGGCTAAATTCTTTGTTGCGCACGGCGTTAACGAAACCGAATTCCATAACACGTATAACTCATTCCTGGTCGATGCCAAAATGCGCCAAGCAAGCACAACGGCTGGTCGTTACGGCGTGACCGGCGTTCCCGCCGTCATTATTAACGGCAAATATAAAACCAATGGCCCTCTGGCCGGTTCTCATGAAAAAATGATAGAGGTTATCAACCAGCTGATTCAACAGGAAAGCGCTGCAAAATAATCGTATCCTTAAACGAACATTTTATAACTGGAATAAACGAAACGGCGGCTTGCAAGGCCGCCTGTTGTTTCTTAGAATATTCACCCCCCTCCTTTAATCATTGACAAGGTCTATCATGAGCTTTTTTAGCAAGACAGTCGTCCAAGATAAGGCAACTGATCAGGATAAATGGAAAGAAAAATATTTAAACCTGCTTGATGAGCATGAGCAATCAGAGAAATCCTATAAGGAAAAAGAAGACATACTTTGTAAAACAATAGTACGTCTGACTATCGCAACCACAGGACTAGACGCTCTTCTGGATCCGCACCTGATGAATATCCGTGATCAATTAAAAAACGGCATCAATAGTCAGGCGCTTAAAGATGAACTTGAAAAATTTACCGCATCGGTAGCTCAAATCAAGCATACCCCGCATCAAAACCAGCCGTTAAATATCGAACTGCTATTTGATTTCCTGCTTCAGCAATATACCGTTGAAAAGCGGCAAAATGCGCTAAAACTGCTGAAACAAAAAGCTGAGACCATAAATTTCGAAACCCCCAATCAATTATTTATCGCCATACTTGAAGCTATCGAGCCTGACGACGCGCCAACATCCAATATCCTCGCCAACCACATTGATATTGGAATTGTCAGCAAGCAATTATTGCTTTTTCTGGAAAGTATCGAAATTCCCAGTATTTTTGACCAACAAGCACAAATTGCAAAACAATTACTCGCCGCGTCTAATCAATCCACAACGAGTTTTGAAGCTATCCTGGATAAATCCTTTAAGCTGCTGCTAAAAATCAAACAACATAACCAATCGGAACAGCAGGACATTGACAAGTTTCTCTCCCATATTACCGAACAACTGGCGGCACTGGATGTCAGCGTAATGGGGGCCAGCACCGCCGCAATCGAATCGGCCGAAAACAGAAACAAGCTCGACCAATCCGTTTCCGAACAAATGGAAGAATTAAAGTTAAGCTCGACCAAAGCCACCAAACTGGAACCTTTAAAAGGAATTATTACCAGCCGATTAGCATCTATTGCCAAGGAAATCCAGGAACACAACCAAAAAGAAGCGATACAACGCCAAAAAACGCAGCAACAACTGGATGACTTGGTCGACAGAATAAAAACCATGGAGTCAGAATCTTGCGACCTCAAAACCAAATTAAAAATTGCCAATACCCAAGCATTACGCGACACCCTAACAGGCCTGCCAAATCGCAATGCCTATAACGAACGCCTGGAAATCGAAATGGCTCGCTGGAAACGTTACCATTCACCCTTAAGCATTATCATCTGGGACATTGACTATTTCAAAAATATCAATGACAACTATGGACATAAAGCCGGCGATAAAGTGCTGCAATTAATCGCCAAACTGCTATCCGATCATTCCCGCGCAACCGATTTTATTTCCCGCTTTGGCGGCGAAGAATTTACCATGCTGCTGCCGAATACCGACAGGCAATCGGCTTTAATACTAGCCAACCAACAACGACAAAGTGTTGAAAAAACAGGCTTTAATGCCAGCGGCGCTTCCGTTGCCATCACCATTTCCTGCGGCGTTACCGAATTTATCGAAAACGACACCGATGAAACAGCATTCAATCGCGCAGACCAGGCGCTTTATCAAGCCAAACAAGAAGGCCGCAACCGATGCTGCATACTGTAGAGGCTTTATAAAACACCTGCTCCTGCCCACCTAAAACGCCTACTTCTATGCGCGTTCGTTATCTCCAGCCCACCAGGGATTGTCATAAGTAATCATTCAAAAGTTTTTTAAAATTGTTTAGTGCCCATGAAGTTACTATTTTCTTCATAATCTTCTCGGTAAATAAGGAGACAAATGTCCTTTCATTTTGTTAAAAACAATTTTGCTTGCCTACTTAGGCTATTTCCTGCGAAAAACATACCCACTTGACTGGTATTTTTGCCTCCTGCGTTGCAAAAACAATAGTTACGCATTATCCTAAAAACCGCAGTTTATCCTTAACACCTATCAGTTTCCCAATACGTCATTCCGGCAGATACCGTCTTAAATGCATTTTTGCAAGGAAAAATTAGGATCGAAAGGCTCACCTGATTTTAAGATGGCATAGCTAAGATGGATAAGCTTACGCATGGCGGCGCAGACAATGGC